>PBNR01000010.1 GCA_002723195.1 Gammaproteobacteria bacterium | reverse complement strand
CAACGGAATATCAGTAATAGTCAGCTCATTGGTATTAAAGTTACCCAATTTAAGACCTGAGTCTAGAAAGGCATTTGTCCCGGCCTTATTCAAATATCCATTGTNATACCTGCTAGACTTATTAAAGAATTGTTCGTTGTTTAGGGCTAATATTTCGGTGTTAGTAAGCGCCTTTCCCACTATATGGTTTTTATCGGATGTGAGAACCTGAACCGAAAAGTCCGAAGAAGTCGTAGCATCAAATTCCATCTCAAAATTATAATTGCCAGAAGGTATTACGACTGACGGCGTAACGCCACTTGCCTCAAAAACCACATTGCCATAATTTGGTATCCCTTGCGCCATGTTCACAGCACCTGTTGGCGTGGGTGGTGATACCTTATATCCNAAATCTATGCCAGCAGTCGCAGTCGACGTATTAGTTGTCGCAGACTCAATAATAAGTCTATTAGATGTTGCAATCTGATCAATACTTTGTATGGCTAGTTCTACACTGTCCGCTGGGCGGCTGGCTGAAGAAACTTGATACGTTTGACCCGAAAGCGGTGGCTCTTTAAAGACCACGCTTAAGTCTTCGTACTTAAACGAATATTGATCTCCTAAATTCGGACTCAGTAAAGTTTGAACGGATCCATCAGATATCAGCCAACTGTTCTTGTCAGAATTCCAAGTTATATCTAAAACTTTCGATTTTTCCTGCGACCCGCTAACTGTTACTTGCGCGGCGTCGTTTATTGAGCCATCCGGTTTTGTGACCGTATACTCTGGCTTCATCCTAAATAGTTCTTGGTTTATTTTCCCGTCCTGAGTCAAACCACCGGCATGAACTTTGTTCACCTCGTTAACGAATGTAGAGACAATAATATCAATGTCGGCACGGAGAGGTTCGACTATATTGGACCTAAGATTGACAAGGCCACTGATACTGCCGCCTTGCACTGAGCCCACGTTCAGAGATTTACCATAAGGATCAAATACAATATTAGTTGAGTCCCCAGAGTACTGAACACCAATTTTAGTAGAACCCAAACGATCAATAAAAACGGTATTCTTACTACTACCCTCAAATTTAGCCGATACAATGCCAGCCGTATCCAAATCAAAGTCAATCTTTGCTAATTTTGACATTTGCAACATCAAATGATCTCTTTGGTCAACGAGAGCTGAAGGTTGCTGAGACTCATCAGAATGCTTTACTAAATTTAAGTTAAGAGCTCCAAGCTTTTCAGCATATTCGTTAAGCTTATCTATTTCAGATTGAAGCTCATTTTTTACATCCAAATCTACCTGCCCCATCTCTGCACTTGTCGAGCCAAAGCGTGCGGCGACATATTCTGCATTTGCCATAAAGTCCTGTTGTAACGTCGCGTTGTAGGGGGCTGATGTTAAACGTGAAAGGGAGAAGAAAAATTTATCGAAAGCAGAAGAGAGACTAGTAGTCTCCGAGCCCAAGTAATTTAGAATTTTATTTGTATGCTTGATAATTGGATCTTGACTCGCAAGGTCACTTTGAGCAGTTCTTAAGTTTGCTTCCGCAAATTCATCATGCGCTCTAGAGGTTCGTTGGATGGTTGAACCAGTACCGACGTAATAGACCCCGCGCTTTGAGGGCATATTCTCCGTAGATTCAATCGTTTGCTTCGAATAACCCTCTGTGTTGAGGTTTGCAATATTGTTACTTACAGTTGAAAGAGCCTGCCTATAAAGCTGCGCAGCACTTGCACCTATACTTAAAATGTCGGCCATGTAAACACTCCCGGTCCACTACACCGATTTATCCAGCTCAGTAACTTTGGCATCAAGCCCTTGAATCGACTTAAGCCATTCAGCCACACCTAAACCATTTCTCGAAGACATATCTCTGCTAATTTCTGTAAATAGTAATTCCTGGAATAGATCCATATTTCTTGTATCAAACAAGCCACTCTTCAATGTGTCAGTCGCATCGCTCATAGATTTTGCAATCAAGTTAAAGAAAAGCGACTCAAACTCTTTTGCTATCGTTTCAACTGCAGCTTCTTGCTGCATTCCTCCGCTTGAGGCTAAACCGCTAAGCTTCGACACGCCCTGAATATCGAAACTACTAGTAACTAAAGGATTAAAATCAGCCATTAGATGATCACCAGCTCTGCGTTCAAGCTGCCCGCTTTTTTTAATGAATCCAAGATTGCTATCAGTGCTGACGGAGAAGCTCCAACTTGATTCATAGCATCAACAATATCCTGAAGTTCAACACCCGGCTCAAAAACAAACATGTTTGAATCATCTTCTGTAACTTGAATATCCGCATTTGTTACCGCCGCCGTCTGACCCGCTCCAAACTGATTAGGTTGCACCACTTCATTTAACGCAGTTACTCGAACCATTAAAGTGCCATGTGATACAGCTGCAGGGCCGACCCGCACTGAGTTATTTATGACCACCGTCCCTGTCCGTGAATTTATTACTACCCTAGCTACCGGAGCCCCTGGATCTACATCTAATTGTTCAATCTCGCTCAGAAAGGCTACTTTTTGGCTAGGGTCTTCTGGCGCTCGAACCGCAATAGAAACTCCGTCAACAGAACTGGCCGTTCCGGGACCAAAAGTATCGTTAATAGTATTAGTTATTGTATTTGTAGTGCTAAAGTCAGAGTTACGAACATTAAGAACGATTTGCGGGGCGTCCTGAAAAGAAGTTGGAACCAATCGTTCAAGGATTGCTCCATTTGGAATTCTTCCCGAGGTTGGAACACCAATATTGACCTCGGCACCTGCCGCGTCAACGGCAATACCTGTGACCGTCAATGATCCTTGAGCTAGAGCGTAAACCTCACCATCGATACCACGTAGCTCGGTTAAAATTAGGTTGCCACCTCTTAAACTCTCCGCCGCGCCAACAGTAGCGATGTTTACATCTATCCTCTGCCCAGGCTTTGCGAAGGGGGGCACTTCAGCAGTAACTAGTACCGCCGCTAGATTGGCAGTTTGAATTGGCTGCTGCACATTCTGAGTCGCTAAGCTAACAAGACTGTCACCCAAATCAAACTCAGATATAGGCCCATCTACGCTAACACCCAATCCTGACAAAAGGGACTGTAGACTTTGCCCTGTAATTCTAAGATCTTGCCCATCACCAGTTCCTTGCAGGCCTGCAACTAAACCATAACCAATAAGTTGGTTGCTTCTAACTCCAGCAATATCAACTAGATCCTTAATTCTCTCAGCATAGAGATGAGGAGCGAGGACTAGTAAAAAAAGTAAAAGAAACCTTACANGCATAATATTTCTCAAAATGGCCATAAATCGTACAAAATTTTAGAACCCCAACTAGTTCTTGTCGCTCTGCGAAGTTCGCCGTTGCCACTATAAGTAAACTCAGCACTAGCAAGCCTTCTCGAAAGTACCGTATTGTTGGGTTGAATATCATCCGGACGAACAACACCTCTGACACGAATTACCTCAGACCCTTCGTTTAATGCCAGTCGCTTTTCTCCAAACACAATTAAGTTTCCGTTAGGCATGACTTCGGTGACACTAGCAGAAATAAACCCGTAAAGAGATGCAGACTGACCCGCACTGCCAGTGCCTTCACTCGACACAACCCCACCATCAGTATCAATACCAGTAAAAAACTCTCCGCCAGGGAAAAGCCCACCGGCCTGATTCGCCCCTATAAACTCATTCACCGTTGCACGCTCCGTAGTTAATGCAGAAGATCTCGAAGCCTGAGCGGTCTCTTGAAGGATAATCGTAATTATGTCGCCTACCTTAAGATTTCCAGTTGAATAAGCCCTTCCAGCTGGGTATAGATTAGCGCCATTATCGAATATCGATCCTGTTACCGTTTGAGTCTGCGGGGGCAGTTGGGGATAAGTTATCTCTAACCCGCCCCCCTCTACTGTCTCCTCAATTACAGTACTTTGACAACCTACAAGTGCAATGCTGAAAACCACAATTGATAATAATCTATTCATCGAAACAAGGGCTATAAGTTATTGTTTAAGAATCGTAACATGCCGTCTGTAGCAGAAATCGCCTTTGAATTGATTTCATAAGCCCGCTGGGTCTCAATCATCTTGACCATTTCTTCAACAACATTAACATTGGATGCCTCAAGAGCACCCTGAGTAATCATTCCCGCCCCTGCTTGACCAGGAACCCCAACAATAGGTTGGCCACTAGCATTGGTTTGAATAAAAAGGTTTCTGCCTGTTGGCATCAGACCCGAATTATTTACAAATCGCGTGAGCTGTAATTGACCTATCTGAACAGCACNTCCACCGCCAGCAAGCTCAACCGAGACAGTCCCATCTCGACCCACAGTTACACTCGCTGCATCCTGAGGAATATTGACAGCTGGGATCAACGCTTCACCGCCAGGCGTCACTAATTGCCCAGCATTTGATAACTTAAAAGAACCATCTCGCGTATATGCAATTGTTCCATCTGCTTGCTGCACCTGAAAAAAACCATCCCCAGCAATAGCGAGATCCAAAGAATTCTCTGTCGAAATCATATTGCCCTGACGATGAATTTTCTCAGTAGATACAACTCGCGTACCCGTTCCAAGCATTAAGCCTGTCGGAGTCTCCGCTTGCTGATCAGCTTGCGAGCCAGCTTGAACAATTCTTTGGTAAAGCAAGTCTTCAAATTGAGCTCTATCTTTTTTGAAACCAATAGTATTTACGTTAGCTAAGTTGTTAGCTATTACGGTCATACGCGTTGACTGAGCCGAAAGACCAGTCTTAGCAACCCACATTGCTGCATCCATTAAATTTCTCCTAACCTACTGATGCCATCATTTTTGAACCATTCTGATCAATTTCCTCCACACTCTTGATTACCTTCATTTGGGTCTCAAAGGACCGATAGAAATCAAGTAAATTGACCATTATTTCTACAGCGTTTGATACGCTCCCCTCCAGCGCGCCCGATACAAGCGTAGGTGGATTCGGACCTGGTGCTATGTCGCCGCCTTCACCATTACTTGTCACCTCTTCAAAAAGACCATCTTGGCGCCGAACCAGGTCTGTCGCGCTAGCGTCGCGCAACCCAAGCTGACCTAGAGCTACTGGGTCTGCAGCCGGGTCATTTATTAATGTGCCGAATACTTCTCCAGAGGCAGTGATACTGACTTCAGAATCTGCTGGAATGGTTATCGGTGCGCCTCCTTCACCAAGGACTAGCAAGCCGTTACCAAGCTCAAGAAAACCTTCAGCAGATATGCCCATGTCACCGCGCCGAGTAAAAGCAAGATTTCCGTTAGGCGCTTGAACAGACATGACTGTTTGATCAATCATTGAAATATGCAATGGGTTACCAGTCTCCTGCACTGGCCCTGGCTTAAGCTCAATAAATTCAACTTGACTAGGCACTATCGGTTGATAGCGCGTAGGAAAGCCTGGCCCATTTAGAAAAGCTGACTCCGGGCGCGTCGCACTGGATCTTTTATATCCCGGCGTGCTGGCATTAGCCAAGTCATGGGTTAATTGAACCCTCTGAAAGGCTTGAGTAGTAGCAGCCCCTAATACTGTATAAACCGATCTATCCATAATTTAGACCTATGCCTCATTAACCCCGAATATTAACTATTGCCTGGGTCATGGCGCTGGTTGTTTCAATCGCTTTAGCATTCGCCTGGAAGTTTCTCTGTGCAGTAATCAGATCCACAAGTTCTGCTGTTAAGTCCACATTAGAACGCTCCCTGGAGCCTGCTCTTAATGTTCCAAATCCCGCCGAGCCTGCTTCCCCAAAAGAAGCTTCTCCCGAGTCTGAAGTAGCAAAGAAGCTAGAGTCACCAATCTGACGAAGACCTTGCGGACTACTAAAATTAGCGACAATGATTTTTCCAAGTGATTTTTGACTACCATTTGAGTAACTAGCTACAACAAGACCATCGTCTCCGATATTTACACCAATCAATTCACCTTCCGGCGCTCCATTTTGTGCCTGATTCAAGACTGCAAATGGACTGTTGTATTGGGTACTTCCACTGTAGCTAACATTGACTGTTGTGCCTGTTATTGCCGCACTATTAAGAGCATAAGCGGCAACAGGTGATACTAATGCACCACTAGTATCAAAAGTGAGCTCCCCCTTGTCTAAGAAGATTGGAGACCAAAAAGGGATATTGTCTTCGTTAAAATCTCCCTTATCAGTAGTCTCAGTCCAACTACCATCCTGGTTTTGGACAACATACATATCGCTTGCACCGTCAGTGTCTGCAGTTAATCTGACGTACGTCGAAGTAGTACCAAAAGCTGCTGGTACATTCTCCAAACCCCAGTCACCATGACCGTTTACCTGAATGAAGGACTCGGTAGCTGAAGTTGAGCCAGTAATTGTGATCGCACTCTTAGCTTCATCAAACCCAACCGACACGCCATTTACAGTTCTGCCAAGGGCATCCGCCATAAGATTAATTTTATTCTGCAAGGCTTTAGTAAACGTTCCTATCGAATAGTTACCTTCATCAAGAACTACAGTTGATGAAATACCGTCAACGATAACGGTAAGACTTTTGTTAGCGGCAGTGACCGCAAAGTTTGTTGCCGGATCAACGCCCATTTGGTTACCAACAACCTTAGGTGGCGTAGATGCCTGACCCCTGAGAGTGGGCAAGTTGTTAACGGCTGAAGTTTGAGCCGAAACTAGATCAACTGATGGTGCGTCAGCAGTTGCTTCACTCATCCCTAGCAAATTCCTAGCAAGTGTTGATGCGGGGGTTAATGCATATGGACTTCCAGCTGTGCCCGCTCCCGTTCGATTCAAAGAAATCTCGATACTTGAAGCATCACCTGTTGATCCGCTACTGAATAAGAAAGCACCATCTTGGTACTCAACTTTTAATCCATACCGCTGGTTTTTTGCACTTAGAGCTGACCCATTGGGAATAACATCCGTTAGTAATAAAGACTCAAGGTCTCCTGCGGCAGGCGCAACATTTTTACCATACGCTGGAGGATTAGAACCCGCGTTAAAAGCAGTAACGTTAAATATCGATTGAGCGGTAGAATCAGTGCTTCCAATGTAAAGATTGTGCTGCTTGGTAGGATCTGACTGTTCAAAACGAAAACCTTTGTTTACTGCATCGTAAGTACAAGTAATATCTCCCCAATTAGCTGTATTCGCGCCACTCTTCAAGAATTTATTAATTGTGTAAGCCACTGCCTCTGGTGTCGCTTCATTATTGTCAATGAGCGTAACTCCGTCCGCAGTTCCCTGTGATCCTAATAACGCTTTAACGTCGACATCGAGAGTAGCTATACCACCAATTATAGTGCCAGTATCATTCGTGCGCGTTAACTTAATTTGACCCGGGTTGCCACTACCTGCAAAAGAAAATTTTGCGTCATCTCCGAACCTCTCATTTAGTACATTTTGAAGTTCAAATGCTATTTGAGTACCCGACAATTTAACGTTTTTACCAGCCAAATGCTCCAGACCAACCTTAACCTCGTCGGAACCATCAACCTTTATGGAAAATAAATCCGTCAGTGAAGCTCTAGTGATTGCGTTATTTGCTCCGGAAAAATCCACCCCATCCTGATTATTTGTAAGGTTTAAGTTATCAATGTAGCTCGAATCAGCTGCAATTTCTGTTGAAATAGNAGCTCTTTTGGAAGGACTTGGAGAGGAAAGCTGATCGTATGAATATTTCTTATAAATGGTACCCGTTGTGATTAAATACTGGGCACTATTGTCACTTGTTCTCTGTAACTGCTGCAATTCACTGGATGATTTGATTTCACCGTATTTATTCACAAAAAATTCATCGCCGCCCGTATCAGAGGCTTGAACCAAAGCAGGTGCTACAGCCTGATCATCGATATATACATATGTTTGCCATTTGTTAGTGGGCTTATCAGCAGTCGCTGTCGCCGTTTTAACATAGTAAATTGTTGTTAGGTGAGATGAACCGGAAGCTCCGTATACAGTAAATGACGTAGTCTTATGGTAAGTCTCGGGTTTATTTGGGTTAAATGTCGCCGTAATTGGTTCCGCGGTTGAAGGAAGGTTAAGACCTAATTCAACCTCTGATGTGGGAGAAAATTCTGCCACCGTGGCCCTGGGAATTGCCATCGCCCGCAAAGGCTCACTAAAATCTGCTTTGTTCGTCGAATCAACTGGCAGTGACATCAAAGCTTGTCCCGCTGCGTTTACCATTTGGTTCTGCTCGTTAAGCATAAAGCCCCCGTTTCGAGTATAAACGTTCGCTCCATCCGGGGTCTTAAGAGCAAAGAAACCATCACCTGTTATCGCTAAGTCAAGTGAGTTTGCCGAGAACTCAATGTTACCTTGGCTAAACTCTTGAACTACCTCTTTTAATGCAACACCCGCACCCACGACACTGGAAGCCTTCTGAAGCGGGGAGGTAGCAAAAATGTCTCCAAAGGCTGCGTTAGAGCGCTTGAAACCAGATGTTCCCGCGTTAGCAATATTATTCGAGGTTACAGCTAACTCCGTGGTAGCAGCATTTAAACCTGTTAATGAGGTATAGAAAGACATTTATTATTTCTCCAAAATTTTAAATTTCGATTTTTCCAAGTTGATCTAGTGACAGCTCCCTGCCACCTTCCAATTTGACCTGTACTTTTTGGGTCTCATTATCCCAAAGTACTGAATTAATTTGCTGNTGAACTACAAGAGGTACGTTCACTCTTGACTCANCATTATTTCCTGACAGAGAGAACTGATAATTTGATTTAGGCAGATTCTGCCCTTCACCGTTTTTACCATCCCAGGTCAAGCTAACTTCTCCCGAATATATCCGAGGAAACTCTTCCTTATGAACGAGACCACCTGTTCTAGCGTCATAAACACTAAACACAGCATCAGTGATTGAAGACTCAAGTATGGCATCGAGAGATAATTCTTCTCCCCCTCCAGCAAGCGCACTGCCTCCATCAACACTTACTTTCTTACCAAGCAAACTTGCTCCCATCAAAAATTTCTCCGTCCTTGATTCTGCCGCCATATCTTCAATAGATTTTTGCATTCCTTTCATCGATTCAAGCGCAGAAAACTGTGCAAGTTGCGCAACGAACGCTTCGTTTTCGAGCGGGTCCAATGGGTTCTGATTCTTCAACTGCGTCGTGAATAGAACGAGAAAATCGTCTCTATCCAAATTAGATTGCTTTACAGAAGCCGCGGCTTGCTGTTCCTCATATTGTTTCGTAGTCAATAAATTCGAAGATAAAGGAAGATCTTGAATCGCCATTAATCTACTACCTCGCGCTAAGTACGTCTAAAGTGCTACTAAGCAAATTTCTAGTTGCCGTAACCACTTCTACATTGTTCTGATAAGCTCTGCTTGCATCCAACATCTCAACAAGCTCCGCCACTTCATTTACGTTTGATGCATAAATGTATCCGTCTTCATTAGAAAGCGGATTATCGGGCTCAAAGACCCTTCTGGGCGTCGACCCATCTGTCACAATCTCTGTAACCCTAACTCCACCTGCACTGCTACTTTCTGACAATTGATTCGCCGCTACAATAGACTGAAAGACTGGCCGCCTCGCCCTGAAAGCACCTCCTTCCGTAGTGGATACAACTCCCGCATTGGCTAGATTAGATGCGGTTGTATTCATACGCACCAACTGCGCGTTCATCCCAGAACCCGCGATNTCAAGAACATCAGTTAATGCCATAATCTATTCTCCTCTTAAAGCTTTAAACAAGCCTGATAGCTTGCTTTCAAACATCTGCAGCGAAGCTTGATAATCACTGCTTGCATGTCCGAATTTAGCTTGCTCCACACCTATTTCCACCGTGTTGTTATCAACACTCGGGCTGAGAGGAACTCGGTAATAGGTTGACGATTGAATATCTTGCACACTGACTCTTCCACCTCCCGCGCTCCCATCTTGCGACTGCCTGCTATTTGCCATATGTTGATTAAGCAGCTTCGCAAAATCGATATCTTTGGCTTTGAAGCCTGGCGTTGAAGCGTTGACTATGTTTTCTGAAATAATCTGTACACGCCTAGCTTTTATATCTAACGCTGCTTGACTGAAAGACAAATATGATTCGAACTTATTTATTATGCTCATTTGTAATTAAAACAGTCTTAGTAAGTTAAATTCTGTTGTCATACTTAATTGATAAAATATGAACTACTCTATTTAGTCACTTTTGCATCATTCCCATTCTTAAAAAAAAGGGGGCTAACTTAATGCCCCCAAACAAGTACAAGGGAGTTTAATGCGTTCGGGGATCTACTAAGCAGTTCCCGTGCCAACCTTGTTCATTAAAGTCTAAATCGNANGAAATAGAGAGGGATAACAAAGCCTTAGAGTAAAGAAACAGGTTCTCTTTTGATTAACCTAACAAATTGCATCTTCCTCTTTCAGCAATCATAAAAAAAAGTGGAAATAAAGCGGCAATGGCCTGCCGCCTATTTTTCTTTTTATTCACTCATCACTCTAATAAGCTACGCACGTGAAAAATATTAGCGTTTACAAAAACGGGCTTCTGATTCTTTTGCTAACTATTTTTATAGGTAGCAAAATGTTTGCTAGTGAATCGGGATTGCAAGAAACTCTCAAAGATAGAGCAATAGCATGGATTGCTGATAAAAATGATGTTGAAACCGAAAATGTCTCTATTGGCTGGTCTGATCAAAGACTAAGGTTTCCGAGATGCTCGGATGCATGGCAGTTCCGCCTAAAAGAAAATATACCCAACATATTTGAGATAAACTGCGAAAATGAAGAGTGGTCGATTTCACTTCGCTACACTATAGAGACAACTTTACCGATAATAAGCCATGAATATTCAACGCCACCTCGGCAAATACTGGCACAACAGTACATCACTGTAAAAAGAGAAATGGATCGAGGGGAAATGGTTACTGCCAATGATATAAATTGGTCTTCCGACCCCACTACCGAACAAAATCTAGAAGCCTCTCCATTTGTAGGCCAATTTTTAAATGTATCAGTTAGTGCTGACGCGAGATTGTTTAGCTCCATGCTATCCGAGGGCGAAGAGGCTCTCATCGCCGTGAACGACATAAATCAAGGACAGAATGTCACACCGCTAGACTTTGAGAAGAAATTAATGCTACCTCNCCGCGGNGATGACCTNTTGCCGGTAAACTTTGANTTTGCGCGCGATTCGAAAGCCCTAGCATTTATAAGTCAAGGTGNGGTTGTTAAATCATCAATGGTTGGAAGTCCAGTTGAAGCTTTAACCGCTAATCGACTAATTATGCCTGGCGAATTAATTTCAGAAATGAACTCAGAAATCAAGATTATTTACGGTGATACCCCAAGCGGCGCTATCACGGATCTTGACCAATTGAGGCGCAGTGTAGCTACCACACAAATACAGCCTGGAAAGGTGATCAGATTTATAGACGCCCGCCGGCAGCATGACATAATGGAGGGCGATGAAGTGAAATTGACGGTGGTGAGACAGGCATTTAGCCTAGAACTCAGCATGATAGCGGCAGAATCGGGTTTTTTAGGAGACACCGTAGAACTCATGAACCCTGAATCGGGAAGAACGGTGAAAGGCACCGTAACTGGAAATAAAAGCGCAATAAAGTAAATATAAATTAATATTATTAATTTATGTGTCGATTAAGGGCCATATAGTTAAGATATTAAGCAGAAGCTAGGTCGAGAGAACATAGTCATGGCAGATCCAATTTCAGGAAATTTCGATAAAAATCAGATACCTAGGTTAGACCAAACAACCAAGGCCTCTGCGGAAAATGCGGAAGTTAATGAATCAGAAACTTCTGTTGATAGCACACGTAGCAATGAAATACGTGACAAGTCTTCGGTTCAAATTTCACCAGAAGCACAAAAAAGCATAGACCTAGCGGTTTTTGATAGGGAAAAGGTAAAGCAGATAAAAGAAGCGATAGAAAATAATTCCTACCCTTTAGATAACAAAAAAATGGCGGAAAGTTTCGTACCGCTAGAGCGCTTAATTAGCGACTAAGTAGACTTTAAAAATCGAGGGTACTAACTTGGATGTCTNACCAACAATAAACTACTTATCTGAACTCAGTAAACTCGAGCAACTGCTCGGCCAAGAGTTTGATATGCTCTCATCGCGCTCTTTTGAAGGTTTATCCGAAGTTCAAAAAGCAAAGAATGAAATCTTATTAAGATTCGAGTCAAGCAACGAAACCTCCGAGGATTGCCTGGATGTGCTGCGTGAGAATTCAGACCTCGTTGAAAAGTGCAGGGAATTGCAGCTAAAGAATCAAATTCTCGTCGACAAAAAACTGGAAGCCATTCAAGGTGTACTTGATCATTTAATTGCACAAGGTAGAAAGCCTTCGGTTCATACATACGAGCACTTACGCCAATAAGCACACTGCAGACTTAAGTTGAGTCTTCAGACTTAAGCCAGTAAGCCCAACTTAAAACCACAGCAACCATTTCGAATAGTTCCTCAGGAACTTCTGCATCTATAGGCAAAGAATCCAATGCGTCCGCAAGCGCTGGACTGTGGACAACTGGCACATCTACTTCCTGAGCTGCCTCTACCATAATTTCAGCATATTCGCCGGTAGCTTTCTTAACAAGCCTCGGTGTAGCCGGAGCATCGTACTTTAAGGTCGCAGCTTTCTTTAATCTATACTCGCTTTCGAACACTCTTTACGCCTCAATATTTATGTTGCCCGCCCGCGAAACTCCAAGTTGCTCTGAGTACATGGGGGGTGAGTCATTGAATACGTTATAACCAAGCAACTGCAGCTCCTGCGAATGAAATCTCGCAGCAAGCTGATCTACCCCACTAAGCACGGAGTTATAAAAACGTGTGTCTCCAGCTGCCCAAACATTACTAAAGAGCATTCGCTTACCCAAATTGACAGCACAATCTACAAATAGCAATCGACCATCACCCAAACTCAGCTTAACCTTGAAGTTCGCCAACACCCCGGTTGCAAACTCTTTGAACTCTCTTTCTCGGCCCATCCATTCAGAATGATGATCGGATTGCCTTTCTTCGGAGTCGGGATTGCCCTCATCTTCTTTTCCATCAACATCTGTATAAGCCGTTTCATTATCTGATATTTGAACGAATTCATTCTTATGAACCGCCTCCTTAATTGACTGTGCATAATTCTGAAGGTGCATAAACTGTGTAATATCTAACCCATCACTAAAGTCGAGCGAAACTAAAGCAGGCGCATTGTCCAAGAAAAACACGGGAAAGCTTAATTGCTGCTGAGAGGAATCAAACCCCTGAACCAATAAATTCAAGCTAGTGCTAACATAATTTTGCAGTGAGGATAATACTTTTGGCACTGCTAACCCGGCGGAACGTGCCTGCTCTGTCCGTTTAGTGAGATTTAAAATGAATTCCGGCAAAGAATTTGAGTCTTTACTAACTTTGGACGAATTCTTCTGAGTGAAATTAAGAAATTGTTTTTTTAAATCTTGCTGGCTGATAGAAGCAAAACTAGAGCCGAATTTATCAATGAAGCGCCTTACTTCGTTCGACAACGGCATTTCACGCTGCATCGATAGCAACTCACTCTCTAACTGAGAGCTTAATTCAGAAAAAGCTCTAGATTGGATAAATTTATAACTAGTTAACCTAGTGTTTGTCTTATTGTTTCCCTTAAAGGCAGACACCCCTGCTTGCCTTCCAGCCCTGTCTGCGGCTGTTAGCTGAAAGCCACCTAGCTTTCTGATCCCAATAAAATCAATAAATGGAAGGTTAGCTGATAGCTGCAAAAATTGTTGTTGAGTAAACGCACCATTGGCTCTAAAGAGAAGTTCACCGTCCTTCAAAAAGCCTCTTATTACTTGGCCATTCTGTAAACCAAGTTCATTAGCTTCCGACAGGTTCAGAAAGACACTTTGTGTTTGAAGAGAATCAGCAGCAGATAATCGTATAGAGGAAGTCTGCAGACTATTTTCAACTCCCGTAAGCATACTAAAGCTCTAAGAGGTAGGTATTAAATGATCGGGGAAAGCATATTACCAAGGGAACCTTACCGCGAGAACTTAACCCAACCCGCGGTAGCCGTCGATAAATTACTAACTTCCCCTCCATAATCATTAAAAATAAGATTAAGAAGATCGTCTGGCGTAAGCATCTGAAGAGTCGCTCCAGCTAGCAACCGGTTCTGATTACCAGATCTAAATGCATTGGGATTTTTATTTACCAATGCTTGTGCAATAGCGCTTCTTCTAAGAATAGATTCGCCTCCATATAGGCTAATAATAATAGCTCCCAATGAATCACCCGGTTGCACTAAATACCCATCCTCTGAGACTTGTGTTGCAGTTAAGTTGGTTACGCTGCTAATGCGGCTCTCAATATTAGTGTCTGCCAGCAGCATTCTTAGCGCACCTTCTACTTCTAACGCTGAGTCTTGCGCTATGGATTGTGGGAGATAGCTCAGACCAAAAATTGTGAGAGCTGTCGCTAGCGTCAGTTTCGTGTATTTATTGTTTATCATAGGGGAATCACCGAATATCCAGTTATGTCGAATCCTGCATCGTCGACAACCTGCAGCGCAGTAAAATGTTGATCAACTTTAACAACCTCAGCAAGACGAATTAAATTCATATAGTCTTCATTCAAAATCTGTTCATGGCTCGGTCTGCTGGGCATCAGTAAAAATTTACTCGAGTTGTTCACTCCAGAATATCTTCCCACCGGTATCAGCATACCATCAAATGCATCTTGATATGCTACGAAATATTCCATTTCGCATCGGTGAGATTCTCGATAATACTCAAACTGGTTGGTTACTAAACCGATTAATAAGTTAATCAACTCACTTGTCGTACCCGAGAATAAAGCTCGTTCTGAGACCTCTTGCATTTCTGTAAGAAAATTTGGGTAAAAAGCAATTCGCACTTCAGCACTAAATTCAGCATTATTTTGAGCTTTAACTACATTTTTGAGCCGTCTTAAGGGTATTAGGTTTAAATCATGGCCGAAGTATTGACCGACAGCGTTGCCGACGAAATTTACTGGCGCATCAATTATGTCCGAGAAAGTTCCATCTTCGTTTTGCGCTTCAATCAATTTAATATCGATATTGAGAACCGAGCTGACTCCAGCACTCCCTCCTGGACTTCGGGTTTGAGCATAGGGAAACGGATTGCTAGCAGTATCCCTGTACAAGTACATTCCACTTTCATTCACCTGCCGGTTGATTGCCGCTGTAAATTCATCAATGATCTGTTCTTGTTGACTATCAAGAACATGCGGTCCTGGCTGTGTTTTACTAGAAAAATCAAAACCAATATTTGCTTGGAAACCTCTAGGTAAAAACCTAAAGTTATTGGTAATCTCACAAGCGGAAGTATCTGCTCCATCTAAAAAAGCGAGTTCTTGCCCTTCACTATTAAGCTGAGTATTTGGAGATTGAGGAAGCTTACGTGCAATGCCGAGCGGAATAGCGCTGCTTGTGAAAGCAACTCTGTTACTTCTCACATCTGGAGCTTTAACTTCTGTGCGAACAGACTCTTGTGACTCATTGTTGAGCTGAGAGTAAGGAGACTGAAATTGACGCCCCGAATAGAATCTTGAAAACTGTTTCAGCTCACCCTCTTCATTAAGTAAAGAAAGTGTCCTTACTTCGACTACAGTATTAAGAGACTCTTCTATCAACTGGTCTTTAATTTCTTGTAAGTTAACATCATCAACACCTTGGCCAGATAATATACTTGGCCAAACCAGCAGCGTTCCCAATAATATTTTAAGTTTATTACCTAACATACGAATCTACTAGTCCACTATAAGCTTCTGACGTACTCGCGCCGGATGATATCAATCTGCTCTTGGGTTAAAGCCACCGTTGTGGCGTAGGTATCCTCCGAAATAGGCTCAACGCTCACTAATTCGGCACCAAATATTACACCTTCAACACGCGCTCTAAATTCATCTTCAGCTACGGCGAGGCTTCCTATAGTCGTGTCCGAATCCAAATAGATACCATAAACATATTCTGCGGCAAGCCTGTAGGCATCTAGCTTAGAAGCCCTTACAGCCATTAGCCTTTTCTGCGCTGCATTGCCAGACTGTGACTCAATCGCAGCGTATCCCGTAAATTCTAATTCNTCCAGCAGACCCTCTATAACAAAAGGATCCNGCCTAGGAAACGGATTTTCCAGCTCCACAGCGCATGACGCTAGAANAGTGNTCATNAGCATTAATGCNGGCGCAAAACTTTTGGCTTTTCGACAGAAATTCATTTTAATGATAGTCCTATTAATTTGTCCTCAACTCAATTTATCGACACTTAGCAAAGCCAAGATTAAAGATGTCGTCTTTTTTTTGGCATGAAGTTTGCTCATATCAATACAATTGCTTTTTAATAAACGCATATCTTTTAAATAACTGATTTTAAAGTAGTTTATTATGTCAGAATTAGTGACACAATTACGACAATTCCCAATCGGCATGGCATTAGGTAGTGCGGGCATTCCGATCGCACTGGTAGCTATTTTAGCTATGCTTGTCGTACCACTGCCTTCTTTCGCCCTNGATATTCTATTCACCTTCAATATTATGTCTGGCCTGGTGGTGATAATGATCTGCATTAACATCTCCAGACCACTCGATTTTTCTGCATTCCCTATTGTGCTGCTACTCGCCACGATGCTGAGACTAAGCCTAAATGTCGCTTCTACACGAGTCGTACTGGTAAGAGGGCATGAAGGGTCTGACGCGGCCGGTGCTGTGATAGAAGCTTTTGGAGAATTTGTTATCGGTGGCNATTATGTAGTTGGCTTCATTATTTTCATCATATTAATGATCATTAATTTCGTAGTTGTCACCAGAGGTGCAGGACGAACATCCGAAGTGATCGCGAGATTTACGCTCGACGCCCTACCCGGAAAACAAATGGCTATTGATGCTGATTTAAACGCTGGCGTTATAGATCAAGAAATGGCTATGAAGCGTCGCTCGGAAGTAGCACAAGAGTCGGACTTTTTCGGTTCGATGGATGGAGCTTCTAAATTTGTACGAGGAGATGCAATAGCGGGCATACTTATACTATTCATAAACATATTCGGTGGCCTCATAGTCGGAACTGTTCAGAACGGTCTAAGCTTAGGCGAGGCAACGGAAATCTACATATTGCTAACGATAGGCGATGGGCTTGTTGCGCAAATTCCTGCCCTTTTACTATCGTTATCTACCGCCATAGTAGTGACTCGAGTTACCACTTCCGAATCAATCGGAGAACAAGCAAAGTCGCAACTCTCTCAAAGAACTCCTTTATTCGTCGCAGGTTCCATATTGACAGGCCTCGGCCTAATACCAGGCATGCCACATTTGGTCTTTCTCACATCCGGTCTAGGGCTATTGGTGATTTGTTATTTTCAAAGAAGTGACCGTCCGGCACCGGCTGATGGTGAGCCAAGTGCAAGCGGCTCGTCAACTGATACAACCGATGCCGAAGAGGTACAGTGGTCTGATATTGAACCAATAGATCCGATAGGACTGGAGCTTGGCTATGGTCTTATTCCGCTTGTTGACGATGAGAATGGAGGCACACTTCTCACCCGAATCAAAGGAATAAGAAAAAAGATTTCGACCGAGCTAGGATTTCTTGTGCAACCGATCCGAATAAGGGACAACCTTGAACTTGAGCCATTTGGTTATCAGATAACAATTAAAGGATCAATCAGGGGGGCAGGTAATGTAAAAATAGGTAAAGAACTTGCGATTAATTCAGGCGAAGCGTCTCTCGACCTCGGTGAAACTCGCGTAGAAGAGCCAGCTTTTGGCTTAGAAGCCTATTGGATTGATAAATCAATGNCTGATATGGCGAGAACCGCAGGATATACGGTTGTAGATACTGCTACCGTTATTGCCACTCATGTAAACTCCATACTAAAGACTAATTCAGGTGAGTTACTTGGACACGATGAAACACAAGAGATAATTGAAAGAGTCGCAGAGAGATCACCAAAACTTATTGAAGAATTAGTACCGGATAAACTAAGTGCGACAGTCATAATGCAAATCCTGAAAAACCTATTATCAGAGTCCATTCCGATTCGAGATTTAGGAACTATTTTTGATGCTTTACTCACGGAAAGTGCAAAAACTCAAAATTCAGACGATCTTACAGAGTCGATAAGACCCAGAATCTCAAGGCAGATACTTCAGAACCTAGTAAGCCATAATGAGAGATTAGAAGTGCTAACATTAGACCCCGCTCTAGAGCAACTCATAGGATCTGCGTTAAGCCAATCGCAAGAACCAGGGCAAATTATGCTTGATCCAACTGTACTGGATAACATGCTGAAATCGATATCTAATGCTAAAACAAAAATTGAAAATGAAGGTAAACCAGCAATACTAATTACGTCTCCCAAGATTAGACCATGGTTATCGCGAGTTATAAATTTAAGAATGCAAAATTTTACAGTTCTTTCTTATACGGAAATTCCAGAAGACCAAGACATAGCTGTAGTGGCAAAAATAACAAGTAATAATGACGATCAAGATAATAAAGAAGAAGGTATCAACTAATGTTTATAAATATTGTTGAATCTGACACGTTGAGTGGAGCACAACAAAAAGGCAAAGCTAAGTATGGTAGTGACGCATATGTTCTCAAATGCTATCAGGATAACAATACGGTCAAGTTGCTAATAGCCTCCAATGCTCAAGACAAACAGAGCGGGACCCCGACGAATCGCAAAAGTCGCGCCCGTGGGCAAGGCATTGATTCTCCGGGCACGTCAGAAAAAATCAATATACAAAGTTTTGCGCCGCCCTTAAACTCAGAGGCTTTAGGAATTCACAGCACGACCCCTGACTATTCCATTCTTGAGGGAATCCCCGTAGAGAAGGAATTTAATTTATATGAGAAGCGTATAGTTTGCTTCGAAAACGTTGANCAGAGNAAAGATTTCTGCGAATCCTTNCATCAAAAAGTAAAGAATGTTTCTTTCATCCATTGTACGATAAATGATCAAGATGCCGCGCAAACTCATAGTCCCAAAATAAAATTCAACTCAGCTAACCACTTCGTCACTGATTCTTTAGTAGATTTAGCATATTGTGTATCTCAACAGAAAGACACTGAGCCTGTAATTGGAACCATGTTCATGAAGGATCTTGGGGAAATTGACCTATGGCAGGAACATCCTGATATCAACTTATCTTTTGCCGTTGATTCAAATAATGTTAGAAAGTTTCTTACTAGCAAGAAACTCAACTTAGTGGATGAGATTTTTGTAACGAACCTAGATAATGAGACGAATTATTTTGATATAGGGTTACTCTTTGCCACAACGAATACGCCGCCATCTCTAGGGTTTTCTTCGGCTGACAATAAAGGCAGAATATTAATCCTAAACAAAGAAACCATTATCACCAATGCGACGGTGGAGGGTGATATAAACCAAAACAATCCTGCTTATGAGCTAAAACAAAAGCTCAGTAGATTATCTCGAAGTATAAAGGCCATAAATGAGCACGAAAACAATAGCTATAGCCAGTGGTAAAGGTGGNAGCGGCAAAACTACAGTCGCTGTCAATCTTGCAAGTGCAATGGGTAACTCTGGGCGAAAAGTCCTATTATTCGATGCTGATGTAGGTACTGCAAATGCCCATATAGCATTCAGAAAGAAAATAAACTATTCGCTACCGGATGCATTGAGGGCAGACATAAGCCTATCCGATACCCTGGTACCTGTAGCAAAAAATGTTGACTTAATTAGTGGTGGGACTGGTTACTCTGATTTTGTTAAATTAGATTCTGAAAATATCTATGCTTCTATCAGATCGTTTTCTGAGCTAGAGGGTAGATACGACTATCTAATTATCGATTTGCCAGCTGGGATTTCAGAATTAATAGTCGAAATAATGAAGGCAAGCGATCTAAAAGTTATAGTAGGAAATAACGACCCTTCCTCGGTTGCTGACTCATATGCGCTACTGAAGGTACTAAGGTCTCACCAAGAAAAGATGGATGTACTATTTATTCCAAACAAAGTTAACACCATGCGCGATGGAGAGATGCTCTATAATAAAGTTAATGCATTGACTCAAAAGTATATTAGCCTATCCTTGAGTTATATTAATGGACTTACCCATTCAAATGACTATGATTTAGCTTGGGTTAAGGGTCAACCTTTATGTGCCCAGCAAGAGAACTCTAAAACAAAGTCAGAATTTGAATCAATTGCTAAAGGGTTAAATAANCCGGTCGATAGCACAANAGGNGGAATCAGCTTTTTTTCTTGACCTTAGATCCTTAAAATCTAGGCAACCAAAATGGTGCAAACATATTCTAAAACTGCTGGTAATCCTAAAACTGACCTGATTGAGGTCGGCCTGCCTATTGTTCACCGGATAGCGCACTATATTCATGGGCGCGTCCCTGACCATCTAGATGTTGAGGATATGATCCAAATCGGCACTATTGGCCTCATCGAAGCGCAGGCAGCTTTTGATGGGTCTGCTGGAGTCGAATTCCTAGAATTTGCGAAANCAAGGATAAAAGGCTCCATACTAGATGAAGTACGTAAACAGAGCCATTTATCAAGGCTCGCAATAAAGAATAAACAAATTCACACAGAAGCTAAGCGGAATTTATCACAAAAGCTCAGCAGAGCACCAAAACATGCTGAAATTGCTGATTATTTAGGCATTACACTCAGTGAGTACGAAAAACAGCGAGCGCACGCTGACAGACTCGAATATGATACTTACTTCACCAGTGGGAATGAGCTTGATGAATTAGCGTCGAACGAGCCAAGCAATCCTTTCGATAATGTTTCTAATAGTGAGGCTACCACCATACTGCAGGAGTCAATATCAAAACTGCCTCAGAGAGAGAGATTAATCGTCTCCCTTTATTACGTTGAGGAAATGAATATGCGAGAAATCGCTGAAGTAATAGGAGTAAATGAATCAAGGATCAGTCAATTGTTAAAGGAGATCGTGAAAAAACTGAGAAGTTCAATTGCGATTTAAATCAAAGTGATATTTTCAAGAAAAAGTAAAATAGAAAGATCCCAATCGAAATGTAAAGAAGCATTCGAAAAGTACATAGATCCTGCAAGTCATTCTTGGAACAACAAGAATACGCGAAGCATGATTGCTTATGGAGTCAAGGGCAACATGGAAAAAACCTTCCTGGAAGGATTTGAAAAAAGCGAACACTACAGACAGCATAAGCTAATGTCTCTTATGTCTGAGAAAGTCGAAGAACCAGAAGAACCAAAACTCGAAAACTCTTACCAATTACTCAGCACAAAATCAGGTTTAATAATGAGCTATATCCCGATGGATATAGCTGAGACTGTTTTTGAATTTGGCATGGCATTTCAGCGCAATGAGGTGGATCCACTTCATATTAAACATCAGGCGCAGATTCTGATGAATGAAATTTCTGAGCAATTAGGCATACAATCTGAAATAGATGTTTTAACTGAAACTCTGGGGTTGAATGTCGAAGAGGAGTAGGATGAGGACCTATTATGACTAGCACCGTCTTCATTTTCATTATCCTGCTATCGGTCCTACTAGCAGTTTTAATCACGGTTGCTGTATACCTTCTCGATCGGTTGAGGCTTTTGGAAGGTTCCATCAATGCTCTCAAAAGAGTTAGCTTATCCCAAAGCGCCGCTAGTCAATCCGGAAGTTTAAAACAAGTAAAAGACCCCTATTTTTACGGTCTTTCAGGCAAACGCTTGTGGGCTGTGCTAGAGAGTAACTCAGATCCGGATTACTCTGATATCGAGATAGAGGAAGTAAGAGCACGATTTATAGCAATACTCCCGAGAAGTCTTGCGCTTATAAAAGACAGCGTACAGGACGAATCCGTGATGAGTAAAGTAACTACTAATTCGGAAGGGTGGGTGATAGATCTTAGAACACTAAGAGGCCATATCGATCTATGGCTCCCGATAGATATAGTAGATCAGGTCCGGAGTTTATCGAGCCTTGCCTCAGCATCTGAAGAAGATTTATCCGCGCAGGCCGAATCAGTTGTAACTCACATAATTGCACGAATAAACGCGCAATCTATTTCTCAAGGCCTTAGGTCATCTATTGTGCAAACCCTAGTGATTTAATTTAGTTGGAAAATTTACTAAACCAATACAACTAAATTTGTGCTTTCCTCTTATTGTGTTTGCAATTCATTTTGTTCTGCAGCATCTAAGCTTGTGTCTTCAGGTGCAAGTTCTAGTGCTTCCGATACAACTTCTAGTTCTAACGTTCCAGGCGCAAGGTTTAGTTCAGCCTCTTCAACTTCAGTATTTAAACCAAGCGCTTCAGATATAACATCTATCTCAGCATCTATGTTTAACTCATCCGATTGCGCTGAATTATCCCGGAAAAACTGAACTTCTTGAGTTGCCTGTTGAGACTCGCTAGCTAAGAGCTCTTGGAGAACCTCCAAGTAGTTTTCCTGTTCCAAAACAATAAGAGCTTGCAACACCCCGTTTAACTCATCGATACTCTGAGTTGCCGTTGATAATTCTTCTACTCGCCCCTCATTCAACCTAAGTTGATTTTCAAAACTTACTATACGTTCATTTATAAACTGCATGCTCTCATTCAAGCCAACAAGAGACTGATAATCATATTGATTCGCCTCAGTAATCGTCGAAGCCAACTGGCTTGCAGATTCTACTTGGGCATTTGCACTTACTTGCAGAGCTCCAGTCATTTGCTGCAGCCCTTCCCTACTTTCCACCAACATTTCAGAAAAGCCGTTTTGAAGAGCCGTTAAAGAATTTTGGTTACTTTCTAAGTATTCGACACCTGTGTCTAATTCTTCTAGTTTTAGCATCATACTTTCAGTAACAGCGCCGAATTGCCTACTAAAACCTCCAACAGTTGACGCGGATATCACAACAGCTGTTGTTGAAATTAATATGCCCACCAATATTATTACTAAACTAAGCGTGGTATAGACACGTTGTTTTTTAAGGGCTAAATTTGTAATTCTTACTATACTTTCTAAATTTGAATTTTGTTCATTTAAGGATTTAACACGCTCATTAAGAGTCTCGTAAATTTTGTTAAGCGACGCAGCCGAATCTGCGAATTCAGACAAATAATTTCGGTCGGCAGACTTATCGACAGCATTTACTCGAGCAGTGTCGCTCTCTTTTGAGGGCGATTCCTTACTCTGTTTCGCTTCTGTAGCCGTTGTCTTAACATCGGCATTCTCTTCCTTTTCAGCCATTTTACTTGCCTAAATAAATTAATTTTGAATAGTAAACGAGGCAGCTTTATAGGAACAATCCCGTAATATTCTTTCGCCCCTCTATAAAATCCCTATAATAACAATAGGATTTTCTCGAAAACCTAACATATATAGTACTTCACACCTTATCGAATCGACACATGAATGCTATTCCCTTAGAAAACTAGGGGCATAATTGTATTAATCGATTGACCCTCTATGAGGATTTTGAATCATTTTCAGGTATAGATTAACTTCGCGCTTCACCAAAGGAGCGAGAAAATACAACCCAATTATATTGGGTATGGATATGAGAAAAACCATCGCATCGGAAAAATCTAGCACGGCCGTCAACTGGATCATACTGCCCAGCATTACAAAACTACAGAAAACAAGCTTGAAACCCAGTTGTGCTATTGAAGAATTACCAACCAGGTATAGCCAGCCCTGCAGTCCGTAATAAGACCAAGCGAGAGTGGTTGAAAAGGCAAAGAGCAGTCCGGCTAACGCTAAGGGGTAAGGCGCCCAACTTACATGATGCTCAAATGCCGCTGAGGTCAATTCGATACCCTCCAAACCGGAATCCATTAACCCAGCTGGAAAGGCTGTAGCAACGATCACTAGAGAACTTAACGTGCAAATCACAACTGTATCTATAAATGGCTCAAGTAAAGACACGAGCCCCTCTGATGCAGGTTCGTCGGTCTGCACTGCAGAATGTGCAATCGAAGCAGANCCAATNCCNGCCTCATTAGAAAANGCTGCNCGCTGAAAACCGATTACNATTGCGCCAATCATTCCCCCGGTAGCACTCTGACTAGAAAANGCTTCNGAAANGATAAGGTAAATAGCACCCAGTAAATGTTCAGCACTCATGAAGAGAATAACCACTGTAGAAATCACATAAAGGATTCCCATAAATGGTACTAATTTGCTCGCAACCCTCGCGATAGAACGGATGCCACCGATAATTACAACACCAATTGTGAGCGCTAAAATCAATCCAAATAACCAGCCCCTTTCACTAAAAAAACTTTGCTCACCTCCAGTTATGTTTACAAATTGAACATAAGCCTGATTAGACTGAAACATATTACCAATACCAAAACAGCCGATAACCAGCGCTAATGCATAGAAACTTCCCAAAAGTCGACCAGCTCTTGGAAACTGACGTTCGCTTAGAAGTGCCTCCAAGTAATACATAGGACCGCCAGAGACCGAACCATCTGGATTTATTTTTCGATACTTTACACCTAATGTACACTCCACAAGCTTAGTCGACATTCCCATAACGCCCGCCAGGAATAACCAGAAAGCAGCACCAGGACCACCTACCCCAATCGCGACAGCCACACCTCCGATATTGCCAATACCAACGGTACCGGAAATCGCAGTAGAAACTGCCTGAAGGTGGGATATTTCACCCGCTGCATCCGGATCCTTATAATCACCTCGGGCAATCCTAACTGCGCAGGCAAATCCACGAATATTTACAAAACCCATATACACCGTAAAAAATAAGGCCGCGGCCACAAGCCAAAGAACAATTATCGGAGCTGCCTGGCCAAAAAAATTAACCTCAAAAAAAACTAAGGAAGATAAAGTTTTAGCAATAGGACCAACCCAAGTCTCTACGGTTTCATCGATGGATATTACAGATGCAGAATTAGCAGTAACTAGAAAGATTAAGCTTAAAATAAGGCGATGTGCTAATTGCATATTACTACACTACTGCTCCAGGAATTTATGACAAGAATACCCTTTTCTCAGTTTATACTCATCATGCTACTACGAGAATCAAGGTAGTCTACATCACAAAATGATTAGTTACCGAGTATTATTGCTATCCTTGAAAAAATTTAGTGGTACTTAGCTGTTATAAATGATTGCCGTCTTAAAAGAAAATTTTGTATGATCCGGTGCCAACTCTTAGAAGTTTTTATTCGGTAAAAGCTTTTTTATAAGGTCAGATACCAATTAGGATGTTCATCTATTTAAGAAAATATCATGATTATATGTAAACCGATGGCAGGCGCTCTTGGGGCGGAAATTGAAGGCATCGATCTAACTCAATCTCTGTCAGTGGCCGACTATCAGCAAATCAGAAGAATGCTTGTCGAGCATGAAGTGATTTTTTTTAGAAACCAGAATATTACTCCTGCTCAACAAAAATCTCTGGCTAATTCCTTCGGACCATTGCAGAGTCATCCAGCCTACGAAACTGTCGAAGGATTTCCCGAGATTACTATTTTGGAAAGCACAGCTGAAGAACCGTCCAAAATCGAAGCTTGGCATAGCGATATGACGTTTCGCCTGCATCCTCCTTTGGCCTCACTTCTTCGCTCTACAATTATTCCTGTTCGCGGAGGAGATACGCTCTGGTCTAGCATGACCGCGGCTTATGAAGAACTCTCAGGTCACATGCAACAATTGCTGGACGGACTTTATGCAGTACATGATTTTCGACACGGTTTTAAAGAAAGCATCGAAGAAGAAGGCGGCGTTGAAAGACTTGCAGACGCAATAAAGGATAATCCCCCGGTTAAACACCCTGTAATTCAAACTCACCCTGAAAGCGGCAAGAAGGTTATCTTTGTTAATAGCTTATTTACGACACACATTATAGGAATGACAAAAAAAGAAAGTCGCGCTGTATTGGATTTTCTATTCGAGCATATCACCACTCCGGAATTCACTTGTCGATTCAATTGGGAACCGAACTGTATAGCTCTATGGGATAATCGGAGCACTCAACATAAGCCCATAAACGATTATTTTCCTGCCCATAGACAACTTCACCGGATCACTATTTATGGCGATCTACCCTACTAAAAAAATACACTTATCTCATTCGCACAGATCTTATTTCAGGTTTCAACTGAAGCAATAAAGTCTATTATCCACTTAGCAACTTTATGGGCATCAGTGGACTGTTCAAGGGATTTTATACCTTGCTTATAACTGTTTTCACCTAAATCGTCTCGACGCAGTTCCAATAGTGAACGAGAGAACTCTCGCTTGAATTCTGGATGCCCTTGTAACGTAAGTATATGGTTTCCGACTTGCAGCATCGAATATGGGCAAAAGTCACTGCTCGCAAGAACCACACTAAAAGGAGCAGGTTCTATGACTTGGTCTTGATGACTACAAACCAGATTATATGTTTCGCCCGCAGTCCCATATGGTCCTGCAACATCTGTGAACTCCGATTGATGTACACCTACTCCCCAGCCTTTTTTTGAAAGCTCAGTCCGCCCCCCTAAGAAATGTGCAACCATCTGATGACCAAAACAGATACCCACAAGTTTTTTCTTTTCTCGATATAATTGTTGTACAAATTTCCCAAGCCGGTTAATCCATGCAGCATTGTCATATACGCTCGCACTACTGCCTGTAATGACATAGCCATCTACTTCATTAATATCGGACGGATATTCTCCCAGTACTACCTCATAGTTAACAGTCTCTATGCTTGGATCGTTTGAAACCAGAAGGTCTCGAAACATGTCAGGATATTCACCAAAATCCTTCACCAGTTCCGGTCTAACATTATCTGCTTTAAGAATACCGATTTTCATATATAGATGTTTTAGACAAGCTGAGCATATTGACGGTCAGATATGATAATGCCGATTATTTTATTGTGCTGCAATATTTTAATGTATTTAGAAAAGGACGATACCTTGACCTGTTGGCAACTCCAAGATATCAAGGTTAAGATCATTCAGTTTTTTATCAAGCTCTAGCTTTTGCTCAGAATACCCCCACCACCCATAGTCATCAAAAATAATACTACCTCCTCTAGATATTTTTGATGCCAAAAAAGCTAGAGAGAATAATTCTGGAACTGCGTCGTTCATATCTATATGGGCAAACGCAATTTTATCTATATTGATACGTGGCAGAATGTCCTCAGCATCACCTTGGATAACTTTAATAAATTTATGTTTCCCAAACCTGTCTTGTACTTTGGTATATAGATTTTTATCAAGTAAGCTCCTATGCTTCGTATGAATATCCCCTTGATTCCATTCAAACAAATCAATTAAATAGAAAATTCTATCTTTTAACATTTCAGCATTTTGATTGCACAAAAACATTGCTGTGTCACCTTTCAGAACACCGAGCTCAATGATGTTTCCATCAACCTGCAAAGATCTTTTCAATAAGAAATCCAATACATAAGTTCTCCAGATAATGGTTTTAGGAACAATGTCTATTTGTTCATCAGATATATATTCTGCATAAGCCTTTTCTCTAAGCATCGAGTAATTTTTATTCCAAAGAATCATATTATCTGAACTGAATAACGTAGCTCCTCCACAGTTGAGAGATTCTTTTATCATCGCTAGGCCCTTCGCAAATTTTTTCTTATCACGAACATTAAAATGACCTGCCTCCATCGATACGGGCTGTAGTTTTGACATATTCTTAATTTGTCTCCGTTAGTTTTAAGAGCGTTTCGCAATAAGTGATGAATTCAGAAGCTATCAACATGCTTATACCTTTGGGGGCGTTAGATTTAATGTTTTATGTAAGTCTTGCACCTGAGTGCCTGGATACTTCTACATATCCTGCTGCCTTAACGTCACTTTAGGCTATAAGTTATTAAAAAACTCGTTTGAGTTTTACAAGAATACCCTTAAATTATTAGTTTTTTCACAAGTCAATGAAATCAAGCCTACCATTCAAAAACGGCTTAAATTTCTTCCAATCCTGTGAACTACCTTGATAGAGTTTTTTTCTAACCTGCATATTGGATGCTGTGGAAACGCTTCTTACATTGTTTTGGGGTAACAAGCATTCTTCCTCCCAGTCTAGTCCGAGGTGATGAATAAGGTTCGTTGTTTCTTCTGCTTGATTAACCGTAAGCAGCTCGTAATCAAGATCGTATATTCTATTAGCAAATGATTCTGTCCAAAAGTTCATGAGATTTTCATAAAGCCTATAATATTGCGCAATGTCATCAAGCTCGTAGGAATAATTGAGCATTTTAGACGAGAAATATAGTTTATAATGTGCCCAGCATACAGCTGGTGGACTTCTTTTAACATGCACTATCTTAGCCTCAGGAATAGAAGAAACAAGCAAACCTAGGTAGCGAAAATTTTGGGGCATCTTGTCTGTGACAAACGGCTTACCGTTAGAAAGAGTTTTTAACTTCTGTAAGTAATTTTCCCTAAAATTAAGCATAGTATTTGTGTTAGCTAAAGTTAACCCCCTTGCTATAGCCTCCCCAAATTGAGCCACAAAATCTAATTCACCTGCACCTGTAACTTGTGAATGCGACGAAATAATTTGTTCAACTAAAGTCGTACCGGAACGAGGCATACCTATAATAAAAATCGGCATTGGGTTATTTGCCAAAATTTCGATCTCCAATGCACTCTTTTGTATTTGGGGATAGCTAGTTTTAAGTTCCTTAAAGAATTCAATATCTTCGCTTATATCGTAGTTCAAAAGCTTTTTACACAGCGCGTTTCCTTCGCAGTAATGTTTGAACGCTTGCTCAATGTTCCCTATATCCTCACTAGCTTTAGCTAATCCAAAATTAATATGGCAAAGCTGCTCTTCTGAAATTTTTTCGTCAGAATACAACTCCCGCATTATTGAATACTGTTCATCCTGTATGTCAAATGTTTTCATCAGAGCAAGAAGACGATGGGCTTCGGCATAATCAGGCTTTAACGTTATCGCTTGCCTGTATTTTGCTTCAGCTTCTTCTAATCTGCCCAGTTCTTGGAGAGTCACACCTAAATTGCTATAGGCTTCAGCAAAATCAAATTTCAACCTTATCGCTTCCCTATAGCTTGTTTCAGCTTCTTCTAATCTTTCTAGTTCTCGAAGCGTGACACCCAAGTTGTTATGTGCTTCGGCATAGTCAGATTGCAAAACTGTCGCTTGTCTATAGCTTGCCTCTGCCTCTTCGAACCGGCCCAGTTGCTGCAGAATGTTGCCCAAGTTGTTGTAAGCTTCAGCGTATTCAGAATTCAACACTATTGCCTGCGTATAACTTGCTTCAGACTCTACTAATCTGCCTAGCTCTCGTAACGTGTTACCTAAGTTGTAGTAGGCTTCGGCAAAGTCAGATTTTAACATTGTCGCTTGCCTATGGCTTGCTTCAGCCTCTTCTAATCTATTCAGATCTTGGAGTGTCACACCTAAATTGCTGTAAGCTTCAGCAAAATCACTTTCCCCCCTTTATCGCTTGCCTATAGCTTGCTTCAGCTTCTTCTAATCTTCCTAGTTCTCGGAGAGTGACACCTAAGTTGTTGTGAACTTCGGCATAGTCGGGTTTCAAAACTATCGCTTGCCTATAACTTAACTCAGCCTCTTCTAATCTATTCAGCCTTTGGAGGGTCACACCTAAATTACCGTGGGCTTCGGCAAGGTCAAACCTTAATGCTATTGCCCGTGTATAACTTGTTTCAGCCTCCTCTAATCTGCCTAACTCCCGCAGAGTGTTACCTAAGTTGTAGCGGGCTTCGGCATCTCGAGGAGATAACGCAACAACTTTTTGGTTGATATTTACAGCGTCAGATTTTCTGCCTGTTCGACTATATACTGCGCCAAGAATTTTCCAGCCAAACTCGTGTTTGGGAAATTGTCGCGTTATTGATAATGCGAATTTCTCAGCATCGCCATACCGTTCAGCTTGATAGTGCTCTAACAGACTATCCAGAGCCTGCTGAGAAGGAATTGTAGCAATAGGATTAGTTCCTTGTGATACCGAAGAGAATTGTGTCTCTAAAGCATCTAGTTTGTCTTCATTTATTCCTTTCTTTCTCCCTTTTTCAATGACTCTCTTTGCATTATTAAACTGCTTTTCTTTTATTAAAGCGCCAATATAACTGAACCAAAATTGTTCTATCTTAGGGTTAATTTCAAGAGCTGTCTTAAATAGCGTCAATGCAGATTCAGAGTTATTCATAGAAAATTCTATAAGCCCTAAATTATGATTAGCATCTGGATGCATTGGCTGAGTTTGCAAGATAGTTCGATAAAGGCGCTCAGCCTCTTTGAGCTTGCCTTCTCTGTGCGCAGCTACGCCTCGCTGCAGGGCTCTCTCGATCGTCAATTCCATCAAATATTTTTAAATAAACACTTCGCAGATTTTGTATACTATATTTATATAATAAGCCAATCTTAAAACGTTATTCAGTTATATATTACTACCTATTATCATTTTATAGTTGTTAGTGGTTTAGCAGAAATATTGAAACTTTCGCGAAATGCATCTACAATTTCCTTAATAATATGATTTGAAATAACTTCTAGTAACTCGAGATCAACTCACACTCATCGCGCCGTCATGAAATCTACATTCCTACCATTCTCAAAGTAATTACTTAGAAGCAACGCCTTTTATTACCGACGAAGCTTGCAGATTACGCTGACAGCAACACAGCGAAAGTCTGAACAAATTTTTGATAACCGCTTAATCAGCACAATCTTTCAATAAATATTTCATTTGCTTGTTTCAGAGTATCGTAGTTTCTCCTTAATTTCGCCGAGATTTCGCACACTATATACCCGAAAAAGGATAAGCTGACTAAGAAACTCTAACAAACATAGTTCTAATAAAAGCTACGCTACTTTGTATTAGGAATAATATTAAGCAAATTATATACGTATTTGTCATTTGTGAGATAACGTTAATTATCATTAATCCAGACAAAATGAAATTAATGGATAAAACTCCTGTTTGAAACAAATAAAGCGTTATAGGAAAAATTTCTTTATACCCGTGCTTTCTTAATAACAACATCTTTTTCGGAAAAACCAATAAACCGATTACCGAATAAATACACAAAACCCAACAAGTTATTAACCAAGACAAATCATTATTTTGATTGCCAAATATAGCAAAAGGNAATATAGAGCCGAACATAGCGCCAAAGGCTGAATAAGTTAGAAGCTGGATACGAAAATTGTCTGGCAGACTAAACCCATCTGAAGTTCTGCTTAAGCCAATTAATATTGCAGAAAAACCAACTATGCCCAGTGCGATTTCAGCTATTAACTGCAAAGCATCGAAATTCGGTTCCATCATTTTATAACCGCTAAATATTGGGCACAGCTTATATGCCGATAAGCTCTATGGTGCAAAAAATTCTCTTCATTCGTAAGCAGTAAATGTGAGACACCTAGTTGTTTGAGAATGCTCAATTACTTTCTCCAAGGGCTTTATGTATCATAAGCCCATAACACCCTTCTAAATCTTTACGCACATAACTCTAGCCGCGGCAATTCTAAAATTTATGTAATTTCAAATCCTTTGTCAGCATGAGTTTCTCGAACGCGCCATATTCAATTAATAGCATTCTCTGCTTATTATTACCAACTTAATAACGAATCGAATTTCTGAGAACTACCCCACAATTGAAATGGCTCATCTTTTCTATTAGGTAGGGCCCCAAGATTTAAAGTCAGAGTGATTTTTGGGTTTATTTCATGCAACCAGCTTCGCACATGTCTTTCAAGAGTATAGCCTTCACCAGAACATATATTAATCACATCAAGGCCCTTTTTTGACACAACCACGGCTAGAATCATTTGGCATACAGTGTCGATGTGCAGGTAATCTCTGATTTGCTGGCCAGAAGACATATCGAATGTTCTTTCACCGCGAATGATTTTTTCCCTCATGGAACCGTAAATAGTATTAGAAGGTTGATCGCCACCAAATATATAAAAAAGTCTCAGCCAACTCAGCTTAAAACCATTTTTGTTTGCCATATTTCTTATACTTTTATATAGAGCATGTTTAGCCAAAGCGTATTCATTCTTTGGTTTGGCTGGCAAATTCTCACTAAGATTACCACCCGAAATACCATACTCTAGGCAAGTTCCAGCGACAATGACATGCTCAATTCCGCTGGAGCACAAACGTTTTATTAAATATTCGCTCAACTGTTTGTTTATATTTCGATGTACGGAACTGTTCCAGTCGTTGGTGCCCATCCATGCCAGGTGTACAAATGTATGAACATTACAAATTTGATGCTCAAGATTTTGGAGTTGCTTATCAAGATGTTTTTTTTGCCCCTCCAAGGATATTAAACCTTGCTGAAACACACAAATAGTTACGACCTCGAAACCCGAATCCCTAAGAAACCTAATTAAATTTCTTCCAATATAACCAGAAGCACCACTGACTAAAATTCTCATTGGAGCAACACAACTTCAGGCACTAATTGAAAAAATTTAACACGCTTTGGCAGTCTAGGAGATAATTCAGAAATTACTTCATTTTTGATATTCCATGGGAATATGATTATGTAGTCCGGTTCGAAGTCAATTAATTTCTCTACATCAACGATCGGTATTCGGCATCCTGGTATATGTTTACCAACTTTACTTGGACTTTTGTCTGCAATAAACGGTATGAGATTTCTTGTTATTCCGGCATAATTCAATAAAGTAGAAGCTTTAGCTGCCGCACCGTACCCGGCAACTTTCAAGCCTTCTCTTTTTGCGTTTAAAAGGAAGTTTATACAAGCATGTTTTATATCTATTACATTTTCTGAAAATACCCTATACGTATTTATGTCTGCAAGTCCCATTTCATATTCACTAGCTATAACATCACTCACTTTATTCGAAACATCATGATTAGAGTCATCTTTAGTGAGAAATACTCTTAAACTGCCTCCATGAGAATCTAGCTCTAGTACATCCACTACCTTTAAGTGGGCACTTTCAGCTAGTGTTTTAAAAGAATGCAGAGAGTAATAACTGAAATGCTCATGGTAAATCGTATCAATAGCCTGTCGCTGAATTAATTCTTTAACCGAATGGAATTCAACTGAAGCGACACCAGTGGTTTTTAATAATTTATATACACCGCATAATATGTTCACTGGGTCAGGCACATGCGCAAGCACATTGTTGGCCACAACTAAATCAGCTTCCCCATATTTTGCGACAATTTCTCCACTTAATTTAAGACTGAAAAAGTCGTTTATTACATTAATTCCTTTATTTTCTGCAATTGCTGACGCGTCCTCAGCCGGCTCTACTCCGAGACAAGGGATACCGCTTTTTTTTATGAACTGTAGCAAATACCCATCATTTGAGGCTATTTCAACCACAAAGTTATTGTGATTTAAGTTATAGTTCTTAACAACTTCTTGCACAAACTTTTCTGCGTGTTTAATCCAAGTTGATGAATATGAACTGAAGTAAACATAATCGAAGGTAAAAATGTCATGAGCTTCTACAAAGTCCTGAGTCTGAACAAGGAGACACTCAACACAAGTCTTAATTTTCAACGGATACCGTTTTTCATTTTGTCCTAATTGACATTCAGGTATCAAACCATTAGATAGAGGGGCTTGTCCAAGATCACAGAAGTCAATTAAATGCACTGAACTGCATGATCTGCACTTCATCTTTCTTTACCTTTTATATCTTTATTCTAGTCGGATACTTTCTTCAGACTCTTGCATCCCTAACTCTATATTTTGTGGTCCTATGTATTTAGCAGGTCTCAATTTCCTAAAGATTTTTATGTATCTTTCTTACCGACGCCCACTTCATAATCTTTAATATCATTCTTGCACAA
>PBNR01000009.1 GCA_002723195.1 Gammaproteobacteria bacterium | reverse complement strand
CGGTTGTGTCTGCAAGTGTCTTTCTTGTAGGGCCATTAGTCGGACTGCCACTGAATTATCTTATTTATGGACCTGCTGTCGCTTCTGGTATTGGTTCGAAGCTGCTTTGTAGTGCTAATTATGTGAGCGGATATTCTAAAGAACAGGCCTTTCGTGACTTGGTTCAATATCATTGGTTTTTTGAACATTTAACAATTGATTATGACGACGCAAATAAGTCTGTTACTACTTCGTTGTATGGGATTCAGGAAAAAACTGCAACAGCCCTACCTCATATTGGGTGTGCAGTTGATTACCCTGGGGTGAACGTACGTCGGGAATTAGTTACACAAGATACAAGCTTGAGTGCGTCTCCTTGGCCTCAAGGCAGCGGCGTAACCACCATTGATGATGAACTGCAGAGGCTGGTAGAAAATATCGTTGATAGCGATAACAATAGAGGGCTTAATACAAGAGCATTGTTAGTAGTAAACGCTGGCCGGATAGTGGCAGAAACATATGACCAGGAAGCTTCACCAAAAATGCCCTTGCTGGGCTGGTCCATGGCGAAAAGCCTAATGGCCGTAATTTTGGGTAATCTCGAATATAGAAATCTAATTGACTTGAATCGCCCTCCAGGGTTTTTAGAGTGGGGTGACGGGCGTTCCCTGATTACCACAGTAAACATGCTGAATATGGCGGATGGTTTGGAATTTTCGGAAGAGTACAATCCCGGCGATGACGCAACTGCGATGCTGTTTACAGAGCCTTCGGCGGCAAATTATGCATTGCAGAAATTAGCGAAACATAAACCAGGAAGTTTTTTCAATTATAGTTCCGGAACAGCAATCCTGTTAGCGAAAGTGCATCAAGATGCTTTGGGAACCATGCAAATAGCCTACAACGATTTTATAGAAAAGGTTTTTCTGCCTATGGGTTTCCAGCATGCGGTTTTTGAAACTGATGCCAGCGGGGTATTTGTAGGAAGTTCTTATTTTTACGCATCGGCACGAGACTGGGCTAGGCTCGGTCAGCTAATGCTTAATAGAGGGATGATAAACTCTCAGCGCATTGTTTCTGAGGAGTGGGTTAGAAGGGCGACAACGCCTAATAATACCTCAAACGAAAAGGCGTATGGTTATCAGTGGTGGTTAAACGGTGGTGATGAAGAAATGCGGTTTGAGGGGCTACCTGCTAACACTTTTTATGCTAGCGGTAATCGGCAGCAGTTTCTAATGGTCTTTCCCTCACTCGATACGATAATCGTGCGTTTGGGATGGACGGCAGGTTCTTATCCGGTTGAACAAAATTTCGGGCAGATTCTGCGGCGTCTGTAAACTATAAATTATCTTGAATGTGGAAAGACTATAAGTCTTAATCACTAAGAAAATTAAATGAATGGGGAAGGTGGTTAAGTAACTTTCAGGTGCTTATTAAAATCTGGTAATAAGTACATGCCTTCCTCGAGAACTTCTTTTACAGCTGTGCAACTTTGCCAAATGTCTGCGAATCGGAGATGGAGGGGAGAGAAGCCAAACCTCAATAGATTTGGGCTGCGAAAATCGGCAATTACTTCCTTAGCAGCTAAAGCCTGGCAAATGCCGAAACCGTTTTTATGTGAAAAAGCTAATTGACTACCTCTCGAATTTGCAGAACTTGGGGAACAAAGTCGAAGTTGGTCAAGCGCCCCGTTTTCTTGCAAGATCGAAAGAAACAATTCTGTAAGTTGAATAGATTTTATTCGCAGTGCTTTTATGTCAATGTCTTTAAATGACTCTAGAGCAGCATCTAGCATGGCCATAGATAATATTGGTGGGGTGCCTGACAAGAATTTGGCCATTCCTTGGTGTGCTTTATACTTTTGTTCAAACGTAAAAGGGCTCTTGTGACCCATCCATCCACTTATGGGGTTTTCGCAATTCCTGATGTGTTGGTCCGCAACGTACAAGAAAGCAGGTGACCCTGGGCCGCCATTTAGAAATTTGTATGAGCACCCCACGGCGAAATCCACTTCCCATTTATCGAGTTCTAGTGGGAATACTCCGACGCTATGAGACAGGTCCCAGATTACTAAGGTGCCGTTCGCATGCGCCTGCTTTGTCAGTCTTTCAATTTCGAATAGTTCTCCGGTGCGAAAATCTGTATGAGTTAATAACAGGACTGCAGGTTTCGTTTTTAGCCTTGCTTCTAACTCGTACTTTTCTACAAGATCAAGATGGCAACGACCGTCACCTAATAAGCGTTGTAAACCTTCAGCAATGTATAAATCGGTGGGGAAATTCTCTCGTGTGGAGAGTATTGATTCTCTCTCACTATTTATTCCTAGCGCGCAAGCTAAAAGTTTGAATAGATTGATTGACACTGAATCACAACAAATAGTTTGCCCTTCTTTTGCTCCGATAAGTGGAGCAATTTTTTCTCCGACATTAATTGGCATGTCGATCCAATTATGCAGATTCCAACTAGCTATTAATTCGTGTCCCCATTGCTTTTCGACGACTTCAATAGCCCTGTGTTTTGCAACTAATGTTAAAGGTCCCAATGAGTTGCCATCGAGGTATATTTTATCTTTTGGAATGAAAAATTCCTCACGCTTTTTTGCGAGAGGGTCTTTAGTATCGAGCTTCTTAACTGTTTCAAGATCCATTATTTCATCAATCCTAGCGCCGTTTTTACGATGCGCTTAAACCCATTGGTACCTGGATGAATCCAGTCAAAATGCCCAGCTCCTTCTTCTAGTTTGGTGGTTGCGCCAGGGAGCCGCGATTGCTCTATAGTCACAATTTCGTCCAGGGAACCATGAAAAATAACTGTATTGCTATGCGGGGCCTTCTCGGCCGGGTTTGCCTGGTGATAGCCTAATTCGTTGTCATCATAGTTGGATCCCATAAACTGAGATGTGGCCTCTTGGCAAGTGTTTGTTCCCTGACTGTAAGTGATGATATTGGTAATCGGCGCAATGGCAATGACTCCGCGGGCGGAAGGAGTCTCAGTACCAGCCAACAAGGCAAGATGCCCACCAGCGGAATGTCCGGCTATTAGAAAATTCTCTGTATCAATGTCATATCGGTCGAGCGAGCCAACATAATCAATCCCTGCCTTAATGTCCTGATAAGTGCCCGGCCAGCCTCCACCGATATCGCCAGTCCGACGGTATTCTAGTGACCACACCGCTATGCCTTCTTGCACAAGACCGGTCAGAAAAGGATATGTGTGGGACATGTCGAAGCTGTTAAGCCAGCAACCCCCGTGAATGAATACGATCAAAGGGTAAGACGGTTTTGTATTTGTGGGGAGATAAAGCTTGCCGAATTGAAATGAATCTTCCCCGTAGGCTAATAGATGGTCTTCAGAAAGAAATTTTAAAGTTTGGATTTGATCAAACCCAACATTGTTTTCTACTTGCGGGAAATCAATTTTTTGTTCAGCGGAGTTTGCTAAAGCACTTGAGCAGAGAGCGATGATTAAAGGAAAAACTTTCACGAAATTGCCTGTGAAGAAAAAAACATGGCCCATCGGTTAGGTATCCGCGTGACCTTACCATTTTTATCGGTCCAAATGTGTTTCGTGAATCCTGAGGCTACTTTTTTGCCGGTCTCGGAATTAAAGACATCATAAGTGAAAGTTACTCGCCTGCTATGATTTGCATCAATGTAGGTGTGAATTTCTGCCTTTTCTCCATAGCGGAAACTTCCGACATAACGCACACCTAATTCGGTGACTGGCATCCGATATCCGGCAGCTTCAATCTCGGCGTAATTACTTCCCAAATCCCTCATAAGTTGGCTGCGACCTTCTTCAAAATATACTGGGTAGTTAGCATGGTGTACGATACCCATGGCGTCAGTTTCGGCGTAGCGCACATGAAATTCAGTTTTTGTAGATTTTTGATTTTTTTTGTCCATAATCTCACATTCAGTCGCATTAGCCCTTAATCTTGCAGTGGATTTTCGGATAGTTGCGGAAACANNGACTTAAGCAGNTCAAATCGATCGTTCCTGTCCGAATATTGTAATCCCTTTTACACATTTGGCACGTATATACTCTGTGCCAATAGGTTCTGCTAAGTTAGGATCATTTTTATCATAGAATAAAATACATTGATGCGATATACAGCCACCATACTTCTTGCCTCTTCTTTTCTGGTTTCTCATGCGCTAGGACAATTGGGCTCAATAGAACGCATCCAGGAAATACAACGGGGATTGGACCGCGGTTTAGAAAATATTCATGCTTTGGAAGATGAATATGGTCGACTTGATCGTAGGATGTTGGAGTCGCTGGATCAGTTCAGCGTCACGTTGATAACAAACGAGCGCTTTACTGAAGCACACGATATTTTAGACCAAGCTATCCAGATTGTGCGTGTTTCCGAGGGCCTTTATTCGCCTACTCAATTCCCGTTACTAGTTCGNCGAATTGAAAATTATGTCAATCGCGGCGACTGGGATAGCGCAAAAGAAACCATGGAGCATTTAGATTGGTTGTTAAAACGCGGAGAAAATACAATCAATGAATCACTGATAGTGGCATTATTGGATCTGATTGACATTCATTTGTGGGGTGTGGCCGACGATCTGTTGGCTAACCAAAGTTATCACTTCAGGCGCGCGGAAAGATTAACAGATTTGGCGAGCCGTGTTGCTTTATTTAATTATGAAGCGGGTGATGGTCGTGTTCCAGGGATTATGTATAAAAAAGTGGTTCAGTTGTATTTGCAATCAGTTGCCGTAGAAGCGGGAGGGGCGACTGGTATTGCATTAAGAAATTACTCGAATACAGGATACGCGATATCGCGGCGAGATGCTCGTAACGGCCTTTATTATGGAGGTTTGCGCACACTAGTCGGTATTCGCGACTTTTACTTAAAACCAACTACTTTGGATTTAGAAGGTGCNGGATTGGCGTATTTTTACATTGGTGACTGGGAAATATTATTTGGCAATCGAGGTGCCGCTGAACAGGCTTACAAAGAGGGCTATAATCTTTTACTAGAGGTTGGTTACTCTGATGAATTCATTAATCAATATACTGTGCGGCCTCAAATACTGCCCTTAGCGGAATTCCATGGCTCATTGGAAGATGCATTAAACGCAACTTTGAATTCTTCATTAATGTTTGGAGTAGAAGACAACAAAGTTAATTTTACTTTCAAGCAATGGTCGAAGAAGTTTTCTAGAACAATTACTCCGGTTAATTATGGTGCGAAGGAGACGGGCCTCGAAGATATTGACTATGCAAAGTTCTCTTTTAATTTGTTTGGACTGGATCAAATAGGTCGCTGGTATCGTAGTCGTTATAAAAATAATGTTAGTTCACCGCAGAATCTTGAGCTTATTAGCCGGAAAATCGGAAGTGATATTGATTGGTTTGAACTGACTGAATCTATAAAAGATTTTCATTTCCGCCCTAAATTCATAAATGGTAATCCTCAGCCGGTCACCGCCACTTTGCACTATCAACTCGCAGATCAATAATTTCTGTTAAATCTCAGAAATTATTGAGTTAAAGGATGAATTTAGGCAATGTCGCTTATATCAACTACTAGCTAGTATTTAATTGTAATCTTATGCTTAATTTTCCGGAACCGCCTAAGGAATACAGTTCAGTTTTCTTGGAAGAAACTGACAAGCCTCTAACACAAAAAATCGACCCGAATTTACGCTACGCTTTTTTTACTACGATCGCATCCGGTGGGAAATCNCTTATTAAATCTTGCAAGGATCTNCATCTNTCGCGCTTCGTTTGTTACAAAACCTTAAANCCGGAATTTGCTGGTGATGAAGTGGAACAGCAACGCCTCATAAGAGAAGCGAGGGTCTCGGCGATGTTGCAACATCCAAATACTGTTCCTACTTACGAACTAGGGCGTGACAATAAAGGTTGTCCTTATTTCACTATGAAGCTAGTCCATGGCTACACGCTGCGGGAGTTGTTGGATTATCGTAATCGTTACGATCTAATACAACTAATTGAGGTGGTTTTACAAATTGCGCTTTGTCTCGCCTATGCCCACAAACANGGAGTCGCCCANCGCGATATAAAGCCCGAAAATATACTAGCGGGGCCTTACGGAGAGGTTTTATTGCTTGATTGGGGCTTGGCAAAGGTATGGCATCCNGGTGGATTTGGAGGTTGTGAAAAAATTTCTNAGCCAGCNGAAATTGCGGACATTACANTTACAGGNGCTGGCAAGGCGCAAGGTTCTCCGCGTTACATGTCTCCTGAACAAATTAANCAAGATCCTGCCATAAATCATCGAACTGATATTTATAGTCTCGGTGCAATCATATATGAAATCCTTAGCGGAGAGGCGCCTGCTAAAGGCGAGAAAGTGCATCATGTCATAGAAAATATTTTGAAACGCAGACCGGAAAAACCATCCTCTAGTGCGAGTACCCAAGTTCCTGCTCTATTGGAAGAAGTCTCTATGCGGTGCTTAGAGAAAGACGCCGAGAATCGATTCCAATCAATGGATGAAATCGTGAGGCTTTTGCAACAGGATTGGAAGTCCGGTCTAGTGAAGACTATTTACTAAGACACGATTGATCCAAGCAGAATTTCACTGCAAACTTGAAAGAATACTAATTTCCTTGATATCAATAATGACAATAGCAATGAAAAATACAAAAACGATAGTAAAACGCTTTCTTCTCATCTCCAATATTCTGTTCATTGGGTCTTGTGCTCCTGATCAAAATGATTCCCTAACGCTTCAACAAACTGCTGATATTATCTTTATCGGTGACAATATCATTACGATGGATCAGTACAATGCGACCGCAGTTGCTGTTGCGGGTGATAGAATTATTGCAGTTGGAAAACCCTCTGAGATTGGTGTAGCGCAAGGTGATAGCACCCGAGTGATAGACTTGGGAAGTCGCGCATTGGTGCCTGGGTTTATTGATGCCCACGGTCATTTTGGCGGTGTTGCCACTTACTCAGCNCTGCTAGACTTGTCATCGCCCCCAGTTGGCAATATAGAAAACATTGATGACATTGTTGCTGCGCTTCAGAATTGGATTAGAGAAAATAATATCCCTGAAGGGGAATTGGTTTATGGGGTCGGTTATGACGATTCTTTGTTGGCTGAGAGACGGCATCCGACACGAAGAGATCTAGATAGAGCCTCCTCTGCCCATCCGATCGTTATTCGCCATGTATCGGGTCATTTGTCTTCATCAAANTCCCTTGCTCTCGCGAACTATAATATAGGCTCATCTACCGAGAACCCACCGGGAGGGGTTGTGCGGAGAATAGCAGGCACTAATGATCCTGATGGAGTCATGGAAGAAACAGCCATGGGGCTGTTGCCTGGAACCGGCGCATTAGTTGACGAAGAAATGGGTTGGCGATTACGCCGAGAAGCGGCAGATATTTATGCTAGTTATGGGATTACCACTATCCAGGAGAGTAATGTCAGTGTGGGTTATACCGACGCGTTAAAGGAACAAGCGCTTGAAGCTCCATTCGCGGTAGACATCGTGACATATATTATGGGCAATCCACTTTCGGACGAAGAACTTGCTTTAGTCAATCATGACACTGAATACACTGGCGGTGTTCGTGTTGGCGGAGTGAAGTTTACTTTGGATGGGAGCCCTCAGGGTCGGACAGCATGGATGTCCCAACCCTATAATGAAGGGCCTCCGGGCTCGGATACGAATTATGTCGCATACCCGAGTTATGACCCAGCTGCTTATAGAGNCCGCATCGATCGTTTANTGGAACGCGGTGTTCCGGTGCTGGCNCACGCCAACGGCGATGAAGCTATCGAGTTAATGATTGATGGAATTGAGGATGCGTTAGAAGGGGAAACGATTCCCGATCATCGTTCCGTGATAATCCATGCCCAATTGATTCGTCCAGATCAGTTGGATCGCGTAAGAGAATTAGGGATTGTTCCTTCCTACTATGCAGCTCATCCTTTTTTTTGGGGTGATTGGCATCGCTTAAGCTTTGGTGACGATCGTGCAAGTTTTATAAGCCCTGTTANAGCCACGATAGATCGNGATATTCCATTCACGGTACATAATGATTCACCGATTGTTCCCCCTGACATTATGCGGTTGTTATCGGTTACCGTTAATCGTTTGACCCGCAGCGGCCATGTTCTTGGCCCTGATCAAAGGGCATCGATCTTAGAAGCGCTTTATGCGGTGACTCAAGGCGCAGCCTATCAGTATTTCGAAGAAAATGAGAAAGGCAGCATTACGGTAGGTAAGCGTGCTGATCTAGTAATCCTGGAATCAAACCCGCTAAAGATTGATCCTTTGAAGTTGGCTGATATAGGCATCGTCGAAACAATATCTCGTGGGAAATCGATTTATCAAAATCCAGAATTTAATTAAGAGTAAATGGAGTAAGGCATGAAAGTCGCATTCATAGGTTTAGGTGTCATGGGTTATCCGATGGCTGGTCATGTTAAAAATGCTGGTATGGACGTGTGTGTGTACAACCGCACCGTGGCTAAAGCGGAGCAGTGGGTTAAAGAGTACGGAGGAACAATGGCGCTTACCCCAATGGAGGCGGCGTCCGGTTGCGATGCCGTTTTAGTGTGTGTCGGCAATGATAATGATGTTCGCGAAGTTACAAGCGGGGATAAAGGCGTTTTAAAGGGAATGAAAGAAGGGGCGATTTTGGTCGACCACACTACCGCTTCAGCGGCTCTGGCCCGTGAATTGTATAAAGAGGCAAAAAATGTCAGGATAAATTTTCTAGATGCGCCGGTGTCTGGCGGTCAAGCTGGCGCAGAAAATGGTGCGCTTACTGTAATGATTGGTGGTGACGAATCTACCTATGAAACAGTTAAGCCAGTTATCGATACCTACTCGAAATTTAACAAATTGTTGGGTTCCGCCGGTAATGGACAATTGGCGAAGGCAGCTAATCAAATATGTATTGCCGGTGTCGTTGAAGGATTAGCAGAAGCGCTAAATTTTGCAGTTAAAGCTGGTTTGAATGGGGAAGACTTAATTGAAACGATTTCGAAAGGAGCTGCCGGTTCTTGGCAAATGGAAAACCGCTATCAGACCATGCTGGATGATGAATATGAATTTGGTTTTGCAGTTGACTGGATGCGGAAGGATCTAGGAATCGCAAAAGAAGAAGCATCAAGAAATGGAATAGACATACCCTTGGTGGATTTGGTCGACGGGTTTTACAAAGAAATTCAGGCGATGGGCGGTGGTCGTTGGGACACCTCAAGTTTATTGACCCGCTATACGCGCCGCTAACGCATGCTTTTTTAATTTAAAGCTTAAAGCCTCCCTGTTATGGCTTTTATCGAAGATGGACAATTCTGTTGGTAAATGNCGTGTATGGGTCTTAATTCAGCGGCTTTCTATTGATTATTAGGCCCTAACCAACTAAGTTACGGGGTCAGCTCGAGCAACCGATGGAGAACGTTAATGAAAAGTCTAAAACTCCTTTTAATTGCGGTATTTACAGTATTCAGCATCGCAGGTATTGCACAATCAAACTATGAAGCGCCGCTTACCCAATGGGGCCANCCTGACCTACAAGGCGTATGGAATTTNTCGTCCGATGTGCCAATGCAAAGACCACAGCGCTATGGCACCCAGGAATTTTTGAGTCAAGAAGAAATTCAGGAGCGTCGCGATCAAATCATGGCGCAACGTCGTGCTGCCGACGAAGCGGCTGCGCGATTGAACATCGATCCTGATGCGCCAGAGGAAACATCAAATCCTGGAGGCTACAACGATTTCTGGTTTGAAACTGCTGGCTTAGGCGATGTTGTTCGCACATCCCACATTATTTATCCTGAAGATGGCAGACAGCCAGACTATGTCGAAGGCGCTAATCGTCAGTTTGGTGGTTTAGGGCCGGATGTACCTGGAGATCGTCCAGTTCGCTACGTAGTGGGTGGAATTGACAAATCCGGACCAGAAGATCGTGGGCTTTCAGAGCGTTGCATTGTTGGGTTTAACTCTGGACCTCCTTTTGTTCCAAGCTTGTATAATAATAATATGCAGATAATTCAGAACAAAGATACTGCGGTTATTATGACCGAAATGATTCACGATTCGCGAATTGTTCCGTTGGTCGACAGGCCAGTTCTAAGTGATGATATTCGTTTGTGGTCTGGTGACTCTCGCGGCTATTGGGATGGCGACACACTTGTTGTCGAAACCAAAAACTTTAATGGTTATCGACAAACTTTTGGGTCGGCCGGTAATAACTATAACGCACTTCTGACCGAAAAATTTACCCGAGTTGCCTATGACCAGGTTGATTACGAGTTTACTATCGATGATCCATCTACGTTTACAGACAAGATTACTGCAGTTGTCCCCATGATTAAAATGGCTGGACAAATTTACGAATATGCTTGTCACGAAGGTAACTACGGGATGATTAATACGTTAAGAGGAGCTCGAGTAGAAGAAAGATTGGTCTCTGAAGGCGTTGATATAGGTGAAAGAGACTAGGAAGCCGCGGCTCTGCGATATAGGGCCGCGCCCGTTAATGAAATAGATTAAAAAATTAAGGTTGTAAATTAAGGTTTTTNAATGAAAACTACAGTAAAAAAACTATTAACTATTCTTTGCGTGGTCTCGCTCTCCGGATTTGCTAACGCGCAAGTTCTTGGTGAATTTCCTCGCACTCCCGATGGTAAGCCAGACCTCAGTGGTATTTGGCAAGCCATGACCAACGCACATTATGATATAGAGCCCCACGCCGCCGCTTATGGGCCTTACCCACGTGAAATGGGTGCTTTGTCTGCGAAACCAGCAGATCTAGGTATCGTTCAAGGTGGCCGGATTCCTTATAATGAGCAAGCAAGAAGGGTAGCTGATTCCAATAGGCAGGATGCGATAACAAAAGATCCCTTAGCAAAATGTTTTATGCCAGGGGTTCCTCGCGCGAACTACTTGCCTTTTCCTTTTCAGATTGTTCAGTCTAGCGATATTATTTTGATCGCCTATGAGTTTGCTGAATCAAATCGCATTGTTTATGTGGATCAGCCAGAAATCGTTTCTCAGGTCGATGCCTGGATGGGTCACTCCAATGCTCACTGGGAAGGTGACACGCTAGTGGTTAGCGTCACAGGCCAAATGCCCGATACCTGGTTTGATCGAGTTGGTAACCACCACAGTTTTGAAATGGTAGTGGAAGAGAGATGGACCCCAGCTGGGCCTAATCATGTGAATTATTCTGCGACAATTACCGATCCAAATACTTTTACCCAACCATGGACGATTAGTTTCCCGCTCTATCGTCATATAAGGGAAGACATGCAGTTGCTAGAATTCAAGTGCGTTGAATTTGCCGAAGAGTATATGTACGGTGAATGGCGTAAAGAAGGAACGCCGATCGGAAACCCACCAGAATAAATTTTTCTAACCTAAAAAACCCGGTTATCAAAGTAGCCGGGTTTTTTATTTCTGACGAATTCCTCGAACATAAGGTAAAGTTGCTAGACATTATTTCCTATTCATTGCATCTTAAATTTTTTATTTGTTGCTAGAGGGATGTCATGAAGTCTTTTTCTCGTCTGCGGTCACTTTTAATTGGTTTTATTCTCACCGCAAGTACATATGATGCGTCCGCACAAGTATATAGGGACACCCCTTTTTNTGTTGAAGGGATTACCTATGNCCTATCCATTCCTCTTCCAGAGTCGATTATCGGGCACCCTTTAGGGCACCGCATTGCGCGTAATGATTTACTAGTCCAATACATGCGCACTGTCGCGGAAATGTCTGATCGCATCACGATTGAAACAATTGCACACTCTCATGAAGGCCGCCCCATCTTGGCGCTTACTATAACTAGTCCGGAAAATCACCGTCGTATAGATGAAATAAAAGTAGCCCATCTTGCCTTAAATGATCCCGAAAGTAGTCAAGAAGTTACTGCAGATATGCCGGTGGTTACCTGGCTGAACTATGGGGTTCATGGTGCAGAAGTGAGTTCAACAGATTCTTCTATGGCAGTTACTTACCACCTCGCAGCGGCACAAGGCATAGCAATAGAAGAAACCTTAAGCAATAGTGTTGTTATCTTAATTGCTGTTTTCAATCCAGATGGTAACAGTCGAATGTCAGCCTGGAATCATATGCATGGCGCCTATGTTCCTGTAACCGATCCCGCCCACCGTTTGCACAATACCTTTTGGCCAGGGGGTCGAACTAACCACTATTGGTTCGATCTAAATCGACAATGGTTGATGATGCAACATCCTGAACCGATAGGTTGGGTGGCCAAATTTCACGAATGGCGTCCAAATATTACGACGGACTACCATGAGATGGGGCCTGACAGCACCTACTATTTCCATCCCGGCGAGCCAGAGCGAACATTTCCTTACATCCCAGATCGCTCGATGGAATTGTTAGATCGAGTTTCCGATAGACCGCGCTCTTTCCTAGATAGTGAACAGCGACTCTATTTTCATGAAGAGGGCTTCGACAACTATTACATAGGGAAAGGCTCAACCTATCCCCACATGCACGCCAGCATGGGAATGCTTTTTGAGCAGGCGAGTTCAGAAGGCTTGCTTGAAACCGATCATGGCGTTCTCTCTTTTCGGGATAATATTCGAACACAGTATCGGACTTCTTTGGAGATGATTCGTGCCGGCGTGGAGATGCGAGAAGAGTTATTGCAATATCAGCGTGATTTTTCCCGAGAAAGTCTCGAGCTCGCAAACAATGATGATATCAAAGGATATGTATTTTCAGTTCCGGGCGATTCTGCTCGCGCTTTTCACGCAATTGATATTCTGAACCGTCATCAGATTGAGGTTAATCGCCTGAACGAATCCATAACGGTTGAGGGTTTCAAATACAACAGTGAGCATTCTTATTTCGTCCGCACGAACCAAGCGCAGTATCGTATGGTTAAAGCGCTTTTCGAACAAATCACAACATTTGAAGATAACACTTTCTATGATGTATCTGCGTGGACCCTTCCCTTAGCTTTTGACTTTGACTATGCGCCTTTGGAAAGCGGAGATATCCGGAATATGACAACAAAGGATGTAGTCATAGCAGAATTTCCAGTGGAATCGAGGCCTGATCGTGCCGAATTTGCCTACCTGTTTTCTTGGTCCAACTACTACGCTCCGCGGGCCGTCTATCGATTGCTAGAAGCAGGTGTTCTCCCTAAGTATGCTATGCAATCCATATCTCTTGACACAACTCGAGGGAGAGTTCAATTGGGTCATGGTGCGATTCTTGTGCCGCTTGGTTGGCAAGGGGGTGATCTTAAAGACGACGAGATTTATGAATTGGTTTCTGCCATCGCCGAAGAAGATGGGATAGAAATTCATGCCATCAATTCTGGTCGTACGCCGCAAGCAGGTATGGATTTGGGCAGTCGAAATTTTGAACCTATGGTTAAGCCAAAAGTACTGCTATTAGTTGGGGAAGGTATTTCAGCGTATGATGCGGGAGAAGTATGGCATCAATTGGATGCTCGCATGGGAATGCCGCTGTTTATGTATGATAAACGCAATCTCGCTTCAATAAACCTGGATGATTATACACATCTTGTTGTGGTCGGTGGCGGGCATGGAGATCTCACTAATCAAAAAAGTCAGATAAATGCATGGATTCAAGGCGGTGGCACACTAGTGGCAATCCGCCAGGGAGCGCAGTGGGCCCATGATAATATCCTTTACCGAGATGAAGCTGGTGATGGAGAGACTTCGAACCCCAAGGAGCCAGAGCGTTATGATTACGGCGACAAGGATGACATAGAGGCGCAAGATATTATCGGCGGTTCAATTTTCGTAGGTGACTTAGATACTACCCATCCGATCGGTTTTGGAATCGCCAACAGATCTATTGCCAGTCTGCGTAATACCTTGATAGCTTTCGAACCACCAGAAAATCCCTGGGCCACTGTTATCGAAATTCCCGAAAACGCACTCTTGTCGGGTTTTGCCTCTGATGAAAACCAGGCGAGTTTAGCGGGCAAGGCCTCTGTCATTGCAGAACGCCACGGGCAAGGCAGCGTCATTCTATTTGCCGACAATCCAAATTTTCGGGCTTACTTCTTTGGAACTAACAAACTCTTTATGAACAGCTTGTTTTTTTCGAAAGGCTTTGTGGGTCCCAGATAGCCTTAGTTGAGGCGAGAATCTATTCGTCGTGAAAACTTGTAAATTGCTCTAGTGATTTACGAGTAATATCCGGCACTTGTGCATTTTGTTCAGGATAGCCGACCACCAGAATCATTATGGGTCTTTCAGTATTGGGGCGATCCAAAATTTTGTTTAAGAATTTCATTGGAGCAGGTGTGTGGGTAAGGGTGGCCAAACCTGCATTGTGTAAAGCAGCGATCAATAAGCCAGTAGCAATACCGACTGATTCTGCAACGTAATAGTTTTTTAGTTTTTGGCCTTTCTCATTGGTCATGAACTTTTGTCCAAAAATAACGATGAGATAAGGTGCTTTTTCAAGGAATGGCTTATTCGCATTGGTTCCCAACGGTGCTAAGGCTTTGAGCCAATCTTGTGGCGCCCGAGTGTTATAAAATTCCCGTTCTTCTTCTTCTGCGCCTTCTCGAATTTCTTTCTTCTTAATGGCACTGCTTACAACTGCGAAATGCCAGGGTTGTCGATTTGCACCACTGGGTGCCGAGTTGGCGGCTAGCAAACATTGTTCAATGATTTGACGCGGCACAGACTTATCGGAGTAAGCCCGAACTGTGCGTCTTTTTTGTAACAAGTTGTTTAATGCTTCGGCCCGTTCAAACATCTCCTTTTCTTCTAGGAGATTGAAATCTAGCGCAATTGTTTTAAACGAGTCCTCTTTCATTATTTGCCTGGTTCTGATTAAAAATCAGATTAGACTCCATCACAGGAAAACGACGCAAGTGTGATCTAGAAAAAATGGAATAAATTTCGTCCTAATTTGAGTAGAGCTCGGTGGTAAAAATCGCTAGTCTTACTTCTCCCGGGGGAGTAAGAAAAGAAATTGCACTCTGACACCAATATGAATTAATCACCAGTTGAGAAAAGCTATGAAACGATTGTCCATTTTTCTTTTTTCTTTTGTCACAGTGGCCCTGGCCGAGTTGTGCTTTGCACAAAGTGATTTTGAGTTCTGGCCGAACTCAAATTATGATCCAGCGATACCTAGTGTAGAGGATGTGCTTGGGTATAAACCAGGAGAGCGTATTACCTGGCATAAAGACGTTATTCGTTATTTCGAAGCTCTGGCTGAGGCCGCACCTGACCGGATGACCATTACCGAATATGCTCGTAGTTGGCAAAATCGTGAGTTGATTTACGCGGTTCTTTCCTCTCCTGAAAATATCCGCAACCTGGATGCTGCTAAGGAGGGAATGCAGCTCCTGGCGGATCCCGTCGTTACAGATGAAGATGAGGCTAAACTAATAATAGCAGATCAGCCTTCAATTACCTGGTTGTCTTATGGTGTTCATGGCAATGAAATCTCGTCCACAGATGCGGCTATGTTGACCGCATATCATTTGCTCGCCTCCCGAAGCGATAGCAGAGTCTCAGAGATCATGCGGGATACGATAGTAGTCATCGATCCAATGCAAAACCCAGACGGAAGAGATCGATTCATTCATCATTTTGAAACGGCAGAGGGACTAGTTCCCGATTCTGATCGCATTTCTGCAGAGCACGACGAGCCCTGGCCGGGTGGTCGTACTAATCATTATTTATTCGATATGAATCGTGATTGGTTTATTCAGACTCAACCGGAAACAATTGGCAGAACTGCTGCGATGTTAGAATTCTATCCAGTTGCCTATGTCGATGCTCATGAGATGGGCTCAGATGGCACTTATTTTTTTGCGCCGGAAGCAATCCCTTATAATCCCCATTTAGCAGAAGATCAAAGGGCAAGTCTGCAATTATTCGGCAGAACAAATGCCCGCTGGTTTGATGAATTCGGAATAGATTACTTTACGCGAGAAGTTTATGACGCTTTCTATCCTGGCTATGGGGCGAGTTGGCCATCTTATTTCGGCAGCATCGCCATGACCTATGAGCAGGCGTCAACTCGCGGTTTAGTATTTCGGCAATACGATGGCAAAGTTGTCGCTTATGCCGATACCGTAAGAAACCATTTCCTGACTTCATTAGGCACTGCAGAAACGGTTCAGATAAACCGCGAAAAATTTCTGACCGATTTTTACAACTATCGTGTAACCGCAATTGAAGAAGGGCAAGAAGGAAATATTCGAGCCTATATTATCCCGACGCAGAATGATCAGGCGGCAGCGAACAAACTGGCGGGATTGTTAAGTCGTCAGGATGTGAAAGTTCACAGGGCGCTGGAACAATTCGATGCCTGCGGTGAGAATTATGATGTTGGCTCATATGTTATTCGCACGGATCAACCGGCGAAGCGATTTATTCGCACTTTGTTGGATGTTAACGTTCCCTTGGAAGAAAGCTTTCTGGAAGAACAGGAAAGGCGCCGGGCTGAGAATTTACCAGACGAGATTTACGACGTTACAGCTTGGTCTTTACCACTGATGTTTAACATTGAAGCTAATACTTGTAGTCAACTACCGTCCGGGAATTTTGAATTGGTTGGTACAGACTTGATTTACCCAGGGAGTGTTTCAGGTGGAAAAGCAGATGTTGCATATATCGTGCCCTGGGGTGAAGCAACGGCTATTCGATTTTTAAGCCACGCACTGCGTCGAGGGCTAGCTGTTAAGAGTAATGACAAGGCGTTTACTAATTTAGGTAATGAATATCCTGCCGGTACTTTAATTCTGGATGTAGCGGATAATCCTGAGAATTTATTTGAGATTGTTACGGAGCTTGCGGGTAGCACCGGTGCAAACGTNNTTGCTGTTAANGACAGTTGGGTAACCGAAGGTCCAAGTTTTGGCAGTGCTAATGTGGTTAGATTTAATACGCCTAAGGTTGCAATGGCTTGGGATGAGCCAACAAGTTCTTACAGTGCCGGGAATACTAGATTTGTAATTGAACGCCAGTTTGATTTTCCTGTCACACCTATACGCGTCGATCGCTTGCGATCCGCAAATTTGAATCGTTATCAAGTTTTGATTCTTCCTCTTATGCAAGGGAGTTATGAATCAGCCCTGGGCAATGTGGGGGTCGAAAATATACGTAGATGGGTGAGCCAGGGTGGCGTGCTAATAGGGTTGGGGAATGCCACACGATTTCTTGCTGATCCAGATGTGGATTTGCTTTCTGTACGAAGAGAGCGAGCCGTGGTCGAAATAGATAAACCAGAAGAAAGCGAAGAAGAAACCACGGTGGAAGGTCGTTACCTAACTGAATTAGAGGAATGGGAGGGTTCAATCGTTGCTCTGGAAGACGATCCTGATAACGTTGCGGGTGTATTAGCTCGTGCCGATGTGCATCCTGAACATTGGTTAAGTGCAGGTGTTGCTCCGGTTTTAAATGTTTTGATTCGCGGTACAGATGTGTACACGCCGATTAGGATTAACGATGGCGTTAATGTTGCTCGATTTCAGGGGCCCGACGATCTGTTAGCGAGTGGCTATATCTGGGATGAGAATCGCAGGCAGCTTGCCTACAAACCTTTCGTAATNCAGGAGTCACGCGGAGNTGGGGAAGTTATTTCCTTTACGCAGGANCCAACCGTCAGAGCTTATCTTGATGGCCTAAATGTGATTCTTATGAATGCGATATTCAGAGGATCGGCCCATGCTCGTCCAGTTCGTTAGTTAAACGAAGAGCAGAAAAGAGAGGCTTAGGACCCTCTTTTTCGCCTTTTATTTCCGATCTACGCTGTTCTTTATTTGCATGACTTCGTTGGGGTCTCCGCGAAAGATTATATAGCTGATGGCATCGGTGGTAATTTCATGCCAACCATGGGGCATGCCCTTTGGAATAATAGCAATATCACCTACTTCTACTTTCTGTAGAACGCCATTTTTGATTTCGCCTCTTAACATTGGGCCAAGCAAGCTACTGTCTATTTCGGTTGAATCCAAAAATTCACCGCCGGTAATCATTGTGCCTTCTCCAGCAACGATGTAATAAATTTCATCGAGGTCTACATGGGCTATCCCAGTTTGTATCTCTCTTGGTTCAACTTTACTGCGTTGAACGACTGAAACCCCCATGTACTCTTGTCCCACATCTACGTGGCGCACTACTATGTCACTTACGGTTCTCCCTTCAGCAAGATTAGCCAAACCCTGGATTAGGGTGGCGTCAACTTCGGCTTTAGGGATTACGAATGAACCTCCCAAAGCCTCACCGTGGTGATCTGCGTAGGCAACTGAAAATAGAAAATTAACTACAAGCAGGTTTATTATTTTTTTCATAATTCCTCCTGAAAAAGATTATGCTTCGGCTTCGATTTCAGCGGCTATTCTTTGCACATCGTCGAGTACGCGAAGCAGGTTACCACTCCACAGCAAACTAATTTGCTCTTCTGTGTAACCACGACGCACAAGTTCTAAAGTTACATTGAAAGTTTCCGATGCATCGTTCCAGCCTTCTATGCCACCGCCGCCGTCAAAGTCTGAACTAATGCCTACATGTTCTAAACCTATAAGGTCGACCATGTAATCCACGTGATCGATAAAATCAGAAACAGTTGCTGCCGGAGCCTGTGCATTTACTTCTGTCCTTAATCTTGGCATTAACACTGATGACAGCTCAGACATATTTGCTTCATAGCTTTCTCGGTCACTAACGGATAGTAGAGTGAGCTCCGATGGCGACAATAAGTTAAAACCCATTGACGCAGAAATTTCTGCCTCAAGCCTAGCTCGACCCTCGGCTAAAAAACTTCTCCGAGCCTCACTAACATAACTACTAAAGGCGGTAGTTTGTACAACACCACCATTGTCCCGAATTGCGTATAACATTTCGTCATCGAGATTCCGCGTATGATCAGTAAGTGCGCGTGCAGAAGAATGAGAAGCAATGACCGGAGCCCTACTTAATTCTATGCTTTGCATGATGGAATCTTTCGAAGGGTGGGAAATATCCACCATGATGCCTAATCGATTCATTTCGGCAATAGCTTGCCTTCCCATATCGCTTAGGCCGCCGTGCAGGTAGTCATTAGTAGGCTCACCTGTTTGGGAGTCAGAGAATTGGCTATGTCCGTTGTGGGCCAGAGACATGTAGCGTCCACCCCGCTCGTAGAAATCTTTAATACGTGATATATCTGAACCGATGGGGTAAGCGTTTTCGATACCTATCATCGCAACTTTCTTACCGGATGCTGAAATACGTCTCACATCTTCGGAAGTATAGGCCAGTTCAATCCGGTCCGGAGCTATTTCTTCAGCTAATCGATGAATCGCTTCAAATTTATCGATAGCATTAGCATGGGCAGCAGTATAGCCTTCTTCATCCAGTGGGCCTTGCCCGGTATAGACAATAAACCAAGCAACGTCGAGGCCGCCGGCTTCCATTTTTGGAAGATTTACCTGAGTATCTAAATCTTGAGTGTAATTACTGGTTGCAGTGAAATTTGCGGTGTTGATATCAGCATGAGTGTCGAGGGTTATTACTCGGTCATGAATTTTTCGAGCCTGTTCAACTAACCCAGCTTCTATTTCTGATAAGCTCGACGTCGGGTCAACTTGAATAGAATTGTCGGTTTCAGTGCATGCGGAAAGGATATTGGTTAGCACAAGTCCGACAAACACGGGTGTACTGAATTCGCATTTCATTGGGATTAAGCCTTTTTTGTTATGGATCGATTTTATTCGATTAAATAGCTTTATTTAATAGACTTGGAACTTAGCACTTCACGCAAATTAAAAACAGGGTCGCCAAGTTTGAATATAGCGATTCGTTTTTAGCTTATGTGTTGTTTTGCTATCTTTTTGAATTACTTATGGATAGCGCTGTATACTTAGTAGCATCGAAATAGTGCGTTTCCAGATTTGCTTAGACAGTAGTGGCTGGAATACCATTCGGGGAGTGTGAAAGATTAATTCGTAGGTCGTTTTGAATTACAAATTAACAGAAAGGGAAGTAAAGTAGGAAATCCCAGCCAATGCATTTTAGTAGTGAGATATTTGATGAGTCGCCCTTTAATTAGCAGTAAGTTATCGTTTAACTGGATAAAAAATCTAGTTTTAATCCTAAGTATCCTAGTGATTTCGGCTTCCTTCTCCGAGGGTGGTCGCACACCCGTCCGTGCAAAAAATGGCGTGGTAAGTAGTGCGTCTCGCCTAGCCTCGGAGATTGGTGTAGAAACACTAAAACAAGGGGGTAATGCGGTTGATGCAGCCGTTGCAACGGCTTTTGCTATGGCCGTCACCCATCCCAGCGCCGGAAATATAGGAGGAGGTGGGTTTCTTGTTTATCACGGGGAGGACGGGCATGCGACAACTTTCGACTTTCGAGAAAAGGCTGCTCTCGCAGCGACAGAGAGAATGTATTTAGGCTTGAATGGCCAGGTGGTAAATAACTCGAACCATTTTGGTATGCTCGCTATTGGTGTACCTGGGACGGTTGCTGGACTCTATAAGGCTCATCAGGAATTGGGGTCTCTGCCNTGGGAAGATTTGGTGTCCCCAGCAGTTGCCTTGGCTAGGGACGGAATTCCTATCACGTATTCTCTGCAGACAGGATTTGCAAGAAACGCTAGTCGTTTTCGTCAGTATCCTTCCTCAGCCAAGAAATTCTTTCGCGAAGATGGGTCGTTTTATGAGCTGGGGGATATTTGGCTACAGCCTGATTTGGCGAACACCTTGGAGCTTATCAAAGATAATGGCAGGGATGGCTTTTATGGGGGAGAAAACGCAAGACGCTTGTCTGATTTTATGTCAGCGAATGGTGGCTTAATTACAGAAGAAGATTTGGAAATCTATGAAGCGGTTGAGCGGGAGCCGATACNTGGCAACTATCGCGGTTACGAAATTGTAAGTATGCCGCCTCCATCTTCTGGAGGGGTAGCTTTGGTGCAAATGCTCAATATCTTGGAAGGTTATGATTTAGTATCGCTTGGTTACAACACAGCCGATTATTTACATGTCCTAACAGAAACCATGCGTAGAGCTTATGCGGACCGTGCCGAGCATCTAGGCGATCCCGATTTTAATGAATCTATGCCGCTGGATCGACTAATGGACAAAGACTATGCTACAAGATTACGCNCATCGATTGACATGGATGAGAAATCAGACAGCTCNCCTTCAGAATTTGCTCAAGCCTATGAGAGCGNGGAAACAACACATTTCTCCGTGGTTGATAAAGACGGCAACATGGTCAGTCTTACTTATACCTTAGAATTTGGATACGGTTCCGCGATAGTAGTGGAAGGTGGTGGATACCTGCTTAACAATGAACTAGGTGACTTTAACGCAGTGCCAGGTCTCACAGATTTAAGGGGTAACATAGGAACTGCGCCAAATCTCGTAGCCGCGGAGAAACGCCCGCTTTCCTCCATGACTCCAACCATCGTAGCGCAAAACGGCAGACCACTTTTTGCAACTGGAAGTCCCGGTGGTAAGACTATTATCAATACCACTATGCAAACTATTTTGAATATTGTCGATCATGGCTTTAATATCGCCGAAGCGATTGAAGCGCCGCGTATACATCATCAATGGCTGCCAGATTTCACCAGTATAGAATCTAGCGGTTTTTCTCCAGACACACTCCGATTATACGAAGGGAAGGGGCACACTATTCGTGAAAGAGGCTCTCAAGGAGCCGCAATGGGTGTGTACTATAATCGCGAAGAAGGTTTGTTCGAAGGAGCGGCGGACTCTCGTCGCGGTGATGGAGCAGCGGTCGGTTACTAAATAAATTCAGTGAGATAGAAAATGAAAATAAGAATACTGTGTCTATTTGTTTTATTTGCGACTTTCCCAGCATTCGGCGCTGAAGATCTTGAGAGTGTTAAAAAAAGATTTATTGGCGATTGGGAGTTGGCTGATTATTATACGTTTCCTGCTAATGGTGGCGAGAGGGAAATGGGCTACATTGGTCGCCTCAGTTACGACCGTTTTGGCAATATGGCCGGCCTTGGTATGCCAAAAAATTTACCAGAGAGGCAGCAGGAATCCAATGAACGTTTAATGCAAGGTTTTGCCTATTGGGGGCCGGTTAGTTGGGATCTTGATCGTGGCGCAGTTATTCACCATGTGCAAGGATCTCCCATGGTGCCGCAATGGGTAGGCGGTGATAACATTCGCTACTTTGAGTTTGAAGGCGACGATATTTTAAAGCTCTCATTGCGCGACAATAATGGGCGCATTACTGCCACGCTTACCTGGCATCGATTAAAGGAATAGCCAGGCTTTTTCAGTTTATTAGCTCCTCAAATTCTTCCCAACTAGTCGGTTTTCCGTGAATGGGTATGATGGTTTCAACATCTAGTCCTAAACGTTGCACATGGTTGTAGAGAGTCCGGTTTTCTGGGCTCGCCTCCGAAGGTAAATGATTTGTAATTGCGTCAAAGAGATCGGCTTCGATCAACATTTTTTCTTCAGGGAGGTAAGCGACTAACATACCTTCGACGTGAGGGTTAGGATGAACATAAGACATCTGCATCATTCGTTCGCCATCGGTCAATACATAATTCTCTCGAACCGTTTCATATTGATACCCCTCAGCCAGTTCTGTGGGTGGCCATAAACTCAGCATGTCGGGATCAAGCGTGCGTTGTGAATAATTTAGTACATCCTTGGTGTAGAAATCGTAGTTTTTCCAATGAGTAATAATGGTAGCGCCGATATGCATGTAAGTGCGCAATCCACCGGCACTATCATGGTGTTGATGGGTATTCACTACAAATCGAATCGGTTTGTTGGGAATACGCTCAACAATTTCATCTATAACTGCCAGGTTGCGTGATTCATAAAGAGGTGCTTCGACGACGGCAATGTAATCATCGAATTCCACAACAACACTATTGTGAGAGCTGCCGCCATATAAAAACACTCCATCCGCCAGAGTTTCAACTACTACATGTTCAGAAAAATCTGCATTATGAACATTGGCTGGCACCCGGACCTCACCAGGACATTCATTGGCAACAATGTTTGCTTGTCTCCCACCAAAGGCATTATGTCCTGCGTTTATACTTTGTGCCTGATAGTTATCATCCCAGCCGGTGTGATGGTGCCAGTTGGTAGGGAAGCGAATACCATCCCCTATATCGATGTAATCGCCATTGGCAAATTCGTGTTCGTAATTGGTGTCACCGATTACTGAATCCGGCACCCAAGTATGAATACGTTGCAGCAAGTTTTCAGAATTGATCGTTGCATCAACACGGTATTTACCCATCACAGTAATGGAGACGATGGTGACTTTCTCCGGATTAACCGTGGCGCCATCTCGGCCCATTTCCCCCAGTTCCCAGCGCCAGGTTGCCACAGGATTAGCGCCTGGCAAGCGCGCTGCTTTCAAGAAACCGTGAGGAGTTAGCCACATGTCTAGCTGCCAGCGTTCTGCATCTAAGGGGCGTGCGGCGATTGATTCGCTATTGGCACCGTCCTGATGCCAAGCATACTGACGATTAAGGGAAAATACCTGTCGCTCTTCTTGCTGAATGGGAGTGCCACCATACCAGCCGAGGCCATACTTCCAGGAGGCTGGATTGCTGCCAGGATTACGATCGAAAGTTTCCACCATACGCACATTTTCGAAATCGATTAAGCGGGTGTAATTCCTAAGCGGCTCGCCACGCGGCCAGTCCACATCATAAGCGTTTATATATTGCTGGCCTACCATTCCCGAGTAAGCGTTTCCTGAGATTGAAATGCAGGAAAGTTTTTCTTCTCCAATGGCTGCAGACGCTGCTGCTAGAATAGGGAACGGATCGATGTAGCCATGGTCAAATTCTTGGGCGCATAACGCAGCAGAAAAGAGTAACGATAGAAGGGCTATACGAGCTTGTTTATTTATCGATGCCATAGGGCCTCCTGAGAATGCTTATTTTTTCATCCAGCAGATTAGAGTAATTGAGGTCTACTTCTAATTCAATCTCCATTATTATGATATAAACGCCCTCCTTGAATGAAATTCAGCTAGCAATGAGCAATAAAAATAACGACAGCACTTTAGCCCGCAAACTTCGTCAGAATATTCAAGGCGAAGTTCTTTTTGACAACTTTAATCGGGGTCGTTATAGCACCGATGCTTCGATCTATCAGTTGATGCCAATAGGCGTCGTTGTGCCCAAGAGTGATGAGGATGTAGAAGCTGCGGTAAAAATAGCGAAAGAAGAAGGCACAGCGGTTTTGCCGAGAGGAAGTGGTACCTCGCAAAACGGTCAGGCGATCGGCGAAGCGTTGTTGATTGATTCAACTCGCCATCTGAATCAAGTTTTAGATTTCGACAAAGAAAATCGCACCGCTTGCGTTCAACCCGGTCTTGTATTGGATCATCTAAATCGTTATTTAAAGCCTCATGGTTTGTTCTATCCGGTTGACGTGTCCACGGCAAATAGAGCAACGCTTGGCGGGATGACGGGGAACAATAGTTGCGGCGCTCGTTCAATTCGCTATGGGAACATGGTTCACAACGTCTTGTCTGTTGAAGCTTTACTAGCGGACGGCAACAAGGGCCACTTCAAAAAAATAAATGCCGATGCGAACAATAGTAATGTATCCGAAGCCTTGATAGGGCAATTGCTCAGTCTTGGCAAAAGAGAAGCGGAAGAAATTGTTGCGCGCTTTCCTAAGCTTTTGCGGAGGGTCGGTGGCTATAACATCGATGAATTAATAAAAGATGAACCGAATTTAGGTCGTTTATTGGTGGGATCAGAAGGAACGTTGGGTTTCTTCCAAAAAATCCACTTACAGTTGCAACCTATACCTCCCCAAAAAGTTTTGGGTGTTTGCCACTTCCCAACTTTTTATGAAGCGATGGAAAGTACTCAGCATATTGTCAAATTGGATCCCGCCGCTGTTGAATTGGTTGATCGCACCATGATCGATCTTGCTCGCGCTATTCCTATGTTTGCTTCTACAGTAAATCGCTTTGTTCAGGGCGAGCCAGACGCCTTGTTGTTGGTTGAATTCGCCGGTGAAGATCGAGATGAGCAGCTCGTTAAACTGCGTAATTTGGTAGAATTAATGGCTGACATGGGGTTTCCTGATTCTGTTGTCGAAGCCACCGATAATGAATTTCAACCTGCGATTTGGGAAGTGAGAAAGCAGGGCCTGAATATCATGATGTCGATGAAGGGAGACGGTAAACCCGTTTCGTTCATTGAAGACTGTGCGGTAGAACTTAAAGATCTGGCCGAATATACCCGTCGACTTACAGAAATATTTGAAAAGAATGGGACAGTGGGCACTTTCTATGCTCATGCTTCAGTTGGGACTTTGCATGTTCGTCCGGTTTTAAACATGAAAGAAGAATCCGGTGCCAATAAGATGCGGGCAATCGTCGAAGAGTGTCTTGAAATAGTGCGCGAATACAAGGGATCACATTCCGGGGAGCACGGTGATGGTATCTCTCGGTCGGAATTTCACGAGCCTATGTTTGGTAAGCGCATGGTTGAGAATTTCGAAGAAGTTAAGCGAGCTTTCGATCCAACCAATCTCTTCAATCCAGGTAAAATTGTTAATCCACACAAGATGGACGATCGCTCTATTATGCGGTTTGCTCCTGGATATGAGCCTATCAAGCTCGAAACAAAACTTGATTGGTCGGAGTGGGATGGGCTGCATCGAGCTATTGAAATGTGTAACAACAACGGTGCCTGTCGTAAAGCACATGGCGGAACCATGTGCCCCTCCTATCGTATTACCAAGGAAGAAAGCCATTTAACTAGAGGGAGAGCAAATACTCTAAGGCTCGCTATAACCGGGCAGCTAGGTCCTGACGCTTTTACCTCAGATGCGATGTACGAAACCATGGACCTTTGTGTTAGTTGTAAAGGCTGTAAGCGGGAATGTCCGGTTGGCATTGATATGGCCCGGATGAAAATTGAATTTCTAGATCGATATCATCAGCATCATGGTATTCGCATGCGAGAAAAGTTATTCGCCTACCTACCTCGCTACGTTGCAAAGCTTCGTGCCATTGGGTTTTTGCTAAATTTAAGGGATCAAGTACCTGGGATGGCCAAGGTTTCCGAATGGCTGTTAGGTCTGTCCAGTCGCAGACGGTTACCTAAATGGCGCAGTGATCATTTCAACCATGACCTCGGAGGTACTTTAGTTGATGGGAGGAAAAAGGAAGTTGTCCTTTTAGTGGACACGTTCAATGGTTGTTTTGAAACTGAGAATGCAAATGCTGCTTTAGAAGTCTTAAGAGCAGCCGGCTATTATGTCCATTGCCCACGCCCAATAGATGGAGGGCGACCGCTCTGCTGCGGTCGCACTTTCCTAAGCAATGGCCTGGTAGATGAAGCTAAGGTCGAAGTTCGACGAACAATGGAAGCATTAAAGCCTTTTGTAGAAAAAGGTGTTCCAATTGTTGGTCTTGAGCCATCTTGCTTGCTTACTTTGCGCGATGAATATCTGGTGCTCTTTCCCGGAGATGAATCCAAGGAACTAGCGGAGAATAGTTTTATGCTAGAGGAATTTCTAGCCAAGGAATTAGGTTTAGACCGGTTGGATTTAGATCTTCAAGCGCTGCCCCATAAGCAAGTCTTGCTTCATGGACACTGCCACCAGAAAGCCTTTGCTGTGTTGTCGCCGGTGCAAGAAATACTCGAATTAATTCCCGGGCTTGAAGTTAAGACCATCGATTCCAGTTGTTGCGGTATGGCTGGTTCGTTCGGCTATGAAAAAGAGCATTACGAGGAATCTATGGAAATGGGGTCTATAAGTCTTTTCCCTGCAGTTCAAGCAGCTGAAGATGATGTCCTTGTGGTGGCGGATGGAACTAGTTGTCGAGGTCAAATTCTGCACGGCACAGGCCGGCAAGCCATTCACGTAGCACGAGTCCTCCAAATGGCACTTCCCGATTAAAATAACAACTATTGTGGCTCAGGGGAATTTAGTGGTTTGTTACAAAAACTCACACATAAAACAAAGAGATAGGATTTAAGTAGGCCCCGTTTTTCTTGCCAAAAATGGGCTCTACCGGTATTGTTTGATAGGGTAAAATATGCTCAAAAAACTACTGCGCAAACAGAATTTACGTGAGGTGAAGATGCGAATCATGCTTTGGAGAAAGCAAGTATCAATCCGAGTGATTTTGTCCGCCATTATGGCGTTTGCTTGGACACTTTCTACGACCGCTCAGACTCAGTCTGACGTTGAGTTCTTTTCCCATGAAATTCGTCCCATCATGGAGCGAACCTGCTGGAACTGTCACGGTGAGGCGATCCAGAGTTCGGGCCTTGACCTAAGTACAAGAGACGCTGCCTTAGCTGGTGGCAATCGAGGTCCTGCGATAGTCCCGGGAGATGCAGAAGCCAGCCGTTTATTTAGGCAGATGGCAGGAATGGAAGGTCCGCAAATGCCCCTCGGTGTTCCGCTACCCGAAGAGGAAGTCGAGAAGTTTCGCACCTGGATTAACGACGGAGCGGTTTGGGATGCGGGACCTGCAACAACCGTCGCAGGAAATGATTTTTCAGCATTTGCCACCGATGTCCCAGCATCGGCGCGCAATTACTGGGCTTTCCAATTACCTGGAAAGGCTGCGTTGCCTCAGGTTGATAATTTCAACCATCCGATTGATATTTTTCTTGAAGATAAAAGAAAGGAAGGAGGTATTACAGCAGCGCCGCGAGCAGACAAACTTACATTACTCCGCCGGGCTTACCTGGATATTATCGGCTTACCGCCAACATTTCAGGAAACAGAAGATTTTTTAAGCGACAATTCGCCTGATGCCTGGGAAAGGCTAATCGATAGACTATTGGCTTCGCCTCACTACGGGGAGCGCTGGGGCCGTCACTGGCTGGATGTGGCACGGTATGCGGACTCTGATGGATATGAACAAGACGTCGATAGAGATAATGCCTGGAGGTACCGTGACTACGTTGTAAACGCTTTTAATTCAGATAAACCCTATGACCAATTTATAACAGAGCAGCTAGCCGGAGATGAGCTGGATGAAACAACCCATGAATCTCGTATAGCCACCGGGTTTTTGAGAGCGGGACCACGAGTTAATTTCCGAGAAAAAGATAACCCTGAACGACGCTGGGATTACCTTGATGATGTAGTCGCTACAGTTGGACGGGGCGTGTTAGGGGTGACTATTCAGTGTGCCCGTTGCCACGATCACAAATTTGATCCGATTCTGCAAAAAGATTATTACAGCATGACTGCTTCCATATTTGGTTATGTCGAGACCGATTGGCCAATGCTGCCTGATGAGCAGGCTTTGGATTATCTGGCCACTACTGCAGAGCTTGACGACCGAGTCTCATCGATACGGGAGCAGATAAGAGAGATAGAACAGCCTTACTTAACCGAATTGAAGATAGAGCGAATTCGTAATGAGTTTCCAGCCGACATATTAGAAGCCGTGCTGGTGCCTGAAGATGAACGAACTGACGGTCAGAAACTTCTTGCTGCCCAAGTACTCACTTTGGGAGTGCCCAGAGACCAGGTAGATGAGGCAATGTCTGAAGAGGCTAGGGCTCAAAGGGCTGCGTTGCGTAAACTAATTGAAGAAGTTGAAGGGCAAAGACCTGAAGAGCCTCCAATGATCGAAGTGGTCACTGACGGCGATTACCGCTATACCCCAGATCGTGCCGGCGATAACGTTTTGGGATGCCCTGAATGTCGCATTAAAATGGATGTTCCTGGTAGTTTTCTTCATGATGGAGAAGGCTCTTATGAAGCGCCACCTGCCCCTTTCCTGATAAGGGGTGATCCATTTAGCGAAGGGCCTGAAATGACACCGGACTTTTTGACTGTCGCTAAATACGGCAATCCTTCGACAGCCATTCCGCGGGCAAATGGGCGAACTTCTGGACGCCGGCTAGCTTTGGCACAATGGATTACGTCCGAAGAAAACCCTTTAACTGCTCGTGTTTGGGTAAATAGAGTTTGGCATCATCATTTTGGCCGCGGCATCGTTGCAAGCCTTGATAATTTCGGGATAGTTGGGGAGAGGCCGAGCCACCAAGAACTGCTTGATTGGTTAGCAGTAGAATTTATGGAGAGCGGCTGGAGTACAAAAAAATTGCACCGCCTAATTATGACTTCTGAAGCGTACAAAATGGCATCAGCATTTGAAAACGAGCAGAATTCTTTAGCTGACCTTGAAAATCACCTCCTTTGGAAATACCGCCCACAGCGTCTTGAAGCCGAAGCTATTCGCGATGTTATGATGGCTACTAGCGGAGGTATTGATCTTACCGTCGGAGGTAAGCCAATATTTCCTTATATACCCCAAGAGATTTTAGATACGGCGGTGTTATTTGGCCGATGGGATAATCAGGTAGACAGCTCGGAAGTATGGCGACGCAGTTTATATGTTTATCGCCGGCGTACGTTGAGCTTTCCGTTCTTTGAGACTTTTGATCTGCCGGATCAGAATCAGACAATAAATACCCGAAATACTTCTACTGTCGCTCCGCAGGCGCTTACGTTAATGAATAACCCGTTTGTAATAGGACAGGCCGAATTGTTTGCGGACAGGGTTGCTGAAAATATTCCTTACGATATCGATCAGCAAGTCGAGATGATATATCGTTCTGCCTTGACGCGACCGCCGACAGAAGAGGAAGCAGAAGTTGCTCGGCAGTTAGTAGAACTGGGTTCACTGGATGATCTCACTCATGTTGTGTTTAACCTGAGTGAATTCCTATACAGGAGATAATGAAGCATGACTGACAAGCCAAAGAAGAAAATATGGTCACGCCGAGATTTTCTAATGCAGTCGGGGGGCGGAATGGCCGGTCTGGCCCTCGCATCCTTGATGCATGATGATAAAGTTTTTGCTCAGGATGCAGCGCTGGCAAGTGATCAATGTAGTGCTGTTTTCCCTGGTGCATTTGAACCTAAGCCACCGCATTTCAAACCGCGTGCTAAGAGCGTAATTTCGCTATTTATGAGCGGGGGGCCAAGTCAAGTTGATACCTTTGATTACAAGCCAGCCCTTACAAAATATGCGGGTGTACCCCTGGAAGATCTAATTGGTGAGAAGTTTGCTGTCCGCCAGGGTATGCCTGGTCCTCTTATGCCGAGCCCATTTGAGTTCAAGCAGCACGGCGAAAGCGGTATGTGGGTATCTGAACTTTTCCCGCATCTGGCGAAGCAAGTTGACCACATTGCTTTTATTAAATCCTTGTATGGACGTTCCAACGACCATATTCAATCTACTTACGAAATGCAGACTGGTCAGATTCGAGTTGGTTTTCCAAGCGTTGGCTGCTGGGTGACCTATGGGCTTGGCTCAGAAAGTTCCAGCCTTCCAGGTTTTGTCGTGATGAATGATTATCGCGGCGGCCCTCTCGGTGGTCCGGCTGACTGAGGTTCTGGTTTCATGCCAGCGAGTTATCAGGGGACATTATTTCGTTCAACTGGAGACCCGATTGTGGATCTGGAGGCGCCAGAAAATTTAACGACCGACCAACAACGGGCGCGCCTTGAAGTGCTTGCCAAATTAAACCAGATGGACATGGAAAAGTTTCCAGGCAATTCAGAATTGGCTGCTCGTATTTCTTCTTATGAGCTTGCTTATCGCATGCAGGGCTGTGCGCCGGAAGCGATAGACATTCGCTCGGAGTCTGCTGCAACCAAGAAGCTGTATGGTATCGACGAAGGAATCACAGACCCATTTGGCAAACAGTGTCTCATGGCGCGAAGATTGGTTGAACGGGGTGTAAGGTTCGTCCAGCTATTCATGGGTGGAGTGGGTGTGCAAAATACGGATACTTGGGATGCCCATTCGAATTTGGTGGAGAACCACACTCTCCATGCGAAAGAATCTGATAAACCGATTGCGGGACTTATTCAGGATCTCAAGGCTCGAGGGTTATTGGATGACACATTGATTGTTTGGCATGGTGAGTTTGGGCGTATGCCTATCTCTCAGCGTGGAATAGGACGTGATCACAATCCCGGCACGCAAACGGCATTGATGATCGGAGCGGGCATCCAGGGTGGTCAGGAAATTGGTGCGTCAGATGAGTGGGGGTATAAGGCATTTGAGCAACCAATATCTGCTCATGACATGCACGCCACAATTCTGCATTTGTTGGGTTTGGATCATGAGAAACTGACTTACCGCTATAGCGGTCGTGATTATCGCTTGTCGGATATTTCCGGGAAACCGATTCCGCAAATCATCGCCTAAACGATATCAATCTAAAAAATTCGAAGGGGTAGAGTAGCTTTCAATCTCTATCCCTTTTTTATTTTCATAAAGTATTGAAGCGACTACTAATGAATAAAGACAAATCAGACAAATACTTAAACAAGATAATTTTATTTTCAATACTTGCAGGCATTCCCTCCGTTGCCTCAGCTCAAGAATTTGTTAGCTATACCCAAGCACAAGCCGATGCAGGGCAACGAGTCTATGAACGACGTTGTGCAAGTTGTCACGGTTTTAATCTGGAAGGNTTTGAATTAGCGCCGGCTTTGACCGGGAATCTGTTTGCCAGAAGATTTGGAGATGGTAGCGCTGCTAATTTAGCTCGCAATATTCTGCGCATGCCGCCCAACGAAATAGGGCTATTAGAAGAAGAAAATGCAAATGTTTTAGCCTACCTTCTTAGTCGTAACGGAGTTGAATCAGGAATAACGCCGGTTTCTAACGATCTTATAACGTTGGCTAACTACACAATCCCTGCTCAGGAATTAGTCGATCAACGCTTTGCTCCTCGTTTGCCGGGTTATGCCACCGACGGCCCGTTATTACCCGTGAGTCGTCTGGATGATCTGACGCCGGTCACAAACAAGATGCTTCTGGATCCGCCAGTAGATGATTGGTTGGTTTGGCGTCGCACGTATGCAAATCTTGGACATAGTCCGCTGGTAGAAATCAACAAAGAGAATGTTGATGATTTGCGGCTTGCGTGGACTTGGTCTCTACCTCCTGGGGCTAACATGATGACTCCCATTGTTCATGACGGTGTGATGTTTACGCTTAGTTCGGGTGAGGTGGTGCAGGCCATAGATGCAGCTACAGGTGATCTACTCTGGGCTTATCAGCATGAAATAGCAGCTGGGATAAATTCAGAATCAAAAAAAGGAGTCGCGATCTGGAAAGATCAAATCGTTGTTGCNACTTCTGACCTTAAATTAATTGCCATTGAGGCTAAAACTGGTAGGTTGGTTTGGGAGCACGCGATAGAGACAAATGGTGAACAGGATCACCGTTTCAAATCTGCACCAATGATCGTGAATGACAAGGCGATATTCGGATTGGTTGGCCAGATGGCAGTCGAGGGTGGTAATTTTATTGTAGCGATTGACTTAAACGAAAGAGACGAAGCCTGGCGATTTTATACAATTGCTCGACCAGATGAGCCGTACGGAAACAGCTGGAATGGACTGAGCTTGGAAGAGAGGACCGGTGGGTCTGTCTGGACACCGGGTAGCTATGACCCGGAAACCAATCTTGTTTATTTTGGTCCTGCCCCGACTTACGACACAGTCACGATGAGAGAATTCAGAAACGTGCCAGGTACCACATCTGATGCTCTTTATACAAATGCTACCGTCGCTCTTGATGCGGATACTGGGGAGCTTGTCTGGCACTTCCAGCACGTCAGGAATGATCTTTTAGACCTGGATTGGGCGTTTGAACGTCAGATAATGGAGCTCCCCGTCAATGGCGAGATGCGCAGAGCTGTGGTTACTGGAGGAAAGGCAGCGATCTTCGAGGCGATGNACGCGGTGACCGGCGAGTACTTGTTCTCGATCGATCTGGATATGCAAAATGTTTTCAGTGAGATCGATCCGCGTACAGGCGACAAGACCATGTTCCCAGAAGCCATCTTGCAACCGGGGGAGGAAACCCCCGGTCTCGCAAAGAATGGCGTCTGTCCGGATGCACTGGGTGCAAGGAACATGCAAACCACATCTTACAATCCGGATACCAAGATTCTATATGTGCCGATGCAGGATACCTGTATCAATAACCTTACCGGGCGGAGATGGCAGAAGTATCCAAATTCGGAAGAGGACGGGTTANGGGGGTTAGTAAAAGCCGTGAATCTTGAAACTCGGGAAGTAGAGTGGACAACGCGTCAATTTGCGCCACCGGCGAGTGGTCACCTTACCACCGATGCAGGTTTACTTTTTCGAGGTACGATCGATAGACTGTTTCAGGCCGTCGACCAGGGAAATGGCGAAGTTCTTTGGCAACAGAGGTTGGATAACGCGCCCACTTCGTATCCGATCACATACAGGGTAGATGGTAAGCAGTATGTTGCAGTTGCGACAAATTCGGGCAGTTACTTTGCGAATGGAATGGAGAGGACGACGGGTATTACTAATTCTCCGACAGGAGCATCGCTGTGGGTTTTTGCTTTACCTTAAAATTTAAACTCTAGCGAAAACTCTTATTTAGCAAGAAGCGGCTTTTATCTTTTTTGTCGTATGAGTTAACAGGCGAGCGATTTGTGCGTTTCTGCGAGGCGCTCCCCCATTCTTTGACGAGCGAAACTTCGAACGGCTCGCACGCACTAGTTTGTGCTATTGGTATCGTACTGGAGCGGTAGTAACTCGAACCCTAGATTCCATGTAAGTTATCGATTCGCCGTCTATCTTACTGAACCAGTGGGGTGTGCCAGGCTGGAGAACAAGTATATCGCCTTCCTTTACTTCTCTTGCCAGCCCACCTTCAATGCCATGAAGAGTCCGCACTAAGTCATCGCTCGTCTGCTCGGCTATGGGTTCAATTAAAAGCCCTCCGGTTATAAGTGTTCCACTACCTTCGAGAATCCGATAAATCTCAACACTATATGGATGCATAACCGAGTATTGAGGCACACCACTCATCCGTCTGCGAACGGATATTCCTGGTGAGATGCGTACGGATACCCCGGCAGCGGAAGTGGAATTGCGTGCAGCTTCATCTAGCTCGGCAAGTATCTCAGGCCCTGCTTTGAATATCGCCGGCGGAGCTCCCGACTCCTGTGCAAAGCCATAAAGAGCAACAACAGTCAGAGTAAGTCCAGCTAAAATGCTAACTTTCAATGGTGAATCCTACGCCCTGGCATTAACCATCAGGAATACAAGCATCGCACTCTCTAGAGCATCAGAAAAGCCAGGAATAACAAGAATGCTTAGTATTGTCACAATAGTAAGAATGCCGCAAAGTTTTAAATATTTTCGGTTATCCATTGTTAAGCTCGCGCATTAGTTGAAAGAAATGTAAGCATTCTAGATTCTATGGTTTCAGAGACTCCTGGAATAAATAGAATGCTCATTACGGTAACTATTGCGACAGCGACGCAAAGTATTAAATAATTTTTGTTATTCATTTTTTTTGTCAAGTACGTGTAATTGTTGTTAAAAAAGAAAGCATTCTTACTTCAAGATCGTCTGATAAACCAGGCACGAAAAGGACTACAGCAGCAGTTGCTGCGGCTGTAAGAATGCACACTACTATGTAGTTCTTGGTTTTTAAAGGCATAAGTTAATTTACTTCTCTCGGCACTAGTTCGAACACCCAAGAGTTACCGGCTTCAATTCCCGCTCTGGATCGCGCAATAGCTTCCGGAGTTGCCGTTGGCGCTCCACCGTATTTAGTTATTAGTTTTGCCGCGACTCCATCAAGCACATCGCCTTCAGTGATTCGCACTAAAGTGCGCGGATAGCGAACGCCATCAACGCGCAACACTCCCTCGTTGTTGCCTCGATCTGCTTCAAAAGCCCANTCCTTCCAAAGTCTACCCAGCATTGTCGTCATATAACCCGAGATTATAAAAAGTCTCCTTTCACTTTCCAGGACATAAATAAGGCGAGAGGCCATTGGGTCGTTTAGTTGAAGTTCTACTAACTCAATGTCATCAGTAAAACTCCAGTCAGGTTCCGGACCAGTATGCAGTTCTCCAGAGGTCATTTCGCCACCGGGGAATAGTATTGATGGCCCATCCGCATTTCGATTTTCCAGCCTCAACGTTGCCATAGCTACTGATGGTATTAACACAAGCACTCCTAGTANCTGGAGGATTGTTTTTCTAATATTCATTTGATACTGATTCCTATTTTAAAAAATTGAGCAAACTAATTTTCAGATGTTGTGCCTTCTCTGGCTCGCGCTTCTTCCGCTCTTGCGCCTCGCAGGATATAGGTCATAGCGTAGTTGCCTTCGTGGCACGCGTATTCGTATTGGTTGTATTCCGGTAAGCGTGGCATAGGCCGAACAGCTGTCCATGCTTTGGAATACACGGTTGGATCTTCAATTGTGAATGAATAATCAATCATATCTTCACTTACGCGACGAAATCTTTCTACTGCGACTGTGTGACGAGAAGAAGGGAATCGGTGTCTTGTTTTATCGCTAAAATTAGCTGTTCGGACCACCAAAGTATCATCTTCCCAGTAGCCCCTTGAGTCGCCATTCCAAAGACGAATATTGTCATGCAGTTGTGGACGACCATCAATCGGGATAACCCGAACATCGTGAATCATTTCGACATGAATAGCCACGAAGTTTTCGTTTTGAGTAATGTGATACGAATTATTATAACCTGAAGAGATCGGGGGAACGCCGTGATAAGTTATGCATCTGTCCCAATTTGATCGATCGAGCCAGGAATCGGCTGGGTGCTCCCTCCGATATTCAGCGTCGGCGCGTTGTTTCGCTATTGCAGCCTCGGTCATGGGAAGCCTACCATCAGGTGGGTCGACGATAAGAGAGGTGCGCAAGTCAGCGGANACTTCTCCGCGGTCGAACCAATGATAGTTATAACTGCCTACGTCGCCAGGGCGATCCGTTACNTCCCTTTGCGTATTAGAGTANATCTCTGCCGCTTCTTCAGGCGTGTAGAATGCTTTTCCTTCCAGGCGCTGAGGCCGTTGCAGGGGAGTTAGGCTGGCATATGACCACATGCCGGAAATATCGGGATCACCCCAGGGAGTCCGCTGGTCGTAGCTGCCTTCAAGTTGAGCTACAGTGTTGGCTGATAAAAATAGGCCAGACAGTACTGCGACGAATCTTAATCTCATTGGTATTCTCCGTCACGTGAAAAAGGCTTATAGAATAGCACAGCATTTAGTCAATCAATAAGGTTGGTTTCAGCTCCAAGAAAGCTTTCACTCGGACACTTCAATAGTGAGGTATCCGTTCGTCCAACAGCAATGAAATTCGAAACCATAGGTCGGTTCGCGTTGCCGCTCAGTATCGTTGATCGCTTGTATACGCAGAACATAAGTACCCGGTTCGCCGAATGTAGCAGTACTTTCAATTACGCCTTCGGCGGTGTTTAGTCGGGCTTCAGAAACATCAAATTGGACAGCGTTCGGCCCTTTATGTAAGGTCCAATTTATCCACGTCCCGGGATCTGTATGACGAAGACGAGCAATAAGNTTCAATGGCTCATCAANCCGCGCTTGGCGGGGACCTTCAAATAATCCTTTTCTTCCCCGAAAGCTTGGCGGATTATCATTTAAGCTCAAATACGGTGCCGAGGTTTCCCGACCGGAGGTTTCCTCTTCATCGAGAACATAGGAGGGAATTAAAGTGCCCGGAACTGATAACTGAAGACCCTGAGTTTCTATTGTCCAAATAACATCCTGCATGCCAAAGTCGGCGGGTACAATTACAGAAAATGCACACCAGTAGCGTCTATATTCGCGTGTCAAATCAGGGTTGGGCGTGGTATCGAAATGGGTTGGCTGTGCGCCATCGAATTCAGAAGGCGTAATATAATTTAGCTCTCCTAAAGGAACGTCAATTCCTTCTTCGGTATTCATATTGAAGTAGCCAAAACACATAGTGAACGAACCATCCTCGTTTGGAAACCAGCCATCAAAAAGAGGAATAACATTCTGTCCTTGCGGTCGAAGTGGAGATTCACTTAGAGGGCTAAACACAGAGGGTATTTGCGCAACAGTCGTAATTGAGCAAATCATCAAAAAAGATGCCAGTACCCTGACAACGGATCTACGCATTTGAAAACTACTCTAAACTTAGTTGTTGAAGGCTGCGGTTAGTCTGGCGTTTCGTTCCGCCTTGAGCCGTTCAAATTGGTCTTCATTCAGATAAGTAATACCCAGCCACAAGTGNGACATTTCGTCGACTCCTCTTTGGCCAAAGACTACCCACTGGCGATGATCAGGGTTATGGGGGTTGTCAGCAGTATTGTCCCATGTCGAGGTGATCATTAGCATTGTACCTGTTGGCAACAAAGGAGCTACATCTTCGGCAAATTCGTAATTAATTTGCCAAGAGTGATCATATCGATCTACTCTCGCTAACATCTCTCTTCGCCCATCAGGATAAACAGCTTCAAGTGATTGCGCTTTTCCTCGCATGTGCATATGTGGTCGGAAGCTTGTAATCAACGCAGGGCGGCTAAGCACTCGTACACCTTGCATGGATTTTATCGAATTTGGAGGAAGTACAAGATCATTAGCCCATAATCCCCCCGGTCCTGAATCGGCTGCGAAGAATTGCTCGCCTCGGGTTTGGAATTCTGGCTCGTAGTCTTCCGGATAAAGCCAGACGGCAGCTTCGGCTTGTTCGTCGTAAACTACTTCATTAATTGGGAAGTAATGGAGATTCCAATTAATAGAACCGTTTGGGTAAATCAGCATGCCAGTTCCTTCAGGGAATACATCACCCCCTTTACCAACGCCCTGCCTACCGACAGGTCCCGACGTGCGATTTCCATTTCCGTCATGGGAGCGCAATGAAGCGTGGCCATGATGCAAAACTTTTACTCCAAGCGGATAGGAACCTTTTAGCTCAGTTGCCCTTACATAACNTGGCTTATCGATTATTCCTTCAAATGTCGTGTTACGGACCCACCACTGGTCTTGGGCGTTGGCAGCTACAGTGTATGGCGGAGACTTAACAACGAAATCAGGTTCGCCTAGTAGTGAAGCTAGCTGCCATTGTCCCGCGGTCGCTAATTCTGGCTGCGGGGGCATTAAAGCTGGATCTCCCTGCGGAGCGCCGTTTGCTGCCCAGTTGACGACCATATCAATCTGCTCATTGGTGAGAGAAATGTCGTTTTTATATTCCTGTATCCCTATAGACTTATCTAAGTGCCAGGGGGGCATTTCACGTCGCTCGACTTTGTAGCTGATCAGTGGGGCCCACGGTCGAACTTCTTCGTAATTCAGGAGAGACATCGGGCCAATCCCTTCCGGATTATGGCAGCTAGAGCATTTATCCAAGAGGATGGCGGCAATATCTTCTGTATAAGTAAATTTATTCGTTTCTTCAGCGTAGGCTGATGTAGGAAGGACTATAATAACGAATAGCAAGGATAGTAAGGATTTTCCGGCAATTTGGCTTTTCATTTTCACCTGCTCTCCAATTGTTTTGGTGCACAGCTTATTATCAAAAAATACGGAATACTTAAGGATAAGCATAAGTATCAACTGTTTAATTGTCCATATAAATCCGTTTGCAGCCCGTCCTACCCTTATGATATTTAGATTATTGCGTCGTGTCGGAACTGTACCGGCTCTTAAACAAATGATAGGATTAATGGCGATGATTAAAAGAATTCATATAGCCGTTATTTCACTGTGTGCTTTGCTATTTGTAATTATTGGTTTGGCGCAAGAGCGTGAGGTTGTCGTGGTTGCTGAACTTGGACCGCAGATTGGTGAAAGGGTCCCTGATTTTGAACTGAGAGATCAATTCGGCCAGATTCAAACTCTAGATTCCATAATGGGTCCAAACGGGGCCATGTTATTGTTCCATCGCTCTGCAGACTGGTGACCTTACTGTAAAGCGCAACTCGTGGAGTTGCAGGACCAGCTTGAAGAACTAGAATCCCAGGGGGTCGGTATTGTGGCGATTAGCTATGACTCCGAAGCAGTTCTCTCCGACTTTGCTCAGCGCCGTGGAATAACCTATCCACTGCTAGCAGATGATGATTCATCTGTAATTACAGACTTCGGCATTTTAAATACAGTGGCGGAAGAAGGTTTGGGCGAAAACTCTGATGACCCTGCTGTTCAGGCAGATGTAGCAAAATATGTTTCGGTATTTGGTGCAAACCCTATGATAGTTGGTACCCCTTATCCCGGCACATTTATGATAAACAGAGAGGGTGTCGTAACATCTCGTTTTTTTGAAGAGTTTTACAGAGAGCGGAATACAACTACAAATGTAATGCTGAAGCTTGGTGTCGGTCTTTCACCTATCGCTGCTGTAGAGGGAGAAACGGCCCATCTCAAGTTTACTGCTTATCCTTCAAACACATCAGTTACTGTAGGTACGAGATTCTCCCTAGCCTTAGATGTTGAGCCTGGGCCCAATATGCATGTTTATGCGCCAGGTGCAGATGATAAGGGGTACCAGGTGATAGGGTTCAGACTGGACAAGCCAGAAATTGCTCGTATCGAGCCGGTGGAGTATCCCGATTCTGAGATTTATTATTTCGAGCCTCTGGATGAATACGTTCCTGTCTATCAGGAGCCGTTTACTTTGTTGCAGGAAATTGTCATGGATGGCAATGCAGAGACAGAGGAAATTATGTCCAACCTGGACGCTATGACCCTGACTGGAACGCTAGAGTATCAAGCCTGTGATGATGCCATTTGCTTTCTCCCTCAGAGCATTCCGGTTTCTTTTACAGTTGACTTGGAATTGCCTGATCGGCAAAGGGCTAATCGTTAGTCTTGGGAAGTAGTTTAATTAATTTTCCTAAAAAACCTTTATAATATTTTGCTCGTTTACACCGCCTCTCTTGAATAAGCAACTATCTTCGATTGAAGAATTTGATGCTACGGTAGTCTCTTTTTTCTATTCCAATTCAAACTTAACTATTCAATACTTACTCTAAAAGTGTTCTTTAGATTGGAGGAAAGCTTGTGAACATGCAACTAGCCGGTTTGACCATATTCTTAATGGTTTCTGTTATTCCGTTATATGCACAAGAACCTTTTGAGCAAAGCTTTGCTTCGGACGTGCCTGCCCCGGAAGGTTTTAGAACCAACCGCACTTCCTATTCGGCGATCATGGATGTACTTGGAGCATCAATTGGTAGAGTTAGTGACGAGCAACTAGAAAGGCTAAGAGAAGTCCCGTTGGAAGTTATCTTCAGCGCGCTGGGCGGATATCGCTTGAACTATGCGACAGGTTTTCAAAATACTCAAACTGGTCAGCGCCTCGTTGGTCGTGCACTCACTATGCGTTTCTTGCCACCGCGTCCCGATCTTACTGAGGCCGCGCTGACTCTGGCGGCTGAAGGAAACTGGGATCGTCGCTATTATGCGCGGGCCGCTGAAGAAGCAAAGCCTGGCGATGTGGTTGTAGCGGANCTTGGTGGCAGTGACGGACATAATTTTTTTGGCGATATGGGAGCAACGGGAATAATGATGCGCGGTGCAGCTGGCGTAGTTGTGGATGGTGGCATGCGTGATTACACCGGGCTAAGAGATGAACGCTTTAGGGATTTTCCAATCCTTCACAAATTTTCGGACCCTCACACCACTTCCTGGTTAGGAGTTGAATACAATGCTCCAGTGCGTATTGGCGGGATTACGGTCCTACCTGGTGATGTTGTGGTTGGTGATGATGGGGGCGTGTTTTTCTTTCCTCCTTCGATGGTAGAAACGATACTTGAATATGCTGATGAGGTTGCGGCAAGGGAAATTTTTCAACTAGAGTTGTTAGAAGATAGGGAATATCGCTTCCGCGATATTTATCCGCTGGCGCCAGAACTGCAAGCCGAGTTCGAGCGAATGAGAAATTAATCTGCTAGCTGATTTGCTCTTACCATAAGTTGTCTATTTTATGGGATTTCCCTCGGCGTCCAGAAATTCGATATCAGCGATACCTAGTTGACTGATTTCTTGTTCAACTTGACTGCGGTCGCCAACCACTAGCCACACCAAATTCTCGGGTCTCACTACCTCACGGGCCGCAGCTGCAACGTCTTCTATATTTAACGATCGTACTCGATTCGCGTAATGATCAAAGTAATCGTCTTCGTATCCAAATCGCACAATTTCGCGTAATGAAGCGGATACTGAATTGTTAGTTTCCCATCGGCCGGCCAATCGTAAAGACTGAGAGTCTTGTGCCTTATTTACTTCCTCATTAGTAGGAGGGNTGTCGGATATGAATGCTCGTAATTCATTGATCACTTCTTGCATAGAATCGGCAGTACGGTCAGTTTGGACTGGTGCTTGCACGAAGAAAGGACGTTGACTATTCGTTGGGATCATGATGGTTCGTGAACCATAGGACCAGCCTTTGTCTTCTCTAAGGTTCATGTTTATGCGAGAAGTAAACGAGCCGCCCAGGATATTGTTCATAGTCCCTATTGCGATTTCAGATTCATCTTCTACTTCCGGGGCAACGTGCCCAGCATAAATCACCGACTGGAGTGAATCAGGTCGATCTATGATAAAAACTCTGGCTTTTTGTTGGTGGGCTACATCGGAAATGTTTTTGACAGGGATATCCCCTGGCAACCAGTCAGCAAAAAGGTTCTCCAATATAGGAACTAAAGTATTAAGTGTGGTGTCACCTACAACGATAAGTGTGGCGTTGTTAGGTTTAAACCAGGATCCTACAAAATTGATGAGATCCTCTCGCTCCAAATCTCTGACCGAATCAAGTGTCCCAGTGCCGGTTAATCCCTGTCCATAGGCATGGTCTGCACCATAAATGAGCTTTGGAAAAACTCTTTGAGCCATCTGGATTGGTGTTGTCTGTTCTCTTTGAATGCGCGCGAGTTGTTCTTGTTTTAGACGTTCCAATTCCGTTTGTGGAAAAGAAGGGTTTAATATGATATCTGCGAATAATGTCAATGAAGGCTCAAGGTTCTCGGTAAGTGTATTGAGTGAAACACTAGAGGTATCTAGGTTCGAACCGGTGCTGAGCACGGCACCTAACATTTCGAGCTCTGAACTAATCTCTAAAGAAGACCTCGTCGATGTGCCTTCGTCCAGCATATTCATGGCTAGCGAGGTAGTTCCTGGAGAGGCCAATTGGTCAGAAGCATATCCGGCGTTTACCATTAGTTGAAGTCCAACGGTAGGAATAGCGTTTCGTTCTGCAAGAACGATATTTAAGCCATTGGATAATTGTGCCCGTTGAATTTCAGGAAATGATACGTCCGGTGGTGTATTAATATCTGGAAGGCGAGAGCGATCAACACCTTCATTATTTGCGGAATAGTTTGCAAAAGGCTCAACTTCAAGTACATAAACCCCATCGGCCAACCATTTATTGGCAGTGACTCGAATGCTATCTAACGTAGCACTTTGTTGATGATTTAGTGACTGCTGATAAGCGTCCGGGCTGCCACCAAAAACTTCACTTCGCGCAAGTGCATCTGATTTTCCGCCAAAGCCGCCAATGCGCTCTATTCCTCGAATAAATCTTGCGCGTACTTGGGTTTGTACTCTGTCGAGTTCTTCCTGGTCCGGGCCTTGTTCCAAAAGGCGCTGCATCTCTTCATCGACGGCAGATTCTACGGCCTCCAGATTATCTCCAGGGTTAGCCGTTGCCTGGATGATAAACATGCTGGCAATTTCACCTGCTTGAATAAAGGCGGATACGTCTGTGGCTATCTGGTCTTGATATACTAAGCGAGTATATAGCCTCGAATTTTTGCCGTCTGCGAGAATGCTCGAGAACAAATCCAATAAATTAGTATCTTCTGAAAATGAGTGTGGAATATTCCATACCTTGTATAGCCGAGCCTGAGGGACTCTGTCTTGCATTATTTGTCGTTGCTCACCTGTTCTTTTAGCAATCCATTCAGAATGCTTTGCGATCGGAGGAGAGGGTGGGATATCACCGAAATACTGTTCTGTTTTTGCCAGTGCTTCGTCAGGAGTAATATCGCCGGCGATAACTACTACCGCATTGTTTGGGCCGTAATAAGTTTGAAACCATTCCTGGACATCTTCTAATGTCGCCGCGTTTAGGTCTTCCATAGAGCCAATAACTGAATGGGCATAGGGGTGGTTGTAAGGAAAAACTGATTCCAATATTGCAGTAAAAACTTTTCCGTAAGGTTGATTTTCTCCTTGGCGTTTTTCGTTCTGCACAACTCCGCGTTGTTCGTCTAGTTTTGCTTGATCAACTGCGCCAAGTAAGTGGCCCATGCGATCCGATTCCATCCACAACACTTGGTCTAAAGCGTTCTTGGGTACGTTTTGGAAATAATTAGTTCGGTCTAGATTTGTAGTCCCATTTAGATCGGTTGCGCCAACTCGTTCCAATACTTGGAAGTAATCGTCGTTAAAATTTTCCGATCCATTAAACATTAGATGTTCAAAAAGATGGGCAAACCCTGATTTTCCAATTGGTTCATTTTTGGATCCAACGTGGTACCAGATATTTACGGAAACGATGGGAGCTTTGCGATCTTGATGTACAATCAAGGTTAGGCCGTTGTCTAATACAAATTTTTCGAAAGATATTTCTGGTAAGGCGATGTTCTGTGAAATAGCAAGCTGAGATGTACTAAACGAAACAATAAATAGTAAAGCTAGAGAAATACCCTTCATGAGAAGACCTCCTTAATGATGTCATCAGTGCCAAAAGCGTTAGCTACTAGTGCAAAAATATTGCTACTACAGGCCGGGCTTAATTGGGTAGAGCAAAAACAAATAAATTGGTGCCTCGGCTTGGACGAAGTTCAGGCGTCATGCTTGGTTGACCGCCACCGGTATTGACAGCGATATACTGTTTTCCATCTACTGAAAATGAAATAGGGTAACCACTTACAGAGGAGCCTAGGTTAATTTCCCAAAGTACTTCGCCTGTTTCATGATCGAAAGCGCGAAAGCGGCCATTGGCATCACCGCCGAAGATCAATCCGCCCCCGGTCGCAACTACGCTCATAGTGCCTGCTCTGGTTTCGAATAACCATTCCGTCCGTCCTGTTTCTGCGGAGACAGCCCTTACTGTGCCTAGATTATCAGTGCCAGGAGTGATCTGGTGCCTAGCTGCTAATTGATAAATTGCCAGACCGCCCTGACCACCTTCGGTAAGTGCTCGGGCGCGTTCGCTCTCGAAGTTGCCAGTAGCCAGCATATTGGCACAGCTATTACGCAGCGGGTAATACATGGTATTGGTTAATGGACTATATGCACCTGCTTCCCAGTCTTTGCCGCCCAACCAGGTAGGACAAACGAATACGATTTGCTCGGCTTCTCTAAAGATAATTTCTGGGTTCTCAGTGACTTCTCCAGTGGCACCATCGATATCGATGACCACATTCTGTTCTATCGTTGGTGTTGCCCAGAGAAATTCGCCGGTTTCTATATCCAAGGTATAAACGATTCCGGTTTTCCCAGGAATTCCGGTAATGACTTTTCGTCTTTCGCCTGGCTGAAGATTGGGATTAATCCAGGTGACCTCATCTGGATCTGGAGAGACTTCGGTTTCAACCAATAATCTTTCAAACGGATGATCTAGGTCCCAATGATCATTCATATGCTGGTAGTACCACCGAATTTCGCCGGTCTCCACTTCCAGTGCTAATGTAGAATTGTGATAGAGGTGGTCAAGGTCAGTGCCACCTAAATAGAATTTTGGTGCTGGTGACGTGACAGATGTACCCATTATGATGAGACCTAATTGTGGATCGTAACTAGGGACCATCCAGGATCCGACGTGATGGCGGTCTTCGAAAGCAACATCTCCCCAGGTTTCGTCACCGGGTTCGCCGGGCGCAGGAATTAATCTGCGCCGCCATACTTCTTCGCCGGTACTAGCATTATGCGCGGCCACTATGCAGGCGTTTGGGCCGCCCCAAGGTCGGCAACTGCGACCGGAGATTGCTAAACCATCAGCGATAATTGGGCCCGAACTATGGGTGGCCGAGTTAACTTGATAATCGAGAATCTCAGTTTCCCAAACTTCGCGACCGGTCGATGCGTCTAATGCGAAGATATGATTGTCGTCGGAGGTATTAATTATTTTATCTTCGTAAATCGCGAGATTGCGATTGTTACGCGCATTACCTCCTACCATTTCATAGAGATCTTCGGGAATATCTCGGCTATACCCCCATATAAAATCGCCACTTTTCGCATCTAAGGCTTCAATAACGTCATTGGCTTGAGGTACAAACAGCATGCCATTGTATGCCAAAGGGGTGATTTCCCCAGTTCCCGTAGCGAGATCCCGAGTCCACACCATACGCAGCTCACCTACGTTTTCGCGATTAATTTCACTTAGAGGGCTGTATCCCCAGCTATCAAGGGTACGGCGCCACATTAACCAATCGCCATCGTCAGGGTTCTGTAGCATTTCATCAGTAACCGGTGGGAAGCTAGAAGATTGCGCGTTGGCAAAGCCTGGAAGCATAATAAGTAAAGCTAAAAAGGCTTGATTTATGGTTGAGAGGAAAGGAACAGTCATTCTTGTAATCATTATTGCACCTCGAATTCCGCTTTATTACTGGATAGGCCAGTTGTTAGGCCCATATTCTGAAAGTTTTGAGTCTTCTGCAAGTGCTATTAAGCCCGACCTATTGAGGCGGAATAAATTACTCTAGGACCTAGCGAAAAAAGGCAATAAATGAATTAGAGGTTGGAATTGCTGAAAGGGCTTGGGATTAGGCAGCTAACCTTGCGGTCGCAAAACTTTACTTATTCATTCTCTGCTCTGAAATTAGCTGTAGCCATACCTGCTAAATTCTCGGTGCGCCTTTGCACATTGCGAAACAATGTGTATTGAAAGTACTGAAAAACATTGAGGCGCTTTCTTTATAGAGCTCGGCATGAAATTAAACCTCAACCATAAAACTAAAAATTGAATTATTACAACGGAAAATACTCTCGATAGCTTTTTAACAATCTTAAGTATTTTCTTGTTGCGTGGGGCAAGGGCTAGATCGAGAGTCGCCCATTTGAATTTCCCAGTGATTCTATAGGGGTTCCCAATTTATCTAGCAGGCTTAGGTGCAGATTAGCCAGCGGTGTGGCTTCCGGGTACTGCAAATGATAACCGCGGTGGCTTACATTCCCCGCTAGCAAGATTGGCAAATCTCGCGAATAGTGAGTGTTACTATCAGCCATTCCAGCGCCATATACAATCATTGAAGAATCCAACAGTGACCCATTAGCATCTTCGGAAGAATGCAATCTATCTAGAAACTCTGCGAAGAAAGTCATGTGATACTGGTTAATTTTTAAAAGCTTTTCTAGTTTCACAGGGTCTCGCTGATGATGCGATATTGGATGGTGAGCATCAGGCACACCTATTTCTGCATAAGTACGGCCAGTTATCTCCCGGCCCATCATAAAGGTAGCAACGCGAGTCATATCTGTTTCCCATGCCAACGCCATCATGTCAAACATAAGCCGGGCATGTTCACCGAAAGTATCAGGAATTCCGGCGGGCTGATCGACTACGGGCAATTTACGATCGCTTTGAGCTTCGGCTACTTGGATGCGTCTTTCGACATCTCTAACTGCGTCCAAATATTGGCCCAGTTTTGTCTGGTCACCAGCGCCGAGTTTTTTTGACATGTCTTGCGCCCGCTGTGTGACAGAATCAAGCAGGCTCGCGTCTTTATTTAGTCGCGCTTTACGCACTTCAGGGTTCGTACTTCCAGTATCACCAAAAAGACGTTCAAAAATCATGCGCGGATTATTCTCCATTGGTAATGGAGTCGTTTCGTTCGCCCAGGTAATTGTATTCGTATAGGCGCAGCTGAATCCTTCATCACAGGAGCCAGCAAAATCTCGACCATCGATAGCTAGCTCAAGGCTTGCGAGTTGGGTTTCTTTAGCCATTACTTTTCCGGCTATTTGGTCCATTGAAATGCCGGCGCGCAAATTAGAACCATTATCGCGTGTGGAGGCTACGCCAGTCAGGAAGCGCGTTGAAGCCCTCGCGTGAGGCCCTTCGCCATCAACTCCATGCAGCCCCGAGAGTATTTGAAGATTGTTACGAAATGGTTCCATGGGCTTAAGAATCGAGGGGAGATCGAAACCGCTGCCTACGGTTTTGGGCGTCCAATGGTCCATGCGCATGCCGTTCGGTACGTACACAATGCCGAGGCGGTTAACTTGTTTCGGTGCTGTATTTGCCATAGCAGGTATCATGGCGTCAAGCATTGGCAACGCCAGTGCTGCACCTATGCCACGCAATAAACTGCGACGAGGGATAGCTTTTTTAGTGATGATCATAAGTTTGACCTCCGCGTACGGAAAGGGGCGCTTTTTACGATGCCTGTAATAATAGCTGACCAGTTATAATTGTCCAATGCTGCGGTTCGGGTAATCTCTCGGATGGTGGGCTTATCAAAATATTCGGGCGGACGCCCAATAGCATAAGCAAATAATTTCTCTGTTACTGTGCCTGCAAACTCGCTGCTCCGGCTCAATAAGATTTCTCTTAGGCCGTCCAACCCATAAAAGGATTGACCATTAGGCAACTGGCCTGAGGCATCAATATTCAGTCCAGCTTCACCGGTGTTTCTCCAACGGCCTATAGCATCGTAGTTTTCTAGAGCCAGGCCCAGAGGGTCCATAGGCAAGTGACAAACGGCACAAGTTGGATTAGCACGGTGCTGAATCATGCGCTCTCTGATAGTTGCAGGCTGTCCGTCCGCGCCTGTTTCTGGTAGATCCGGCACATCTGCAGGCGGAGGTGGAGGAGGAGTGCCAATAATATTAGTTAATACCCATTTGCCCCGCAATACCGGTGAAGTGCGATTGGCATAAGAAGTCGCTGTAAGCAAACTGCCCTGCCCGAGAATCCCCCCCCTCTGTCTGGCAATATCCCCTTCTAAGTCAACGCGTCGAAAATGGCTGCCATAGATTCCATCGATACCATAATGCTCGGCTAGACGTTGATTGAGATAGGTGTAACCAGCACCAAGCAAATCGAGCACCGATCTGTTTTCTTTTAGAAGACTTTCAAAATACAGTTCGCTTTCTTGTTGAAAAGCTGATCTAAGATTTTCGTCAAATTCAGGAAACTCCACGGCATCCGGCACAAGAGACGGTAAATTTCGTAAGTAGAGCCACTGGCCCGCAAAGTTTTTAACCAGCGCTCTGGAACGGGTGTCCTTTAGCATGCGGAGAGCCTGTTTCTCCAATATGTCGGGATTTTGTAGATCGCCACGTTCGGCCACAGCTAACAATTCAGTATCTGGAATGCTACTCCAAAGAAAAAAGGAGAGGCGCGAGGCTAATTCTAGATCACTTAACTCATAATCTGTGTCAGGGGCAATGTTAGACGGATCTTGTTCAACTCGGAATAGAAAATCAGGGGATATTAAAATCCTTTCGATAGCCAATTGTATACCGGCATCAAATCCTTCTAACCCGTCACCTCGACCTATTCGATAAAAGTCCATCAAGGTGTCTATATCCGCTTGGACTAAAGGTCGGCGGTAGGCACTATTAGCGAGTCGGGATAGTATCTGCGAAGCGCAAGCTTCCTCAGCTCTCTGATTTTCGGCCTCTGGAGAGCAGTGGAATACTGCTCGCCGACTCGGAGTGTCGCCTGGCCCGTTTGGTTCGAAAGGACCGGTGATCTGTGCTTGCTCTATAGCTGCATCTCCGTCGCGCATTTCATTCACAGCGGCAGCAAAAACAGATTGGGGAGGCTGCAAAACACCTTCTGGTTCGGTGAGTTTTCGAACAAAAGAAACGCCAACTACATGGGGTCCAGCTTCAGCTTCGAATCGCAAACGCAAGTTGGAATCGGCAAACAGCATGTACTCCTCCCATTCCCTATCGCCGAATTGATTGCCACCGTAGCTTGCAGGCGCTTGCAGTACGTCCGGTTCTTCGCCACCGATTTGAAAGGATTGAACTAGTTTTCCGTCAAACCTCACTTGGATTTCATGGCGTGAGCCCATTCCGCGGATGTAATTCACATAATTTCTATGGAGGCGCAAAGCTAAGTCATATTTGCCAGCCACTGGAAAATAGTGATTCATTGCAATGCCACCTCGGGAACCGAAGGGCAAATCATCGCTCATGCGATCTTCCTGATTTAGCAGTATGGGAACTTCATAGGTAGTGGAGATAGGTCCAAGCGGAGTTTCGCCAACGGATAAACGGGCAATTTTCCGGGCCGCTGAGAGATAGCGTTCCATTAAGGCAGGCGAAACTGTGAGTACGTCAGCCATATTATCAAACCCATAGGCGTCAATATCGTCCGCGGGAAGCAGTTCTTCTACATCGACTTCAATATTCAGTAAATCACGAAGAGCGTTTGCATATTCAGCTCGGTTGAGCCGATGGAAAGTATCCGTGCGCCCTGGGTTAGGGTTGTCTGCTGCCAAGGCATCTATTTCGACTTCCAGCCAATTTACGATTTCCTGGTATACATCATCAGTTGGCCTGGGCATCTCCATCGGCGGCATGCGCCGATTACGTAATTGCGATAGCACTTTCTCTGGCAGGCCACCGTGAGCGCCTAAGTTTGAAAGAGTGATATTTTGGAATGAAATATCTGCAGTGCTCAAAGCATCATTATGACAGGCCAAGCAATACTGATTAATAGTCCTATCGAGGAGGTCAGCACTGGGTTGAGCGATAGAGAAACCAGGCTGAACTAGGATCGCCGCTAAAAGCGTATTTAAGAGCCTTCGAGGATTTTCTTTCTTAAATTTAAGTAGGATCGTAAACATTTTTATTTTGATTATAAGTCAGTACGCAGGGCCTAGTACTAAGTTGCTATTTTTATTGTTATTTCAGTCGGGATAAAACATATGACGTATCGAATAAGCATACCGTATTTTGCGACCCCAGTCCCCGAAATTCAACTGATCACGGAGCAAAACGGGCTGTTAATTAATCTAAGAATGGCTTAGGATTTACTGCTATGGATCACAATAATCAGGCATTAAGATTTGTCACGGCCCTTTATTTTGCCCTTTTTGCTGGGGTTAGTGCGGTTCCTCAGATTAGTTCTGCGCAAAGCGATCAGTCTTTAATCGCTGCGGCAAGAGCTGAAGACGTTAATCAGTTAAAAGCGCTTCTAAACACCAACATCGACGTGAATCAGCAGCAGGGTGATGGAGCGACGGCCCTTCATTGGGCTGTGCATCGCGATAACCAAGAAATCACCAAGTTATTAATCGCGGCTGGAGCAAAGACGAATTCGACGAACGAGTTAGGCGCTACGCCATTATGGCTTGCGGCAGTGAACGGTAGTGCGAATATGTTGCGGCTTTTACTGGAGTCAGGTGCTGATGGGAATGTCTCCCTAGCGATGGGAGAAACACCTCTAATGAGTGCATCTCGTTCAGGTAAATTGGCAGCTGTCGGGGCGTTAATAGAGCACGGAGCCGACGTTAATGTAGCCGAATTTGAAAGAGGGCAAACGGCGCTTATGTGGGCGGTAGCCCAAAGTCATGCTGATGTCGTTCAGTTGCTTATTGATGGTGGAGCAGATGTACATGCGCGATCCAAAGTCCGGTATCAACTAGAAAATACTGCCGGTAATACTAACCCTAGTGGTAATTTTAGAATGGCGCATGGTGGTTCAACCCCCATCATGTTTGCTGCACGAGCGGGGGATATTGATACAGCTCGCGTTCTACTTAAAGAAGGTGCAAATATAAATGACACGGCTGCTTCGGGAGTTAGCGCATTAACTCAAGCGGCCCATAGTGGCCATGAGGATCTTGCAATATTTCTATTGGAGGAAGGTGCCGATCCCAATACCATTGGAGCTGGCTACACAGCGTTGCATGCCGCGGTGCTGCGAAGCCAAGTGAGGCTGGTAGAGAAATTATTGGAGCACGGGGCGATTTTTGATGCCAAGGTTGAGCATGGTTCACCGGGGCGACGTTTCAGTGCTGATTATTCAATACGCTCTCAACTCATCGGCAGAGACGCTTTCTGGATGGCTGCCAAATATGGGGAAGTCGAAATTCTTAACATTCTTTTGGGTGAGGGCGCAAATCCATTAGTTAGGGATGAAGGTGGGGTTACCGCTCTTCAAGTAGCAATGGGAAATTCCGGTTCGTCTCTAGATTGGAGAAGAGACCGCATCGGAAACGAAGCATTAGATTTGGAAGATGAAGAACGCCGAACTCTTGAATTAGCACAAATTCTTATTGATGAAGGAGTGGATGTTAATGCTGTTGACAACCGAGGTCGCACAGCCATTCACCACGCCGTATTAAAAGATTTTCCCTCAGTGGTAGAATATTTAGCAATGCGCGGTGCCAATATTCATCTGCCAAATGACCGCGACCTTACGCCATTGCAATTAGCAGAAACTGTGCAGGGAATTCCGGGAACGAATGGTTTGCGTGGAACTCGCCCAGAAGTAGCAGCAGTCTTACGCCGACTTGGTGCTGAATAAAAGTAACTACACTAAGCCCGTCGACCACATCACACACACTGTTAGGAAAGAAACTATTCCCCCCATTAGTGTTGCGCCCCCGTAGCTAAATACGGCGTCAGGTACGCTGAGTTTAGACAAAGAAGTACAAACCCAGAAGTAACTACTGTTCACATATTTGATTATCACAGAACCACTGGCGCCTGCGAGCATCGCAGCCTCTGGAGAAAGACTTAAGCTTCCTAACATTGGGGCAACCAGTGACGCGGCGGTAATTACTCCAACGGTTGTAGATCCTGTAATCATGTTTCCGATAATGCCGATGACAAAGGGCAGCAGAATTGTAGGAAGACCATAGTCTGTAAATATGAGGGCTATGGCGTCCACGGCTGGCGTGCCTCTTAATATGGCACTGAGCGATCCACCGAGTCCGGTAACCACAAGAATCATTGCGGAGGTTTTAAGCGCAGACTCGACCCATGCATCTTTTGCTTTTTCTCTATCGTTTTTGCTTTTGATATTACGATAGGCTAGCCAAACACCAACTGATAAGGCTATGACAGGCCACCCCAGATAGCTAAAGATTATCCGCAGATAATGGCCTTCCGGAGCGATTAGTGTGATAACACTCTGGGTACCAATGAGTACTATGGGAATGACGATCGGCATGTATGAACTGAGGGTGCTAGGTAATTCTTCTGGTCCTTCTTCATCAAGATCATCGATGGAAACACCTTCAAATTCATCACTGGCCATGGTCTTAATGCGGGGGCCTGCAAAATATACACCCCAAGCCCAGCAGGCTAAAGACCCGAATAAACAGGCAATACTGCCGAAGATAATGGTCTGACCAATGTCCGCACCGACAATTGCGGCCGCAGCTAAAGGCCCTGGCGTAGGCGGAACAATAGCGTGGGTTAATTGCAAGGCGCCTACCAATCCAGTCGACATTACGGCAATTCCAACCTGCATTGTCTTTGCGGCAGAATGTACTAAAGGATTTAGTATTACATAGGCAACATCAGAAAAGATTGCGACACCAATAATGAAACCAGTTAGGGTTAGTGCTAATGGCATTCTTTGTGAGCCAACTAGATTCACCATAGATTTTGTAATCACCTGAATAGCTCCAGTATGTTTAAGAGCTTCGGCAATAATCGAGCCAAGAACGATTACCACTCCGATTGACCCTAAGGTGTTGCCGAAACCGGTTTCAAATGCATCGATGAAATTATTCTGTTGTATGCCTGGCAAAATACCGAAGATTAATATAGGAATAAGTAATGCGAAAAAAACATGCCATTTCCATTTGGCGATCAAAAATAGAAGAAGGAAGATAACAACAGCAAAACCGATTAGTGAGATTGCTGCGCTAGTGCTAACGGCAGTAGAAGGATCCATCATTATACTCTTGTAAATTATTTATGTTTGAGTCAAAAAATTCATGGCGGCACTAACCCCACCTTTATTGTGAGGAATACCCGCAATGCCAAGCCCCATTTCAACGCCGCCCAAAGTACCGACAAGCATTAATTCATTAAAGTCCCCCAAATGCCCTATGCGAAATATCTTGCTCTTAACTTTTCCGAGACCTGTTCCCAGGGACATATCGAATTTCGCGATAATAAGTTTGCGCAGTTGATCGGCATCGTGCCCTTCTGGCATAAGTACTGCCGTTAAGGAATTGCTGAACTCTTCGGGAACTAAACACAGATTTTCTAGGCCCCAGGCTTCGACAGCTTTTCGGGTAGCTTTAGCTAATCGCGAATGACGAGCATAGACATTTTCTAACCCTTCGGCGTGGAGTAAGCGCAAAGCTTCTTGTAACCCATAAAACATATTTGTTGCAGGTGTATAAGGGAAAACTCCGTTCTGATTATTTTGAATCATATCCTGCCAGGACCAATACGAGACCTTGGACGTGACATTCTTTGATGTATTTAATGCTTTTTCGCTTACCGCATTAAATCCTAATCCAGGGGGCAGCATTAAACCTTTTTGGGAGCCACTGACAGTGACATCGACTTTCCAATCATCGTGACGATAATCGACGCAGGCAAGAGAGGATATAGTATCAACTAGATAGAGTGCTGGATGACCAGCGGCATCGATCGCTTGACGAATTTCGTTAAGACGGCTGGTAATGCCGGTGGAAGTTTCGTTGTGGACGACACAGACCCCCTTAATTGAGTGTTTTGAATCTGCGCGAAGCTTTTCTTCCACTACTGTGGGATCAACCCCGTGCCGCCAGTCTCCTTTAACCCAATCAACTTCGATTCCTAATTTTTCCGCCATGGTTTTCCACAGTGTAGCAAACCAGCCGGTCTCAAAAGCGAGGACCTTGTCTCCCGGCGATAAACAATTAACTAGTGCTGCTTCCCACGCACCTGTTCCAGATGATGGGTAAATAATGATAGGAGACTGTGTGTTAAAGATAGGTTTCAGTTGTTCGAGAATACTTAGGGTTAGTTCAGGGAATTCCGGACCACGATGGTCCACGACTGCTTTAGACATTGCCCGCAAAATGCTATCAGGTACATTTGAAGGGCCTGGTATCTGCAGGAAATGTCTTCCAGCGCGAACGTTAGAACTACTCATAAAGACCTTTTTGGTTAATTACTGTTTTATAAGTGATTGTAGTATGTCTCTTCGTGTTTGATTTTTTAAAAGTATCAACTGAGATTATATGCTCTCTCTAGGTTTGCTTCGATAACTTCTTAAGAAAATGAAACATCTCTGACCATAATGTTGGTATATGCTTGTCCGTAGTTGTCAAAATGGGAATTAAACCCCCATGATATCCAATAGATTGTTAAGAGCGTTGAACCCTGAAATCACTGCCCCCTCCTGCCAACCGTGCAAATAAGTTAGATGGTCGCCAGCAAATAGAAATGGTCCATCGGGTTTTTGCAAGATGGANGAGGGCGCTGACTTAACCCAACCNCCCAGTGANTAGGGGACTTTATTCCATGCCACAGATATCCCNNGGCTAAGATTTTCGCGATATTGCGANTGAACTTTTTCACCAGCTGCCAAGGTAAATTCTTTACGAGCTTCTATGGATAGATTTGCGAGATTTTCTGCATGAAATCCATCGAAAAGATAAGAGCCTATAATTACCCCTTTTTCCTGACCAAACCCTCCAGATGGGTACCAAATTTGAAGAATCTCNGCATCAGTCCANGATATGCCACCATAGATTTCCTCNTCCNTCTCCCAAAAGCGAGGAGATTGGAACGCTATTTTAATTGGNTTTGCGTATTCTGCAGCAGCGATTGCATTGCGTGTCGAAAGGCTGAAATCATTGGGGATNTTTTTAANGACGCTAGGGGGNATGGCAACGATTGCGTAATCAACTTCAATTGCGCCCTCTGATGCATTAGTGCGGCCTTCTAATCTAACTCGACTCCCTGCACGACGCATTGCTGTGACTTCTACACCATAATAAAGTTCTTGTTTAAGTTCGTTCGCAAAAGCGTAGGCAATTCGATCCATCCCCCCAACAGGTTGCATCATGGTGGCAGCTTGATTATATGATTCTCCGAAATTAATTCTAAATGGCACACTGGTATCGAAGAAAAAATCGTCTAATTTAAGTGGTTCTGATGACTGCGAAGGCGTTAACCCACCTGTTCCTGATAAAATGCCACCCCTTTTTGAGCCCATAAACTTAAAGTTATAGTTTAGATTTCCATAATCCCTAAGCACGTCAAGTACGAAGCTGCGTTCATCAATTCCTATATCTCCGTTCAGAGCATTGGCATTTATAGCTTTTGCCAGCAACTCTGTTATGTTGCCTCGCACTGTTGTTATTACTTCCCTCGCTCTCACTGGGATGCCGCCAAAAGCAGCGGAATCGTGGATATAAGCTCCTCTATTATCGTTAACTAATGCTTGGAGAGGTACCTTTAGTTCGCGGCAATACTTAAGCAAATTAGTGTGATGTTGAGAAATACGAGCGGGGCCTGCGTTAAAATAGAGTTCCTCTTCATCGTCGAAAGTACAAGTTTGCTGACTATCAACTTCGTTTACAATCGCACCTGAGCGGAGGGTATGGTTTCGCCCTCCTGGTCGTTGTCGAGCTTCAATTATGAAAACGGGAAATCCTGCTTTTTTGAGTTCATAACCTGCGGAAAGACCGGCAATGCCCGCCCCCAATACTGCAACTGTCGGCTTAATGTCTCCTGAAATTTGGCTTGATTTGGCTGCCCATTTATCTCGAAGTTCGGCACCGGTAGCATCTCCAGGCATTAACAGGCCCATCGAAATCATGGCCTGATAAACTGCAGCGGACCCACCGATATTGCCTATAGAGTGCAAAAATTCTCGTCGGGTTTGAATGTCTCCATATTTTGCCATTTTTTCGCTATAACATTTGCTATTTTCTTATCTGTGATTGTTTGAGAGCTGCTGAGACATTAGTTTATAAAGTAATGAGCAAACTCAGACTGGTTTCCAGAAGATAGCAGCCTAAGGGAAGACTCGCGAGCTGTGTCTTAGATTTTAAATCGATGCTATTCTGAATTATGGGCTGCGATACGCGCTACAGAGCGCGTTAATTGAAACAAAAGAGGCTACTTATGGATAAACGATCTTTCATCAAGAACTTAGGCGTGATGGGTGTTGGGTTATCAGCCGGATTTAGTCAATTGCGGAAAGCTGTTGCTGCCGTTGAGCACATATCGCCTTTGGATCTTGCAGACGATGAAGAATTCTGGCTTAAGGTTCGTGGTGATTATCAAATTAAGCCAGACTACATAAACCTTGAAAATGGTTACTACTGCTTTTTACCGCAGCAGACCCTAGAACATCTCATAGAACATATGCGGAGTTTGAACTATGAAGGTTCTTACTACATGCGTACAGTGCAGTTTGAGAATAAGAACAGGGTGGCAAGCGCGGTTGCTGAAATTGTTGGTTGTAATTCCGAGGAAGTAGTAATTACTCGTAATACGACTGAGTCACTGGACCTAATTATTGGCGGCCTGGATTGGGAAAAAGGAGATGAGGCGGTCATGGCTGAACAGGATTACGGGGCGATGCTAAATCACTTTAATTTGGTGGAGCAACGTTATGGTACCGTCAATCGCTTGGTCTCTGTGCCCAATCATCCCCAGAGCGATGAGGAATTAGTGGAGCTTTATGCATCCGCGATTACAGATAAAACCCGGTTATTGATGATATCCCATATGATAAACATTACAGGGCAGGTGCTGCCCGTGAGAAAGATTGTGGATATGGCGCATGAAAGAGGTGTCGAAGTTATGGTCGATGGTGCTCACGCCTATTCTCACATTCCATTTAAAATGAGAGATTTGGACTGTGATTACTATGGTACTAGTTTGCACAAGTGGCTCAGCGCACCACTGGGCTCAGGGATGCTGTACGTTAAGAAACAAAAAATCGACCGTATCTGGCCTTTGCTGGCATCGCGCGAACTTGAGCCGAATGATATAAGGCGGTTAAATCACATCGGCACACACCCAGCTCACACGGATTTGGCCATTCTTAATGCAATTGAGTATCAGAACACATTAGGATTGGAGCGCAAGGCCGCAAGGCTTAAATACTTGCAGCAATACTGGACTAGTCGACTCCAGGGAGTGCCTGGCATGATAATCAACACCCCGGCAGAACAGCACCGTCACGGAGGTATTGGGAACATAGGTATTGAAGGTATAAATCCCGTTGAACTAGCAGATCGTCTGATGAATGATCATCGAATCTATACCGCGGCTATCGATCGGCCGGGTGTAAGAGGAATTCGGGTGACGCCGAATGTGTATACGACCACCGATGAGCTCGACATCTTTGTCAAGGCATTACAAACCATAAGAGTATAGTCATTCCGCTCTATACTGGATTCGAAAATATTGCCGAGTTAGTGCAAACTCCGTTAGAAATCTCCTGCGTTTGCAGCCTCAGAGATTAAAGTTCAAGAATTGTTTATAACTATACTCGGATCAGTAACGCGATTAGTCACATAGATCAATATAGAGCCAAACTAAAATATTTTCAGAGGTTAATATGTCACATCCCATACGAAATTGCGTCAGTATTGCAAGTGCATCATTTTTGTTGTTTGCTTGCGACCCTCCCGATCCGCAGTTTCCAACAGTTGTTGTTAATTCTGGTCATGCAGAGCCTCGTATAGACAATTCAATGGAACAGGAGGACCCATATATTTGGCTGGAGGAGGTTGAAGGAGGCGATTCGCTAGCGTGGGCTGCAGAGCAGAACTCAATCTCGCTTCCCCAATTACAAGGCGATCCAAGATTTACGGAATTACGCCACGAAATTGAAGCAGTGCTCACTTCTGACGATCGCATTCCTACGCCTAGCCTATTAGATGGCCAGGTTTACAACTTTTGGCAAGACGAGGTGAATGTGCGCGGTGTGTTGCGTCGCACATCTCTTTCTAGTTTCCAATCTGACGAACCTCGGTGGGAGACTCTAATCGATATCGATTCTCTGGCCGAGATAGAAAATGCTAATTGGGTATATAAGGGGCGAACATGTCTCCACACAGATCCTTCTCGCTGTCTGCTCCGCTTGAGTGATGGCGGTAAAGACGCGGTTGTGTTAAGAGAATTCGATTTGAAAAACCGGAACTTTGTTGATGGAGGCTTTGTAGTAGAGGAAGCGAAGACCAATGTAGATTGGTTTGACTCAGACACTTTAATCATTGGTAGTGATTTCGGCGAAGATTCTCTGACCTTGTCAGGTTATGCTCGCACGTTGAGGTTATGGCGTCGCGGAACAGAGCTTGACACAGCTGAAGAAATTATTTCTATCGAGCGCGACGACATGGGCGTATATTTTAATAGTCTCCTTGAAGAAGATATATCTTACAACATCATCACACGCCGTCCGGATTTCTTTACGGAGCAAAACTGGCTCTTGGTGAATCAAGGAGAGTTAGTCGAAATTCCATTCCCAATTGATGTCGATGTCCGCGGGGTTTTTGGCAATCATTTATTGGGACTGATGCGAAGCGATTGGTCTCCAGAAGATGGTACTAATTTTCCNGCTGGCAGCCTAGTTGCAATGGNTCTGGAGTCTATTGTCGCCGATGATGCGATTAGAGACATAAGCCTACTTTTAGATCCCGGCTCTGACGATGGGGTGGATGCCATTAATGGCATCGCCATGACTAAAGATTCAATATATGTAAATACACTCAAGGATGTCTCAGCGAAGCTTTTGCGCATTAGCCCGCGTGGTGACTCATGGCATATAGACACTATTTCTATGCCGGAAAGCGGTGCAATCCAAATGATTACCGCCGATGACTATTCCGATACACTTATTGTAGGTTTTCAGAGTTTTCTTACTCCCCCAAGTCTCTTCCTTATCGAGGGTGATGCAGAACCACGTTTAATTAAAGCACTAGAACCTCAGTTCGATTCAGAGCCTTATATTGTTGATCAGTTGTTCGCGACTAGCGCTGACGGCACAAAGATACCTTATTACATTGTCCATCATCGCGATATAAAAATGGATGCCACTACTCCTACTCGCCTGACTGCTTATGGTGGTTTTGAGGTTTCTAGAACGCCAAGCTATATGAGTGCGCAAGGGCAGGCCTGGCTCCGGAGGGGAGGGGCTTATGTACTTGCTAATATCAGGGGCGGGGGTGAATATGGGCCTGCTTGGCACCAGTCAGCGCTGAATGAAAATCGGCAACGTGTGTTCGATGACTTTATAGCTGTATCTAAACATTTGATCGATTCCGGTTATACAAGTTCTAGGTATCTTGGTATTTCTGGTGGTAGCAACGGCGGTTTATTAGTTACTGCAGTCATGGTGCAACGTCCGGAACTATACAATGCAATCATTAGTGCAGTGCCACTGATCGATATGCTGCGTTACCATCGCCTGCTGGCCGGTGCGAGCTGGATTGCAGAATATGGCAATCCTGAAATACCTGAGCAGCGCGATTACATCGCGCAATATTCTCCNTATCAAAATGTTACTGCTTCGGCGGATTACCCTAAGGTATTTCTGTGGACTAATCCGAAAGATGATCGTGTGCATCCTGGGCATGCGCGCAAAATGGCGGCTCGTATGTTAGCTCAGGGACATGATGTTATTTACTTTGAAAACACGGAAGGGGGGCACGGTGGCGGGGCTAATCTCAGCCAGCTCGCACAAACTCAAGCCATGGAACTTGTCTATCTGCTGCAACAGCTAATTGATGAATAGGCCCAAGTCGTTGGATTAATTGTGGTCTAACTGCAATTTAATTGGAGACTTCGATTCCATTGACCCATGTTTCGGTAGCTTGAATTTTCCACAGTTCAAATACCGGGACAGCGAACATATCTTGGTCAAGGAAGACGAAATCAGCTTTCTTGCCGGGTTCCAGTGAACCTAGAATTTCTTCTTGATGTCCAGCATAGGCGGCATCAAGTGTAAAACTGGCGAAAGCTTCTATTAGGCTCATGCGTTCCTCAGGAAACCATCCGCCCGGTGGCNCATTGTTTTGGTCCTGTCTTGTAACAGAGGCATGCAGCCCCCAAAAAGGATTTGGCGATTCAACTGGAAAATCAGAACCATTAGCTATTATCGTTCCAGCATCCAACAATTTGCGCCAAGCATAGGCACCTTGAATTCGTAATTCACCGACACGGTCCTGTGCCATGTTTTTGTCACTGGTTGCGTGAGTGGCCTGCATGGAAGGGATTACTCCTAGGTCGGCGAAACGCAAAATATCTTCATAGCGAAGAATTTGTGCGTGCTCAACNCGATGTCGCCTATCCCTTGAATTGGTTTCCTCGATCAATAATTCGTAATTATCTAAAACTTTTCGGTTTGCATTGTCCCCAATTGCATGAGTATTCACTTGAAACCCGGCGTTCATAGCAGCGCGCATTAAAAACTCTAAGCGTTCATCGTCGTAACGAAGCAGTCCGCGATTTCCCGGTTCGTCAGAATAATCTTCTATAAGTGCCGCTCCACGGCTTCCCAAAGCGCCATCCCCTACTACTTTGACGCTGTGGATAACAAAGGTGTCGTCTTCGCTACGAAAAAAACCTTCCGCTAGCCGATCTCTGTAGAGTGGGTCCGATGCTGATAACATGGCGTTGACACGGATTGGAAGCGGGCCCTCTTTTATTAGTTCTTTGTAGGCGCGGGCAGTCTGGCTGCCAATCCCGGCATCGTGAACACTGGTTATGCCGTATGCGGCTAGACTTCTCATTGCGGTAGTTAATGCAAACTTTTGTTCTTCATGAGTTGCGCTGGGAATTTTTGAGCTGACATAACTCATAGCGGTATCGATGAGCACTCCAGTGGCATCTCCGTTTGCATCGCGAATGATCTGTCCACCTGTTGGATCTTCAGTCTCGCGATTTATTCCTGCCAATTCCAACGCGGCCGAATTAGCCCACCCTGCATGTCCATCTACTCGTGCTAACCATACGGGCTTATCCCTAACTAAAGCGTCAATGCTCGCTGCTGTAGGAAATTCATTGCTATCCCAAAGAACTTGATTCCAGCCGCGACCTTGAATCCATTCCAGGTCTGAATTCTCTTCCGCAAAGGCTAGCACTCGATGCGCCGCTTCTTCCTCGGAACTTGCGCCTGCCAAATCTACTCGCAATAAACTAAAGCCATAACTTCCTACATGCCCATGGGCGTCAATAATTCCTGGAATAAGCGTACGACCCTTCCCATCTATGATGTTGTCAATGCTATCTGGTATTGCGTCACCTTCGAGAAAGATACGATCAATTTTATCGTCGCTAAATTGCAAGGCAGTAAACTGGATAAGTTCACGATTGCTATCTAAGGTGTAGCCATTAACATCAGTAATCAGTGTGGTTTCAGCAAAGCTAAGACTCTTAAGACAAAAAAAAGAAAGTGCCAGTCCGATTTTTTTCATATTTCAGGTTTTTGGATATGGGAGACAACGCTGAGCATAACATAGAAGGCAGGCGCGTAGTTCCGCAGTGTTATTACAAAGTGCTAATAAAAAGGCCGATGGATTTAGGCCTGTTAGCTTATTCTACCCCGTTGCTTTGAATACCAACTCAACTCCCGCTTATAAAAGCAATGGCTCTTTAAAGTCATTTGTTTTTCCCAACCAATTGAACGTTATGCTATGCACAGAAGTTAAAACTCCTCCCAAAAACTGAAATAACAGCAAAATAGAAAAAATCGTTCAGCTATTTTAGGGCAATAACCCTAACACGTGCTGATTTTCGTCAAATGAGTACTTCTAACTATCTAACGAGGTAGCTAAAATTGGCGACAACTTCTTTGATAAGTTGGGTTAATTCCTTTGTTTTTAATAAAGGTTTCAAAAAGTTGGTTGTTACAATTAAAAGTAGATCCTGTTGGGTGGCAGGAGAGGCTTCTGTCCGGTAAAGTTATTTAGGGCGAATCTATTCGTGTGCAGGTAAAACTAGAGAAGTTGGTATTTCCAATGGGTATTAATTTATACAGTCTCTGTGCTCGTTAGGGGGTTAAGTTATAAAGGTAAAATACTTTAGGGCTTCTCGAGGACCTCAAAAAGGCTTTCAGAGCGGTAACTTGATAATGCTAAAATTACATTTAGTTTTTCTAGCCTTGGCCTTATTTAATGCACCATTACTATATGGTCAAACATATAGAATCGCTCATTGTTTTGGTGGCTGTCCATTAGGTGGCGGTACAGACAACCATTTGATAGTGCGTCCCATTTATGCTCTCTCCTATAATACGACCAACAAGTCTGCTGATTGGGTATCATATAGGGTCTCAGCTGAGTCCATAGGCATTACTTCAAGCTTATCCAGGCTTCCTCTTAATGATGAATTTGTAGAGGAGACCTTAATGGCACTGGATTTTGTAGATGCGGAAACTATTGGTTTTACTCGCGCACTCTATGTGCCTTTAGTTGATTTTGCGGGCACCCCGTATTGGAATGATGTTAACTACTTGACCAATAATGTAGCCCGTTCCATTAGCCTTAACCAAGGTGCTTGGTATGGTTTAGACTGGTCGATTCGAAATTTAGTTAATAGAACTAATGCTGCTTATGTAATAACTGGTCCCGTCTATGATTTAGCTGCAAAAGAGAAAAAACTTATAATCAACAAGGCTCATCGTATCCCGGATAGTTTTTTTAAAATAGTAATTACAGAAAGCGGAAGTGCAGCTGCCTTTCTGATGGGCCAGGATTCTTCGGTCCATCTTCACCATTGTGAAATGCAGTCTTCCATAGCACAGATTGAAGATTTAACTCATTTAGACTTGTTTCCGTTGTTATCGCAGCCTCTGCAGGAGAATATTTTTGGTGATTTGGGTTGCTTTTAGTTACTGTATCTCGATAAGGAAATAGTCGTCGTTTACAAGTTCGCGAATCATTCTGTCTAGCGCAGCATTGATAGCCGAAGAAATACCGTCACTTAATGGAACTGTTCCTCTGCCAAACAAAGTGGTTTCCCAAATTGTTCGACCTCGACCTTGAAGCGCTACATTCGTCCGAATTGTGAGTTGTAAAGACTCTGTTCCGTTACGATCGACCGTTTGCAATTGTGAGCTGATGATTCTTCCAGCCAGCTGCATGTCAGCATCGTTGCCAGCCAGTTCAGCCCCTCCGTGCTCGAAGCCTTGCATGAGTGCGTTTCGAATTATTTCTGTTAAAGGTGTGTCAGAAGAATAATCGCCAGCAATCAGATTAGCATCTTCACCCCTATCATCAGTAACCTCAGCGATATTCAATGACACTCTTAAATTACTGAAATCGGTGTTGTGATTACCGTTATATGTGTAATTAACACTAATTTCCGCAGCTAAAGTGGGCAAAGCAATCAATGTGAGAGTTGCCAAGGCTAATTTGTGGAAAGTCATGCTGAGGATTCTCCTTATAAAATTGCCGCTGAGACTAATTGATCGAGCTGTTTCGAACAATCATCCGTAGCCGCGAGCTTGTATTATTTAGTTTCCGCAAATTTGAAGCAGAGGAAAGACAGCAAGCTTTTTTCTGTTTCTGCTTCAAGTTTAATTCAATGTATTTCTGATGCAGGCCATGGAGCCCCTGAGCGATGATCGCCGAGGGGCTTCAAGCCTTGGAACAAGAATTTTTGTGCTCGTTTGCCTTCATAGGTCTCCGTGGTATATATGTTGCCCTCTGAGTCAGTAACAATGCTGTGTGTTCCAAAGAATAGTCCGGGCTGTCTACCTCCGTCGCCAAACTCGGCCAATACTTCGAGAGATTCCCGATCAAGAATGTGAACTTTAAAGTTGGCTCCGTCAGCAACATAAATAAACTCTTGAGCTTCATCGTGTGAGAAGGAAATGTCCCATGTGGATCCCGCCAAAGTAAGAGGNGCCACTTGCCCCTCTTTAACAAACGTTCCATCAGGCCGAAAAACCTGTATGCGATCCGCTCCGCGATCACATACATAAATAAGCCCGTCGTTTGATGGCTCGGCACAATGTACAGGCCCCACGAATTGGTCTGGTAGAGGTGAATTAGGATCATAAACGACACGCTCATCTATTGGCTCATTACCATAGGCTCCCCAAAAGCGTTTAAATGTGCCAGTCGCCACATCCACTACTGCAACGCGCTTGTTGCCATAGCCATCGGCGAAATAAGCTTCATTCGCGGAGGGATCAATGGCGATTTCGGCCACACGGCCAAATGAAGTTGTGCTTAAACTATTAATGGGCTCACCTGGTATTCCGATTTCTCGGACGAATTGACCATCCCGCGTAAAGACAAGCACATGAGAATCGCCGCTGCCGTTGCCTCCGATCCAAACGTTGCCATCTGGGGCAATCTCTATGCCATGATTTGATTCTGGCCAGGTATAGCCATCCCCAGGCCCACCCCAAGCATTTATTAGGTTGCCGACACTATCGAATTCTAGTATGGGGGGAGCGGCAGTGCAGCACTCAGCACGCCCTAAATCTAATCCCAACTCTTGACTCATAAACATAGAGTCTTGGTCTCTGTGAACCACGAATAGATGATCTCTTTCGTCTATGGCAATCCCGATGGTTCTTCCCATAATCCATTTATTTGGGAGCGGCTGTGGCCAATAGGGATCAACTACAAACTGCGGGGCTAGTCGATCATTATTTACCGCGTGAGCGGTTTGTTGGAGTGAGCTTTGGCCTGTATATAGCAATGCGAAAGTCGAGACGCAAATAGAACTAAATAGGAGAACTTTTGTTGTTTTTTTCATGGCGGTTTTCCTCTTGGAATTGAGATTACCGAAATTTGACACTAACACCAAACTCTATGTATAGGAACCAAAAAGCACTTTGAATTCGGCTCGTGAACTTCAATATTTGTATAACTACGACAAAAAATTTAGCTTTACTTTTAAAGCTCATTCATTGGCGAAGCAAAAAGTAGATGGCTTATGCATAGCCGCAAAATAAACGACAGTAAATTTTTAGCTGGTTTGACTAATTACCAAGGGGCGAGGATGACCATTTGGGGAAATTCTTGAACAAAAAAACCCGACCACAGCATTGTGATCGGGTTTTAAGTTTGCTCTTGGAAAACTACTACAGTTCGTCAGCTGGCCAGGTAGGTGCGCGATCGCGCACTGTTACAGGCTGCATTCCTTGGTAGAGGAATTTTTGAATGCGCTTGCCTTCGTAAGTCTCGGTAGTATAAATGTTGCCTTGAGAATCGGTGGCGATACTATGAGGCGCAAAGAACAGCCCAGGTTGTCTGCCGCCATCACCGAAAGTGTAAAGGACTTCTAAAGACTCACGGTCTATGATGTAAATCTTAAAGTTTTGCCCATCAGCAAGATAGATAAACTCTTGTTCTTCATCCGGAGAGAAGTCGATATCCCAAGTAGAACCTTGTGCGAGAGTTGCAGGAGAAATAATGACTTCTCTCACGTAGGTTCCGTCGGTGCGGAAAACCTGGATTCGATCAGCACCGCGGTCGCAAACATAGACTAGGCCGTCATTTGAAGGGATTGCGCAGTGAACAGGACCTCGAAATTGCTGCGGGCCAGGCTCGCCAGGGGTATATGTAACATCTGCATCATCGTCTGGGCGATTACCATAAGCTCCCCAATAACGCTTAAACGCTCCAGTCGCTAGGTCCACAACAGCCACACGCTTGTTGACGTAACCGTCTGCAAAGTAAACCTCATTGTTTGCTGCATCGATGGCAATTTCAGCTACTCGCCCATAGGCCGTTGTGCTGTTGCTGTCCATTTCCTCTCCAGGAACACCGACGGTGCGAACATATTCACCATCTCTGCTAAATACCAGAACGTGTGAATCAGGGCCGCCATTGCCGCCGATCCAAACATCGCCATTTGGCGCGACATCGATGCCATGATTAGATTCTGGCCATACGTAGGGTGCTCCTTCTACGGGGCCGCCCCATGCATTAATTAGGTTTCCTTCGAGATCGAATTCTAAAATTGGTGGCGCTGGTGTGCAGCATTCCGCAACTCCAGAGTATAGTCCGATTTCCTGAATGCGCATGAACTGGGATTCGCTATTTCTGTGGACTGCGAAAATGTGATCTCTTTCATCCACGTCTACGCCAATTGTGTTTCCTTGAACCCAATGATTCGGTAACGGCTTAGGCCACAATGGATCTACCAGAAAGTGGGGAGCCATCACATCATTGCTGGCCGCCTCAACTGGTTCCTGTAATTGCTCTTGTCCTACATAGAGCGCAACTAAAGCTGCTCCTAGAGTGACTCCCAGCAATAATTTAATTCTTGTCATTTTTTTTCTCCTCTTAATGCCCGCAAAGGCGCAGGCTGACTAACTTTCAGAGCAAGCACGCAGTATACTGCCTAAATGTGAGACAGTATACTCACGCGCAAATTTTTAGGATCGGCACTTGTAAGAATTTGTAACACGCAACTTAGTCCACAATAAAGTAGCATTGCGAATATCGGATCACATAAGAGGAGATGTAGGTTAACCTACTGTTTTTTAAAACAATTAAGAAGGAATTATGAAGTATTTAAACATCCTAAAAACTGCTTCAGTAACACTAATTGCGGCTCGACTTGTCGCACTGCTGGTCTTGGTTGCCTTTCCGAGCACAACGACGGCCCATGATATACCTTCACGTGTCACTGTATATGCATTCGTCAAACCGGAAGGGAACGAGTTAACGGCTCTTTTAAGAGTACCTATGGAAGCCCTTGGTGAAGTGAGCTTTCCATTGCGCGGTCCAGGTTTTTTGCAATTTTCAGAAGCTCAGTTTGCAGCAAACGACGCAGCTAGAATTTATATTACCGAGTCTTTGCAATTTTACGAAAATGGCGAGGAATTAACGGAGAAGGAGTTGCAGTTAACTCGCATTTCTCTCCCATCAAATCGGTCTTTTGTCGATTATGAAACTGCCCTCGAAAACATAAATGAGCCGCCCCTAGATGATTCTATAGATTTGTTTTGGCGGCAGGGAGTGCTGGATGTTTTAGTAACTTATCCTATTCAGTCTGAGGATTCTGAATTTTCTGTAAATCCCGAATTGGCTACCTTGTCGGATCAAACTACCACTGTTTTGCGCTTTATAGTGCCGAATGGTGCGGAAAGGGTATTTAATTATCTTGGCAATCCAGGGCTGGTAGATCTAGATCCTCGTTGGCATCAAGCCGCTTTGCGTTTCATTTTTATGGGCTTCGAACATATTCTTGAAGGCATTGACCACTTGCTTTTCTTGTTTTGCTTAGTAATTCCTTTGCGTTCGATTCGAGCACTGATTCCAGTCGTAACTTCTTTTACTATCGCCCACTCGATTACCCTGATCGGATCGGCTTTTGGGGTTGCGCCTAGTACTTTATGGTTCCCACCCTTAATTGAGACCTTGATAGCTTTGTCTATCGTTTACATGGCTTTTGAAAATATAGTGGGAGCCAAACTAGAACATCGTTGGATTGTAACTTTTGGTTTTGGTCTCGTGCATGGTTTTGGTTTTTCATTCCTCTTTAGTGAAACATTGCAATTTGCTGGCGGCCACCTATTTTCTTCGCTCCTAGCATTTAACATCGGCGTTGAGCTGGGCCAGTTATTTATTCTGATACTAATTATTCCGGTACTAAATCTTTTGTTTAAATATTTTGTACGTGAACGCATAGGGACAATTCTTTTATCAGCACTTTTGGCACATAGCGCCTGGCACTGGATGTTAGAGAGAGGAACAACATTGAGTCTTTATCAACTCCAGTTACCTACTTTTGACGTCTTATTTTGGGCAGCACTCATGCGTTGGGGCATGCTTTCAATTATCGTTGTTTTTGTACTTTGGGTAATGTATGAAGTTTTTAGGAAGTTTTCTCTCATTGAATCTTTTTCTAGTTTTAGCTCTCGGGAGAATGCGGAGGCTGAAAACTAAATGATAATTGCGAACGTGGAATTTTTAACGAGCTGAATTGCGGAATGCTGAAATTCTTCCGTTCGCATTTTTTGGCAGCTGATACATCAGAAATTTTGGCACATGGCAACAAGGTATTGATGGGAAAGCTCTGCAATTTGGTAAAATAAAAGATAGATTCGCTGCCAATTTCCTTTTTGGTTGCCTGTGCATTAGAAAATGCATGGAACTAATAACTATTACCTGTCTAATTTCAATTTGTTACATCTCTCGAAGGGCTATCTGTAACTCTAATTAAGAAATTAGGTTAACCTGCGTTTGCAGAGATCAAAATGTTGGCTTTAATCGTATTTAGAAAAACGTTTGTTTGAAAATTATGAATAGAGGAATACAACATGAGTAGGGTTAGCTTTGTACTATCAATTCTGATGTTGTGTCAGCTAAGTGTGGCGGGCGAGAGAATTGGTAACTTTGCATTACTTGATCATGAAGGCGTTTACCATCAGCTGCGCAAACTAGGTGATAGCAAAGCGGTTGTGCTGATCTCTATTGCAACGACTTGTATCGAAAATATCGAGAAAATACCGAAGTATAGATTGCTAAGAACGACCTGGGAAAATGAAGGTNTAAGCTTCNTNGCAATGAATTCATCTCCGACCGATGATTTAAACTCCATAAGGCAAATGGATTTCTTGCACAATGTCGATATGCCTATCCTATTGGATGATGGTCAGTTGGTTGCGGAAAGCTTAGGCTTGTCGAAGGCAGGTGAAATTATCGTACTGGAACCAAATCGGCAACGGGTTTTGTATCGTGGCGGGTTAGATGTTGAGCCAATCAGAGAGCAACCGGAACGGAAAATTTCCGCTCGATCCGGTACAACAGTTCTCTCAGATACTCTGGCAACAGTCGTAGCAGGCCAAATCGATTTTTCTGATATGACCGTGGAAACAGAAAGCATAGGTTGTGAAATTGATTTTTCTGTACGCGATGAGCACGCCATGAATGTGCCAGACTATGCTGCGGAAATAGCGCCGATTCTTCAGGAGAAGTGTGTTAGTTGCCATATCGAAGGTGGGATTGGCCCATTTGCCATGGACTCACACATGATGGTTCAGGGTTGGTCACCTATGATTAAAGAAGTAATCATGACTAAACGTATGCCTCCAGCCCAGGTCGACCCGAGTATTAATCATTTCTCGAATGCTAGGTATATGGATACAGAGCAATTACAAACATTGATTCATTGGATCGATGCTGGCGCTCCTCGGGGTAGTAGTGAAGTTGATCCCCTGACAAGAGTTTATCAATCTGAAACAGTTTGGGAGCTTGGCGAGCCGGATTACATCGTTGAGGTTCCTGCATATACTATTCCGGCGACCGGTGTGCTTGACTACGAAAATGTGACGATAAACTTACCTTTTGAAGAAGATGTANGGGTTAAGTCGGTCCAGCATGTTCCTGGGGATCGCAGAGTTCTCCATCATCTGCTGAGTTATATCGTCCCCGCAGATTACGATGCAAGAATCATAGAAGGAGAGAACGATAGNTACCGAGAGTTTCTTGAAGGCTATGCTCCNGGAAAGGACCAAGCNNTTACATATCCAGAAAACTCGGGCATGTTTGTCCCAAAGGATTCAGCGGTCCAGATGTCATTGCACTACACTACCTTCGGAAAAGAAACAGTTGATAAAACATTGCTGGGCCTTTACTTCGCGGATCGGAAACCAGAGTTTCAGTATTCTACTTACTCTTTGAGTCATGGTGGGCGAAACTTAGTCATTCCACCGAGAGCAAAGGAGCACAAGATGAGTGCTTCGTATGTGTTTGAAGATGAGGTTATGTTGCATGGCCTGCGTCCTCATATGCATTATCGCGGCAAATACATGCGATTTAGCGTTATCTATCCTAATGGCACTAAGGACGACATAATTAACGTGCCAGATTATAATTTTGCTTGGCAACCAACTTATCGACTGAACGACCCAATGCTTTTGCCGGCTGGTTCTAGAGTTGTCGTTGAGGGTGCTTTTGACAACTCTCAATACAACTTAGGNAATCCTGATCCTGAGGCCGAAGTCCGCGGAGGGGCTCAAAGTTGGGATGAGATGTTTATTGGATACTTTTCTTATTACAAAACNGNAAATTAATGCAAATCTTATATTCTTGATAAGCGTATGCAAAAGTTGCAAGNTTTGGGCGGCACGTTTTTATACTTTTCTTGTGCGAGGACGTTTAACCAAATTACTGTCTCATCGCAATAAAATCAGATCTTTCCTATGCCTATTTGATAGGACATGGTTTAGACTNTCGTCNCATAGGGACGAAATTTGGAGNAATATCATGAAAAAATTTTCCAGTATTTTAGCNGCAGTCTTTTCTTGCTTAGTGATCAACTTGAGCTTTGCTCTTCCTGAAAGAGTTGGAGATTTCGCTTTGCTTGATAGTGATGGAAAATTTCACCAGCTGAGTCGTTATCGTCATCAGGAAGCATTAGTGCTGATGTCATTTGACAGCGCTTGCGACAAAGTTGATACAGCTGTGGCCCAGTTTGAAGCGATGCAATCTGCTTTTACAGACCAGCGAGTAACTTTTGCCCTAATTAATTCTTCTGTTGAATCCAACATTGATGTTATTCGCAGGAGTCGGGCTGATGTAAATACAGATCTGTCCTTGTTAATTGATAATGGACAACTAGTTTCAGAAACCTTGTCTTTCTCTAAGATTGGCGAGATTGCAATATTAGATCCAGAAAGATTAACGTTGCTTTATAGAGGACCTGTTGAAGAAACCGCGATAGAAGTATTGACAACAGAGTTTGGGGGCGGAGTTGATTCAACAATTTTTAGCGAANCAAGCGGATGCGANCTGGATTATCCAATGAAGCAGCAACACGCGGCTGACCCGCCAGATTATGAAACTGAGATAGCTCCGATAATAGCCGAGCAATGTGCGTCTTGTCATAGAGAGGGTGGTATTGGTCCCTTTGCTATGGATAGCCATTTAATGTTGCAGGGTTGGTCTCCGATGATTCGGGAAGTNTTGTTAACAAGACGCATGCCNCCTACGCAAGTGGATCCAAACATTGGNCACTTTAGNAATGCTCGTTACATTTCAGACGAAGAATTGCAAAAACTCGTGCATTGGATTGATGCGGGTGCTCCTAAAGGTTTTGCAATAAATGATCCGTTAGTGTCTATGGCGTTTCCTGACCGCAAGGACTGGCAGCTAGGTGAGCCGGACTACATCATCACTGCGCCTAAGCATGAAATACCAGCAACTGGTGTGTTGGATTATATTAACGTTGATGTGCCGCTTCCGTTTGAAGAAGATAAGTGGGTTAAGGCGGTACAGTATATTGCTGGTGATGAGTCTGTCCTCCATCATCTGTTGACTTACGTGACTGCACCAAGAGAATTCGTTGAAGGTGAGGCCGCGAATGTTAATACGGCCACTCGTTTTTTAGAAGGTTATGCTCCTGGAAAAGTAGATGCGATGACTTTTCCAGAAAATACTGGTGTGTATATCCCCGAGGGGCACAAGCTAAGCATGCAGTTCCACTATACAACAAATGGTCGTGCCACAAGCGATGAAACTGTATTAGGGTTGTATATGTATGAAGAGCCGCCAACTTATGAAAATTTTACGCAATCAGTGTCCGGTATGTTCCGCATTCCGCCTTATGCTCAAGACTATAAGTCGGCCGCTCGTCACGTGTTTAGCGATGATGTGGTAGTGACAGGGCTGCGAGCTCATATGCATTTTCGTGGCAAGGACATGAAATTTAGCGCCGAGTACCCGGATGGAACTATGGTCGATTTACTAAGTGTGCCGAATTATAGCTATGCTTGGCAGCCAACCTATGCTTTGGACGAGCCAATTCATTTGCCCGCAGGTACTCGAGTCCACGTAACTGGTGCGTTCGATAATTCTGAGCACAACCCAGCGAATCCCGATCCTAGCAAGGAGTTAACTTTTGGTCTTCAGAGTTGGGATGAGATGTTTATAGGTTATTGGACCTACCATGCAGCCGAGCCTTCGAACTAAAGTAATTCTATAGATTTCAACTAGTTCAGGCTATCCCAGAGCTTTTGCTTATACTGGTAGCGCAGCAATGAGAAAGTATTGATCTATTATATGCTTGCAGGTGGCCGGTTGGATTTGCCATGGCGTGCTAAATTGCTATGATGGGCAGCAAAGAACTAACAATAAACTTCCGGGAGTCCGCTTTATGTCTTCGCTCTTTATCGTCGTCTTCGGCTTAGCCGGGTTCGCATTTGGATGGTTTGTATATTCCAAGTATATAGCCGAAAAAATTTATCGGTTGGACCCAAACTATGTTACTCCTGCGCATCGTTTTGATGACGGCGTTGATTATGTGCCTACTAACAAATATGTTCTGTGGGGTTCGCACTTCACTGCGGTAGCCGGTGCCGCTCCTATTGTTGGTCCAGCTATAGCGGTTTACTGGGGTTGGGCCCCCGCATTGTTATGGGTAACATTGGGCTCCATTTTTTTCGCGGGTGTTCATGATTTCGGAGCACTTTGGGCCAGTAATAGACATGATGCTAAATCTATTGGCGCCCTTTCAGAGAGTATCGTCGGAGCGCGGGTCCGTTCCGTTTTAATGATTATCATTTTCCTGCTCTTGGTTCTTGTGAACGCCATGTTTGCAACCATAATAGCAGACGAAATGGTCATTTATCCTGAGTCGGTATTCCCGGCTTGGGCAGCCATTCCGGTGGCGATAGCGGTTGGTGTACTTATCCGCAGAAAATTCAATTTACTGGCTATTTCTGTAATCGGTGTAACCATTCTCTATTACACGATCTATATTGGAAGCAACATGCCGCTTGCTATTCCTGATCCTTTGTTTTACTTAGGCGAAAGAGGAGACTGGATTATTCTCCTGTATATCTATGCGGGAATTGCTTCTATGCTTCCGGTTTGGTTGCTGCTGCAACCGCGGGATTGTATTAATGGCGCTCAGTTAGTGGTTGGACTTTTTGTTCTTTATACTGCGGTTATCTTAACTACACCAGATGTAGCTGCGCCGGCATTTAATGATGTTGCGGAAGGAACGCCGCCAATTTTACCGATACTTTTTGTGACTATTGCATGTGGTGCTTTGTCAGGATTTCATGGCATCGTATCTTCAGGGACTAGTGCTAAGCAGCTAAGTAATGAGAAAGATGCGCGCTTCGTTGGATACTTGGGTGCTCTGGGTGAGGGCTCATTGGCTCTAATTACAATAACGGCTGTAACTGGCTCTCTTTATGCGGCATCCGTTGCGGGTGGATGGGATGCAATTTACCCGAGTTTTACTGGCGGCCCCTCAGCCGGAGGCTTCATTGCTGGCGGTGCCTTATTGATATCCGAAGGGTGGGGAATACCGTTGTCGTTTGCTCAAACCATGCTGGCCGTAATGGTTGTTTTGTTTGCCGGCACTACTATGGATGCCGGCCTGCGTCTAACTCGCTACATAATTCAGGAGTGGGGAAATATATATCAGATTAAACCATTAAAGAGTAATTACATTTCTACTTTTGTTGCAGTGGGTGCATGTTTGCTTTTGGCCTTCGGTGTGTCCAATGGTAACTATCCAGGCGATGGGGGAACTCTAATATGGCCAGTATTCGGAGCGACTAACCAAATTCTTGCAAGCATGACATTGATCGTCATTTCTGTCTATTTAGTAAAGCTAGGCCGGCCGGCGAAGAATCTATTAATTCCGCTTTGCTTTATCCTGGTCATGGCGACCTGGGCGGGTATTTGGTACATCATCGACTATGTGAACAGTGGTCAATGGTTGCTTGTTTTGATTCAATCTGCGGTAATAATTTCGTCTATATTTATTATTCTTGAATCATGGTCCACTTTTTCTAAGCTTAGAGCTGAAAGCGGAGCAGAGGAGGCCGCAGATACATCCGGGGAATAGGTTATAGAGCTAAGTAATTTTTAAAAAAGGAGCGGTTTCAGTGCGTTGCTAGCATCTTGCTCTTTTTTTATCAATAAAAAGCGCCATATGTCACTTTATGGAAAAACGGCAACTAACTGAATTTCTCGCCCCCGCACCTTTAAAAGCTATTTCTGAAATACATGTATTTTCACAAATCGATTCCACTAACGCCCAAGCGGCGCGGTTAGTCGAAAATGGGCTTCAGGGAGCGCAATTAATAGTTGCAGACTGCCAGTCCGCCGGAAGGGGCCGGAGAGGCCGAAGCTGGTTTAGCCCATCAGCAAGCGGCTTATACTTGTCACTAGTATACCCGTTCTCAATTACGACAGATGCATTGCAGGGTTTGAGCTTGGTTACCGCCCTTAGTATTCGTTCAGCAATACAGAATCTTGCAAACGAAAATTTACAATTGAAATGGCCTAACGATCTTCTCGTAGGTAACAAGAAGCTGTCTGGAGTCTTGTTGGAGTTATGCAATGACGACAAGCGAACATGGGTTATCTTCGGAATAGGGGTAAATTACAAATTAAGTGAAGAACAGAAACTCGCTATCGATAGGCCAGTAATAGACATTCAGGGAATACTGACCGAAACTCCAAGTATTGAATGGCTTGCCGGGAATATCGTCAACTGCTTGCTCGAAAATATTGACATATTTACTAATTCAGGATTTGCGACTTTCCGAACAATATGGAATCGTTATGATCGCTATTACGGAAAGGATATAGTAGTTCAAAATGGAACTAGCGCCAGGCCTGGGCGTTCTCTGGGCGTAGACGAGTCCGGTTCACTTTTATTGCTAACCTCGGAGGGTGTGCAGAAAATTTCGGGTGGTGAAATTTTCCCTTCGCTGAGAGAAAAGAGTGAGGTCAGCAAACAATGATCTTGGAACTAGATGTAGGCAATACTCGGATCAAATGGCGCCGAAAATCTATGATTGGCGACGAAGTTATTGCCGACGGAGTATTCCCAGACGAAAATGAATTTTTGTCGGCGAGCTTACGACATGAAAAACCGCAGGTATTCAGATTTTCCAGTGTGAGGAGTCAATTATTAACTGAAAGGTTGGTCAGCTGGAGTTGTAAGCACTGGAATCTTGAACCATTGATCGCTAAGGTTTCTAGGAAATGTGGCGGTGTTACGGTGAATTATCCAGATGTCAGCCGACTAGGTGTCGATCGTTGGTTAGCGCTATTGGCAGGGTATAAAATAGCATCTGGCGCCTGTGTGATAGTCGATTGTGGTACAGCATTTACTTTGGATTCGATTGCAAATACAGGTAATCATTTAGGTGGCTATATATTGCCCGGGTTGGCACTAACGCGGCAAAGTTTGGAGGCTAACACCAGTATTAGTTTATCAGCTGAAGCCATTTATTCATCAATAGCTTTAGGTAATTCAACTGATGAGGCTGTATTAAATGGAAGCCTTGCTGCTTTGGTAGCCCTCGTGGAAAAAGAAGTCGCTAAACTAAAGGCGCTAGAAGGAAGTTGTCGATTAATCTTTACTGGGGGAGACGCAGGGTTATTGAAAGATTCAAGTAAATTCATTTGTTCAGAACTAGTTCCGTCCTTGGTTCTTGATGGATTGGATATTGCCTGTCCAAGCCATCAAGTGCCGTCCCAATAGGTATCCGGCTGTGAGATACATAGTGCTGTTTCTGTTAGCTGTAAATATTGTTTATTTCATTTGGGCTTTAACTCACTCAGAGGAGGAAGCCACAGTTAGTTCCAAATCTAGAGAATTACTCAATACCGGGCTGATGCTAGTGAGTGAGTTTGAGGCTCAGACTGCCGCATTGGCTTTAGAAAACCCGGAAGATTTAACTTTATGCAGCTCGGTGAGTGGGTTCTCTACTGTTGACGACGCAAATAACTTTATTTTAGACGCAAAGCAGGCAAATCTGGATGCCATATTGAATTTGACTGGGAGCTTATTAGCGTCTCAATTTAGGGTCTATCTTCCGCCAGAAGCAAATCGAATCGCGGCTTCAAGAAGTTTGGATAGAGTCGAAGCAGCGCTGACTGATGCGCAAATGGAGGTGGAAACTTACTTGATAACACGTGGGGCAGTGGTTAATGGAATTGGATTGGGAATTTACGGCTTAGAAGAAGAAGCTAATTTAGTGCAAGATCAGGTTTCAGAGCTCGGGTTTGAAGCCCAGATTGAAGAAATTCCTAGGTCAGATGGAGAAATTCAGGTGGTGCTCAGGCCTTCGAATTCTGATAAGGTCCAAACCTCTGAATGGCTCGAATTATCTGGTGGTCGACCCTATTTGACGCGCTCAGAAAATCTCTGTGAAACGATTGCACAAGCATCCCAATTCCCATAAAATGCCGCTCCTGAGTGAGAGAGCCAGGGAAATCTGCCCTTTCGGGTTCTTGTGGGAGGGGTTCCCGAGTGGCCAAAGGGATCAGACTGTAAATCTGACGCGCAAGCTTCGGTGGTT
>PBNR01000008.1 GCA_002723195.1 Gammaproteobacteria bacterium | reverse complement strand
AATTTCTTAAAAAATCTGAAAAGTAATACGCTCTTAATCAATACCTGTAGAGGAGGTGTGATAGACGAGAAAGCTGTATTGGAATTAATTCAGAATGAAGAGCAATGTCAATTGGTTTGCGATGTTTGGGAGAATGAGCCTTTCGCTTCAAAAGAATTGGTCAGTGCTGCTAGTATTGCTACGCCGCATATAGCTGGCTACTCACAAGAATCCAAATATAGAGCACTAACATCGCTAAGACAGGACTTTATAAAGTTTTTTACGGTAGATGCGGTAGCTAGCCTGCCCTTTCAGTATAGTAATGTTTCTAATTTTATAAACAGTGAAAACGGTGTGTTAAACGCGGTACTTGAAAAGAGTTTCTCGATTCACAAATTGAGCAATGAATTTAAAACAGCAATTCTTGGGGATTCGATCGATAAATATTTTGAATTGGCACGCAAGAATTTGCTCGCTAGAAGAGAATGTAGCTCCTTGTCCATTAATTACAGAGAGACTGACGGGTTCGTAATGGATGTTTTAAATCAACTTGGTGTAGAAGTAATATAAGCAAGCATTATTATCTGTATTGAATTAGTACATTTCTAATTTTATGCATTGCTTTTCGGAGTTCGTCTTCTCGTGGCAAGAAAACCATCCGAAAGTGTTGAGAATCTTGAATATTGAAAGCGCTGCCTTGGACTAATAGAATCTTCTCTTGTTCAAGAATATCAAGAACAAGCGTTTCATCATTGTCTATTTTGTAAGTTTTCGGATTTAATCGTGGGAATAAATAAATGCCCCCTAATGGCTTTACACAGCTAATACCGGGAATCTCTTTAAGACATTCCCAGGCAAAATCGCGCTGTTGTTCTAGGCGTCCCCCGGGAAGTACTAGCTCGTTAATACTCTGATAACCTCCTAGAGCTGTTTGGATTGCGAGTTGCGCTGGGACATTAGCACATAGCCGCATATTTGTTAGAATTTCTAGCCCTTCAATATAGCTGGTCGCGAGGTGTTTAGGCCCGGTTAAAACCATCCATCCCGATCTAAAGCCCGCCAGNCGATAAGATTTNGAAAGCCCATTAAAACTAACGGTGAACACATCTTCACTTAAAGANGCTATCGCTGTGAATTCAGCGTTGTCATATACAATTTTGCTATAGATTTCATCGGCGAAAATAATTAGTTTATGTTTGCGAGCAAGTTCGATTAATGCGACTAGAATTTCTTTGCTATAAACAGAACCCGTTGGATTATTGGGGTTAATTATAACTATAGCTCGTGTGCGAGAATTTATTTTGGATTCGATGTCAGTAAGTGAGGNAAACCAGCTTTCTTTTTCGTCACAAATATAATGAATAGGGTTTCCACCACTGAGCTTTACCGAGGCTGTCCACAGAGGGTAATCTGGAGCGGGTATTAAAACCTCGTCGCCGTCGTTGATTAACGCTTGCATAGACATGGTGATTAACTCACTTACCCCATTGCCTAGGTAAATATCTTCAATCTCAACTGCAGAAATGTTAAGCCTCTGGCATTCTTGCATGATTGCTTTTCGTGCAGAATAAAGGCCTTTGGAATCNCTATAACCTTGGGCNGCAGCAAGATTNCGTATNACATCATGAAGAATTTCGTCAGGAGCNNTGAAACCAAAAGGGGCTGGATTGCCTATGTTCAGTTTTAAAATTTGATGGCCCTCCTCCTCTAATTGCTTAGCGAGTTCGAGGGCCGGTCCGCGTATGTCGTAACAGATGTTGTTTAGCTTGTCTGATTGCGCGATATGATCCATGGACATTTCCGTTATTGCGTCTGTTCGGTCCATTTTATTATAGTGTTGTCCTGTGCTTTAACGTATTCAATTTTGTAATTTAACTTTTATTGCGAATAGATAAAACATTTATATTATACAGTAAGTTACGTAGCATACCTAGAAAATATATTAAAACTGAGGGTTAAAATGGAAAGCGAAATTGATTATTCAGCGAAAATCATTAAATCAGATGAAGAATGGCGGCAACAATTGGATGCAGAAAGTTATTATGTCTTAAGGGAAAAGGGTACAGAACGTGCTTTTACAGGTAAATATAATGACCATAAAGGTTGCGGGATTTATAACTGTAAGGCCTGCGGAAGTGCTTTATTTTCTTCGGAAAGTAAATATGATTCAGGTTCTGGTTGGCCGAGTTTTTATCAGTCCGTAAATCCGGAATGTATCACTGAGTTTACAGATAATTCTCTGGGGATGATAAGAACGGAAGTGGTGTGCAGTAGGTGTGACTCACATTTAGGTCACGTTTTTCCCGATGGCCCGCCTACGGCAACAGGGCTTCGTTATTGTATAAATTCACAATCTATTGACTTCACAGAGGACTAGCAATTAAAACTACTTTGCAACATTAAATATGAGCTAATAAATCGTTTGGGGTATTTAGGCTCTTAGAATTTTATGAAAAAGCTTTTTTATAAAAAGGCGGACCGATTAAAATTTCAGATGAGATCGAGATTATTCAACAGTGCTTTTACTTAACATTTGAAAACTAAGCCATTTTAATTTATTTATTTTCAGTTAATTTGGCGTGTCTGTTTTATGATTTATAAGAATCCTTTTTGTCGCTGAGTAATAATTACAACTATCACAGATTGTGCTAATTAGTTCCAAAGAGTTCAGTTCAATAATCGGTACGTAAATAATTACCAGTAATGAGGTTTGGTTTTTTCTTTGAGTTTTTTTAGGAAGCGATCTAGGTTACTTTCTGCTTCTGAACGATAACGAAAAGGGCCAACATCTTCGCCTTCACGAGTTTTGAAATACCAAAGATCCTTTTTAATAAAAATACGATCAGAACGAGTTGGGATGTCTGCGTTTAAATCATCATATTTACGAGATTCGGGCATCGTATTGTTATTCTTTTCTAACACCCTGTCTAGAAGTACTAGCACCATTGGTCTCCGCTAGCTTAAGGCTACTTCTAACTTTAATTAGGCCCGACATTGTCGGTAGGTAACCTTAAGCTAGCGAGTACGTATACCGTAAACGCACCTAATTAAAATTAGAAGAGCGCAATAAATGTGCCACATAAAAATTATGACCTTGTAGCTAAAATTCATACGCCGTTTTTTTAATCAATAAAATCAATATCATAAAGAGGTTTTTGAAAAATCGGGAGCTATTGTTTTTTGAATACGATTCAACTAGTTAGAGAGTATTGTTAAAAACTAAAAAATTTTTGTTTATTTTTTTTTGGGCAAAAAAATCGAATTGTTAAGAATTTATCAACTTTTGTAAGTATTTTAAGGATTCTTGGTTATTAACATTGAAGAATTCGACTTCAGATGNCTTTGTGACNGAGATCACCCGACTATCCAGCAAAGGTAATACGAGTTTNGGTCCAAATAGACCNCGATTTATTGCGGAATATAATTTCTCGGTGGAAGAGAGAGACCATATTGAGAACAAAGGTTGTATCTGTCCATCAGATTCGCATGATACGACTTCGCAGTTTGTTTTTGAGAATTCTTCCCATAATTTTGAGATTAGATCGTTGGGAAAAAATGGGACATCTCCTGGGATACATAGTAATGCAGAAGGTGGGGCCTCCGTTACGTTATTTTGTATCCATTTCATTGCGCTGTAGATACCTACTAGCGGCCCTTTGTATTTCTCATAAATATCGCTGACAAGATCTAGTTGAAGGTATTGATATCGATCTAGGTTATGATTCGCACTGATAATTACTTTGCCAACATGATTCTGAATTTTTTGTACCGCCCATTGTATTAACGGTTTTTCATTGAGTTGAATAAGCGGTTTATCCTCATTTCTCATGCGTGTCCCTTTGCCGCCTGCTAATATAACTGCATATAAATTTGGGGTATAAATGTGCATGAGTATCGTCTATAAATTGAATATTCGATCAGTAGTGTGTGTGAAGAAGGCTCATAGCTTCAATAGCTTAAGATAATAACATTCGAGTTGAGTGCTTTCATGTTATTACGAATAGCTGAACTAGATTGCAGTTGTATAATCTATGTGGGAAAATCGCGCACTTCGCGAGTTGGGCTACANGCCGGTATATTATTGAATTAGTTAATAATTAGGTTCTTAGCTTTAGTCGTTCATCGGAAGGCGTCGAGTCGTTTTATCTTGTATATTCATTTAGCAACGGGGAATTGTAAAACATCATGAATGTGATTCATGTGTAAAGAGGTAATTCATGCAAGTTTCAGTTGAAACTACCAAAGGACTAGAACGAAAAATGACTATCGCTGTTCCAAGCGAACGAGTGGATTCTGCGGTTAATCAGCGCTTACAAGAAGCGGCTAAAACTGTTCAGTTAAAAGGTTTTAGAAANGGTAAAGTNCCGTTNAANGTTGTCAAGAAACAGTTTGGTAAGGGCGTTCGAGCGGAAGTNGTTAGCGACTTCATGAATCGAACTTATTACGATGCACTGAATCAAGAAAGTTTAAAGCCAGCAGGACAGCCTACATTAGAACCAATTAGTATTGAAGAAGGCGACAATCTTGAGTTTGTGGCTACTTTTGAGGTGTATCCTGAAATTGATATCCCNGATTTTTCNAAACTTGCAGTTGAACGTCTCGATGGAGAGGTTACTGGTNAAGATATTGATGAAATGATTGAGACGTTGCGCAAGCAGCGGCAATCGTGGGAAGCAGTTGAGCGTGAAGCAGCAGACCAAGACATGGTAAATATTGATTATCTTGGTAAGAAAGATGATAAAGAATTTGAGGGTGGTGCTGCTGAGGGCACAAACCTAGTTCTTGGTTCGGAACGGATGATTCCCGGTTTTGAAGCAGGAATTGTGGGCAAGAGCCCTGGATCTAAATTTACTATACCACTGACTTTTCCAAAGGATTATCAAAATGATGAACTTGCGGGACAGTCTGTTGAATTCGAGATTACGCTAAACTCCGTGAGTAAGCAGGTATTACCGGAAATAGATGATGAGTTCTACAAAAGTTTTGGGATTGATGAAGGCGGTGAAGAAGCATTTCGTGAAGAAATTTCCAGTAATATGACACGTGAGATGAAAGCAGCTAGCCGCAATAAATTAAAAAATCAAGTTATGGATGCATTGCTTGATGCTGTTGAGGTCGATATTCCNAGTGCATTGGTAANTGCGGAAATTGAGCANCTNAAAATACAAGCCGTCCAACAAATGGGGGGTGGGCAAGTTTCGGATCCTTCAATTCTTCCAGATGAGCTTTTTATGCAACAAGCTAATAAAAGAGTNATTCTCGGGCTTTTGCTGGGCGAAGTAATAAAAGAGGAAAATTTTCAAGCGGATCCTATTAAGGTTCGAAAACAAATAGAAGAGCTCGCATCCACCTATGAATCGCCAGACGAAGTCATCAATTGGTACTATGGAAATAAAGACCAATTGGCAGCAATCGAGTCCACTGTCGTTGAAGACCAGGTCTTTGATCACATAATTCAGGCGGCATTGGTGACCGATAAAAATGTGAGCTATCAAGAAGTAATAAAACCTGAATCTAGCGCTCCTGCCGGAGATGAGGATTAATTGGGATAGGTTAAAAACTGTGAACTCTAGATTTTTTTGGGCGGTTACATATTTAGGATTCAAGCAATCTTTGCGTTAAACCAAATACAACGCTTTATAAAGGAATGAAATTCATATGCCAAATTCCCAACCACCTAGTGCAGCTTTAGTGCCCGTAGTTGTAGAGCAGACTGCTCGGGGTGAAAGGTCTTATGATATTTACTCTAGGCTCTTAAAAGATCGTGTCATATTTATGACAGGCATTGTTGAAGACTATATGGCCAATCTGGTTGTTGCCCAACTCCTATATCTNGAATCAGAAAATCCAGATAAAGATATCCATTTGTACATAAATTCGCCAGGAGGTTCAGTGACAGCAGGTCTGTCAATATATGACACTATGCAGTTTATCCAGCCTGACGTCAGTACAATGTGTATAGGGCAAGCTGCTAGTATGGGAGCTATGCTTCTTGCTGGTGGTGCCAAGGGTAAGCGGCTTGCCTTGCCCCATTCTAGGATGATGATTCACCAGCCTAGTGGCGGAGCCCAGGGCCAAGCATCAGATATTGAGATACAAGCTAATGAAATCATTAAGTTAAGAAAGAAACTTAATGAACTACTTTCGGAAAATACCGGTCAAAGTGAGAAAAGGATTTCGCAAGATACAGAGCGTGACAATTTCATGAGCGCTGCGGAGGCCGTTGAATATGGTTTGGTTGATAAAGTAATTCAGCGAAGAGTAGATAATAAGATGGGGGAGGGTTTGGAAGACGGCTAATTATTCGTATTTCCCTTGAATTAGCGGCTTACGTCACCATTTTAATTTATTATAAACGCCTTGTTTAAAGGCAGTCTGAGATCTTGTAAAAAGCTATTAGAGCTAACGAGAAAAAGCAAGCTAGAATTGGCAGATAAAATTCCAAAATTAATTTTTGGCTAAAGACTAAACAGGTAAATCAGGTTTAAAGCACGTAGATGTCTGACGATCGTTATAATAAAGGCGATGATAATGGTAAGTTACTTTACTGCTCCTTTTGTGGGAAGAGCCAGCACGAGGTGCGCAAGTTAATTGCAGGCCCTTCGGTTTTTGTTTGTGATGAGTGCGTCGATCTGTGCAATGACATCATTCGCGAAGAGATTCAGGAAAAAGAAGCAGAGGCTTCAAGTCGGAAGCTTCCAATTCCAGAAGAAATCAAAAATACCCTCGACGAATATGTCATTGGACAGGAAAGTGCTAAGAAAGTGCTTTCTGTTGCGGTATATAATCATTATAAAAGATTAGAGTATGCGAAAGCTGCTGATGACGATGTTGAGCTGAGCAAAAGCAATATTTTAATGGTTGGTCCCACCGGGACAGGAAAAACTCTATTAGCTGAAACATTGGCACGCTTGTTAGATGTCCCATTCACTATTGCAGATGCTACTACATTGACTGAGGCGGGTTATGTAGGAGAGGACGTCGAGAATATAATTCAGAAATTATTGCAGAAATGTGATTATGATGTTGAAAAAGCTCAAATTGGCATTGTGTATATCGATGAGATAGATAAGATTTCTCGTAAATCCGACAATCCTTCGATCACACGAGATGTTTCTGGTGAAGGTGTTCAGCAAGCCCTTTTGAAACTGATTGAAGGCACGATCGCATCGGTACCGCCGCAAGGAGGGCGAAAACATCCTCAGCAGGAATTCCTCCAGGTCGATACTTCCAATATCTTATTTATTTGTGGAGGTGCGTTTGCGGGACTTGATAAAATTATTCGGGATCGTTCAGAAAAGAGTGGAATTGGTTTTACTGCAGAAGTGCGTTCGCAAGGTAATGATCAGAAAGTTGGTGAAACCCTGCGCGAAGTCGAACCAGAAGATTTAGTTAAGTATGGATTAATTCCGGAGTTTGTTGGCCGTTTGCCTATGATTGCAACCTTGGATGAGCTTAATCTAGACGCATTGGTCAGAATTATTCGTGAACCAAAAAATTCACTTACAAAACAATACTCCAAATTATTTGAAATGGAAGATGTTGAAATACAATTTCGTGATGATGCGCTTCGCGCCATTGCAGACAAGGCACGCGAACGAAAAACAGGAGCCCGTGGTCTGAGGTCTATTATGGAGGCGGTGTTGTTAGACACAATGTACAACATCCCTTCTTTAGAGAATGTTAGCAAAGTCATTATTGATGCCGCGGTGATTGACGGAGAGTCAGAACCTTTACTTATGTATGAAAACGTCGAACAACACAGTAAAACGGCTGTAGATGAATAAGCTTATGGCTTTTTCTGAAGTATTTATCTTTTAAGAGTCGAGATTGCTTTGTTTAATAAAGGATTGACGCAAGCAAGAGTGAATTTGGCATGTCAACAGATGCAGTAAGCAATACATCATTCCCACTTCTTCCGTTAAGGGATGTCGTGGTTTATCCCCAGATAGTGCAACCTTTGTTCGTTGGCCGGTTAAAGTCTATAAAGGCTCTTGAAGTAGCTATGGCCAATGATAAGCAAGTCTTATTAGTTGCTCAAAAAAATGCTGCTGAAGACGAACCAAACATCGATGATCTATTTGCCATAGGTACCATCGCTACAATATTGCAACTAATTCGCCTGCCGGATGGCACTGTTAAGGTATTAGTTGAAGGCTTAAGTCGGGCTAAAATTGAAAATGTGGTTCTCGTATCAGACCATTTCAAAGCTGATACAACCATGCTTTCAACTGATGAGATTCCAAAAAAAGAATCTTCTTTGTTGATAAGGTCGCTGCTTTCTCAGTTTGATCAATATGTACAACTGAGTAAAAAAATCCCTCCCGAAGTAATGACATCTATCTCGAGTATTGATGAGCCTGGACGTCTGGTTGACACTATAGCTTCCCATATGTCTCTGCAATTACAGGAGAAACAGAACCTTTTAGAGTTCGCTGGCTTACAGGCTCGTATAGAGCACTTGATGGCGTTGATCGAGTCTGAGATTGATTTATTCCAGGTGGAAAAGCGGATTCGCGGTAGGGTTAAGAAGCAAATGGAGAAAAGCCAGCGTGAATATTATCTAAATGAGCAAATGAAAGCGATTCAGAAAGAAATGGGTGAATTAGACGATGTACCTAATGAAGCTGATGAGCTAAAGCACCGTATTGAAGAAGCTGGTATGTCGAAAGACGCAAAAGATAAAGCTCTTGCGGAATTAAATAAACTAAAATTAATGTCCCCAATGTCTTCTGAAGCATCGGTTGTTAGAACCTATCTCGACTGGATGGTTAATATTCCTTGGAAAAAACGCTCCAAGGTGCGATTGGATTTAACCAAAGCTGAAGAAATATTGGAAAATGACCACTATGGACTCAAGGAAGTTAAAGAAAGAATTCTTGAGTATTTGGCAGTACAGAAACGAGTCAAGAAATTAAAAGGTCCGATACTATGTTTGGTTGGCCCACCTGGCGTTGGAAAAACATCGCTCGGTGAATCGATAGCGCGAGCTACTAATAGAAAATTTNTTCGTATGGCTCTTGGTGGNGTCCGTGATGAGGCAGAAGTTCGTGGCCATCGGCGTACTTATATTGGATCTTTACCGGGGAAATTATTGCAAAAACTCTCGAAGGTTGGTGTGCGTAACCCTCTGTTTTTATTGGACGAAGTTGATAAGATGGGTATGGATCACCGCGGTGACCCAGCTTCAGCTTTACTAGAGGTTTTAGATCCAGAACAGAACCATAGCTTTAACGATCATTACCTAGAAGTTGACTACGACCTTTCTGAAATAATGTTTGTATGTACCTCTAATAGTATGAATATTCCAGGTCCGCTCCTTGACCGAATGGAAGTAATCCGTATACCAGGCTATACCGAGGATGAGAAGGTAAATATCGCCGAACGTTATCTCATACCTAAACAGATGAAAAATAATGGTCTAAAAAATGAAGAGTTAGTTTTTGATGGAAAACCAATTCGGGAGCTAATCCGTTACTATACGCGGGAAGCTGGTGTGCGTGGGCTGGAGCGGGAAATCGCCAAAGTATGTCGCAAAGTGGTAAAGGAAAGCTCATTGCCGAAGGAGGAAAAAGAAAAGGGACCGGTTCAGCTCACTACAGAAATTTTAGAAAAATACTCTGGTGTTCAGAAGTATGATTACGGTAAAGCTGAGACAGATAATAAAATTGNACAAGTCAATGGCTTGGCATGGACTCAGGTCGGTGGAGAGTTATTAACTATTGAAGCAATTGCTGTTGAGGGTAAGGGAAAAACCATCAAGACAGGCTCTTTGGGTGACGTCATGCAAGAGTCGATTCAAGCTGCCTTTACTGTCGTTCGAAGCAGAGCCCGAGCATTGGGGCTAGTCTCAAACTTTCATGAGAAATATGATTTGCATATCCATGTGCCTGAGGGAGCAACCCCAAAAGATGGTCCAAGTGCTGGGGTTGGCATGTGCTCGGCATTAGTATCGGTTTTAACCAATATTCCAGTTCAAGCTGATGTTGCGATGACTGGGGAAATTACTCTCCGTGGCCAGGTGTTGCGAATAGGTGGTTTAAAGGAGAAATTACTAGCTGCTCATCGAGGCAATATTAAAACAGTCATTATTCCTGCCGACAACGAAAGGGATCTAAGAGAAATCCCTGACAATATAAAGGACGATTTGAAAATCATTCCTGTTCAGTGGATAGATGAAGTTCTAGAGCATGCTTTACAATATCAGCCTACACCTTTGAAACCAGAGAAGAAGGCAAAGGAAAAGAAAGATACTAAACAAAAAGAGATAGATACGGGGACCGATGAAAACCCTATAAATACCCACTAAATACGCGTGTTTCCGGTTGACAGAGCTTTCTGGCGCTTGGTATAAAGAATTGCACTTACTTGAGGTAAGTGATGTATTCGGCGGTAAGAAATTAAAGCGGTATAAGAAGTGAAATCCTTGTTGGATTTTTGTAAGAGACTATTTTTATATCTTTGAAAGCAGTAAGTGACCAGCAAGCCGGATGCATTAAAAATGCTATTAAAGTCTTTAATAAGAGCAACTTCTACATTTAAAAGGGGATAAAGTGAATAAATCAGAACTAATTGATGCTGTTGCTGCGAGTGCAGATCTACCAAAAGCTGCAGCTGGTAGAGCAATAGATGCAATGATCGATACCATAACGGACTCTTTGAAAAAAGATGACCCGGTTGTGCTTGTAGGTTTCGGTACTTTTGCTACAAAAAATCGGGCAGCGCGTACCGGTCGTAATCCCCAAACAGGGGCTCCTATAGAAATTAAAGCTGCGCGGGTGCCGAGTTTTAAGGCTGGTAAAGCGCTTAAAGATTCGGTAAACACTTAAAAAGCGTTGCGCTCAGGCTAAATACCCGGCATTAAAAACCATAATGATGTTGGAGTAGATAATTGAGTCCGTAGTTGGGAGGTAAACTTCGAATTCTACTCCATACACAGTGAAAAAGATCAATTACGGTTGGTCTGCTTAATTGGTTTTTAACGCTAGGGCTGGGGGTAGAGCTAAGAACGTTGGTTCTGTTGAGTGCTAGATAATTTAAGGCGCATCTTTGATGCGCCTTTTTGCGTTAAATATGAGAACAGCCATAAATAACTATACGAATTCAATGTGTTAAGAGCTGGTAAATAGAAATATGTTGCAAGACATAAGAGATAACTCTCAAGGTATTATCGCTAAGGTTATAATTGGACTAATCGTAGCGGTATTTGCTTTGTTTGGTGTTGAATCGATAATTGGAGGATTTATCCAATCTCCTCCGGTCGCTGAAGTGAATGGTGAAGAACTCACCCAACTTCAATTAGATCAGAGTACCCAAAATCTTGTTAATTCAATAGGAACTGGGCTTGAAAACTTTGATCAGGAATTCCTTGAGTCTATCGCTCTAAATCAACTTATTGACGAGACTATGTTGCGCCAACATGCTCTAGACGCTGCCATGGCTATTTCAAGTGCACGTATCGATAGGAATATTCTTGATACGCCTAGCTTCCAGATTAACGGCGTATTCGATTCTGATCTGGCTGTGCGGACTATGGCAGCTCAAGGTATGAGTGTTCCGCTCTATAGGGAGTCGCTTACACAGAGTATGCTTTTATCGCAAGTCGCGAGTGCGTTTACTGGTTCGAATTTCATCACCGAAAATGAATTAAGCAAGATTGCAGAATTAACAGGGCAAACTAGAGATTTTCGGTATTTATCGGTAACTTTGGGAACAAGAACTTTAGGGACCGCTATAAACGATAATCAGATTTCCGACTACTATGACGCTAATTCTGATGAATTTACTGAAGAAGAAACTATTGTGGTTGAATATGTGATATTGGATAAAGAGATTATTTCTCAAGAGATAGAAGTCAATGAAGATGAATTATTAGTACAGTATGAGGCAGAGCGATCTCAATACGAAGGTTCCTCAGAAAAAAGAGCAGCACATATCTTATTTGAAGTAGGCTTTGATTTGACGGAAGAGGAAGCTCTAGAACTTGCAGCAAATACCCAACAACGGTTATTTGATGGAGAAGAGTTTGCGTCACTAGCTTTAGAGTTATCTACAGATGTTGTTTCTGCAGAGGAGGGCGGAGATATTGGCTACACGGATGGCAGTGCATTTCCGCAAGAAATTGAGGAAGCTATCGAAGGGTTAGTCTTGGATGAAGTCTCTGATCCGGTGATTACGGAATTTGGTGTTCATCTTGTTAAATTAACCGAGGATGCTGAAAATGTGTTCGCGCCTTTTGAAGATGAACGTGAAAGAATTGAAAGAGATTTAAAGAGTTCTGAAATTGAATTGATTTATGCAGAAAGATTGCAAGATTTGTCAAATCTTGCCTTTGAAACTGGAGATTTGCAAACTATCAATGAAGAACTCGGCTTGACTGTTTTAGTTAGTGAAGCTTTTGGCCGTTCTGGTGGTGTAGATGTGTTTAGTAATCAAAGCGTGGTTGACGTTGCATTCTCCGACGAAGTGCTTGTAGATGGTAACAACAGCGATGTAATTGAATTAGATGATTCACAATCAATAGTTATTAGGGTTTTAGAGTTTAACGAGGCTGCGATTTTGCCAATACAAGAAGTTCAGGCTGAGATCGCTGTAATCTTGCGCACCGATATGGAGAGAAATGCAGTACAAGAAATCGGGAACCAATTAACAGCAGCTATCGAATTGGAAACCGGCCTTGAAGCGTTGCTGAATGAGAACGAGTTGCAATGGATTGAAGAAACTGGAATCGAACGTAATTCATTTAGCGTAAACAGAGAGATACTTAATCAAGTTTTCGCCCTTCCTAGATCTACAAGTGAGCCTAGGCGATCAAGTTTAACACTTAATAATGGGACTTTCGTGCTTATCGAGCTACTTCAGGTTAATGAAGGAAGTATTGACTCGATTCCTGGCGAAGAAAGGCAGGGCTTTATAGAATCTGTTGCTGCTGATTTAGGCAATAGCGAGTTCCAGGCGTATATGAACACTTTGCGTGCAAACTCAGACATAGAATCGAATCTGCTCCAAAGCGAAGTTTTTTAACTTGCCTCTAAATCGTTCAATGAGCCCATGGCCGTGGTATTAAACCCGCCGTCTACGTAAAGAATTTCTCCACTAATTCCAGATGCTAACTCTGAAGCGAGGAACGCTGCTGCATTTCCAACTTCTTCGATTGTTATATTTCGTCTTAACGGGGTTTGTTTAGCATTGTGATCGAGCATTTTCCTGAAACTTTTAATGCCGGACGCTGCAAGTGTTTTGATAGGTCCAGCAGAGATTCCATTGACCCTAGTACCTTCTGGCCCCAAGCTGGATGCCATATATCGCACATTTGATTCTAAGCTTGCTTTTGCTAATCCCATGACATTGTAATTTGGGAGACTGCGAAGTGCGCCCAAGTAGCTAAGTGTAACAAGTGAGCCGTTTCTCCCCTCCATTAGTTTTCGGCCTTTTTGGGCTAAAGCGACAAAACTGTATGAGCTTATTTCATGTGCCGTTAAAAATCCTTCACGAGTAGTAATGTCTACATAATTACCATGGAGTTCGTTGGCGGGGGCAAACGCAAGACAGTGAACAATCCCATCAAGTCCTTCCCAATTATCTCCCAATCTCGAAAACAAATCTGTTATTTGGTTATCCTCTTGCACATCACAGGGGAAAACTAGATCGGATCCCCAGCCCTCTGCAAATTTAACTACGCGGTCTTTAAGTTTTTCATTTTGATAAGTAAAAGCAAGCTCAGCGCCTTCTCTATGCATTGCAGAGGCGATACCAGATGCAATTGATAACTTGCTAGCAACACCTAAAATCAAAATACGTTTACCTGTTAAAAAACCCATAGATATATTCCTTACCGAGAGTGTTTTTTGCTAGTTTTAATCGTTGATTAGAGATTCCCAGTGACGACTCTTGAGTGCAAATATTCCAACTATAATACCGCCGGCAATAGTAGAAAATGCAATATAAAGATAGAGATTTGGCATTTGTTGAATATTTTCAGGATCAAAGTTGCCAGCCACCAAGCCAGCAACGACACTGCCTATGGAATAAGTAAGTGTGAAAACACCCATCATTTGAGCGGCAAATCTTTTAGGCGAAAGTTTGCTTACTGCGCTAAGTGCCACCGGGCTCAAACATAGTTCCCCTAAAGTATGCAAGAAATAAGTCGCAATCAGCCAATAAGGAGCTGCTGGTAATCCAGATGCCGCCACCTGNGCAGCAAAAAACATNACGATAAAGCCCGTAGCCATAATAATTAAACCAAGTGCGCATTTAAACCCATAGTATGGTTTTACAAAATGTTTACCTAGATTAATCCATAATGCGGCAAAAAATGGTGACAATATCACTATAAAGATTGAATTGGCAGATTGAAACCAAGCGGGTGGGATCTCAAAATTTCCAATAAGACGATTAGTGTAATCGCGCCCAAAAAGGTTTAGTGAAGAACCGGCTTGCTCAAATCCCGCCCAAAATAATGTAGATGCAACGCAGACTAAGAATAACGCAATTAATGATTTTTTCTCATTATTCGTTAATTCTGAGAAACTAAATATAGCAGCGTAGTAGGCGAGAAAAACAACTGTAATAATTAAAGCGGCGTACTGTGCTAAAGATACTGGGTTCAAAAAAATTGTGCCGTTTATTACTAGTGAACACGTGACTAATAGAACAACCGCTAACCCTAGCATTATAAATTGGCTATTTTTCTGGCCAGCTTCGGACAATGGCTGAGTAGGCTCTGCCCCTTCTCCTGATAGTTTATAAAGACTAAGGCGAAATTGTATTAAGCCAAGGCCCATTCCCACGGCGGCAGCGCCGAACGCCCAATGGTAGCCTACATTTACTTGAAGCCATCCGCATACAATGTAGCCAATTATGGAGCCGATATTTATGCCCATGTAGTAAAGGGCATAACCTGCATCCCGTCGATTGTCGTTTAAGCTGTATAATTTGCCAACAAGAGCGCCGATATTTGGCTTCAATAGTCCAGTGCCAAGTACAACAAGAATAAGGCCGAAAAAGAAAGTATTATCGCTTGGGATCGCTAGCAATATGTGGCCACACATTATAATGATACCGCCATACCAGACTGCTTGTTGACTACCTATCAGTCGATCGGCGATCCAGCCCCCAGGTAAGCCCATGAAATAAACGGAGCCGGTGTACAGGCCATAAATTGCAGTNGCGGAAGCAACAGTAATTCCTAGGCCTCCTTCTTGAATGTTAAGGGTCATGAAAAGAACCAGAAGAGCCCGCATTCCGTAGTAGCTCATTCGTTCCCACATTTCGGTAAAAAATAAAGTTGATAAGCCGGCTGGGTGACCAAAAAACTCACGATCTGAAAATTGATTATTTGTCATTATTTATTCGAATTATCGTTTGATGGCATTAGTTTTATTATCTGCCCTGGTTGCAGTATTGAGTTTATAGCTATTCCATTCTTGCTAGCAATTTCCGCAGAGCGTAAATCGAATTTTCTGGCGATACTCCATAAATTGTCGCCACGTCGAACGATGTATATTTCTGGTACAGGCAATATAAGTCTATTACTCTGAGCAGTGCGATCTAAGTTTACGAGGCGCGATAGATCTTCAGTTCTTGGCACCAATAAAGAACCACCTGCAATAATTTGTGTTCCATTGAGCTGATTGACTGCTAGTAAAATATCTACTCTAGTGCCAAGCTTTTGAGAAATAGCACCTAACGTATCGCCTGGCATAATTTCATATCTATCCCAGATGACAAAATGGTTAGGGTCGAGCTTGGCTACTCCAGTCTGTAAAAGCTCTGCATTTTTTATAGGTACTATAAGAGACTGTGGGCTGTCTGGATGAGTTGCCCATTGGAGATAGCCAGGATTCAGTTTTCTTAATTCTTTATATTCTAGGTTAGCGAGGCTTGCGGCTTGTTTCAAATCAATTTGAGAATTTAGGTTCACCAATACTAAAGGCTCTTCATTTGCAATCGGTGACAGTTCAATTCCATAGTAAGTGCTATTGCTGATCAATTTTGCTAATGCCAGTATTTTAGGTACATGAGTTCTAGTTTCGCTGGCCAAATTTAACGACCAAAAGTTTGCATTATCTATGTCAAGACCCGCAAGTTTAATCGCCCTGTTAACATTACCTTCACCGGTGTTATAAGCTGCTAATGCGAGTAGCCAATTTCCGTTAAATGCTGAATATAATTCCTCTAAGAAGTTTAAGGCGGCTATTGTTGATTCTCTTGGATCTCGCCTAGCGTCATACCACCAATCTTGCTGCAACCCAAAGCTTCGGGCCGTGGGGGCAATGAATTGCCATAGACCTACTGCATGTTCAGGAGAATAAGCATTAGGATTAAAGGTGCTTTCCACGATAGGAATAAGGGCCAATTCCATGGGTAATTCACGTTTTTCAATTTCGCTTACTATCCAAAAAAGAAACGGCTCGGCTCTTTCAACGATATGATCGAAGTACGCCTGATTATTAACATAGTTTGATAATTGTTGGTCAACTGCAGAATGATTGTAATGTTCTGTGAGTTGAAATTTGGTATAAAGCCGATCCCATAGATTATCAAAACTTTCAACCATATATTCTTTTTCAATCTCAGCTATAGGTGTAGGGCTAAGATTAGGGTTAGGGTTCTGTCTTATGGGACTAGATGAACCTGGATCGTTGATTACTATTGCTTCTTCAGATTGACTAATTGAGGGCACAGAAGTTTGGCATGCGCCCAAATACGCTAGCGGAATTAACAGCAAGATAGCTCGAATAGCATGATGGTTTTTTAACTGATATATCGACATATTTGGATTTTAGGGACCTAGAAACGATCCTTCCAATTTCTTATTTCTGTAAACATTTTCACTTAATTTAATGCCTCCTTGCGCTCTCTACTAACACAGTTGTATCACAGCGAGAAAGGGTGTTATCTAATTCTATTCTAAGAGTTGTTGCAATAATAGGCTCTCCCTTTTTGCGTTTGGATTATTCTATGTTCATTCTTAAGAGAAGCTTTTCCTTCTCAGGATCTGCAGCTTCGGCAGAAGTCAAATCCGCAGTGGTGTATTCACGATATATTATACGCAGACCTTTATTATTGTCTGGCTTTAATTATGAATCAAACATAGTTATCGATGATTGCTGGAAATTTTTTATATTATTGAAAATAAAAGATATTTTTGGAAAATTTTTAATCCCAGTTCACTTGTCGAAATGATATGATAAAGGGAATTTTATTGAATACAAGCAGCGGAAATGCCTTAGTTTGATGTAGGCTGACGTAAATTCCGAATATGATTTATTGTATCTCATTACCGATATTAATCTATGAGTAGATTTACGAGGCATAGGATGCTATTTCAATTCTTCTAAAGGTAGCTACATTTGAACTTGGCCCCCGCTTTATTCAATCGATGGTATCAGACACGCCTAGGTTTAGCTGTTCTTGAAGCAGAAAGAGCCCTAGTTACATCTAGTATTTCTCGCTTATTTGGTTATCACATATTGCAAGTGGGGCCATCTGGAGACATATCCCTTATTGATGATAGTCCTATCCATCATAAAATTATTTTTGCTCCAAGTTGGAATCCAACAACAAAACAGACGGTGGCAAATAATGAAGAGCTTCCACTTGCAACTGACAGTGTCGACGTCGTAGTAATCCATCATGCCCTGGATTTCACCGGAGATAGCCATCGCCTTTTAAGGGAAGTTACCAGGGTATTAAGACCTGGCGGGAAAATGCTTATTATAGGCTTTAACCCTTTAAGTTACTGGGGATTATGGCGTATTTTTAAGCGAAGAATTAATATGCCTTGGATGGGTCGGTTTATTTCAAAAAGTCGCTTAAGTGATTGGCTACAATTATTAAATCTACAAATCGATTCGATAGATTATGGTTTACATTTTTTGCCTATTCAGTATTTTAGATCAGTAGAAAGGGCGCCAAAATTTGAGAAATTTGGCCAGAAGTTTCTTAACCCGCTCGGAGGTGCATATTTCATACTATGCGCAAAACAAGTTACCCCGATTACTCCAGTTTTGCCGAGATGGAAACCTTTGCGTACGCGCACAACTGTTATTCCTTTAGCTGAAAATATGCGAACAAAATTACATTAATGGAAGGATAATTTGTGTCGCGATTGGTAGAAATATTTACGGACGGTGCTTGTAGAGGAAACCCGGGAAGAGGAGGTTGGGGAGTTTTGCTTCGTTATGGTGATAAAGAAAAAATTTTGTATGGTGGTGAAGAAACAACTACTAATAATAGAATGGAGCTCATCGCTGTGATTAAAGGATTAGAGGCTTTAAACAAACCTTGTCGTGTGAAAATTACTACTGATTCGAAATATGTTTTAACTGGCATGACCGAATGGTTACCTAATTGGAAAAAGCGAAATTGGCGAACTGCAAGTAAAACCCCTGTGCTTAATGCAGAGTTATGGAAAAAGCTTGATGAATTAGCTGTGCAACATGAAATACAATGGAATTGGGTTAAAGGCCACAGCGGCCATGCTGAAAACGAATTAGCTGATAAACTTGCTAATCAAGGTATTGATGAATTGTAGAAATATAATAAAGTAGAAACACAAATTATGCGTCAAGTTGTATTAGATACAGAAACTACTGGATTAGATCCACAACAAGGTCATCGTATTATAGAGATAGGTTGCGTAGAGCTGGAAGACAGAAAGCTAACCGGCAAGCATTTTCAAGTTTTTTTAAATCCAGAAAGGGAAATTGATGATGCCGCGATCGAGGTTCATGGAATTACCTTGGAGTTTTTAACTGACAAACCCAGGTTTTACCAAATCGAGCAGGAATTTCTTGATTTCATAAATGGCACTGAATTGATTATTCATAATGCTCCTTTTGACGTTGGATTTCTTAACATGGAATTAGATAAAACTGCGTCCTCAAATAAAGCGCTTGCACAGTATTGCTCAGTCTTGGATACGCTTCTTTTGGCTAAAGAAATGCACCCTGGTCAACGCAATAGTCTTGACGCATTGTGCAAACGTTACAGCGTTGATAATAATCATCGAACACTCCATGGCGCATTGCTTGATGCCGAAATTCTGGCCGATGTTTATATCGCGATGACTAGCGGGCAATCGAGCCTCTCTCTTGATGAAGGCCTTAGCGGACTAGATCCAGTTATTTGCAAACCACGCAAGCGTGACTTGGATAGGCAGCCCATTCCAACAATATATGCTGACCGCGAAGAGCTCGAAGATCATCGAGCGCGATTAGAAGAACTTGAAGAACAAGGAGTTGAAGGTTGCCTTTGGATAAAATTGGAAGCGCAAAATTAGATTTGCCGGGCATTTCCAATGTATTGCTCTTTCAATTCAGGCAAAATATCTTGAATCGGCTATAGTAAAATAATAGTATTTAGCGTCTCTGGTCTATAAAAATAATTAAAATCCTTTTATTATATAAGCTTAGAACGTTTTTGTTAGGTAAATTATAGAAAAGCAGGACGTTTTCTTA
>PBNR01000007.1 GCA_002723195.1 Gammaproteobacteria bacterium | reverse complement strand
CATAATTATGAATTCAATTTTTGCTTAGATTTTTACTTATTCTTTCATTCCTTTTGTTATCAACTCTTCACGCTTAGTTTCAGAGTTCTGTTGCTTGGCCTGCGTAGCTAGCTAGTAGTTTTTGCGATATATTTGAGCAAATAGAGTGCGGGCAAGGTTCATTGTGAGATGCTTCTTCAAACGAATTCGTCTTCGCTTTTTCATCGTTATAATCACCCCAAGGAAGCGACATGCCCTGCATTAAACCACCACTTAGCCCGTTCGGCGCTTTTGTCGGTGTTACTATCGATGATTATGCTGAAGGGAAAGCAACCTGTTCGATTGTGTTAAAAGATTGTCATTTGAACAACGGAGGCAGAGTGCATGGTGGCGTGCTCAGTTCTTTAGCGGATACGGCGGCCGGTGCAGCGGTAAGGTCAGTAAGGCCAGAACATACCTTTGCTGCTACTACAGATCTTTCAATTTCATTCTTGCGCCCTCCGACTGGAGATAAACTTACCGCTGTGGCAGAAGTATTTCATGCTGGTAAACAATTGTATCGTGTGGAGATTAATATTTTTAGTAAAAACAAATTAGTTGCGAAGAGTGAAGCTACATTTATGATCGTAGAAGCTATGATACCGCCACGGTAGACGGTTTTTTGGTGCTCTCCTCGGGCTCTTGTTCTTATATTTTCCTATTATTAGATCGGGTAGAGTGGCAGAATCTTTGAAAGTTGAAATTGTTTTTACTTGGCTCGAGGTTAGTCTTGTGAAAAGTTGGCTGAGTAAGAGAACTCTTGGAGTAGTTTGAGGTTACGCTTCTATGCTACCCTAATTTCTTTCATGCATAATCTTTCTTGTATATTAGGTGTTGTAGGAAAAGCGTACTCTTTGTTTTTATTTATAAGTATTTGAGCAAGCGGTGTATAGTATGAGTAATGATGATAAACCCCTAATTAATCGGCGTGACTTTGTTAAAAAGAGTGCTATTGCCTCTTCGTTTTTAATTGTGCCTCGTCACGTGCTTGGCGGGTCCGCACATGTTGCTCCTAGTGATAAAGTAAACATTGCCGGAGTTGGTGCTGGTGGTAGAGGTAGAGCAAACATTCGAGCTTGTGCACACGAAAATATTTATGCACTGTGTGATATTGATGATAATGAAATTGCCCAAACCTTGAAGGAAGATTGGGCAACTACCTTTGCTAGAGGCGCTAAAACTTACCGCGATTATCGCGAGATGCTAGAAAACGAACCTGGATTGGATGCGTTGATTATTAGCACACCTGATCATATGCATGCGCCTATAGCGGCGGCAGCTATGGATTTGGGTAAACATCTGTATATCGAAAAACCGCTGTGTCACACTGTTGCCGAGGCACGCTATTTGGCTAGGCGAGCAAGCGAAACAAATATCGTTTCCCAGATGGGCAATCAGGGTCATGCGCAAGAGGGGGGCAGACTAATCAATGAATGGGTTGCCGATGGCGTATTGGGAACTGTGCAGGAGGTACATTGTTGGACAAATCGCCCAGTCTGGCCACAGGGAATTAATCGACCGGAGGGTTCAGACCCTATTCCTTCGACTATAGATTGGAATTTATGGCTGGGTGCCGCGCCACATAGACCTTATTTGGCGGAACGCTACCATGGCTTTAACTGGCGCGGTTGGATGGATTTTGGCACTGGTGTGGTTGGAGATATGGGTGCCCATATCATCGATCATCCTTATTGGGCGCTAGATCTCGGCCTTCCAATTAAAGTTTCTGCAAGTTCTAGTCGGTTCGGGGCTAATTTTGAGACTTTCCCGGTAGCATCGAAGATTCATTTCGAATTCCCTGCTAAGAGCGACCGACCGCCAGTTAAAATGACCTGGTATGACGGTGGTCTATTGCCAGAAAGACCAGAAATACTCGAGCAAGGTCGAATGATGGGAGACAATGATGGGGGTGTACTTATAGTAGGGGGTAAGAATACTTTGATGCATGGAGTCTATGGGCGCGAACCCTGCCTTATTCCAGAGATAAAACACTTGGGTTATCAGCAGCCTGCTCAAACAATGGCCCGATCACCCGGAATTCATCAAGAATGGATCGATGCAATCAAGGACAGGAGCAAAATGACCACCTCCCATTTTGAATATTCGGGAAGGTTATCGGAGACTATGCTGCTGGGTAATATTGCGACAGTGCGAGCCAGCGAAAACAAAGTCCTTGAGTATGATGGTGAAAATATGCGATTCACTAACGATGATGGTGCGAACTCCTATCTCGATAAGGATTATCGGGCAGGTTTCGGACTGAGTTAGTGTCTGAAATCCTGACCGGCAGCTAGATTAGAGTGGCTTGAGAGCTTTTCAGGAATAACTATCCGGCATAGTAGCGCATGTGAAAGATAAGTAACTCCTTAAAAGCGTTAAGCGATAATTTAAGCTCGCGGGTTTATTCTATTCAAGGAGACTTCACCTTATACCGTTTAGGTTTTCCACGATTAGGGAACTATAATGCATGTAAGCTCCACTTTCTTTCGCATGTTATCGCCTTCCTCTGCGATGCTAGCTTTATTTTTATTGCCTAACCTTTCCTTTGGCCAACTACCAGAATTGTCGTCTCCTACAACGCTCACGGGTACGCCGACAAGCGCGCGGTTTTTCGGTGGGGCAACTGCTGATAATGGCGCGAGTTATTCCAACAGCTTTGCGTTTGAGGCGCCGATAGACATCGATTTGGAAATTAAAGTTGAATCTAGCCACGTCAACACACTGGGGAACATATATATCATTATTCTATGGGAGGGTAATTACTTTCTAAGACAGGAAAATGGTTCTTATAAACTTTGGGATTTTTCGCTAGAGAATTTCTCAGCAGCGTTTTCGGATAAAACTCTGCAATCGGTGGAGCTAATAAATATTGTAGACGATGTGGCATTTGGTCCTGCAGGAGTCTTCAACACTACCTTAGATTTTATCGTGGCCTATGACACTTTGGCAGTGGCTAATGAATTCTTTTTTAATGGTACTCCTTTGTCGGTAAACATTGAGGCTAAAATACAGGAGGAGCCTCCGGCGAAGCAAAGTTTGCAGCTTTTCACAGAAAATATCTCATTACAAATAATCCAAAACAATTGTATTGCCTGTCATATTATCGGAGGGCCCGCGGGCGGCACGGCACTGGTTTATCAACCTGCAGCAACTCAAAATGCATTGAATACGAATTACAATTTACTGGCTAATTACATAAATGGTGGTGGAGGGTCGACACTTCTTTCAAAAGCACAGGGAGTTGGTCATGGTGGTGGTATGCGTTTATCTCCAACAAGCACTAATTTTCAAAACTTTAAAGAGTTCGTGGAAGTTTTACTCACGGAATAGATAGCCCATCTGATGTTGGAAACATTTTGGATTCCCGCGAATCTATTGAGCTGTGCCGGAACAGTAAAAAGTGATTCTATCGTCAATTAGCGAGCAGCTCTGCCTAGGTATCCCTGGAATGTTCTTTCAACAAAGTCGTCGACACCTGGAACGAATAGAACTACTAGGGCTGTTAAAACCAGAGCTATAGCTATTCCTAAATAGAATTTTTTCATAAATGTTCCTTCCTGTTAGCCGCGTGGCTCAGCTTCAAACAACCAGACATCGCCGTTTTCTACCGCAGATCTCGTGGTTCTGGAGGGATACTTCCCTGTTATAGCGCTCGCAATGCCATCGAGCTCTGGACCGGATTTAATTCTGCGCAACTGCCTTTCGTAGCGTATACCGTCTATCCGCAATAAAGCGCGGCCATCTGCTTCCGCCTGAAGAGGCCATTGCTTCCAAATTCTGCCAATCGTGGTGCCCATGTATCCCGACCACACATAAAGCTTGCCTGCATGTTCAACGGTCCATATGGTTCGCGTAGCAGGAGGATCTATTAGCTGCAACTCGATGGTGGGAATATCATTAACAAAGCTCCAGTCCGGTTCTGGCCCAGAATAGAGTTGGCCATCTACTAGGGGGCCGCCGGAAAAAACGAAATTGGAGCCATCGGCAAAGCTCTGTTTAACCGCAGCAGTTGTAACTGCAGTAATAGGAATTAGTAATAAACAGAGAATAACGATGATTGTGTTTTTAGCTATTTGCATAATTATTTCTCAATTACATTAATACATGATGAATTCGATTAGATTATTATCAGGGTCGCGACTATAAATACTCACCCCTTCAGTGCTACCTTCGTTCATCCCGCCTGTCCTTGGAACTGGCCCAAGTTCTATGTCTGCACCGGCGGAGTTGAGTGTGGAAACTAAATCATCCTGACTTCCTTCCCAAATAAAACAAATGTCTCCGGATCCTGGTGCCGCCGTATGTCCTCTTAAGGTGAATTCTGGGTCTTGCCAAAGTTCAGGCATATGAAAATTTATTTTATTATCACCAAAAGTAACAGCTTGGATTCTGCCCTGATCAATGACGCGGCAGCCCAGCGCAGTATAAAACTTTACCATTTCTTCCACTCGTTCCATCGGAACGGATACGTGATCAAATGAAGTAATCATTGTTTGTATATAATGCCGCTTTTCATGACGAAATTAACTCTTTCCATTACAGTTATATCCTCGAGAGGATCGCCAGGTACGGCAATTATATCTGCTTGTTTGCCGTTTGTAATACTGCCATGGGTATCGCTAATGCCGAGAAAACCAGCCGCGACGGTAGTTGCTGATTTGATTGCTTCCATTTGAGGCATGCCGGCACTAACCATCAACCTAAATTCCTGGGCATTATCACCATGGGCGGAAACTCCTGTATCGGTACCAAAAACTATGGGTACCCCCGCGGCATAAGCTCTAGCAAAAGTATCGTTAATCAATGGGCCGATAGTCGCAGCCTTTGGTCTTACTAACTCTGGGAAGAACCCGTCAATCTTAGCTTTTTCTGCCACCCAATTTCCTGCGATGATTGTAGGTACATAATAGGTTCCACGTTCTTTCATCAGATTCATGATCTCATCGGTCATGTAAGTGCCGTGCTCAATAGAAGCTACTCCTGCTAAAACTGCCCGCTTCATACCTTCAGCGCCGTGAGCATGTGCCGCAACCCTCATGCCATAATCATGCGCGGTCTTAATAATACTTTCTAGCTCCTCCATGGTGAATTGTGGGTTTTGGCCGCTTGCGGCGACACTGAGTACGCCTCCTGTCGCTGTAATTTTTATCCAGTCTGCACCATCTTGATAGCGCTGGCGTACGGCTCGCCTTGCATCATCCGCGCTATTCACAACGCCATCTTCTGGCGTCGGTTCGTAGATGATGTGGTCAGCCCATCCGTTAGTTGGGTCAGCATGACCTCCGGTTGAAGCCAAACTCTTCGCGGAAGTAAATATTCGTGGCCCAGGGATTACTCCACTATTTATAGCATTTCGTAAGGCAACACTGACATTGAATCCATCGCCTAGATGTCTCACAACTGTGAAACCCGCTTCTAAGGTTCGCTTTGCATAAAGAACGGACCGGAAAGCATAGTCCGCGGGGTCTAAGGTAAACTCATTTACCTGATCGTTACTTGAATACTCACTAGTGATATGAACATGCATGTCCATTAGGCCGGGCATTACCGTAGCATCACGAAGATCAATTACCGTGTCATTAGCGCCTGCTTCAGCAAACCCAAACTCTATGGATGAAATGGTGCCTTCTACGATCCTAATAGTCCGATTCGTCACCATTTCATCAGAGAAGCCGTCAATCAGGCGTCCGGCATGAATTAAGGNATCTCCATTAAGAGGAACTGCGGCTGCAGTNATTAAAGCACTGATAAAAATTCTGGAAACTGATTTAACCATATCCGTTCCACATTATTTTGTACTAAAAAAAGATGAAGGTAACGTAAAAAAGTTCAGGGTAAATACGCAGTATTATATTTTCGCTTTGACCCTAAAAAAAAGGGCGATAATTTCTATCGCCCTTTTCGTACTGGTTTCTAATTAAGAAACAAACTTCATTGCTAAATTAGAAATTCACATTAATGCGACCGTAGTAAAAGGCTCCCTGCCAGTCAACGTATGAGCCAGAAGCATAAACTCTTCCGCAGCAGTAATCAGCGATTTCATCCTTGTCTGGATATTCATCGCCTACGTTACGACCACCAAGAGATACGGAAATCATATCGTTGAAACGATAAGTTGCCTCTAAGTCCAGAAACCATGTAGCGTCATAATCTTGAATATTAGGCCACGGGTTTCTGTTGGAGTTAGCCCATTCTCCATAGTAACTGGCCCTCGCGAGTAAGCGGAGGTCGCCTATGCTATGAGTAATTGTGCCAACGCCTCTCCAATCGGATAAGAGGTTCTCAAAGTCATACATGCTTTCAACATTGAGATAGTCGCTGGGATCAGAATCAAACTCTGTATCATTGTAGTTTATGGCGACAGTCAGGTNGGTAACTTCGCTGATTGGATAGGTTCCTACTATGTCCAAACCTTCGGTTGTGGTGTCAAAGCCATTGGCAAAGTATAGAACGCCGCCAATAGAGTTAGCACCTGGAACTCCTGCTGCGTCTAACTTTAAGTAGTTCTGGTATGCTGAACCTGAGCTTGGATCAGTAGACACATCCCGAGTAGACACCGCTTGAGTCCTGTCCTCAATATCGATTTGATAATAGTCTACGGTCAGGTCTAAATCACCCATATTGATAACAAAACCTAGAGTCAGGTTTTCAGACTTCTCAGGCACTAGAGGAACAGCACCAAGAGCTTGTGCAACAGGACCACCTGCTGGGAATAAGCCGGTTGCAACCGGGAAACCGTTTGGTAGTCGAGTCGATACATTTGTCGTACCTTGCTGTCCTGGCGTCGGAGCTCGGAAAGCAGTACCGAATGATCCCCGTACTCCAATATTGTCGGTTAGATCGTACTGACCGGCCACCTTCCAAGTGAGTTCAGAGTCGAAGTCATCATAGTCTTCATATCTTAAAGCGCCTTGTAGGAAAAGACGATCGGTTACATCAGTACTTAGGTCACCATAGAGCGCGTAAGAAGATCGCTCATNCACATCCGAGAATTGTGGTGAATAGCCAGGGAATCCATTAGAGCCAACACCAACAACCCGGTAAACTGGGTCGCTAGAATCCGCACAATTTAGTGTTGAACCGTTAGCTATAACTGACGCGCCTTTAGCAGTTGGTGAATTCCCATTACAGAATCCGAAAGGATCCTGCACAGCATGAGGGCCAGCCTCATAGGATGTCGGGTGTCCTTCAACAACTTCATAGGATTCGTCCAGATAGGTTGCGCCAAATGCAAAAACAAGAGGGCTCGCGAAATTCGAGTCGAACTCTTGTGCGAAATCAGCTGAAAACTGAGTTTCTTCATTGATCAGATCGCCAGGTCTGAATGACTTCGGAGAAGCCCGACCCATTGAAGGATTAATGGTGTTGGCTAACGTATATTGAATTTCATTTTCACCGTGGCGAGCACTGAAGTCGTAGCTGAGGCCATTTTCCCACTCACCTCTAATACCACCTAGCATAGAAAAGTCTTCTATCTCACCAAAAAATCTTGGAGTGAAACCGCCTGGGTATTTCTCTAGCGGATCATATATACCACCGTCCGATTCGCGCAACTGCTCTATCGTACCATTTCTCGGGTAACGATAGAAAAAGCTGCCATCTGACTCGCTCTCTCTGTAGTTACCGAAAGCGTATAACTCAGTGTCATCGTCTATATCGTAGCCTGCGTTGAAGAATAGGCTAAGAGCTTCGGCGTCTGGTTCTCCCCAAGGTTGAACAACGTCACCATAACCGGTATTCGCGAACGCTGTGCCGGCCTGATAAGTCGCATCTTCGGTGAACTGGGTGTATGACTTACTTGAGTTATAGCCTGGAAGATTGGGATCTACGCAAAACCAAGAGTTACAATACTGAACCCCACGGCTAGTAGCGTCGGCTTCGTAAATTTCAGCCGAAAGGCTCAGAAAGCCGCTATCGCCTAAGGGAAGTCCGAAGTTTCCTGAAACGGTATAAGTTTCACCGTCACCTTCAGAGTATTCGCCAGACTGAATGCTAAGGCTTCCACCCGAATCGTTTTCCTTAAGTCTGAAGTTAATTACACCCGCGATAGCGTCAGATCCATATTGGGCCGACGCTCCGTCTCTAAGGACCTCCACACTCCCTATAGCAGCTGCTGGGATAGTGGCGATGTCTGGGTTTTGGGTTCCGCTTCCACCAATCGAAACCAACGCAGAGCGATGGCGACGTTTCGAATTCACTAGAACCAATGTCTTATCAGTAGGTAGTCCGCGAAGCTGGGCTGGACGGATGAATGTGGCGCCATCAGAAATTGGTTGTCGCGCTAAGTTAAAAGAAGGAACCAGTGTCCTTAAGATGTCGTTAGCATCTGTATAGGATACATCCTCTAAGTCCTCAGCTGAGAAAACGTCGATTGGCACCGGAGAGTCTCCAACCGTTCGTGGCCGTCCTCGTGCACCTGTTACGATTATTTCTTCAAGCCCACTAGCCTCCTGCGCTTGTACAACAGAGACAAACCCTGCTGGTACAAGCATTCCAAGCGCTACGGCGCTTGAAAGAAGCTTTTTGGCCAAATTAGGTCTATTAATCATTTATTCCCCCTTGGGACTAATTTTTGATGGTGAGTTTTGTTAAACGGCCACCATTTTATTTTAAAAAAAACGAGACGTTAAGGAGGCAAACAAAAAATAACGCATACAAAACCCCCGAAATATCGCTTCGTGAGTGAAGCATAATTTTCCTACTGCGAAAAGTCCACACCAGAGCGCCATATATCGGGTATTAGAGGTCTTTTTTAAAGGATTTTTTTTCGGATTTTGGCTTTTTATTTAATTAAAAATGACAATTATGTTACAAACACTACATCGGCTAACTTATTCATGCGCGAACCACAATATATTGATTGCCTTATGTAAGACTTAAAACTGAAGAATTTCACCCAAAAACCACTATATCCATGTAAGCTAGCCCAAAATTTCAACAGATTCATAAAAATAGGCCTTCAAGGATAATAAACAAATGACTGACAAGCTTAATCCAGGCGACCTTTTTCCGAGCTTAAAGCTGTATTTTCTGAACGGAGATTCATTGATTATCCCCGAAGGGCTGGATAGTCCGATGACCCTAGCCCTTTTTTATAGAGGTCATTGGTGACCCTATTGCCGCCGGCTTTTGGCCGGATACGAGGCACGCCGTGAAGCGTTTGCTGAACAAGGAGTAAGAATCATCGCGGGATCAGTGGACAATAAAGAAAAGACTGCTGCAGTTATGAAAGACCTAAATTTTCCTGTTGCCATCAACATGACCAAAAGCGATGGCGAGGCGATGGGAGCGTGGTGGGAAGATAATCGCCAGATTATCCAGCCAAGCGAATTTTTGCTCTCTGGCAGCGGTAAAGTAATGATTTCTGTCTACTCTAACGGGCCTGTCGGAAGAATGGATCCAGAGGAGACTCTTTCATTAATTAAGTACTTGAATGAGCAAAGAGCTAAATCTGAGGCATTCTCTTAAAGTCATTATGAGGGACTCATGCGTTAAATAAAGTGTTTGTTGAATTTATTTGCTGATAGCGTATGTTTCAAATTATTCGTAAAACAATTATGAAACACCGCGCACAACTTTTGGATATCTTGACTTGCAAGAGAGATTTAGTGGTGGGGTCAAACGGCCTTGGGGCAACACGGCTATTGGCTGTGCGGTCCATCCGCAGCGAATCCCGCCCTGTAAACAAGGTTATCTAACTTACTTCCAGCACGTGGCTTGCGCGGGAGGGCTCGTGATAAGATTTGTATCAGATGAATCTTGCTCCTATCAACGGGAAACGAATGTAAGTGGCTGAATCAGAGAATCTACTAGCTTCTTTCATATTTAGTCTGTTTCTCTGTGCGAGTTCAATTTCTCTTGCTCAACAAACGGCTCGCAATCATCCTTTAGCCCCATTGCTTGAGGAGAACTGTGCTACTTGTCATGGGCCTGCCACTCAAACGGCTGGCATAGACTTGACTTCACTTATTCAAGAGACCCCTTTAGTAAAGAATCTGGAAACCTGGAACCGTGTCATTGGAGCTTTGGAGGTGGGCAAGATGCCGCCACCGGGCGCTCCCCAGCCCTCTCAATCTGAAAGGGCAGCGATGCTGGCCTTGTTAAGGCAAGACATTGATCAATTCGATTTTTCTACAATCGATAATCCGGGTTTTGAATTAATGCGACGATTAACTCATGCGGAATACGATAATACCGTGCGAGATTTGTTTGGGGTTGAACTAAATATCACTGAGCGATTTCCAGCAGAGTTGATTGGTAATAGCGGGTTTGAAAACTCTTCCAATACGCTGTTCCTCCAGTCTTCATTAATGGAAAGATACATTGGGGCAGCTCAAACCATTATTGACTTGGCTTTGCCAGCCGAACCAACCTCAGAGATTCATTATAAAACCAGAGAACTTATTTTCGTTAATAAGCCTAGTTCTAACGTTAGTGAACAAGAAGCAAGCGAGGCCGTGTTAGAGGCTTTCCTCAGCAGGGCGTTTCGCCGCCCGATAACTAACACGGAACTATTTGCGGCTGCTCAGCAGTTTGCCGCTGCTCGCTCCTCTGGTCTGACTTATGAAGGTTCCATTAAACAGGTGATTCAGTCTTCTTTGATATCGCCGAAATTTTTATTAAGGGTAGAATTAAGTCAGGAAGAGGCTGCTTCTTTCCGCATCAACGATTATGAGTTGGCTTCCCGTCTCTCGTATTTTCTTTGGGCGAGTATGCCGGATGAAGAACTGTTCGAACTTGCCGCAGCGGGCAGGCTAAATGACGCTGCTGTTTTGCAAGAACAGGTTTCTCGTATGCTGGCAGATGAAAAAGCCAACACTCTTGGAGATTTATTTGCTGCGCAGTGGTTGGGCTTTCACAATGTAGGAACGCGCATCTGGTTAGACCCTATCGATCAACCTTGGTGCACCGATTCGTTAATGACGGCAATGCGGGATGAAACATCAATGTTTTTCATGGCGTTATTAAGAGACGATTTGCCGATTCGCTCACTAATCGACGCCAATTTCACTTTTGTTAACGAAGAACTTGCCAAAACCTTATATGGTATGGATGACATTAAGGGTGAGCAAATGCGACGCGTTTCAGTTGTTGACCCTAATCGAGGAGGCGTTCTAGGCCACGCCAGTGTTCTGGCTTTGACGTCTAACTACACCACTACTAGCCCGGTTAAACGGGGAGTTTACGTGTTGGATACGATTTTAGGCACGCCACCACCAGAACCGCCTCCGAATGTGGGTGTGCTGAGTCAAGAGCTGCAAGAAATTCGAGAAATGAGTTTTCGCGAGAAAGTGGAAATGCATTCTGCCAATGAATATTGTAGAGGATGTCATAGTCGTATTGATCCTATTGGATTTAGTATGGAGAATTTTTCGTTCTTCGGTCAATGGCGAGATACTTATGATTTTAGAGCGCGGGTAGATTCCGCAAATGAAGCGGATGAGTCTGTTACGATAAACACTGAATCCAGTCCTGATCCAATCACGATCCATTTTAAGACAACTAGTCGCCCAATTTCTGCTGAGGGCTCGTTGCCCGATGGCGAGAGTTTCGATGGGCCCGCTGGATTAAAAGCGGCTTTATTACGCGATCGGCATGATGAATTAGTGAGGCAAGTTGTGTCTAAGATGCTAGCTTATTCTTTAGGCCGCCAACTCGAGTATTATGACGAACCGGCTATCCGCAAGATTATTTCTTCACTTGAGTCCAATGGCTATAAATTTAAAACTCTGCTTAGCGCTATTGTTGCGAGCTATCCGTTCCAGTACAAAAAGAATCCTAATCAGGAGGTCCAATTATGAGACGTCGGACTTTTTCTAGACGCGCGGTTCTCCGTGGAATTGGGGTAACACTCGGATTACCCTTATTAGATGTCGTACCAGCTTTTGCACAATCGTCACAGGCACTTCCGACCGGGAAGAATCGACTGGCTTACCTCTACTTCCCAAATGGTATTCCCCGCGGCATCTGGTATCCCGAAGAAATAGGGTCGAGTGGAGAGCTTTTAAAACTTAATGAGTGGATGAGTCCTCTAGAAGAGTACAAGGAAGAAATCGTTATCCCCAGCAATATTTGGACGCCAGAGGGGAATGGGCATGTGGATGGCACGCCCACCTGGTTGACAGGCCATGGCTACGACTCTCGAGCTGTTAATGCTGGCGGCGTTTCGGCAGATCAAATTGTTGCCAGGCATTATAGAGAGCAGACTTTGTTGCCTTCGTTAGAGTTATCGACTAAAGGTGAAGGGTATTTCTCCAACTCATTGCCACGGAATGCTATCTCTTGGTCAGCGCCTGACAGGCCAATGGCGCGAGAAATTGAACCGAGAACTGTTTTTGATCGCATGTTCAGCACTCAGGCAAGTGTAAATAGTAATCGCTCGGTAATGGACGCTGTTATCGCAGATGCTAGATCATTGAATAAGCTCGTCAGCAGTGCAGACAGGTTGCGCTTGGACGAATATTTCGAGTCGATTCGCGCATTGGAGCGACGCATCGAGTTTGCGCAAAAACAATCTACAGAAATGGCCAATGATCTTGTTTTAAGCGACACTTTAGCTGTGCCAACTCCAGGAATTCCAGCAGATCATGAATCTTACGTTCGACTAATGATGGATTTAATAGTCATGGCTTTCCAATCGGATGCCACAAGAGTTGTTACGTTCATGTTGGATCACGGACAATCGAATCGCTATTTCAATTTTATACCTGAAGTTAAGGGTACTTGGCATGCTTTGTCCCATTATCAGAATGCATCTGGCATGACTGAAGATGATGATGGAACTACTTCTTGGGAGTCGGTGGAGCAGAAGCGAGCCATGTATGCCGAGGTTATTCGTTGGCATCATAAGCAGCTGGCTTATTTTCTTGGCCGCATGAAGTCCATTCGTGAACCAGACGGCAGTACTTTGTTGGATAACTCAATGATATTAATGGGTGGTGCTATTGGCGATGGTAATGAACATGATGCATCCCACTTGCCAATTTTATTGGCTGGTGGGGGCGCTGGGACTATTCGCACCGGNCGGTTTATCGAACACGAGGAGCAAACGGACCTTGGAACAATTCACCTTGCGCTAATGCAGCGTATGGGTTTGCAAATCGAACAATTGGGTACTGCTGAATCGATTTATCAAAATCTCATGTAGAAGACTACTGGAAAGATCAATTGGTCTCTGTAGCTCAAATATCAACTTCCTAACGGAAGAATAATTAAACAGTTTCTTTAATATTCTATTTGTCGGGAANCGAAAAAACAAAAAGTGTATGGCCCACATTTGAAACACCCGTGAGAGCGCTTAATCCTAACTGACCAGCATGTTGGGCCGCAGCCTGGGTACCGCTTGGGGCGAACACAGCGATGTATTGCTTGCCTTTAACAGCATAGGAAATCGGAGCCATGTCGCTTGCGCCGTTTAAGATGGTTTGCCAGAGTGTTTCTCCGGTCCATTGGTCTATGGCGTGAAAACGGCGGTTCGTATCCGCAGCGAACAATAGTCCACCGCCAGTTGTCAACATTCCGTAGAGAGGGGTCTCTCTCTCTAGCTTCCAAAGAGATTTTCCTGTCGTAACTTCGATTGCTTCTGGTTGCCCTAAGTGCTCCGCGGGTGTAGGCACTGTCGCAATGTAGGAAGTGTTATAGCCAGTCTCTATTGAAGGCTCGAGAGAATTGAGTTTCATAACCGAACATGGCCCGTTAAACGCTGGGACATAATAGGCGTTTGTTAATGGACTATAGGCTCCTTGCGGGATTTGTCTATTCTCGCGACATATTGTTGCCTCGTGGTTTATATCAGCTTTCATTATTGCTTCTGGTTCTATGGTGTAGGCGCCAGTTATCCCATTATAACTGGCAATAATATTTTGATAAGCGGTCGGTCTAGCATAGAGGAACTCGCCGTTGGTTCGGTCATAGGCGTAAAAAATTGCATCCTTTGAGAAAGAACCTATAACCACTTCTCTGATTTGTTCAGGATCAATATTTGGGTTTACACCTAACGCGTTAGGCGGATCGGGATCTATAGGAACGTCTACAAGAATACGATCATAAACAGCGTCGTCGTTCCACATGTCGGAGTGGTGTTGTGCCCACCAAACTAACTCGCCTGTGCGATGGTCTAGTGCGACAGTTGATCCCTGATAAAGTCGGTCCGGATATTCACCATTGGTTCCAGCCAGTTCAGGTTGCTGTGGAGCACTAGATCCGATGCCGAAAATAAATAACCCTCTTTTTTTGTCCACTGCGGGTGTCATCCATGGAGACATGTTGCGACGCCGCTCTAAGGGGAATTGTTGAGGATCATCACCCCAGGTATTGTGCATTGGGTCGTCGGGCGTGGGACTGGTAAACCAGCGCCACAGCAGCGATCCGTCTTCGGTGCTATAAGCTGATAGGTGGCATGGGTCGGGCGCGGTCCAAGCGGTGCAGTTATAAGGAACAACAATCGACCCACCAAAAGCAACTGGAGCGCCACTAGGCTGCTGCCCGGATCGATAATCAACCATAGCAGCTTCCCAAATTAAACGGCCATTGCGTGGGTTAAGCGCAAACAGCATGCCGTCCGTTGAATGAGAAATTAGTTTGTCTTCATGGATAAATACGCCACGCCCACGATGCACGGTCAGTCTCGTTTCAAAACCGGATACTGCAACGGCTAAAGGGCGAGAATACTCCCAGATCAAATCGCCCGTCGCAGCGTCGTGGGCAGAATATTTCTCATTAGAGTGACGTATATATATGACGCCGTCGTAAACGGTTGGCTCTACCTGCATACCGTTAGAGCCTGGAGCAGCGGGGGCGAATTCCCAGGACCAGGTTAGTCTTATCTGATGCACATTTTCGCGAGAAATCTGATCGAGCGGGCTATAGCCCCAGTTCTCATATCCACCGCGCCACATCAGCCAGTCTTCCGGATCGGGGTTATTGAGCATTTCCTGCGTTAAGGGCTGGAAATCAATCGTCTTTGGGGGTTGCCCCCAAGTCAGCATGCTGAAACCAGTTAAGAGAAAAAACAAAAAATTGATAGGACGTTTGTTCTTATTCACAACTCACCCTCGCAAAAGTTGTATAAGTGAAGTCTAATGCTAAATCTTTACGAGACAGTTGGCTATTCCGTGCTAGTACGTAAAGTTGGAAAAATATTCAGATATTTCATGAATTCTAATGGCATTATTCAACTGTTTCGAGATTTAATGCCTTCGATTTGATCGGGTTTGAATAGGGCAAACAACAAATAATGAACTTGCGCCGATAATTATGAAGATTGGATGTATTGGTGAATTAAACGAAAACATAGCGCATGATGTGCCCGCTACGGCGCTATATTTAGCCCGTGCTGAACTTGATGTTAGTTTTTTTGGGATCGCTACAGCGGAAGCTGGAAAAAATAAACTAACAGAGGAAGGTGTTAATATTGACTTGCTTCACGATGCTACTTTGGAAAAGTTTTTTTCTAAAGAGCCCGTTGAGGGGATTAAGTCATCATTAATACAGTTCGATTATATTTATGTTACAGGTAAAATATTGTCACTAATGAATGCTGATGGAAGGAGAGAGTTAGTAAAAGTACTAAATGACCTCCGTTCATCTGGTACTAAAGTTATTTTCGATAGCAATCACAAAATTGCCGAGTGGAGCGAGAATAGCTGCGCTGCGAAAGCCTACTCCGAAATTTTATCTATAACGGATATCAGTTTACCAAATTATGAGGAAGAAGCCCTTTTGTTCGACGATAAGAGTATCGCCGGTTTAATCTCGCGCCATCACAAGCTAGGTGTATCAGAGATAGCTCTTAAGAATGGAGTTGAACCGAATTGGCTTTCTACAAAGCCGAAAAAACCGCCAAAGGAATTCCCTTTGGAAAGCATTGAGCAAACAGCGGGTAGGACCGGAGCAGGAGATGCATTCAATGCCGCTTATATTGCGACAAGACTAAGTGGGGAAAGTTATTGTAGGTCCATTAAAAAAGGTCAGATACATGCAGCAAAAATTGTTCGAAACGCTGACCCATTCCTAGCCAGATAAGTAATTTTAGTAAATCTGCGTTGAGATCCTCCTTAGATAAATTGTTGGTAGACTCAATTACGCTGGCTGTTTATGCTTATTTTGGTAACCATAGGTTAAGAACGATTAATCGGAGGAAGCAATGAGTAAAAAAGTGTTGGTGATAGCCGCAGTATTTTATACGTTCCCGGCTTTGGTTTGGTCTCAAAGCTGCGAAAGTCTGCTTTCCTTTGCGGAGTCCAATATTCAGATTGACAGAGCTGAATTAATTGCTCCGGGGGCCTTTCAACCACCTGGAGGCAATGGAAATAGCCTCCGCGCTTACGAGTCCCTTCCAGGATTTTGCCGGGTTTCCTTAACTTTAGCGCCCTCTTTAGATTCTGATATAAAGATGGAACTATGGCTCCCAACCGCTAGTTGGAACGGTAAATACTTAGCAGTTGGCAATGGTGCATTTACGGGTAATGTCCGTCATTCAGCCATGGCAATGCCGCTAAGCCGTGGCTATGCAACTAGTTCTACAGATACAGGCCATTTGGGAAATACTGCTAGCTTTGCACTCGGCCACCCGGAAAAGGTTTACGATTTCGGTTGGCGTGCCATCCATGAGATGGCGTTAGCTTCGAAGAGAATAATCGCCGCGTTCTACGAAAACAGCCTTACTCATTCTTATTTTACTGGCTGCTCAGCTGGCGGGCGGCAAGCAATGAAGGAAGCGCAAAGGTTTCCCACCGATTTTGATGGCATTGTTGCCGGTGCCCCTGGTTTAGATTGGACGGGAAGGGCTGCAGCATCACTGCGAATTGCTAAGTACCTGGAGTTGAATCCGTCTGCACAACTAAAGAATCCCGATCGCACCTTATTGCACAGGGCTGCATTGGATTTTTGTGATGCTGACGATGGTGTAGTTGACGGAATAATCGGAAATCCAGCGCAATGCGATTTTAGTCCAGAAGCACTCCAATGCGATGGGGAGAACGCTGGTGCTTGTTTGTCTGAAGCTCAGGTTAATACTGCAAAAATGATTTATTCTTCTCCGATTAATCCTGGAACCGGGCGGGAGATTACCGGGCTGTTGCCCGGTAGTGAAATGGGTTGGACGGACTTAGGTTGGACAAGTTCTGCTAGAGCGACAGGATTAGAGCAATACCGCTACCTTGTCTATGAGGATGAGAATTGGACGATCGATCAATTTGAATTTGAGCGCGATATTTATCGTGCAGAGAGAAAAGATGACGATACATTAAACGCTCTTAGCCCGGATCTCTTCGAGTTTGTTGAGAGAGGTGGAAAACTTATTGCCTATCATGGTTGGGCTGACCCCCAAATTTCTCCGGCTAATGCCACTCAATATTTTGAGCGTGTGTCTCAGGTTATGGGAGGAAGAGATCAAATACACGATTCCTTTAGGCTTTTTATGGCACCAGGCATGGGGCATTGCGCTGGAGGTCCTGGCCCGAACAGCTTTGACGCCTTAACGGCTTTAGAAAATTGGGTAGAAAAGGGTGAGGCCCCAGACAGCATAGTTGCGGTGCATCGGACTGATGGGGTTATTGATATTAGTCGTCCTCTTTGTCCTTATCCGGAAGTCGCTGTTCACAACGGTTCCGGCAGTACCCTCGAAGCTGAAAACTTCTCCTGTCAGGTCCCATAAAAAATGAGAATTATTTTGAGCGTTTGTTTTATAACTGCAATTCTTGGTGGCCCCTGTTCAATTGCTCAAAATCAGCACATTGATCTGACAGGCGTAATTGATTTGCATGTACACGCCGGCCCTGACTCCAGGCCCAGAGCGATGAACGACTGGGAAGCTGTAAAAATGGCAGAAGCTGCTGGATTGCGCGGGGTTTTATTGAAAAACCATTTCACCTTGACTTCAGACCGAGCGACTTTAGCTAGTCAGTTGGTTTCAAATCTCCAGGTTTTCGGAGGAATAGCCTTAAATCGGTCGGTGGGGGGAATTAACCCTGAGGCAGTTCGACAAATGGTTGCTTTCAGTGGCGGGCGGGGCAAGGTCGTTTGGCTGCCAACTTTTGATTCGGAATTCTACGTAAGAAGATTAGGTACATCAGATTCTTTTGTGCCAGTCATGGAGAGTGGAGAGCCTGCAGAGGGACTTGTTGAGGTGTTCTCAATTATTAAAGAAAATGATTTGGTTTTGGCTATGGGCCACTCATCGCCAACTGAAGTGTTAGCGCTAATTCCTATTGCTCAAGAGTATGGTGTTAACAATATTTTAATTACACATGTTTTTGGTCAGGATCCGACTCGCCTGCAAATTCAGCAGATGGCAGCGACAGGCGCGATAATGGAGTTGGATTGGTTAGCGGCTTATACAAACCCTTCAATCCTGGATGAATATGTCGAAGTCATTCAATCACTTGGAGCAGAAAGTTTTGTAATTTCATCTGATTTCGGCCAGGAAGGTAATCCCGATCATGCGACTGGAATGCGAGACTTTATTGCTGCATTGCGGACCCGAGAAATTAGCCAGGAACAAATAGACATTATGGCAAAAAAGAATCCAGCTAAATTGCTAGGTCTAAATTAGTAAGAGGAACAATGTATGAAGAGAAAAATTTTCGTAATCTTGTTATGTGCAACGACTTTTCCTGTATTTCAAGTCTTTGCCGCTGATCACGTTATGGCAGATAACGAAATTGATCAATTAGTCCAAGACCTTTCTAATTGGGGACGTTGGGGAGCTGACGATCAACTGGGTACGCTTAATTTAATTACTGAAGAGAAGCGTCGCGAGGCTGCAGCAATTGTCAGGCATGGAGTCTCAGTTTCCATGGCTCAGGATTTGCTAATAGAACCTGCTGCCGATAATGGTAATCCTTTTGAACACCAAATGCCGACATTGCCGTCTGAAATCAATCCTTGGGCTGTCGATAAAATTGGAGTGCGGTTTCATGGTCTCGTCCATTCTCATATAGACGCTCTCTGTCACTATCACTATAAAGGAAAGTATTACAACGATCGGCCCGTCTCAATGGTTACTGAAGATGGTTGCTCAGATAATTCCGTTATGACTATGGTAGACGGAATATTTACCCGAGGGATTTTAATGGATATTCCTCGCTTAAAAGGGCAAGAGTGGCTAGAGCCTGGCTATGCCGTAACCCCGGAAGACCTGGAAGCTTGGGAGGCTGAATCGGGAATAACCGTGGGTTCTGGTGATGCGGTTCTATTGAGAACCGGAAGGTGGGCTCGGCGTGAAGCTATGGGCCCCTGGGCGAGGGAGGGTTTCGCTGGGTGGCACGTTTCTGCAGTGCGATGGCTAAAGGAGAGAGATGTTGCAATCATAGGCTCCGATGCGGCACTGGACGTTTCGCCGTCTGGTGTCGAAGGCATCGGCTCGCCCGTGCATATGCTAGTGCTGGTAGCTCTGGGAATGCCTATTTTAGATGCTATGAATTTAGAGGCAGCTTCCTCCAAAGCAGAAGAACTGGGTAAGTTCGAGTTCCTGTTGACTGCAGCCCCACTTCGCGTGCCTCAGGGCACTGGTTCGCCTTTAAATGCAATAGCTACGTTTTAAAAAATAAACTGAGAGTAGACTAAGCGTGAAGGTTTCAGATTGTTTTAGTGTTAAAGAAATTCAGCAACTATGTGAGCGCAATGACAAACAAGCCTGGTTCGCGTTTGTGGTGAACTGGGGAATAATAACTTCGTGCTTTATGTTAGTGGCAGTTCGGCCTAATCCATTAACGATCCTTATTTCTTTGATATTACTTGGTGGCCGTCAATTAGGTTTAGGTGTGCTTATGCATGAGTGCGGTCATGGCACACTTTTTAAATCTAGAACATTAAATCAATTCATGGGTAAATGGTTGGCAGCGGCACCAGTTTTCTATCGTATTGATGATTACATGAAGAATCATTTGGAGCATCATCGAAAGATTGGGTCGCGGGGAGATCCAGACTTGCACCGCTATGAGCGTTATCCGGTTTCAGCTCAATATTTCTGGCGTAAAGTCATTCGAGATCTTACCGGTAAAACTGCCTGGAACTATTTTCGTAAGGTATTTAATACGAATGAAATAATTTATGTAGATGAGAATAATCAAAAGCGCTTCAGTTTGAAGCGGCTATATAACAGGTTCTATGAAGCTATAATTTCCAATTTGATAATGCTTATGGTTTTTAGCGCTTTTGGTAAACCTTGGCTATATTTACTTTGGCTAATCTCCTATTTCAGCTTCTACATGCTTTTCAGTCGAGTACGAAATCTAGCAGAACACGCCGCTGTCCCCGAACTATTTAATGTAGACCCAGTCAAGAATACTCGTAGCACTCGACCCAACTGGTTTGAGCGTCTAACTTTTGCACCTAATTCAGTTTGTTATCATCTTGAGCACCACTTGGTTCCTTCCATTCCAAAATATCGGCTCGCGGAATTTCACAAAAAGTTAACAGAACGCGGGTTGCTGAGCAAAGCAGATATTTCTAAAGGTTATCTGACTGTTGTTCGGAAGTTAGTAGCTTAGCTTGAAGTATGAATGGCTTAGAAAGCGGCCAGTCATTTCCAAGGTGCCTGCCTATTTTCTTGTAAAAAATCTAACAATTATAACAATTCAACTGCTGGCTGCTGGCTGCTGGCTGCTGGCTGCTGGCTGCTGGCTGCTGGCATTAATTCCTAATGAGGTTGTATCATGAAAATAAATTTCTATCGCGCAAGTTGAAATGCTTGCCAAAATCATGATATGAGCGTAATTTCTAAATCAATAGAACGCGTGCTAAAAAAGAGGAAATTTGAATGAAGATTCAAAACACTCATAAAAAAGCAGTATTGTTGGTCGTTTTGGGCCTGCTACCAATGGCATCGCTAGCGCAAACAGAAGTGATTCCGCGCCTAGCTAATGGACTTCCAGATATGCAGGGCACCTGGGATTTTCGAACTATTACACCATTCCAGCGCCCGTCAGACTTGGAAGATCAGGAATTTCTTTCTGAATCAGAATTTGCTGATTTTGAGGCGGCAGAAGTAGAACGCCGTGATCGTGATAATTTTACTGATACTACTACGACTGGTGACTACAATCAGTTCTGGTATGACCGTGGTGAGGAATTATTGGATGATCGACGTACTTCTTTAATTACCAGCCCATCTAGCGGTCGCATTCCGGAATTGACGGAGGCAGCGCAAGAACGAAATGCTGAGCGCAGAGAACTAGCCCGTTTGGCAGAAGGTATCGAAGTAAGACCTCTGGCAGAAAGATGCATCATGGGATTCAATTCAGGGCCACCTATGATCCCTAGTGCTTACAACAATAACGTACAAATCGTGCAAACAGAAGATTACTTTCTGATTCATAATGAAATGGTACACAATATTCGGCCTGTTCGCTTGCGTGATACGGTTCATAGAGATTCTCCCCGTAAGTGGGAGGGAGATTCGGTAGGAGCTTGGGATGGAGATACTTTAGTTATCGAAACCAAAAATTTTGCTCGAGACACGGCGTTTGGTAATTCCTCGGCAAACATGCATCTAATTGAAAAATTCTGGATGATTGATGGAGATACTCTTGGTTATGAGTTTACCGTCGAAGATCCAACGACTTGGACAGCGCCTTGGACCGTCATGTTTCCAATGCGTAGAGCAGAACTTCCCATATATGAGTATGCTTGTCACGAAGGGAACTACTCCATGGCGGGAATCCTAGCGGGTTGGCGCAGGCTAGAGTCCTTGGGCCAATCTGGCCAGCAATAACAAATTGTGCTTGTGAAGAAGGGAGCCGAGTGCCAGCTCCCATTTTGTTTAAAAAGAACTATTCCTTGATTTTGGCGCCCGCCAGGCCGGCTATTGCTGAAAGTGTTGTTTGTGCGGCGTTTAGTCCTAAACGGAAATCATCATCCGTAAAAGTTGTCCATACGTCCAGTGGCGTATGCCAGGTCGGATTCCAGCCAGCCCCGGTATGCGACCCTCTCTCATTTTCACGTAAGCTGATAGACGGCACTTTATTCATAAACGGAGTAGAGTCGGTGTTGGTCATGTGGGGGCCAACTGCAGCAGGGTAGTCTGTGTTGTATTTATCAGCAGCAGCTTTGAAAATGAAAGCAAGCTTCATAGACTCTTCAGCCAAATCGGAATTGGCTTGGAATTCAATATTTACATCTGCCTCAGCTCTTTGGTCACGACTCACTGATCCGTCGGCTCCCGGTGCGCCATGATCCCAAAGCATCATGTCATGTTGAATCATTCCTAGCCAGCGTGGTTCAGGATACTGGCCAGAACCAGGGGGTTCCTCAATTCCCTGCAATTTTTCGCGCTGTTCTACATATGCATAAGAACCATTGAGACCAGTTTCCTCGTTATTCCATAAGGCAAAACGAATTGAAACATCCGTTTCGACATCGGGGGAATGGAGGATACGGGCTACTTCCATTACTAGAGCCGTTCCTGAGGCATCATCGTTTACTGCTTCATTGACACCATGGNCATCCATATGTGCNCCAAGAATATACATCTCATCTGGGCGAGTTGTGCCAATTTTGGTACAGAAAACCTCCGTTCTTGGCCCATTCACCGGCTCTTCGCGATTAAGTTCGCGAATACGTTCATCTGGCTGAGCCATCAAGTCTCGATTTACCCCAGTTTGAGCACGATAACCGAAAATAGAAGAGNCGCCGGGGCCGCTGCCATTGCGCCCAACCTGACCACCAGTAGGCGTGGTGAGATTAACTGCTTCATTAGATAATGGTCTGCGCTGTCTTGGCGGGCGAGGCTCTGGATCGTAAACGTAGTGAACCCTTTCGGTATTAGTGCAGCCAATTTCTTGCAATTGTTTTTCGATCCAATCTACCGCTCTTCGATTGCGTTCAGTTCCTTGTCGTCTGTCACCAAATTGGGCTAGTCCTCTGATAACATTCTTGTAGCTTGGAAGATCAAGACGGCTAACCAACTCGCCAATTGTCTCTGTGGCTTCATCCTGAGCATAAGCATTGCTAAGGCCAATTCCCATAGCGATTGCTAAAAGCAAAATTTTAGGTAGATTATCATGCTTGTTCATGTTGCACTCCTTGGACTAACTGGACTATTTTGAAAGCATAAGCAAGCTTGGTCTGTGAGTCTAGGTTATGGTTAATAGGTTTAACAAGCACAAAAATGGAATAAGAATATGAATTGGGAAGCGATGGGGGCGATCGGTGAGATAGTCGGTGCGATCGCTGTTGTGACTACGCTTATAGTCTTGATTATACAACTTCGTCAGAATACAAGATCTATGGATGAGGCAAACTATCTGCAAAAATCTGCTGCCATCGACAAACATGCTGAATCGATAGGTAGTTGGCGCAATCAATTTATTAGTGATGAAAATGTTGCGAAAATTTGGTGTTCAATGCGTGACGGGAAGGATCTTAGTCAATTGGATGCGGTGCGATTTGATAACATCTGGGTGAATTTTGTTAACACTCAACGTTCAAATTTTATTCGTGCTAATGTTGTAGGGGAGCCAGGATTAGCGAGACAAGCAGTACTTAGCGTTGTAGTCGAGTTGGCATCCTCAGATAATTTTCTAGAAGGATGGAAAGCTACTCGTCATTGGAATCAATTAGTTTCACCTGACTTTGTTACAGCCGTTGAACAAGAGTTAAAAGAGGGCAGCCCTAATGCTACAGGTCGGGCCGCATCAACTGATTTCAAAAGGGGAGTGCTAGAGCCATTTCCCCAAGACAATCATGATTAGAGTTAGATAATTGAAATGGGGAGGTTCAGGAATGAGACGGAGAACATTTTTATCAAATGGCGGCCAATTAAGCCTAGCTTTATGCCTTCCTCTTACTTTGAATAAACGATCTTCTGCAGCATCCATGCCTTCTGAGCTGACCAGTTTAACAGCAACCGAACTCTCAAGAGCTATCTATCAAAAAGAAGCGAGCTGCTTTGAGGTAATGCAGGCCTATTTGGAACGTATCCATAAGTACAACGATATCTATAACGCGATTGTTAGTCTGCAGCCAGATGATCTTCTTCTGCAACAAGCGAGAGACGCAGACAACGAGTTAGCTAATGGCATTTATCGAGGGTGGATGCATGGAATGCCTCATGCTGTAAAAGATTTAACAGCTGTCAGAGGCATTCGTTATACCAGTGGTTCTCCTATATATAGTAGTCGAATAGCAGAACAAGATAGCGCTATGGTTGCCCGCATAAGAGGAGCCGGTGCAATCTTTATCGGTAAGACAAATACACCGGAGTTCGGTCTTGGTTCCCAATCCTATAACCCTCTCTTTGGAGCAACAGGTTGCGCCTACAACCCGGAATTAACATCCGGAGGGAGCAGTGGCGGGGCCGGTTGCGGTCTAGGTACTCAAATGCTGCCAGTTGCCGATGGCAGCGACATGATGGGATCGCTTCGTAATCCCGGTGCTTTTAATAATGTCNTTGGTTATCGACCAAGCACGAATGTGATAAATGGGCGCGAAGCGATTCAGCGAAGTTTGTCAACTTCAGGGCCCATGGGTAGGAACACTGAGGACACAATTCAATTCTTAAAAACCATTGCAGCAAAAGACTTAGGTGATTCTTTTAAACCTCTTGACCTTGCTTCACAAAAAATTGGATGGCTTGGTGATCTTGATGGCTATTTCGCACTTGAAGATGGCATCAAGCAATTATGTGAAGCCAGCTTAAGCCAGCTATCTGATGCTGGTTCAAAGGTAGAGGCGATAACACCTAGTTACAATTTCGATAACTTATGGTTTAGCTGGACTACACTGCGACATCTTGGTCGAGCTAGCATGCAGCGTTTTTATGATGACCCGAAAACCCGTGGTTTACTGAAGCCGGAAATGATTTGGGAAATCGAGGAATCTCATATTCTCACTGAGGGCGATCGCGCTAGAGCTAATGCTTTGCGTGGCGAATGGATAAATGAGTTGGATCGGTTGTTTCTGAATTTCGACTTCTTAGCGATTCCAACCGCGCAAGTTTTTCCGTATCTGAAAACGACTAATTGGCCGACTGAGATTGAAGGTAGGAAGATGGATACCTATCATCGATGGATGGAGATCGTAATATTGGCCAGTCTGGGCGGTATCCCTGTAATTAATTTGCCAGTGGGATTCGATGAGCAAGGTCGTCCTATGGGTATTCAGATCATGAGTAATTTTGGTGAGGATAAGAAAGTTCTAGAGTTTGGCTTGGCGTATGAACAGATTACTGATTTTCTGCAAAAACGGCCAAGTATGGTTGAAGCTTGAATAGCTCACAAAAAGTGTCAAAAGTGTAATATCCTCGTTGACAGATGTAAGGCAATAAAAATTAGTTAAGGTTATTCGTAAATTTGTCAGCTGTGTCATGGTAGTTGGGGTTGTTGATGTCTATTCTTTTGATTGTATTTATCGTCACCCGAGTTATTTTTGCTAAATTAAGTATGGATGGCTCGAAGTAAATATTTAAAGCGTTTAATCATTTGAAAAAGGAATTTAAATAGTACTGATGAAGTTAATAGTATCTATCTCCCTTTGTGCAATTTTAAGTGGTACTGCCTTAGCGCAAAATTATATTGTTCCTCTAACTGAATATGATCAACCTGATCTAAACGGAATTTGGAATTTTAATGACTCGACGCCCTTTGAACGGCCGGATCACTTTGGTACTAGGGAATTTCTCACTGATGACGAAATTTCAGTACGAGACGAAAGATTGGCGACGGGTCAAGAGCGCAGAGAAGCGAGTGAAGTGGCGGTAGCTGATCGTATTATGAATGTGCCCACAAATGATACAGGTGCTTATAATTTATTCTGGTCTTTTTATGATGAGCCATACCCTAATGAGCGCACTTCACTCATTATTTACCCGCTCGATGGAAAAATCCCAGCTACTCGACCAGGTGTAATCACTCAGCTTTCTCCGCCTGGGTCTAATCCTTGTAACTATGGGGGTGTGGTAATTTCAAATAGGCCGGTTCGTGTATCGTGGGGAGGTATATCTTGCGATCGTCCCGAAGACTTTGGGTTGGCTTCGCGCTGCATGGCCTTTCCACAAACTTTGCCTCCGCATATTAAAGCCAATTCCTACAATAATAACTTGCAGATTGTACAAACCAGAGATCATGTGATGATCAGATCCGAATTGGGAAATGATCCCAGAATCATTCCTTTAGATGGCCGCCCATTCTTAAGCGAAAAGATTAGAAATTGGACCGGTTCTTCCCGTGGTCGTTATGAAGATGACACTTTAGTGATAGAAACACGGAATTTTCCGGATAAACTAGCAAGTTTATTTTTACGTACTTTTTCCTACGGAACCGCTGTAAACATGGTGCTAACAGAACGTTTTACGAGGGTTGGAGAAAATGCACTAGATTATGAGTTTACAATTGATGATCCCAATACCTTTACCGACAAGATTACCGTAAAAACCAATATGTCTCTTCTCGGTGCACCTTTGTACGAGTTCGCGTGTCATGAAGGTAATTATGCGTTGGAAAATATGTTACGGGCTGCGCGCATAGTTGATCAGCAATAGGTTCCTTCAATTAAGAGGTTAGTTATGAAAAAGTTTTTCTTGCTATTGGTAAGTGTAATAGCTGCCAATTGTGTGGCTCAGGAACCAGATTTAAATAGCTTGCGTATGCCTGACGGGTTTTCTGTTTCTATTTATGCGGAGATTCAAAACCCACGTCAACTAGCGCTTGGTTCTGAAAATACAGTTTATGTAGGGAGTCTTCGTGGAAGTGTTTTCGCGATTACTAATATGAACGGTGACGAAACTAGCGACAATGTTGTAACCATTGCAGAGAATTTGAATACACCGAATGGTGTTGCTTATTACGATGGTGATTTATTTATAGGTGAGATCGGGCGTATAAGTAGGATAGAAGACGTGGATAGTAAGCTCAGTTCTCCACAGCAGACCGTTACTGTAAACGACTCGCTGCCCGATCGCAGACATCATGGGTTTAAGTTTTTGCATGTAGGACCTGATGGGAAAATATATCTACCAGTTGGCGCGCCATGTAATGTTTGTGAGGAAGATGAAATATTTGCGACTATGCTTAATATGAATCTAGATGGCAGTGGTCTAGAAATTGTTGCTAGCGGTATCCGAAATACAGTAGGTTTCGATTTCCATCCCGAGTCTGAAGAACTTTGGTTTACTGACAATGGGCGTGACATGCTGGGTGATGACTTGCCGGCATGTGAAATAAATCGCCTGAGTGAGTTTGGCCAGCATTTCGGATTCCCTTATATACACCAGGGCGATTTGCCTGATCCTCGCTTCGGTAACGGACACGATCCAAGTAATTACACACCGCCGGTATTAAAGCTCGGTGCTCATGTTGCGCCGCTGGGACTGGCTTTTTATCGCGGAGACATGTTTCCGGACGAATTTGATAATACGGTCTTTTGGGCTGAGCATGGGTCTTGGAATCGTTCTGAAAAAAGCGGTTATCGCGTCATGATGGGTCAGATAAGTGAGGATAATACACGAATTGTTTCTAATAGACCGTTTGTTGAGGGTTGGCTGCAGGGTCAGCGGAACTGGGGTCGGCCTGTAGATATACTTAATATGCCTGATGGATCAGTGTTGATTTCGGATGATCAAGCTAATCTGATCTATCGCGTTGCTTACACCCAGGTAAGGAACTAGTTGTGTGCTGGTTAAAGTTAAAGAAACTTATTCGAAGCTTGGTCGTATTGGTTTCATTTTTTGCATTTCAAAGTTCAGCGCAAAATAATGACATTTTTCTTAATCTAAGTGTTCAAATTCCACCCGCGAGTGACAGGCCTAGAGGTATGATAGAGGTTGATGCAATCTTTGATGCCTACGCCGTAAATTATGTAAATGATGTTGTTTACGCCAGTTACGGCGATAGAGATCTCGTCCTCAATCTATTATTGCCAAGCATTGATACTACCGAAGGATTTCCTCTGGTAATTTATATACAGGGTTCGGGTTGGTTGCCCCAGAACGTTTATAGATCGTTGCCCCTTCTCGTCGATCTCGCTCGCTCCGGCTATGTCATTGCTAGCGTCGAGTATCGACATTCCAGAGAAGCCATTGCTCCTGCACAGGTGCAAGACGTGAAAGCAGCTATTCGTTTTATGCGGGCCAACGCTGATAACTATAACATCGACCCGCGCAAGGTTGCAGTGATGGGTAATTCTTCTGGTGGCCATTTATCAGCATTGGCTGGTGTCAGTGATGGGGAGGTGGCTTTTCTGACCGAAGACAACTCAGATTATCCTAGTCATGTTCAAGTGGTAGTAGATTTTTTCGGCCCGACGGATTTTCGTCAAATGGATAACTATCCAAGCCAAATTAGCCATGATAGACCGGGTTCACCGGAATCTCTGGTTGTGGGAGGCCCTATTCAGGAGTCGGAACAGGAGGCTGCAGTAAAAGCTTATAATCCCATTACCTACATTTCATCCGACAGAGATATTCCACCCTTTCTGATTATTCATGGGGATGTCGATGCTCTGGTACCTTTTAACCAAAGTGTTTTGCTTTATGAGGCGCTTAGAGAAGCGAATAAAGAAGTGGTTTTTTATAGGGTTAATGGCGCCGGCCACGGCCCAGGAATTTTTTCTGAAAAAATGATGGGAATAGTTAGAGATTTTCTGGATCAACGATTTAAATAAAATCACTTGAAAAGAGGGTCTTGTATATAATTAAACTAAGATTTCTAAAATTATTTTTGTCATTGCAGTTTCAGATTTATGCCTCTTAGCGAATGTCCGCTTTCGGCAAGCCAATAAAAATAAGGAGCTTAAGATGTGCAAATTAAGACTTTTTTTTTCAGTATTAACTTTGATTTCCCTGATACTTCTGTTTGAAATAAATGCTGTCCCGGCGAATGCTCAAGAAGATCTTCCTTTCGTTTCTGAAACTCAATTCGCAGAATGGCTTGAGACGCTAAATAATTGGGGGCGATGGGGGACTGACGATGAGATGGGTACCCTGAATTTAATTACCGCGGAAAAGCGCAAAGAAGCTGCCGCTTTGGTGCGGTCGGGAGTGACGGTGTCGCTAGCTCGTGATCTGGATAATTTAGAAAGTATAGATAACCCTTGTCCTGTGGATTGGGAAATGGCGAATGCTTCTTCGAGCGGTGCTAGCGATAGGATAGCTTTTCGGTGTATTCATGGGCCTGGCGTTACTCATATTGATGGTTACGGTCATCGTTTTTTTGACGGGAAGATGTGGAATGGTGTTGATATGGAAACAACCGTCACAATTGAAGAAGGTGCCATCGTTAATTCGGTACTGAATATGAAAGATGGCATCGTTACTCGAGGTGTCTTGTATGATATCCCGCGTTTGAAAGGGATAGATTTCCTGCCTTCGGGGTACCGAGTGACAGTTGAGGAGTTGGAGGCGTGGGAAAAAATATCTGGTGTTAGGGTGGGGCCTGGAGACGCGATGCTTTTCCGCTGGGGGCGGTGGGTGAAAAGAGAAATAGAAGGTCCGTTTGATACTTGGGACGAAGCGGCTGGATTGGATAACAATGTGATTCCCTGGCTTCGGGAAAGAGACGTTGCGATTATTGGGTGGGAAACGCCAGGCTATACACCGAGACCTGATGGCGACCTGCCAACTCTTGCGTTACATGACTTTGCGCTAACCATGTTGGGTATTCCACTCATCGATCGAGCAGATTTGGATGCATTAGCCGAAATGGCGTCTGAGCAGAATCGTTGGGAATTTATGTTAACTATCGCGCCACTTCCGATACCAAACGGAACGGGCTCTCCAGTAAATCCGATTGCTGCTTTTTAAAGGAGCTAACAATGACCTCAACCCGCAGAGAATTTATAAAAACGGCCGGCATTGCAGTGGTTGCCGCTAAATCGTTAAAGTCTCGATCAGTGCAGGCCCAAACGCCGGTCAAAACGGTACAAACTGAAGTCTTGGAAATTGCTTATGAGGAGCATGGGCCTGCTGAAGGGTTTCCTGTTATTTTGATGCATGGTTTTCCTTACGATGTCCGATCATTTGATGGTGTGCCCGGGCCTTTAGTGGATAGAGGGTTTCGTGTTTTGCTGCCCTACATTCGAGGCTATGGTCAGACTCGGTTTTTGAATCCCAATGAACCGCGTATGGCCGAACAGGCTGCTATTGGGCAGGACTTGATTGACTTTGCCGATGTTCTCGGTATCAATCAATTCGCTGCGGCAGGGTTTGATTGGGGAAATCGCGCTATTTGTATTTCTGCGATCTTAAATCCAGAACGCATTGTAGCTCAGGTGTCCTGTGGGGGTTATTCGGTACAAGATACGGTTAATCCAGGGGGTCCGGCGCCAGCCCGCTTTGAGGCGCTCCTTTGGTACCAATGGTATTTAAACACTGAGCGCGGTGCACGTGGGCTTAATGAAAACAGACACGACATCATCCGTTATCTTTGGGATACCTGGTCACCAGCCTGGAGCTATAGTGATGAGGATTATGCTCGCTCAGCGCCCTCATTTGATAATCCTGACTTTGTCGATATTTGTGTTCATTCTTATCGCCACCGCCACGTCAATGCGCCCGGCGAGCAGCGGTTTGTAGAAGTTGAGCGGCGGTTGGCGGAGCGTCCGGTGATTACAGTTCCTGCTATAGTATTGCGTGCCGCGCAGAGTGGATTTGGCCCGCCTTCATCTGACCCATCGGGTGATCTGGCTCGTTTTTCGGACTTGAGAGCCCGTCGCATCGTTGATGGGGCAGGGCACGATTTACCTGCGCATCGGCCGGATGCATTGGTGGACGCATTATTGGAATTGCTTGCATAGCAGTCTTGCAGTAGCTGCTGGATCGGCGGGGAAAAATTATTTAGCTTAGCTACTATCGAGCTACTCGCCAGAATTTTGTTTTTCCAGGTTTCGTGCAACTGAAAGGATATTAATTAAACCATAATTGCCTTCATGGCATGCGAATTCATAGAGCGGTTGGTCACCCCGCGTCATTGGAAAAGAGACCGCCCAGTCACTTTTCCAAGTAGTGTCGTCCATTACTTTTAGTGTGTATTCCAATTGGTCGTCTTCATTGCGGCGAAAACGTTCTTCAATTTGCAGGTCGACATTGGCTCGCCGGAAACTGGATTTTTCAGAAAAGTTTTTAGTGCGAACTATTAAAGAATCGCCTTCCCAATAGCCTCTCGAGTCTCCATGCCACTGCCGAACTGAATCTGGTATATGCGGTCTCCCATCAATAGGAATTATGCGGACGTTATGCAGCATTTCGACATATAGCATGACATGGGTTGGGGTTTGCAAAATTTTCAAATTGTTATTGTATGCTTGAGGGAGCATGCCTTGAGGGACTCCCCAGGTAATGCACCTTTCAGTAAGTGAACGATCGGTCCAACTATCTGCTGGTCCGCGACCCTCTCGCATTTTCGTTATGGCCTCGGCTTTAAGTATTGCAGTGTCTGTGTACGCTGGAATTCTGCCAGTTGCCGGAACCACAACTAACGAAGTTTGTCCCGTGGGAACAACAGTTGACCCATAGTCAAGGTCGCCGGGATCATGAACAGAAATTCCGGCGCGTCCTGAATCTAAAGGTCTGCCATCTGGCCTTGCTGCACTAGCTGCTTCGTAGTCTCTAATTTCATCTGGTGTTAGAAAAGCTTTATTGGCTAAGCGCTCTGGTCGTTCTAGCGGAGTAATTGTGCGTCTGTCCCAGACTCCCTGGATATTTGGATGGCCCCAAGATGTTAAGCCTTCTAGATAGGAATCAAGATTCTGATTTAAAGGTTGTCCTTGAGAAGAAAGAGGTGCCAGTGGAATGATGAAATATGCGCCAATAACCGCAAAGAATCGTNGATTGAGCATAATTATCTCCCGCCTTAATGATATTTCTGGCTATTTTAGTTTTTTTTCGCCGTTGAGCCAATTAAAACATAGGGTAACTGGTTGCTCTAAGCTCAGTTCCGTCTCGGCGGCCAAATCTTTGCTGACGTTAACTTATCGCTTGAAACATTGCCGCAGAATTCAAAGGGCTGTTATTGATTGGATCCATTTTTCGGTTTTTGTCTTTAAGATGAGATCGTTGCGAGCTAGATTCGATGTTCTTCCAAGACTCGTTGGTTAACAGTTATGCCATAGCCCGGATTGTCAGAAACCTTTATCGAGCCATTTGTAAATGCCTCCGATGGCTCAATCAGAGATGCTCTCCACTGCTGTTCTCCCCACTGGTATTCGAGAATTTCGAAGTTAGGCAGAGCAGAACACAAAGCAACAGAAGCTGCTGTTGATATAGGTCCACTGGGGTTGTGAGGTGACACCTTTATATTAAAGGATTCTGCTAACGCCGAAATCTTTATAGCCTCCCACATACCTCCGCAATGTTTTATGTCTGGCATAATGATGTCCACTGCTTGCTCTTTACATAGAGGCAGAAAGCCTTCCACACCAAACAAAAACTCTCCACCGGCTAACACTTGGCTGATGGCATCGTGAATCGTTTTTGTATTTTCTGTTTGGGTTGGTGCCACCGNCTCTTCATACCAACTTAGGTTTGCTGCTTCGAGTTCTGCAGCAATATCGATAGACATTTGTGTATCAAAAAAGCTATGGGCGTCGATCTTAATTGCAATATCATCTCCTACTCTTTCTCGCATTGCATAAATACAATCGATTCCAAGTTGTTTAGCTGCCTGAATTTCCGCTGTTGGAGAGTTGAGTGCTGGAAAACCATCAAAAGGTGCAGCCTTAATCGATTTAAAGCCGTCGGATACCGCACGTTCAGCATTATCAGCAAATCCTTCTGGCCTGCGATCAGAGGTAGCGCGATTAATGTTCGCGTATACTGGGAGTGTGCTGTGCAACCGGCCGCCAACAAGGTCGTAAAAAGGCACTTCGAGAGATTGGGCGACAAGATCCCATAATGCCTGTTCGATAGCGCTGAAAGCCGTAGCCAAAATGCGATCCCCTGACGAAGCGTATTGCCAACCTCGTTCTCGATATTGTTGTATATCAAATGCAGACTCGCCTTCCACTAGTTTATAAAATTGGTTTAGCTCATTAAGCTCCGCCCGTCTTCCCAACGACGCTTCCCCTAATCCTTTAATGCCATTGCTTCCAGTTAGACTGACGATGATCCAGTTTGTTCTATCAGTGACAGAAACCGAAAACACTTCGATGTTGCGAACCGTAACGCTGCGGTCGGCGACTGTGCCCTGAGCAACAACGCTTCCTATTTTTGCTGCTGTTAAAGCCCCCATGTATAGAGAAGCTTTTTGGAAGAAATGGCGACGAGACCGCATTCGGTGAGATTCTCAGAAAATTTTTGTAATTAGTGTTTGGGGATAATGATGGATCTTAACTGGCGACTCAAGTGCATACTTGGTTTAGTTGTGAAAAATTTGCAAGTTAGCAATTTGACAAAACCAAATACAAGATTTAGCGGGTTTCGACTTCAAGCTCTTGGCGCTCGCGAGCATCCCGTTCCCAGTAGCGGCCTAAATCATTGCCTATTGATGTATCTGCGCCTAGTGTCTCTAAATGCTCAGCAATATGGGGGAGAGTTTGCAGAGAGCCTGCACGATACTCACCTTTTGAAGCAATTAGCCAAGGAGTTTGGCCGCGGCTGTTAATCGCATTAATATCGGCTCCTTGCTCTACAAGATAACTGAGCAATTCCTCTCCGGCTAAATAAACGGCACCATGAAGTGCTGTTTGATTACGCTGATTCTTGGCATTAACGTCAATGCCAAGGTCGAGACATTTAACGACAGCAGGAATAGCGGCTTGCTGTAAAGCATCAATATTGTCCTCGAACCAACGGCGATTGTACTTATCTTGACCTTCAACAAAGTCAGCCCCCGCCGCTACCATAAGCGGCGTTGTTCCATCTTTGGAATTGATGAAAGGGTCGGCACCCCCTTCTAACAAAATGTCCATCATTTCTAAATCATTGTAGCCCGCGGCAAGGAAAAATGGTGTTGCGCCTATTTTGTCTACTGATAACCCATTGTCGATAAGTATGACGCGAGAAAAGACCGGCATGTTGCGCGATAATTGTGCGTTCGGATTGGCGCCATAGCTGAGCAAGGTTTTGGCTAGGGAGTGCATCTTGTGTTGCACAGCAGAATGCAAAGCGGTACGTCCTGTAGCAGCTAGTTCTGGATCGGCACCGTTCTCTAAAAGAAAAATCGCCATTTCTTCATGGCCACTATCGATAGCAACCATTAGCGCACTGGCTTCGGTGTTGGGAATCAAGGCTCGCCGAGCATTGGTGTTGCCTGAGATTCCATCGGGAGCCGATTCATTAACGTCCGCTCCTTGCTCTAGTAACAATCGACCGAGATTTATGTTTCCTTGCTGGGCGGCAAATAGTAACGGCGTGTAATTATTCTCGGATCGAGCGCTTACACGTGCTCCGTTATGAATTAATAGCTCTGCCGCTCCAAAGTGGTGTTCCGCCACTGCCATCATTAATGCCGTATGCTGTTTGCTGTTTTCTGTCGCGTTTGGGTTTGCTCCTGCATTCAACAGTAACTGGATCACTTCAGTACTACCAACATGTGAAGCTATCATTAATGCAGTCTCGCCGGATGTCCGGGCAGCATTTACAACTGACCCTGCTTCCAAAAGTAAACTGATTTGTGTTGGGTTTGCGTTCAGCGCTGCGAGAGAAAGAGGGGTTACACCATGATCGTCAGTGGCGTTCGCATCTGCGCCATGACTCAGTAGTAGCCGGGTTATGGAATCATTGTTTCGATAAACTGCCCAATGCAAAGCCGTGCTGCCATCTCCGTGAGTTTCGTTTAAGTCAGCTCCTAGCCTCAGTTGTTTCTCTATTTCTCGGTAATCTTGATTTTTGGCTGCTTCTATAAGTGGCACTTGAGCGTTGCTAATTGAAGTGGCTATTAAAAAAAACCCAGCTATAAGTATGGTTTGAAAGAAGTGAAATCGCATAATTTTGACTTTTATATCTCTCAACGGAACACAATCGGCCTATGCCCTAAGAATCTAAACGGTACCACTCCGGCTTTTGACATACAAGGGGCGAATAGCTATAGTGATTCCTAGAAAAACGTTTAAATAATAATGTGTTAAGTTTTGAATAAGGCGACTGTAGAAGTTATAAGATTTAGTGTGCTTCTAATAATAACAATTGCATAAGGTAGATCCTATTTTGTCATTTCTTAATACAAGAAACTGTATCTGCTCGAGCCTTGTTGCGATCGGTTTAGCAGCATTATCTTTATTTGGCTTCGCTCTTATTAGCCAAATTTCCTATGCGCAGAATCTTTCCGAAGCGCAAGCTGATGAATATCAGCAGATGGTGAATCAATATTGTGTGGTTTGCCACAACGCGCAGCTGGCTAATGCAGGAATGATTATTCCAGAAGTTTCATTATCTAGTATTTCCAATGACGCGGAAACCTGGGAACGAGTGATTCGCAAGCTGCGAACTCGGGCTATGCCTCCTTTAGAAATGCCGCGACCCAGTGAGGCGCAGTATCAAGGGTTTTTGACATTTCTTGAGAAAACCATCGATGAGGCTGCAAGTGTTAAACCGAACCCGGGCCGGGTGCATGCGTTTCACCGTTTAAACCGTCGAGAGTACCGTAATGCAATTCGTGATATTTTTGAATTGGATTACGATGCATCTGCATTACTGCCGCCTGATGACTCTGGGTATGGTTTCGATAATATCGCTGATGTATTGTCAGTTTCTCCGATGTTAACCGAACGCTATCTGAGAGCAGCAAGAAAGATTAGTCAATTAGCAGTCGGAGATCCCAACCTCATACCCAATACAGAAATATTCGAAGTTGATAAGTTGTTACGTCAGGACGTACGGGTGAGTGAGGATCTGCCATTTAATTCCCGCGGAGGCCTGGCTGTTAATCACTATTTTCCAGTTGATGGAGAGTATGTTGCTCGAATTTTTTTCCTACGTACTTACAATGGAATTATTCGCGGTTTACATGAGCCTAATGATTTGGAGGTTCGGCTTGATGGCGAACTAATTGAAACTATAAAAGTTGGTAGACAAGTTGGAGAGGAAAATGGAACCGGCCCTGATGTAGAGGGTGTGGAAGTGAGATTTACTGCAAAGGCTGGCGCAGCGGTGCTCGGCATCAACTTTGTCGACGATAGTGCGCTTGCAGAGGGGATGTTGCGCCCGCACTACGCAATAACCAGCTATGAGTATGCCGGTGATCGGGTAGAAAAGACAGGAATAGCCCGAGTGGAATTACGCGGACCGTATGGAGAATTGTCTCGCGGAGATACGCCAGCTAGAAGAAAAATTTTTAGTTGTAGGCCAACCTCTTCTGAAACACAAGATGAGGATCGATGTGCTACCGCAATTATTGACAACATAGGTCGATTAGCTTACCGCCAAACTCTTTCTGATATTGAGCTGCAAGTATTAATGGGTTCTTATCGAGCTGGGCGGGAAGCAGGCGATTTCGATACCGGTATAGAAATGGCGCTGCGTAGAATTTTGGTAAGCCCTAACTTTCTGTTTAGAGAACTTCAGGATCCTCGTAGTGGGCAAATGGGTGAAGCATACGAAATCTCCGACGTTGAACTCGCTTCTCGTCTTTCTTTCTTTCTGTGGAGCAGCATCCCCGATACAGAACTACTGGATTTAGCAGAATCGGGGCTACTAAAAACCCCAGCCGTTCTCCAACAACAAATTAGACGTATGATAGACGACAGCAAAGCCAATGAACTGATAAGTAATTTTACAGAACAATGGTTGCATCTGAGGAATATCGATCTTGTGACACCTGATCCTACGGAGTTCCCTGATTTTGATTCGAACTTGCGTGGAGCCATGGCTCAAGAAGCTAACTTATTCTTGCAAAGTCAATTTAGAGATGATCATTCGATTTTGGATTTGCTTACTGCGGATTACACATATTTAAATGAGCGTTTGGCAAAACATTATGATATCGATGGAATTTATGGCACTCATTTTCGTCGAGTAGACCTAGCAGACGATGCCAGAGCTGGATTGTTGGGTAAGGCGGGGATCCTCACGGTTACTTCTTATGCGCATCGTACCTCTCCTGTAGTGAGAGGTAAGTGGCTTTTGGAAAATATTTTGGGTACGCCTCCGCCTCCCCCGCCCCCTGATGTGCCCGCGCTCTCTGAAAATGAGGATAAAAATGTTAGGCCATTATCGGTTAGAGAGCGAATGGAGGCTCATCGAAGTAATCCAGTTTGTGCGAGCTGTCATAATGTAATGGATCCATTGGGGTTTGCGCTTGAAAATTTTGATGGTATCGGCCGGTATCGCTCGATAAACATTGCAGGTGATCCTATTGATGCTTCGGGTACTTTGGCTAACGGGGTTTCTGTGGACGGGCCTTTGGATCTCCGTAATGCCCTGATTGATAATCCAGAAGTATTTGTAACCACTGTGACTACTAAGTTATTAACCTATGCCTTGGGCCGCGGAGTAGAGTATTATGACGCGCCAGCAGTAAGGCAAATAGTTCGCGCAGCTGCCGATGAAGATTACCGCTGGTCTGCTTTAATTGAAGAGATTGTAAAAAGCGCACCCTTCCAAATGAGGAGGACTGAAGCACAATGATAATTACTAAGAAAGCCTTACCGCGTCGCACGTTTGTAAAGGGGGTGGGCGCTGCACTCGCAATGCCTTTATTGGAATCTATGCTGCCAGCTTTGGCGCGAGCCCAGGATACTAGTAACCCAGTACAGCGTTTATTTGTCGGTTATGTGCCAAATGGTGTAATCATGGATAAATGGACGCCAACAACAGTCGGTGCTGATTTCGCGTTCCCTTCCATATTAGAGCCTCTCGCAAAGTATAAGGATGGTATTTCTGTGCTTACTGGATTAGCTTTGCATCCGGCGATGCCGCAACCCGGGGAAGGGACCGGTGATCATGTCCGTGCCTCTGCCGCCTATTTAACTGGTGCACACCCGAAGAAGACTGAAGGTGCAGATATTCAATGTGGTGTTTCCATGGATCAGCTAGCCGCAAACTCCATTGGCGATAGTACTCAAATGAGATCTCTGGAAATAGCACTTGATCCTAACGAATTAATCGGGGCCTGCGAAGCTGGCTGGAGCTGTGCGTATGCTAATACATTGAGCTGGCGTAATGAAACGACCCCATTGCCTATGGAAAACCAACCCCGTGCTGTTTTTGAAAGACTGTTTGGTGACTCTGATGATACCTCTGCAGCAGCTCGCGAAGCCCGATTGGTAGAAGAGCGAAGCATCCTTGATTCTTTATTAGGTGAAGTGGATAGGCTGCAAAAAATTTTACCGCAACATGATCGTCAGAAAATTGATCAATACCTCGAAGCTATCCGTGACGCAGAGCGGCGAATAGCCATTGCAGAAAAACAAAATATAGAACTTCCTCAAATGGAAAGACCGGCCGGAGGGATTCCGGATACCTTTGCGGAGCATGCGCGGTTGATGTTCGATTTGCAGCTTATGGCTTTTCAGACAGATATAACGCGCGTAATTACATTTATGATGTCTCGTGAAGTATCGCCACGTAGTTACCCTGAATTAGGTATCCCGGATCCTCATCATGGCTTATCTCACCACCAGGACAACCCTGTGCAAATGGAGAAACTGGCAAAGCTAAATCGTCATCACATCGAACAGTTCGCTTACTTTATGGACAGGCTAGCTGAAACCCCAGACGGCAATTCAACTTTGCTAGATAATATTGTAATGCTTTATGGTTGCGGAATTAGTGATGGGAATAAACACCTTCACACCGACTTGCCCTGTTTTGTTGCCGGTGGGGGCTCCGGCACTCACAGGGGTGGTCGTCATCTTAAATTTGATGATGACTTGCCAATAAGCAATCTTCAATTAACTATGCTACAGAATTTTGGAGTTGACCAAGAAGTACTTGGGGACAGCACTGGCACAATTTCCGGGTTATTTAACTCATAGAACCGCCAATATCTCTGATAAAAGCTCGTGTCACAAGTATGATTCGAGCTTTCAATTGCTATGGAACTTAAAGAACTAAAGCAGCGCCTGCTTGCTTTTAGCCGTTTTCATTATGATGACCAAAACCTTGAAGTAGGAGGGGTATATGTTATGCCGGGACATGCTGGTTTCTCATATGGCTTTTCTGTTGTCCAAGCAAGCCGAGTTGAAAAATGGTACATACGTCTACCCCCGCCAAATGTGGCGCTTCAAGGGACTGCCGACGTGCTGCGGCAAGTCGCTGCGCTAAACGCATTGCCTGATTCCGTGCCACATTGCCAGGTAAAGTGGTCTGGGGATGACCCACAATGGTTTGGTCGGCCGTACTTCATTGTCCCTCAATTAGAGGGGGATGTGGTGAGCGTTACAGAAGATCGAATAGTAAATTTAGATCATACGAGTCGGAAAAGCATGGCTAGACAGGCTATCAATGCCTTAGTAGAAATTCACCGAGTTGATCGTCATTTGGTTCCTTATCTGGGAGAAGCGATTTCTCTCGAAGACGATGTAATTCGATGGGACCGCTTTGTGCAAAAGGCGGCGGATCCTGAAAAATTAAACTTAGTGCCTCAAGTTAAACAGTTATTGCTGGAAAATATGCCAGCTAATACCCCAATTGGAATTTTTCACGGTGATTTTCAATGGTCAAACTTGTTTTATTCTAATTCTTTTCAGTTGATCGCTGTAATCGACTGGGAGTTAGTTGGCATTGGTGCAACTTTGAATGATATAGGGTGGTTTGCGACCTTTAATGATCCCGCTGCNTGGGTGGATTCAAATCATAGCAATCATGTTATGCCTGATGCGGTGGAGTTGATAAATATGTATGAAGAGGCTTGGGGATCAGAATTGCCAGAGATTTCTTGGTTTAGAGCGCTAGCGGCATACAAGTTTGCAATTATTACTGGATTTAATCTGATGTTGCACCGAAGAGGAAAGCGTTGCGACCCGGCGTGGGAAGTTACGAAAGATTCTATGTCTTCTTTATTGCAAAGAGCATATGTATTATTGACTTGAGAATTTCCTATTAAGAGCCTGTGGTATAATAAGGTTGTTGAATTAAGATCTCTACCAGTTGTTGTTTTTAGCTCCAGTCGGGGGGTTGAGTGAGAAAAGAATTACTTTCACGCCGTGCCTTTTTTAATTCGCTGACTGGCGCGGCAGGCAAATCGATTATTGTATTATCGATGCCAACGATATTGCATGCGTGTCGGGATTCTCGGCAAGCTCGTTTGAAAGGGCAAGATTTGCAGACCTTAACTGAAGAAGAGGCGAATGAGTTCGGCGCCATAGCAGCCAGAATAATTCCTATAACCACAACAGCTGGTGCGCGAGAGGCAGGCGTTGTTTATTTTATGGACAACGTGCTTGGTGATAAAAGGGAAAAGGAACTCAGCGTACTCAGGGAAGGCTTAAGCGAGCTCCAAGAGACCATAATAATTGACTACGAGACGACCTTTTTCCATTTATTAAGTGAGGCGCTTCAGGATCAATTAATCAACGGTATCCNAGAAACTTCATTCTTTCATACCTTGCGTTATCTGACCGTAGCTGGGATGTTCTCGCTACCCGAATATGGTGGCAATAGAGACCTAGTTGGTTATGAGATTATTGGCTATCAGAACCAGGCAGCGTGGGCTCCACCTTACAGTTTTTATGATGCAGATTTTATGGATCGAGGCGAGTGATTATGGCTCAGTCTCCGGTTACAGCAATCAATTTTGATACGAGAAAGGAAGTAGATTTTGTTGTCGTTGGTTCTGGTGCTTCCGGCGGTATTTTGGCGAAAGAACTTGCAACCGCTGGGCATTCGGTTGTTGTTCTTGAACAAGGCCCTCATCTGGAGGCATCTGATTTTAAGCACGACGAATGGGGCTATGAGCACAATAATGACTTAGTGTGGAGTGCTCGCCACGGTAATAGACAAACATTTCGACGTAACGAAAACGAAGAAGCAGAATTGCAAGAGTCTGTTTTGGGTTACGCACATAATGTTGGGGGCAGCAGTGTGCATTTTTCTGGCAACTTTTGGCGTTTCCGGCCCATCGATTTCATAGAAGCTAGTGTTCGCGGCACAATAGCAGGAACTAACTTTGCCGATTGGCCTATTACTTATGAAGATCTTGAGCCCTACTATACTCGAGTAGATTGGGAGATAGGCGTTTCGGGATTGCAGGGTCCCTGGGACCCACCTCGGTCCCGAGACTATCCTTGTCCTCCAATGCCCATTAAAGGCTCCGATGTGCTGTTAGATAGAGCGGCAAGAAAACTGGGTTTAATGCCTTATCCGGCTCCGGTCGCAATACTTTCCCAGCCTCATAATGGCAGGCCTGCTTGCATTCACTGTGGCTTCTGTAATGGTTATGGTTGTGAAGTAAATGCTAAATCTTCGTCGATGATAACGATGATTCCTTTGGCACTAGCGACCGGTAGATGCGAACTTCGGACTATGGCAACAGTTTCCCAGATAAACACTGATTCAAACGGTTTAGTTAATGAAGTTGTTTATTTTGACGGTGAGGGAGTCGAGCAAGCGCAGCTAACAAAAGCGGTTGTGTTATGTGCGAATGGAGCTGAAACACCNCGTATTTTACTGATGTCCGAGAATAGTAGATTCCCCGACGGCCTGGCTAACTCAAGTGGCTTTGTTGGGCAAAATCTAATGTTCAATGGCTATTCTTCTGTAGTCGGTATCTTCGACGAACCTGTAAATGCATGGAAGAGTGTTCCAACTACGCGGGTTGTTCATGACTATTATGAGCTCGATGCTAACTTAGGGTTTTACGGAGGTGGAGGTATTGATGGTCGTCATCCTTCCCAAGGAACTCCTATGGAATTCGCTCTAGCTGCGCCTAGTTTATTTGGTACCGCGAGTTGGGGGGTTGAATTTAAAGACAGCCTTGCTTATCAATTTTCTCATTGTGCGGCCTTTGATGGCCATTCAACCTCGTTGCCGCTTGCAACAAATAGTGTGACTCTTGACCCTAATTATCAAGACGATTTTGGCAGGCCGGCAATTCGATGTACTTACATGGACCATTCTGATGACTTAGCGACCATGGAATGGTTCATGAATAAGAGTATTGAGTTAATGGAAGCCGCAGGCGCAACTAGTATAAATGGTTCCTATCCGGCGGCAGGTCAGACGGGTAATGTACATTTATTGGGGACCTGTAGAATGGGGAGTGACCCGACGAATTCAGTGATCGACTCTGATCATCGATCGCATGATATTCGTAATTTATTTATGTGTGATGGCAGTTCTTTGGTTACCGGTGGCCGTGGTCAACCAACAATGACCATAATGGCATTGGCGTTTAGAGCAGCGGATCGCATAAACCAACTTGCACAGAGGAGCGAGATATAGAATAAATATATTTTTGGACAATAGAGTGAAACATTTTTAAAGTTAGCGTTTATTTACAGTGAAATTGGATGATGTCGAAACCCAAAGGAAAAACTCCCACACAAAAAAACAAACATACCCTTGCAGACAAAGCGGATAAATTTGATTGTTATCAACAGTCTGTCCAAGAACCAGAGCATGAGATTGATATATTCGAACAGACATTTCGAGAAGCCTATAATCGTAAACCCTTAACTCTTCGCGAAGACTTTTGCGGAACCTTTGCGGTTTGTTGCTCTTGGGTGGAATCCGATTCTAAGCGTCTTGCTTGGGGTGTTGACCTGTGCGGTGAGACCTTGCAATGGGGAAAAGATAACAATCTCAGCAAGCTGAAAGTAAAAGATGCGAAACGTATTACTGTGTTGGAACAAGATGTAAGAGAGCTTGGTACTCCCCAGGTTGATGTGCTAGCTGCACAGAATTTTTCATTTTGGATATTTAAGACTAGGAAAGAAGTTATTGAATACTTCAAAATTGCGTACGCTAACCTTGCCTCCGAAGGCGCAATAGTTATGGATATGATGGGGGGAAGAGATTGTTATGACAGTGATGTTGTCGATAAACGGACAATTGTTAAAGGCAGAAAGGGTTTTAAGTACCACTGGGAGCAAGCCCATTTTAATCCGGTGAATTCGCACTGCACATTTTACATACACTTTAAATTTGCAGATGGTAGTAAAATAAAGAAAGCTTTTCGGTATGACTGGCGCTTCTGGACGATTCCGGAAGTAAGGGAAATGCTGCTGGAAGCAGGATTTAGAGATGCTGTCGTGTATTGGGAAGAAGATGAGGAAGGCGAAGAAGATGAAGACGCTATCTGGAGTCAGGTGGAAGAGGCTCCAAACGATTACAGTTGGCTATGTTATGTGGTTGGGATTAAATGATAAGAGAAAGAATTGCGCCCTCACCGAAATTTTCAGTAGCTTTGACCCGTTCCAAACCCGGAACTTTAAATAGTTCCTAAGGCTAGCAGTCATAATTAGCTTCGGTACTTTTGTTAT
>PBNR01000006.1 GCA_002723195.1 Gammaproteobacteria bacterium | reverse complement strand
ATGCATGCAATGGGGCCTAATGTCGCTGGTGTGATTGGCTCTACTATTGCGGCTGGGGTTCTAATTCAATTTGCCGGCTAAGTTAGTCATAACATTCTAAACTACGTTCAATAAACTTTTAAATATCCTTAAGTAGGTATCACTTTCCTATTAATCGAATTATAGGAAGCAGTCATTTGTAATGGCTGTCGAGGAATTCGTTAGCTTGTCTAAACTGGAATAGTCCTTAATCTTCTGGAATTGAGTTTTGAAGAGTTTTCATGCAGTATTTTTTAAGAACTACGATATTAACCTCCATTATTTGACTCGTCTTCTAAAATGTTTTGTTGCATTGTTTTAGCCGGTGTGCTCGAACTAGGCTTGCCTGAGGGATGAGCTGGAACGCCGACAACTGTTGTATGGGATGGGACATTGCTCAGCACTACACTTCCTGCACCTATCTTAGCGCCTTCGCCTATTTCTATATTTCCCAACACTTTAGCTCCAGCGGATATAAGAACGCCGGAACGTATTTTAGGATGGCGATCTCCTTTCTCATTCCCAGTTCCTCCAAGGGTTACTTGTTGAAGAATTGAAACATTGTCTTCAATGATAGAAGTTTCTCCTATAACTATACCTGTCGCATGATCAAACATGATACCGCTTCCCATAACGCATGCCGGATGTATGTCGACTGAGAAAACCTCCGAATTACGACTCTGAATGAAAAGGGCGAGTTCCTTTCGATTATTGTTCCACAGAAAGTTGGCTAGACGATGCACTTGGATGGACTGAAAGCCTTTAAGATAAAGAATTACTGGTAAGAAACTGTTGATAGCAGCATCTCGCTCATAAACGGCTTTTATATCGCGAATTGCATGTTCGATATTCGCAGAAGATGCGGAAAATGCGTCTTTGAATAACTCTCGTACAGTTACAACAGGCATTACATCATCTGAGAGCTTGTTGGCAAGAATAAAGCTAAGCGCGGATTCCAAAGAATTATGATTCAATATGCAGGCATAAACGTAGCTTGCTAGTAATGGTTCTTGTTGAATCACTTCTTGTGCTTCGGCTTTCAGCTGTAGCCATAGTTCATCAGTCATGCAGGATACCAATAATCTTCATAGAAAGGCGATTATACGGCCTCGAAGATTCCCTACAACAAAAAGTTATAAACTAACCATAAAAAAGTTATTTCAGTGGTGTTATAAATTTCGTCGAATTATATTTATAAATATTATATATTGAATAAACCTATATCAGTTTTGTAGAGATGAAGAGCAATCGAAATAGACCTTGCAATGTTAAAACGTTTGATTCCGCCTAATTTTTTTATTGCCATAATTGCCTTGGCTAAAATCAGTTCACTTGCGGCGCAGGAGGTTAATCTATTTCAGTATTGGTTAGAGCTCGCGGCGGCAGATCAGACTTACGCTGACTTGGCTAGTGAAATTGGTCGCACAGAAGCTTTCCGTGAATTTTTAGGTGAAGATTCAATTGTATTTCGTGATGGTCGAGGTCCGGTAGATGCTCTCGAAGAATACAGGACAGCAAATTGGGAAGCAGACGAGTTGACTTGGGAATCTCACTATATTGATGTTTCTAGAGATGGCGATCTTGGATTGACGTCTGGCCCTTATGAATTAGTTGATCCAACTTTGGAAGACCCTTATCTCTTTGGGCATCTGGTATCTATTTGGAAAAAAAACAATGGTCGTTGGGAATTAATGGCGGATATGGCAGCTGGGATTCCCGGTTATTTAAGCTTAAATGTTGAACCTGATTTTGAAGACACAAGGCCTGTTTTAGAAGAGACTGCTCACCCGGCGATGGCTAACGTTGAAGGTAATTCGATGCAAGCCTTAATCGACGCGGACAACTTATTTGGTTTATCGATAAATTTTAGAGGTGGCCAAAGAGCCTTGTTGCGTTATGGTCTTGAAAGTACAAGGGTTTATTTGCCTGGAATGGCACCAGCGATTGGAGCCGAAGCGGCAAGTTCCGTCTATGGTGCATATTTAGATAATGAGTTGAGTACTATTAACCCTATTAGCCTTACGCATATGGGTGGCTACCTTTCGACGTCACGAGAAATGGGTTACACCTATGGAATCATGGAAACAAGCACGGGTGAAGCCCTAGCTTTAGGTGTCAGACAATTTCAAACGAGTTATTTACGTCAATGGCGTTTCAATGAAAATAACGAATGGCGCATCGCTGTCGAGGTATTAAATCCGCTAAACTGATATTTTAGTTTTCAATTAAAACAATACGCTCGCCGTAACGGACTCGTGTTCCTTGTCGATTTATCAAATCAATTGCGAGCGCGGTTTTTCCGTTTGGTATCGTGGTAGTATTAAATAAGATTTTAAATCCTAAATGTGGACTATTTGGGTCATGATTCACACTCATGGCCGATACCACATCGGTTCGTTCTATACCGTAATTTGCGGTAGCGATAATCTCATTATTTATTACGAGTTCAATTCGTTCAATGCCTATGTCCTCATTGAAGGCCCAACCGTCGACACTGATGTTGTCCGTTATTATGTCTCCGTCTTTCGGGTAATCAATCCAGGCGTTTGGTGGGAAAGGGCAAGGGTCTGCCCGGTAAAGTGGATCTATGTTTTTGCCTATCAAATTATCACTTCGGTAAAAGCTAAATGACTTCTCTCCCTTATATAATGATAGCTCATCTACTATTTCCATATTGTCAACGTAATGACACATAACCGCCAGTAGTCTGTGTTTGTCTGGAGTAGTCAGGGTACTGTCCTCATTGATGTAGAGAACGGGAATTCCCGTTATTGAGCTTAGTGCGGATTCATGCTTTTGCCAAATTTCATATTGTGTGAGCCTTCCATCTCTAACTGATTTGCTGCGATCAAGCGTGAAAACCTGTCTAGATAAGCCTGCAAACTCTGATTGGGCTGCGGTATAATAATTATCAGTTACGATAATTGGTTTAATCTCTGGGAACTCTCGCTCTAGTAATTCTTGTGTATGGGAAGCGAACTCATCCCAGCCTGCCATCTTGTTAGATAGAATACCTGGCCCAATTAATGCCTGTATGGGTAGCTGAAATGCTTGGGAGCCTACTGCGATAAAAGCTATGATGGTGCCGCTAAAACCAATAGCAGGGATTATTCTGCATAATTTTCTCGCTATAGTAGTGCTAAACTTGTCGCTAGCCCATTGATAGGTTTCTCGCAATGCAAACGGTGTAAATACAAGTAAAGGTATATACCCTGATAAAGGCCAATGGATATTAGTACTGTTTAGATCAGCCCAAGGGGCCAGTACCAAATAAACCAACAAATTCGTTAAAGAGAAGCTAAGTAATAATGCTGGCGCTAGTTCGTTTGCTTTTGCCTTTAGATACATGTGATAGATCGTAATTAAAAACATCAAATAAAGCGGCGGCGAGACAACAAGGGCTTGTTTAAAAACATGCAAAAGCCCGTTAGTTTGAAATTCCCAAGGGTGTCTTTCTACAAAATAAAACAGCGCACTCTCTAAATCATTGGTAATGTTGAACCATAAGATCGGAATTAGTCCTAATACGGATGTTATGATCGTGAGCCATAGTTTAGGATTTGACCATTGTTTTCGAGCGGGTTTAAAACATAACAGGAAAAAAATAGCGCTAACGGGGTAAAGAATAAATCTATAATGTGTACAGAAACCCAGTGCAACCATTAGCCCTGTTAATAACCAAAATTTGGTCTGGTTAGTCCGGAGTGCTCTTTCAAAAAAACCGATAGAGAGAATGCCCCAGAATATTAAAGGGACATCAGGGACCGCAAGTAACCCGATAAATCCTAATAATGGTACACAGAGAGAAAGTGTGGCCGAATCGATGGCTTGTCTTTTTCCGATAATGGGTAATGCAAGCCAGTAAATCAGAAAAGGGATAGATGAACCCAGAATGATGAAAATTATTCTTACTGTAAAGGGGTTTCCCGTATCCAACGATGAGCCGATCCCCACTAATAAAGCTGTCATAAATGGCAGGTCGCTATAAGCTAATGCGGGATATGTCGAAGCTTGCCAATAAAATATTTCGTCACTGTATAAGTCAAGGTTAAAGGCCAAGAAAAGTTTTACTAGAACGACTGCTAAAGTCCCTAAGAATAAAATTCTAAACTGAGGGTGACTTGATCCTTTAATATGATTCACAGCCAATTAACTAATCCTCGTTAAATACTTCTATTTGACATGATTATTTGAATCATTTTGGAAAAGCTACAAAACACTTGTCTTTATTTAATTTTACAAGTACTTCGTTTCCAGCAGATATTTCAGTATTGCTGTGTATTCTTACCAAAACTGTATTGCCTTTTTTTAGGGAGATTTTTGCTAGTTTACTTGCGCCTTCAAAATGAACCCAGTCAACTGTTCCGTTGCCGTTATCTACTACTTCAAGTTGAAAATCCCAAGGCCTTGTGAGGATGCTGATGTTTTTACTGTATTTTCTACTGTTCATAATCTTTACGCCGCCAACTTCAGTCTGCGCCACTTCGTTGTCTAGTTCACCCATTAAAAAACTCGCTTCGCCTAAAAATTTTGCTACAAATTTGTTTTTGGGTTCGCCATAGCAAATCTCTGGTCGATCAAGTTGCACTAAGTGACCTGAATCGAGTACCCCGATCTTATCACCCACAGACATAGCTTCTTGTTGGTCGTGTGTTACCCAAATAGCTGAAACTCCGCTCGTTTTGAGCGCATCTCTGATTTCCCATCGAAGGGTTTCCTTAAGCGATGCGTCTAGATTTGACAGGGGTTCATCTAAAAGAACGTATGTTGGATCATGCATTAATGTCCTTGCTAAGGCTACACGTTGCTTTTGCCCGCCAGAGAGGCTTCCTGGTTTCTCATTTTTTACATCGTTTAACCCCAATAAGCTTAACCAATAATTAATCTTATTGTGGTTGTTAATTTTAAAACCAACATTTTGTGCTACCGTAAGATGAGGGAAGAGCGCAAAATCTTGGAATACCATGCCGATGCTGCGCTTTTCAGTCGGGATTTGATTTGCAGGGGAAACACGCCAGGTTGGAGATGCGATATGTCCTTTAAAGATTGGTAAAAGGCCCGCTAATGCAAGAAGTATTGTTGTTTTACCTGAACCGGTAGGGCCAACCAAGGTAATTACTTCATTCTTATCTAAGTTAAAGCTTAAATCACGTACAATTTCTGTTTCACCATATCGTACGTGTAAATTTTTAATTTCTAACATTTGCGTATANCGCCTAATTTTCGGTATCTTCGGCAAAGCCTTCGGCTGACAACATAAGTAGTAGTGTGGTTACTGATGCTAAAATTATTAAAAGACCAGGGATAGCAGCTCGTCCAAAATAGCCGGCTTCATAAACTCGCCATAGGTAAGTAGCCAGTGTCTCGAAACCCGTGGGTCCTAATAAAAGTGTAGCTGGAAGTTCACGCATTGTTTCAAGAAAAACTAAAGCAGCGCCTGCAATAATGCCCTTATAAATTTGGGGTAAAGTAATACGCTTAAAAGCCTCTACGGAGTCCGCTCCTAGTGTTTTTGCAGCATTTGTCAAACTTTCGTCTAATCCTTCAAGAGAGTTTCGCACAGAACTTACACTAAGTGGCAAAAACCTTAGTACATNGGCAAAGATTAATAGTGCGAAGGTTTGGTATATTATTGGAAGTTGAAGTCCAACGTAAACTAATGCTGTCCCCATGACAATTCCCGGTATTCCGAAGCCTACATAGGTAATTCTTTCCATGAATCTCCCAAATCTTCCTTTCATTGCAGCTATGGCTGTCGGCAATGCTAATAAGATAGCTAGTAACGCGGCGATAAGTGACACAAAAATCGAGTTAAACACGTTGATAAAATCAAAAGTAGAAACACCTTCTCTAATCAACCACAGCGTAAAAATGAAAATAGGGAGCAAGATAGACAGAAAAATGACCGTGCTGATAAATAGAAAAATAAGAGTCTTTTGGAGGGTAGAAGTTTTTATCGTAATAAGCCGTCCGGGTATCGAGCGTGTGATCTTTGCCTGAGATTCAAAAGCCAGCAACACACTAACTATCAATATCAATTGCAACGAAAGGCTGGCCGCTTGACCAAGTCCTAAAGCGTTATACTCGACATAAATAGCTCTAGTGTAAGTATTTACGCCCATAATAGCTGGAGTACCGAAATCAGAAATCGCATATAACGCAGCCAGTAAAGCCCCTCCCGCTATACCATTAAAAATACGTGGAATAACAACTCGCCAAAAACTTTCTAATAAACCTAAGCCTAAAGTGCGGGCCGCATAAATTTGACTCGGATCGATTTTGCTCAGAGATGCTCTTGTTGTAAGAACTACAAAAGGGTAGGTGTAAAGAGCCATGACTAAAACTGAGCCGCTTAAACCTGATATAGCAGGTGGTGTGAACGGCATTAAAAGGTCGAGTTCTCCGCCTACACCAAAAGCAGCGTATAACGCAAACGCGCCTACATAACTAGGAATAGCCAGAGGCACTAGCAGTACTACTAAAAAAAGTTTTCGGAACGGGAAATCCAAATAAGTCGTTATAAGCGCTATTGGAACGCCTATAGTCACTGCAATGCAAGCTGTAGCAATTGAAACGATAGTTGTGTTTAGAAATATCGCGAAATGTCCGGAATAAAACAGTTGGTTAGCATTTATTGCAATGCTTAAAAGGACTCCGACAGGCAGTAGGGCTAGAAATACAATAAATATTGTAATGAGGTAAGACTTTGGCCAACTTCTCACAAAACTCGTATCTCTCTCATTAAATCAAGTGTAGGTCGTAGATCGGCTAGTTCGGTTAGGTCCAATTTAGGCGGTGATAAATCTTCAAGCGAAGGAAGACCAGGAGGTACAGCTACGCCATATACAAGTGGGATTTCAAAGGCTTCAGTGGCGAGGTATGTTTGTACTTCTCTGGTAAATAGATAACGGATAAAATTCATTGTGGTTTCGCTTTCGTTAATAGCAATGATACCCGATGCATTGACCAAACAACCAGCATCACTTTGGGTAAATGCCAAGCTCACTCTTGCATCAGGCTTTCCAGCCTTCAATCGCAGTGTGTAATAATGGTTAGCAAACCCTATATCAACTTCACCTCTTTCAACGCCCATAACAACTCCTAACTCTCCGGCATATTTTTTGGCCTTTTTGTTGGTTTTTTCAAGCCAGGTCTTGGTCGCCAGTTCGCCTTCTAGTATTCGCATAGCGGTTATGAAGGATTGGAANGATGCATATTCTGGCGCCCAGCCAATTTTGAGGTCAGTTTCGGGCAGTTCCATAATACGTGGAGCTATTTGATCTTTTGTTATATTTTGATTATTAAAAGGTATAGTGCGCACCCGACCGGTTACCGGCAACCAATTTTCGTACTGAAATTCGGGTCGTATTTGGTCAACAAGATCAGTCGGTAAAGCGCGTGCTAGCCCTTGATCGACGACTAATCCGATTGCGCCTGTATCTACCGCCCAAAACATATCTGCCCGACTTATGCCTGCTTTTGATTCAGCAACTATAGCATTAGCAAGAGCCGCAGTAGGTCCGCGTCTTATTTTTAGTTCAAAAGCAGGGTTACGGTCACTGATTGCTTTTAATACATTTTCATAGAGGCCGCCTTCGCCCCGCCCTAAATAAAGAGTCATTTCGCCTTCTAATTTAGGCAGGTTGTCTACGGTAATTGGTAGCTGAACTTGTCCCTTAACAAGTGCTGGCCAAGGCGAAATGCTTCCGGCAACTAAAAATTTCGTAATATCTCGTCTAAGCACTTAGAAAACGTCCCTTCGGTTTTTCTCAATCGCTGCGAGAATATTTCTGGAAAGGTCTAGCTTTGCTTTCATTGTCTCAACTACTGACCTAATTTGCTCTAATGAAGAATTGGACTGTATAGCTTGTGGGAGCGTTACATTGAAATCTTTTTCTAGGTCCTCAACTAAGTCAGGGTCTTGTGTTATCAGGTCACCCTCTAGCCCTTCAAAAAGTTCAAGATAGGCGTTTAAAACAATATCGACCGCCTCATTTGGAAGCCGTTCTGCAAATTTAGCAACAGAACGATCTAGCGAAGACTTTATTTCATCTACAGTTTCTGTCGGCGATAAAATACCCAAATCTGTTATTGATTCGGAGTCGATAAGGCCATCTTGTTGATATTTCGCCGCAAGTTTTACGGCTCCTAGTGCTTGCCATAGTGCTTTTTCAAGACCCCCTTGCTCTTTAANTACATCTGTTATCGCGGTTTGGCTATCTATACTAGTTTTGACACCATAAAGCCCTTGCCAGATGGAGGCATATATTTGGATGAAATTAACTTCAATTGCTGCATGAAAATCTACCGCTTCCCAATGGTCAATTAGAGCATCTGTGCCGGCGGCATCAGAGCCTTGAGTATCATATGTGATTACCATTTCATTAACCTTACCTATTAGCCAGTTTACTTCTTCTTCATAGATGGCTAAATGGCCTTGTAGGTTGTTAACATGATCTCCGATTTCACCATCGGCAACTACAAAGTTATTAGTTAATCCAAAAGCAATAACTAGGGTGGTTTTGACAACTAAATTTCTCAATGAAATATTAAACATTATTGTTCCCTTATCTCGAATCATTATTGATTATAGTATCTACGCTGTTATGAAACTTTTGACCTTAGGTAATATTGATAACTTTATGTATTTACTAGATATATAGCAAGGCCTTAGATATTCTGCATTAAGCTCAGAAGAGATTCTACCTAACGACACATATAACAGATAAAAATACTATTGACAATCATTCTCATTTAGATCTAAAGTTTGCTGATTAATAGAGAATCCTATGTACGTTTGTATTTGTCGACAAGTTACAGATCATCAGATTCGCGATATTTGNCGNGGAGGTGTAAGTGATTTTCCTTCTGTTCAGGCTCAAACAGGAGTCGCTAGCCAATGCGGCAAGTGTGATAAGTTGGCGCAGACGATCGTTAAAGAGTTCAGCAAGTCACCCGGTTGCGGTAATACTGCTTAGTTTTTAAAAACTTTCATTGTTTGTGCGTAGGAGTCTCTCTAATGCGTTAATCTTCAGCGCGTAAATCATAATAAGATTGATTGTCATTTTTATTACTTTAAAATCAATAACTTATGTAATTTATTTCTTGACAGCTAGGTATTAAAAGGGGATTCTTTTACACCTTAAGCCACTAGGCTCTTTGAAGGAATAAGTAATGCAAGCAANTGATCCTCAGGTAATCCAACATCTAAACGTAGCATTAGGCAATGAGCTGATTGCCATTAATCAATACTTTCTGCATTCCCGCATGTTCGAAGATTGGGGGTTGAAGAAGCTGGCTCAAAAAGAGTATCAGGAATCTATTGACGAAATGAAGCACGCCGATGAGCTGACTAAACGCATATTATTTCTTGAAGGCTTGCCTAATATGCAGGATCTCGGCAAATTACTCATTGGTGAGAATGTCAAAGAGATGCTGGAATGCGATCTGAAGCTTGAGCATCAAGCTTGTCCAGACCTGAAACAAGGTATAGCTTTTTGTGAGTCCGTTGGTGATTATGTAAGTCGCAATTTGTTATCTTCAATCTTGGACAGTGAAGAAGAGCACGTCGATTGGCTGGAGACACAGCTTTCACTGATAGAAAGGCTAGGAATAGAAAATTACCAGCAATCTATGCTTTAGACTGAAACTCGATAAACCCTCTATATTATCAAGAGCCAGTGTCGATATCTTAGATAGGCATTATAAAAGCTATAGATATTACTCTTACTGCCGTTTGAGAAAAGCTGACTGGCCAGTGTTTTATGTATGCATGCATCGATTTGGGGTCGAACAGTTTCCATTTGTTAATTGGTGAATGGGAAAAAGGTCGTGTTCGGATCATTGAGCGATTAAGTGATAAAGTTCAGCTAGGTGAAAACGTAAAATCAACTGGGAAAATATCTCCTAGGGCTTACCAACGAGGATTGGCTTGCCTGCATCAATTCAAGCTATTGATGCGTCAGTACCCGTTGCAAAAATATTGGGCACTTGGCACAAATACATTTCGCGTGGCGAGTAACGCTGACGAATTTATTCAAGCTGCGAAAACTCTTGGAATAGACATTGCCATTATTTCGGGCGTGCAAGAAGCGGTGCTAATTTATGCCGGTGTGATTTCGGCTTTACCAGTTTCTGATGTGACACGACTGATTGTCGATATTGGTGGGGGTAGTACTGAAGTCGTTTTAGGAAAAGGTCAGGACCGTTTGATTACAGAGAGCTATTCTATAGGCAGTGTTGCTTGGCGCGATCTATTCTTTTCTGATTCTGGTTTTAGCCAATCGCAATTGCTGCAACAAATGGATCTTGGCTCAGAGCAAGCAAAGAATGTCTTCGCTTCATTGGCTCCAGGAGTAAAAAGAGCTGGTTGGCTGGAAGCCTATGCTTCGTCTGGTACTGTAAAAATGCTTTCCTATATTTGTGAAGAACAGGGTTATGGCGCTCGTCAAATCAAAAAAGAAGCAATATATGCGCTTAAGGAAAGATTGGCTAATGTGATTGCTACGGGACAATCGATCGCTGGCCTTAACGAGGCTCGAAGAGATCTCTTGTTACCAGGGTGGTGCATCCTTGCAGGCCTTATGGAAACTTACGAGGTTAGTACTATTAATTTCAGCGCTACTGCTTTGCGTGAAGGAATGCTCGATTTTATGGTTAAAAATGAAAAGACATTAAAGTGTATGACATATAGTGATCTTCCAGAAGTAAGCTTTGCTAAGCACTAATATTATGCCTGCCCTAATTTCTTTAAGAGTAGCATTTGGACACTCGTCGATTCGTCTGCATCTGAACGCCGCTCCACATAGGAACCCTCTTCTTTTAGTTCCCAGCTTTGCACTTCGTCTTCCAAGTACATTTCCATTTCCCGCAGTATTCTATTAGCCCATTTTTTTTTCAGAATCGGAAAGCATACCTCTATGCGGTTAGATAAATTTCTTTCCATCCAGTCGGCACTGGAGCAATAAACCTGATTTGGATTGTTGAGGAAATAATACACTCTGGAATGTTCTAAAAATCTTCCGACAACTGAGATTACCTTGATATTTTCACTTATATGGGGGATTCCTGGTTTAAGACAGCAAATACCGCGCACGATTAGATCAATCTTCACTCCCGTTCCGGACGCTTCATATAAAGCTTTAATTACAGCGGCATCGGTTAATCCATTGATTTTAGCTAGGATTCGCGCAGGTTTTCCTTTTAAAGCTGCCTCTTTTTCTGCATCAATCATCTTAATTATGGATTTGCGTAAATTAAATGGAGCATGGATAAGTAGCTTTGGATGAATCTTTTTACCCATACCTGTAATTTGTTGAAACACTTTGTGGACATCTGTGCATACAGTTTTATCTGCAGTTAGTAAGCTATAATCAGTGTAAATTAAGGAGTTTTTTCGATGGTAGTTGCCAGTACCTAAGTGAGCATAACGTTTAAGTTTTTTGCCGACGCGGCGCACAAATAAAAGCATTTTCGCGTGGGTTTTGTAGCCCAATACCCCATACACCACAACTGCCCCGGCTTCTTGCAGTATGCTGGCGAAATTAATATTCTCTTCTTCGTCGAAGCGGGCGCGTAACTCAATGACAACCGTAACCTCCTTTCCATTCCTTGCAGCTTCAGCCAAAGCCTCAACCAACTCAGATGACTCATTAGTGCGGTAAAGTGTCTGTTTTATAGATAGCACCGTAGGGTCTTTTGCTGCTTGTTTTAGCCAGTCAATTATTGGAAGAAAGGATTCGAAAGGGTGTAATAATAGTTGGTCTTCTTTTTCAACGATTGCGAAAATGTCGCCTCCTATTTCTAGAGCCTTCGGTAAGCCAGGCGAGAATTTTGCAAAGCGTAAATCGGGGCGATCAACCATATCGGTTAGGGCCATTAAACGTTGTAGATTTACAGGGCCGTCCAGAATAAATAATTCTTCCTTTGTAAGATTAAATCGTTCGAGCAGGAATTGTGTCAGTTTCTCAGGACAGTCAATGCCTACCTCTAGTTTAGTAGCGGCTCCAAATCGTCGACTATGTAGTTCGCCCTGTAAGGCGCTCGCGACGTCTTCCACTTCAACATTGGTCATTTCCAGGTCTGAATTTCGGGTTACGCGAAACTGATGACATTCATTTACTGTCATGCCTGGGAAAAATTCATCGACGTAGGCGTGAATAATAGAGGAAAGGAAAATAAAATTGTTTCCTTCTGGAGTAATCTCCGAAGGAATTGCGATTATGCGCGGTAAAGACCTTGGAGCAGGCACGATTGCTAAGCCGCTCTCTCGACCAAATGCGTCTTTCCCTTCTAGAGAAAGGATGAAATTTAGACTTTTATTTACTAAACGAGGGAAAGGGTGTGCGGGGTCGAGACCAAGTGGACTGATTACTGGGAGGATTTCGTCGTGGAAATATTTCTTAGTCCATTCGATTAAGTCTTTATTCCAACTTTGTCTTGCCAAGAAATGTATGTTCTCTTTTGCTAATTCAGGAAAGAGGCTTTCATTAAGAATGCGATATTGTTCACCTACAGCTTCACGAACTTGCTGATAGATACTTTTAAGCACTTGATCAGGATACTTACCATCAGGACCTGGTCGTTGGCGACCGAAGTCAAGCTCTTTCTTCAACCCAGAGACACGTATTTCAAAAAATTCATCTAAGTTTGAGCTAAAGATAAGCAGGAATATCAAGCGTTCTAGTAGTGGATGTGTGGTATTCTTGGCTTGCTCTAAAACTCGCAAATTAAATTTTAGATGAGATAGCTCGCGATTTTCATAAAGTTGATAGTTGTCAAGATCAAGTTTTTGGGGCTGGCTATGGGCTTTAGGTAAAGAATCCGCCCAGTTTTCCTTTAAGGATTGGTTGGCGGAAACTACTTTTAACGTTGGCTTTTTTTCTTTTCCCATGATGCCTAATTCGAAAACCAGAATTTACATTGTTCTATTATTGAAACCGTTCTTTTCGGCAGTGGAGCTAATGTATGTCAACTAAGTAGGATTAGAGAATTTGATAGTGATCGGACTTGTTTAGGCTGGTGTTTGGGCCCTTCTAGTCAATAATCTGTTTCTCGTACCACACTGTGAATATTATCATCTTAATGGAAGTCTTTAGATTTTCATAGTTACTGTAATATAACTTATTGTAAGGTAGGGATGCTTCTGGGCACTGGGAAAAGCATTGACTATCCATAAGCATTACTTCAAACACTACTCCTCAATATTGCATGATTGGTAGTAGATACTCTCAGCATAAGTCGTGCCCTTAATTTGTTATGGGATTTAAGGCTTTGAAAAAAATAGGCGATTAAGCTAAAAATATTTCCGAGTAAGCTCTGTCTCCGGTTATAGATAAGGATGTATGCTACAAAAAAACCTTTGATTAAGATTAATTAATAACATGAGGTACTGACATAGGAGCTTAGATTCTCAAACGGCTTCCCTTTTACTCTTTCGCTTCGGTATTATAAGTCTTGCTTTCTGATTTTTTTATTCGGTCCATAGAAAGTTTGCAGACGAAAGTACTGCCTTTCCCTATCTTACTCTGTATTTCTAGTTCTCCATTATGTCTATTCAAAATATGTTTGACAATCGCTAGTCCCAATCCTGTCCCACCTGTTTCTGAGGAGCGGCTAACATCAACACGATAAAATCGTTCGGTAAGGCGGGGAATATGGGTGGATTCGATCCCCATACCATTATCAATTATTGCTATGTTAAAGCAATCAGTATCGAACTGGCTCTTGATAAGTATGGTGCCTTTGGCTGGCGTATATTTTGCGGCGTTTGACATAAGGTTCGATAAAGCGCTGTAAAGTTCCCGTCTGTCGCCAATAATGAGAGTGTCTTGTTGACAATCAATGATGTACTCGTGCTTCTTCTGAATGAATATTTGCTCAGTATTGTTTTTAATCTCCAAAAGGAGTTCGGNAAGGTTTGCTGTCTCTTGCTGTTTCGGCAGAGTTTTGGTTTCTAGAGATGAAAGTAATAGCAAATCGCGTACAATATTTTCCATTCTTAGGGATTGTTGATGCATTTGTTGCAATGGTTTTTGCCATTTTTTATCCAGGACATCCATATTCTCCATAATCGCTTCTAAATAGCCTTTAATTACGGTGATAGGGGTTCCCAATTCATGAGAAACGTTCCCTACGAAATCTTTGCGCATTAATTCGAGCCGATGTAATTGTGTTATATCCCTTNCTATNATAAGGCGCTCGTTCTCCCNAAATAACGCTATTTGGAACTCGAGGATTTTAGTGCTTTCGNCAGGCGCATTAATTTTNAAAGGCTCGTCGTAATTGNGGTTGTCAAAGTATTCTNCGAAACGAGNGTCTCTTATCAAGNTGGTTACGGGCNGGTTTTTGTCTTTAGGATATTGAAGTCCTAACAGTGATTCGCTAGTACGATTCCACCAGTCCAAATTNTTTTGNGCATCTANCATAATTACAGCNATTTCGAGAGCTGCAGATGATTCTTGAGCCTTATTAATGACACTTTCTAAGTAGGCGCTGGTTTTTCTTTCTTGTTTCTGTAGGCGATAGATGTCACTGAAGACACCTCCCCAAAGGCCTATATTTCCCAGCGGCCCTGAGTCACTTTCGGAAGGGTTTTGGGCAAGCCATTGATAGAGTCTGCGAAGTTGGTAGATGTTAAAGGCTGAATACATGCCTAGCGTAAGAAGGCCGAATAGGAGGGTCTGACCGAAAAAATAGCCTACTAAGATTCCGGTACTTAAAAGAATTAACAAGCGTTTTAGTTCTGTGTGCCAGTTTTGCAAGCTGTAANCCTCTATNCATTNTTAGTTTCAATATCGTGTCGNAGATCAGGGGTNAAATCACTAAAAGGNAGCCGCCCCNAAAAATTTAACAACTCTATTTCATTCTAACGAATACTCTCGATAAACCGAAATTACAAATATATGTTCTATTAGTACTTTCCCAGTCATATGGAGTAAGGTTAAAGCGTTAGTGTGATTGCTTCAACTGGATCAAGATTAATTCATCATTTTAACTGAGAGTCAGAGATGGATTTGCTTTCTTTCTTTATAGCTTGATCGAGATTCTGCTTCCCTTTATTCTCTTTATCCCATTCGTTTAAATGATAGTTGATGAATAGCTAAGCCCTAACTAAGGAAGGAAAATGGATTTTACATCAAATAAGAGTGCGCTTTCAGGTTCGCTGGTCATTGATCTTTCCCGTGTGCTAGGAGGACCTTATTGCAGCCAGATATTGGGAGACCATGGTGCAGAAGTCATAAAAATTGAACCGCCGCGTGGAGATGAGACGCGTGATTGGGGTCCCCCTTTCTATGAAAATGACTCGGCTTATTTTATTGGGGTTAACCGAAATAAACGTTCTATGGGTTTGGATCTGGCTAAAGAAGAAGGTAGGANNGTGCTATTACGNCTTCTGCAAGACGCGGATGTACTTTTAGAGAATTACAAACCAGGCACAATGGAAAAATGGGGTCTTGGTTATGANGCAGNGCTAAAAGGAAAATTCCCCAAGCTTATACATTGCCGTATTAGTGGCTTTGGCAGTGACGGGCCTTGGGGAGGCTTTCCCGGATATGATGCTATTGTNCAGGCTATGGCTGGATGGTTTAGTGTAAATGGGCAAGAAAGCAGCCCGCCAACGCGATTAGGACTAGCTGCGGTTGACATGGGTACAGGACTGTATTCTGCCATTGCTATCTTACTAGCTATGGCGGAGCGTGAAAAATCGGGTGAAGGTCAATACTTGGATATGACACTTTATGACTGTGCTGTCTCTTTAATGCACCCACATATTCCTAATTACAATTATTCCGGGAAGATTCCAGGCCCCACCGGTAATTCGCATCCAAATATTAGCCCATATGATACTTTTCGCACTAGAACCGTCGATATTTTTATCGGTGCCGGTAATAACCGTGCCTGGGCTAAACTTTGTCGGGAATTAGACAGGCCGGATATGATTGAAGATTTGCGCTTTTCGACTAATCTGGATCGAGTAACGAATCGTGATGATTTAAAAACGGAGCTGGAGTCAGCTTTAATGAAAGTAGATGGTCATGAGATTTGCGATAGCTTAGCAAGGGCTGGATTATCGGTAGGACCGATCCACAATACTCAGCAAGTAATGGATCATCCACATACTAACCATCGGGGCATGAGCGTTGAAAAAGGGTGGTATAAAATGTGTGGTTCCCCCATCAAGCTGTCTAGAACCCCTGGGGCGATTCGCCATTTACCCCCCAAATTTGGTGCAGATACTTATGAAATTCTTACAGATTTTGGTTTCTCTTCAGCCGAGATCGAACGATTACTGGAAGCTCAAGTCCTACTCAATAAACGTCAGCAATAAGGTTGTCATTCAGTTTTATTCTATCTTCCTGATAGGAAATATTGGCAGAGTGGTGAATTCAATATTTTCACTGTGATTTAGGGATAGTTAATATTTTTTCAAATTGTTGTAACAAGACTCTATTATCTGGCAGCAAATAAAGTCTTGTGATTCTTTGCCTAAAAGTATTCATTTAATATGAGTGCCTGTGAATTAGAGATGCTACTAAATTNTTAAGNACTTTTAAGTGTCTCTGGCTTCAGAGGTTTTGATAATAAAGAAGCAATGTTTACTTTCTTTGACGGCCTGTCCGCAGCTTAAAAAGTGCGATAGACTGCTGCGCCGGTTTGACTAAAGGGTGAGGTAAAGAATGAAGAACAAGCATATGATTTTTGTAAAGAGGCCTGTAGGTGAGCCTGATGATGAATGTTTCCGGCTAGTAGAAGACGATGTACCAGAACTGAAGAAAAATCAGATTCTGGTAAAAGTGTGCTGGCTTTCTCTTGACCCCTATATGCGGGGACGAATGAATGATGTGAAATCCTATGTAGCGCCNATGCAAATAGGGGATGTCATGACAGGAGAGTCCTCAGGCATTGTTGTTAAATCAAATTCAGAAAAATTTACCGTCGGTGATCATGTTGCAGTTCATAAAGGTTGGCAGTCCTACATAGTCTGCAACGATGATGAAGAGCGATTGATGAAAATTAACCTCGATAACGGAGACCTGGCTGCGCACCTAGGTGTAGTAGGAATGCCAGGTAGAACTGCATTTTTCGGGCTGATAGAGGTTGGAAAACCAAAGGCAGGCGAAACCCTAGTAGTTGCGGCAGCTTCCGGGGCTGTAGGATCGGCAGTTGGGCAAATTGCAAAAATTCTTGGACTTCGAGCAGTAGGGATTGCTGGAGGGACCGATAAATGCCGTTATGTTACGGAAGAGCTAGGTTTTGATGATTGCATTGACTATAAGGCGGGTAATCTGGGGGAAGAATTAAGAATTGCGTGTCCTGAAGGGGTCGATATTTACTTCGAAAATGTCGGTGGGNCTGTAACTAAAGCAGTCGTGCCACTGCTCAATTCTGGGGCAAGAGTGCCAATCTGTGGTTATATTTCTAATTACAACGATGAAGATATTACTAAAGCAGAAACTCCATTTCATATTCTGAAGCAATTAGATGAAGTGCCTGANCACCGTTTTTTTGTTGTTTTTGAATGGATTGATCGCTACGAAGAGGCCACCAGCCAGCTTGGGCAGTGGGTTAAACAGGGTTGCTTAAAATATCGCGAAAGTATTGGTGAGGGAATAGAAAATGCGCCCGGACTTTTTCGTGGAATGTTGAATGGGAAGAATTTTGGTAAGCAGCTAGTAAGGATTTCGGATGAAACTCTATGAGTGGAACAGAGGTCGGGGCTTTTAAAATAGCAAATCTGTTTTCATTAGAAGGGAAAACAGCGCTGATCACTGGCGGCTCCAGCGGATTAGGTCTAATGATGGCAAAGGGTCTATTAGATAACGGAGTACGAGTCATTATTGCTTCGAGACGGCAGGGTAAATGTGAGGAGGCTCTAAATGAATTAGTCTGTCATGGGGAAGCGTATGCCCACGCTGCAGACATGACAAATGCTGAAGATAGGAAACGCTTGTTAGAGTTTGTGTCTGAAAAATTTGGTTCATTATCGATACTAATAAATAACGCTGGGGCAAACTGGGGATCGCCTTTAAAAAATTACCCTGACGAGGGGTTTGCAAAAGTTGTAGATATAAATCTTAATGCAGTGTTTTCGCTGAGCAGAGATTGTGTTCCTCTACTATCGATTTCAGCTAATGAATCTGATCCCGCGCGAATCATCAATATTGGATCGATGGATGGAATTCACATTCCCATTGTCTCTCGGGTAGGTACGTNTGCCTACNTTGCTAGTAAAGCGGGGCTGCACCAATTAACCAAAGCTTTGGCTGTAGAGCTGGCACCGAAAAATATTACAGTTAATGCTATTGCGCCGGGTTTTTTTGAATCCAAAATGACGGATTTTGTTTTTGAACACTACCTACAAGATATTAAAGACGATTGCCCGCTGGGCCGTATTGGTAGACCTGCCGAAATTATAGGCATTGTGGCTTATCTAGCATCGTGCGCTGGGGCTTATACCAACGGAACAATAATCCCTGTCGATGGCGGTACCAGTATCTCTAAAGGGAAGCGGGATTGGATGATGGGCTAGAGGTTTAATCTAAATGCCAATCTGGCCTTGTTCTTAACTTTAGCGCTTGCTAGTTTAACGCTCCGTTTTCTCTATATTTTAATTTCAATACAAGGTCTTTATAAGTACTTTAAGCACAGGCTCGAGATGGAGTGAGAATGAATTTATTTAGTTTGGAAGGTAAAGTTGCTTTGATAACAGGTTCGAGCAAAGGTATTGGCAAAGCAATAGCGGTGCGTATGGCGGAGTTAGGGGCAAAGGTCGTTATTTCTAGTCGTAACCAGGAACTTTGCGAAGAGGTTGCGGAGCAGATTAATAGTGGNGATGGAACAGCGATCGCTGTTGCATGTAATATCAATCATAAAGAACAACTGCAAGATCTCGTTGCTGAAACAGAGCAGCGTTTAGGAAGAATTAGTGTCCTTGTTTGCAATGCAGCGATTAACCCATATTTTGGGCCTTCTCAAGAGATACCTGATTCTGCTTTTGACAAAATAATGCATGCCAATATCGGCAGTGTGCACCGTCTTTGTCAACTAATATTGCCTTCTATGGCCGAGAATGGAGGTGGGTCAGTAATAATTATTTCTTCAATTGGTGGGTTAAAAGGAAGTGATGCTCTNGGAGCTTATGCAATTTCGAAAGCTGCAGATATGCAAATTGCACGGAACTTGGCNGTAGAATGGGGTCCAAAAAATATTCGCGTTAATTGCATTGCTCCCGGTTTGGTGCGCACAGATTTCGCTCGTGCTCTTTGGGAGAACCCNGAAATTTATGAGGCNACGGTTAGNAAGTATCCTCTAAGGCGAATTGGAGAGCCCGATGAAATTGCCGGTGCTGTAGTTTTGCTGGCATCAGATGCAGGAAGTTTTACCACAGGTCAAACCATTGTTATAGATGGTGGTGGCACAATCGCGGGTTAGTGGAAATTGAAATAAGTAGAGGTTTAAATCATGGATTTGGGATTATCAGAAAAACTGGTTGAAGTGAAGGAGAAGATACGTACATTTGTAGAAGAAAATGTAGAGCCAGTTGAAGCGGAATATCATGCCGAGGTGGCGGTCGACGATCGTTGGTCACATACATCGCGACAAAATGAGATATTGGATAGCTTAAAAGAAGAGGCGAGAGCTTTAGGTTTGTGGAATTTTTTCTTACCAGAAAGTCAAGGAGGTGCAGGAATTTCAAATCTAGAATATGCGCACTTAGCTGAAATTATGGGGCGAAGCCGCCTCGCATCGGAAGCTTTCAACTGCAGTGCCCCTGATACTGGGAACATGGAGGTATTAGAGCGTTATGGTTCGGATGAGCAGAAACAACAATGGTTAGAGCCGCTCCTGTCCGGTGAAATTCGTTCTGCTTTCGCCATGACAGAGCCTGGGGTAGCATCCAGTGACGCAACTAATATTTCTACTCTTGCCGTTTTGGAAGGTGATGAATGGGTTATCAGTGGCGAAAAATTTTATATCTCCGGTGCTGGCGACGCCCGCTGTAAAATTATGATTTGCATGGTTGTCACTGACCCGGATGCACCAAAACATAATCGGCAATCTCAAATCCTTGTTCCGATGAATACGCCTGGTGTAGAAGTGGTAAGACCGATGACTGTGTTTGGCAAAGATGATTCACCCCATGGTCATATGCATATTAAATTTCACAATGTCCGCGTCCCCGAAAGAAACATTATTCTAGGTCGTGGCAGAGGTTTTGAGATTTCGCAAGGCCGTTTGGGTCCTGGGCGCATTCATCACTGTATGCGCTCTATAGGTGCGGCAGAAAAGGCCCTAGATTTGATGTGCAAGCGTGCGGTAAGTCGGGAAGCTTTTGGTAAGCCCTTGGCTGAATTGGGGGGTAATTATGATGTTATTGCTGATAGTCGTATCGAGATCGAAATGTGTCGTTTATTGGTGTATAAAGCTGCATGGTTAATGGATAGTATTGGCAATAAAGCTGCGCGGGACGCTATTTCGCAAATTAAAGTGGCGGTGCCCAATATGGCCCTGAGAGTGATTGATCGCGCAATTCAAATGCATGGGGCTGCAGGAGTTTCGCAGGACCTTCCTTTGGCAGCACTTTGGACCAGTCAACGCACACTGCGTCTAGCAGATGGGCCTGATGAGGTTCATCGTAGAGTAATAGCGCGCAAGGAATTGGCAAAATATAGGTAACCCCGATTGAGATTGAATAAAATGGGAACTTCGGTTCCCATTTTATTTTAAAAGAAATATGTAGAAAAGCGTGGAAAATGTCACTGTAATTATCCCGACTTATAATCGAGAACAGAGTCTTGCTCGCGCTCTCGATTCGGTAATTGCACAGACTCATCCCGTAGCAGAAGTTGTTGTGGTCGATGATGGGTCAACTGACTCAACTGAGAGCTTAGTCAGAGCGTCTTACCCTAAAGTAACTTTTATTAAGCGACGGAATCAAGGAGTCAGTAAAGCGAGAAACGTCGGAATTCGCCAGTCCGCCACAAACTGGCTTGCGTTCCTAGATTCCGACGACGAGTGGTTGCCAGATAAACTTGAAAGGCAATTTGCGGCGCTAGAGAAGCAGCCGGGGCATAAGATCATTCATAGTGACGAAATCTGGATTAGAAACGGTGTTCGCGTTAACTCTATGAATAAACATAGAAAGTTTGGTGGCGATATCTTTGAAAAATGCTTGTCAATTTGTCTCATTTCGCCATCTGCTGCTGTCGTGCACAGAGATATTTTTGATACTCTTGGATTGTTCGATGAATCGTTGCCTGCCTGCGAAGATTATGATCTGTGGTTGCGTATATGTAGTAAATATTCAGTACTTTATGTTAATGAAAAGTTATTGCGAAAGTACGGGGGGCATCAAGATCAACTTTCAAAACAATACTGGGGCATGGATAGGTTTCGTGTAATAGCATTGAATAAAATTATTAGAAGCGGAGAGCTTAGTGCAACGCAGATCAATTCCGCCAGGAAAGTACTTATTCAGAAATGCCAGATTTTGATTGATGGGGCGAGCAAGAGAAACAATAGAAATTTAAAGAGAAGTATTAGTAGATTGCTAAGCGAGCATCTTTAATTAATGAAAACATTTCCTAATATTAATCTGGTTATTGCCCATAAATTAGAGGCGGAAAAGCTTTTAGATTATTTCTCATTGCGATTAGTCGAGTCTGATAGGTATCAAATTTATCGGAATGCTTCAGGTATGCAGGTCGTCATTAGTGGCATGGGTTATGAAAATGCTAGAGCAGCTACCGAATATTTAGGGAACTTGGATTCGCAATCCATTGAGTTGCGTGGGTGGTTAAATGTTGGAATAGCAGGCCACCAGACGGCAGAAATTGGAAGTTGTTTTGTNGCNAATAAAATTGTTTNCNCTCNACATGGAAGATATTNTTTNCCAGCTNTNATTTTTTCAAATATCCCAANCANTGAAGTGATGACAGTTGATGAGCCGGAGNTAGAGTATCCGCAGGACATTGCTTATGAAATGGAGGCTGCTGGCTTTTGGGATGCAGCAATTAAGTATTCTTCATTAGAGTTTGTGCAATGCATGAAAATTATCTCAGACAACAAAATTCAATCGATTAAAAAAATTACTAATAATCAAGTTTTATCTATTATTAGTGAAAGGCTAGACCTTATTGAACAGTGCTGTAGTTATATGCAAAAGCTTGTTAGAGATTTTAATACTCTTAATCAGGTAGACGTTATAGTCACTGATTTATTTGAAGAATATCGTTTTACCGTTGCGCAAAAATACCAATTGAAGAGGCTAAATAGGCGCTTTAGGGCGCTAAGAAGACGAGCGAGCTTTGAAAAAATTGTTTCTAACAAATTTAATTCAGCGAAAGAACTTATAGAAAAGCTCAACTACGAGTTAATAAAATTATAGGAGGCAGCCNGTGTTTTCTGCAATCTATATAGAAGAAGAAGTATATACACATCCCAGAGTCACAGAAATTCTCCAGCGATTCCCGGCAGTTCCTCAGATTAAATGTGGTCGCTATGGTGAGGTTTTTAATCGCAATGCCCAGAACTTTAGGCTTCAAAAAAAATTTCCTGCGCTGATTTTAGCTAATAAATATGGAAATTTGATTCTGCCTGCCCCCGCAGGTTATGGCTTTGAAAGCGGAAAGGGTTTTTATTTCTCTCATATGCTGAATTGCATTTACGATTGCCGTTATTGCTTTTTACAAGGTATGTATCGATCGGCTAATTATGTTTTGTTTGTAAACTACGAAGATTTTTCTTTTGAGATAGAAAAAACCGTAAGTAGAGCCCTTGAGCCAACAATTTATTANAGTGGTTATGATTGCGANAGCTTGGCTTTGGANCCTATTAGTAAATTTTGCGANCATTTTTTGCCAGTGTTTAAAAAGAATNTAGACGCTACGTTGGAACTTAGAACTAAGAGCACACAAATTCGTGGCATTTTAAGCCATGAGTCATTCGTTAATTGCGTAATTGCCATGAGCTTTACCGCCCACGAAACGAGTAAACAATATGAGCATAAGGTGCCCCCTATTTATAAACGCATTGAAGCACTGCAGAAGCTTCAGCAAGCTGGCTGGTCTATAGCAATCCGCTTTGAGCCAATCATTTGGCATCCTAAGCTGATTGACAATTATCGTATTATTTTTGATAAGGTTTTTGGTTCGCTTAATGTTCATGAGATCCATACTGTGAGTATGGGTGAGTTTAGAATGCCAGTTGGGTATTACAAGAACATAGTCAAATTATATCCTGATGTAGATCTTTATGCTCGTTCTACTAAATCGGTAGATGGTATAGTTACTCTAATGAATGAAGAAGATCGAAGCCTAGAAAGATTAGAGCAGCTATTGTTGAACTATATTNATTCAGAGCAATATTATCGATGTGCTGAAAATTAAGAGNTNAGGGAGTAACTGAATGTCTGATAATCCTAAAGGATTAATCGTCCTCAGTGGCGCTTCATCTGGAATTGGGCAAGCTATCGCAGCGAAACTTTTAGCAAAAGGGTATTCTGTACTCGGTTTAGCGGAAAGTTATAGTAATTCTATTATCACCCACCAAAATTTCTCTAAGATCGAGATTGACTTATCTCTTATCGATGAATTGCCTGGTGCAATTGCGGAAATCTTAAGGAGTATTTCTCAACCCATTAGAGGATTAGTAAATAACGCCGGTATTGGCAGGATGGCGTTTCTTGAACAGTTATCAGTCGCAGACATGCGATTAGTGATGGAGACCAATTTTTTATGTCATGCGATTGTTACTAAAGCATTCCTTCCGAGATTAAAAAAACAGCAAAGTTTAGTAGATATTATTTTTACGGGATCGGAAGCTGCTCTCACTGGCGCGAGACAAGGTAGCATTTACTGCGCAAGCAAATTTGCGATAAGAGGTTTTGCTCAAGCACTTAGAGATGAGTGTTCAAGGTCTCAAGTTCGTATTTCGATTCTTAATCCTGGTGCGGTACGCACACCTTTTTTTGATGATTTGCATTTTGAGCCAGGCTCAGGGACAAATAACGCAATTGAGCCAGATGATGTGGCAGACTTACTTTTGAGTATCTTAAAGGCGCGCCCGGGAACAGTAATCGATGAAATAAACCTTTCCCCTCAAACACATGTCTGGCAAAAAAAGGGCAAATGATTGCGACATATTGTCGCAGGCAGCGTTAATTTTCCGCCAAAAATTAAAAACTACAGGCATGGGTTTTGGAAAGCTGAGATAATTACCGGGCTCAGAATTTAGTTCTTTTCGCTGAATCTTTTGCCATTGTATAGAGGTGAAATAATGAATCTAACAAAAATGATTAAAGCATGTTCCTGCATGTTGATTTTTTCTTCGGTTATGCTTGTGCAGGCTCATACTGCGTTAAAAGAGTCGACACCGGGTGATGGCATAACTATCAAAGTGGCACCAAGCCATATCGACCTTGTATTTAATGGCCCGGTAAGACTTATTAAGCTTGATTTGAAAGCGCCGGATCATGAAATGCCCACTAGTTTCCAAGTGCAAATAGACCCGACTTCTAACTACCGTGTAGAGACTCCAAATATGCATCCAGGAAAATTTACTGTTGAATGGGCTGCAATTGGCGCGGATGGTCACACAGTAACTAATGCTTTTAGTTTTACTGTTGATCCTAATGTCACGGGCGATTGATAAATACTTCTCTTCTAGCGTTTTAATATCTGATGTCAGTAGTCCCGAATATATGGGAAATTTTAAGTCTCGCATGTAAGATTTTAATGTACTTCGGAGCTGCCAGCATTGTTGGTGGCAGCCTCTGTCTGTCACTATACAATGACGGGAGTCGCCGCACTGCTCTTAGTAATATCCAGTATATAACAGTAGGAGCCTTCTTAGGCTTCCAGGGTGTTTTGCTTAATTTTCTATTACAGGTCGGAATGGTAATGGGTGCTGGCATTACCGGCATGTTTAATTGGAGCATGGTTTTAGTTTTTCTAGATACCCAACTTGGCGATACGACCTTTTTCAGGTTAGCTGGATTTATATTGGTATTTTTATCTGGTCTTTTTTATTTTCGCCGTATCAGTATGATGGTCCGACCACCAACTCAGGATTTTTATAGATTGCTCAATACAATCAACTTGCTTGCATTTCTGTTGATCGTTTTTAGTTTTCGGTTTTATGGCCATGTATCAGTTTTAAGTCCTATTTCGAAACTTGCTATTGCTTTACATTTTATTGCGTTTTCAGCTTGGATCGGATCGCTCTATCCACTTTTTCGTTTAACTCATGTAGAAGATGTGGAGCTTGTGCATCGATTGATGAAAAAATTTGGAGACAATGCAATAACGATTGTTGTTGTTCTTATTGTTTCTGGAGTGCTAATGTTATTTGAATTGTTTCATTCTTTTAATGATATATTTACAACGGCTTATGGGATTACTCTGCTGACAAAACTGCTTTTTGTTATAGGAATTTTTACTATTGCAGCGATTAATAAGTTTAAGCTCACTCCGGCTATTAGATCAGAAAAAGATGCATTGACAATGCGCTACTCTATTGCCTGGGAAGGATTTTTCGCGGTATTAATTTTGATTATAACATCTTATTTCTCAACGATAGTGGGGCCCGTCTCTAATGATATGTGATTCGGAGAGTCTAAGAGTCCTTCTTGATAAACATCAAAGTGTTGAATCTAGTATATACAAGTTTCTGCCTTCCGATAACTAAAATGTGACCCTGTTTGGCCGATTTACTATGAACTGGGTCATTATTGTTACATAGTAAGGAACTTAGCTCGAAATTTGGGCTCCTATTTATTTTGGATCCAGTTAAATTAGTTAATTGAAGTGCTGCCAACTTCTATTCGGTAGGTTTTAAAGCAATAAATATCAAATTTTAAAATAGATTAATTTTTTGAAAATGGCCCGTTTAAAAGCAAATAGCATAATAGTTTGTTTTTCTCTGTTAGTTCTCACTGCAGCGATAAATAGCGATATAAATGCCGATGAAACATCTTTTAACTCTGACTTTAATTATGATTTTCGTGAATTCATTCACTGGGTAAGAACTGAAGCTGATCAGAAAGGTGTGCCAGGCGCTGCATTGGCAATTGTTTCTCGTGAAGGAATCATGTATTTGCAAACCTGGGGAAAAAAGGACTTAAACGAAGAGTACCCAGTAACGTCTGATTCAGTTTTTCGTATTGCATCGATGTCAAAAACTTTTGCTGGTACTGCTTTAGCGTTAATGATCGATAATAATCCACATAGTTGGGATACTAAGGTTTCTGATTTATTTCCTCAAATAAGAATTGGCAATAAATCTACCTCAGAGGAAATTACATTAAAACATTTGGTTAGTCACTCAACTGGATTAATGCCACATTCTTATTCCAACATGTTGGATGATGGGGTCGCATACGAACGCATAAAAGAAAAATTCCATCAAATTCCTACAGTTTGTTCTCCAGGTGAATGCTATGGGTATCAGAATGTGGTGTTTTCCTTGATAGCTGATGTCATAGAAAAAACTATAAGTGCTAGCTATGAGGGCTATTTGGAAGAAGAAATTTTTAAACCTTTAGGTATGGTATCTACTTCAATTGGGATGGACCCTTATTTAAATGATCATAATTCGGTGTCTCCTCATCGACTGGTAAGAGGAAGTTGGCGCACTACGACTACTAATCCCGCGTACTACTCCGTTGCTCCCGCTTCGGGAATTAATGCCAGTATTTTTGACATGACCATGTGGGTCCGGGCAAACTTAGGAGCCTTCCCAGAAGTTTTGCCAATAGAATTTTTAAACAGTATTCACGAGCCTGTTGTTTCCACTCCTTATGGAAGTTATTTCAACAGGTGGGATGGTTTGCAAAAAGCTTACTATGCAATCGGCTGGCGAGTATTCGACTACAAGGATATCCGAGCTATTCATCACGGTGGCGGAGTGAGAGGTTTTCGCAGCGAAATGGTCTTTGTTCCTGGAGCAAATATAGGTATGGTTTTGTTATTTAATGCCGAATCAAATTTGGCTAATGATGTTGTTCCTGTATTTCTCGATAATCTTATCCGGTAAATTTAATTCAATTGCTAATCTTTTAGATCAAGATATGTAAAAGGGAAATAGTTATGAGCTCAGTAATCGATTTGCTGAAATCGCATCGTAGTATTCGAAAGTTTACCGGTAAAGCGATCGAGCCGGAACTCATGGAAGAGCTATTTAATGCGGGCCAAAGTGCGGCGACATCTAGTTTTTTACAAGGCTCTACTATTATACGTGTAACAAACTCGGAAGTCCGTGAAAAAATTGCTGAATTAGCCGGGAATCAGCCTTATATAATTAAAGCAGCGGAGTTTATGATTTTTTGCGCTGATTTAAAGCGTGCTGGCAATTACTGTGTGGACTTTGATAAGCCGTTCGAAGGAGACTATACCGAGCACTTTATTATAGCTACAGTTGATGTTGCTCTAATGGCTCAAAGTCTTGTTACTGCTGCAGAATCGGTTGGTTTGGGTATATGTTACATCGGAGGTATTCGAAACAACCCAGGAACTGTTTCAGATTTGTTAGATCTGCCAAAAGGCGTATATCCAGTCTTTGGCTTGTGTCTGGGGTATCCTGATCAGGACCCTGAGATTAAACCGAGATTGCCTCTGTCAGTTATTGTCAAAAAAGAAGCTTATAATGAGGATGGCGATAAAGAAGCGATTGAGGAATACGATGAAAGGATTAGAGAATACTATCGTACTAGGACAGGCGGAGGGCACGGTATAAGCTGGTCAGAGCAGGTCGCCACATTGCTATCCGAAAAATCACGCCCTCATATGAAGAGCTTCCTTGCAGATAAAGGTTTTAAGTTTCGTTAGTCGTTGGGTAAACTTTCTAGGCGGTAAGAGCCTGTAGCAGGCAATATTTCTTTGAGATTGCTTATTCGAGATCTGATAGTTTCTGACGGTGCAATAGCACCAGGGCCGAAAGAAAATTTGAACTCGCCATTAACCAAGCCTCTAATATCATCGGTAACTGACCATCTTGCAATGTAGTATTCGGAAGTTGGAAGCGCAAAGGGAATCGGTAAGACAAAGTTGTTATTCATGCGGCTCGGATCATATTTAAAACCGATGTCAATCCATTGTTCATCCGCAGTGTAAAGAGCTAGCTTTAATAACCTTACATCTACGCGAAAGCTCATTGTAACCATCTTGGGTGGCTCAATTAGTACAGAGTCGTCCTGGGGAAAGGTCACACCAGGCGTAAGAATCCCATGACTGTGTTGTGTAAGGCCTGGTTTCGTGGTTACCAAAAAAATTAATATGATGGGGATAACAGTTAATAGTCTCATTTTTATATTGATCGTTATCGTTTATGCTGACTAAATATTATAAAGCTAGTTCAACTGAAATAAACCATACACTGGCGTGACAGGGCACATAGCTGGCCTACATCATTGTATATTTTCCCAGACTGTTGAGTGTAGCCCTCGGCTCCTGCGTCCATTTCAAATGCTAAATAGAACCAATCTGATTTTACGTTTTCCGGCGGAACCACGAACTCTAATGACCAGCTTAAGGAACTGGACGGAATCGGGGCTTCTTTAAAATAAGAAAGAATTACAGGTGGCGGGATATCGCATATGGTAACAAGTTTTTCTGTTCGTAGCCCCGACATATCTGATTTATGCCGAATCCATAGATTTAGCTTATTACAAGGGTTCCCCCCAAAGGGTAGACCACCATCAACCCAGGCGCCTTCAAAGAACTGCAGAAATTTGGGTACTCTTTTCTTGTGTTTCTCAAATGATACTCCCGACTCACGGGGAGAAGGGACGAGCTTTTTATCAGCTGAGTTAAATTGGATTCCTTTTCGAGGGCTGCCAAATGCTCCCATTGCTTGAAGGCATAATTGGCCATCACAAATTACTGCGCTGTTCATTTGTGTAACATTCTTGCCTTCTCGTTGAATATGAGCCTCGACCTTTACTGTTCCTGCTGGCACAGGGGCAATAAAAGACACCATTAGTGAACGCAATGGTTTTGGTTCGGTCAGTAGCTTACGCATTCCAGTAACAGCAAAGGCTGTTGCGATACCTCCGTAAGCTGACCGCCCTTGAGACCAGTCTTCGCTAAACTCAGTAATATTCTCTTCGCTTTTTTCTAATCGAGTGAGTATTGTTTTCAAATCTGATGACTGCATTTTATAGATTGCTAGAGCGAGTGTGATTTCTCAAAAAAAAAAGCTCCATGTGTTATCCTCTATTCGTTTTAATTCTAGGTATTTGAAAGTAAGGGAGCCTTAGTGGAGACCCGAAGCATCATAGTAACTTCTTTGTTGAGTTTAAGTGCAGCAATTGCTTATCCAGTATTTGCTCAACCTTTTGTGCCTTCTAGTCTGATACAACACGCGGATATTACAGGAATTGTTGCAAAAACAGAAACCAATCCTGCGGACGATGAGATCTTAGAAGCGTCCCCCAAATTTTTAACTCTTCAATTTCCCAAAGCGGTACGGTTAGTAAAGCTTACTCTTCGAAACGAAGAAAGAGAGTGGGTTAATATCAATTTTCGTTATTCGCCTTTCGCGCGTGAATCATATGAATGGGGATTACCTTTTTTAGAGCCCGCAGTATATTATACAGCGGATTGGGCCATTTTGGTTACAAATGATCGCCTGGTGAAAGGGAGCTTTAGTTTTTCTTTTGGTCCTGAGGCAAAACGACCGTCTTTGATTAAAGCTGAGGAAGAAGCGCTATTACTGCAACGCTATGGTGATCCGAATATTCGCTATGTACCGACGCCACGAACTGACATCATCATTAACCAGGATCCTCCCCGCTACGACCCTCCTTTTACAATTGATTTAGATCAAGCACTTCCGTTAGAAAATTAAAATCATAAATGATGTTGTTCAAGGGCGAGATCGACCATTTGAAAGTTGGGCATGGGAAAAGGCAGTTCGGCTACTTCTTAAATTAGTGCTAAACTTATTCTTCGACGTGGACAGTAATGTAGGCATCGTTATAGAGTCCACCATCATCTGCTCTGGCCCACAAAACATAAGAACCTGGTTCATCAAATGTAGCTGTAACATGGTACACGCCATCTTCGGGGACTTCCGGTGGCAACCACAGCTCACCCCATGGGGAGTTCGCGGAAACACGTGTATCTTCCCAGGGTTTGGGTAGTGGTGGCTCGAAATTCACATTGCCATCCCCACGATACACATTCCAAGAAAGAAAGAGCCCGTTAATTTTACCTACTGTAACTTGGGTAGGGCGGCGCATCATACGTCGGTCCAATTCCTCTGAAGTGTTTGTAGATTCGCGGCGGCGTTCTGGCAGCCCATCATCCCAGACGTGTGTAGATATTTGTATCGGTTCTCCTACACGGGCTATGCGAACATTATCACCTTGCACGGTTACAACAGGCGGCACATTTGCACGAGACTCAGGGCTGCTTGTGCCAGCCCCGAGAGACCCAGTTTCGCTGGCGATAACCATATTATCTACTAAATAATCCTGTCGTAATGTGGCATATGCTTTGCGTTCAATTCCATTTACATTAAGGCTCCATATTAGTTCGCGATCGCCCCAGTCTGAGGGAACAGTGACTTCAAAAGTAAAGCGATTACGACGAGGTAAAAAGTGAGTCGGTTGGCCTCGATCTGCTTCACCTGGCGCGAAAAAATTATGCTCACCAACAGCTACGTTAGGCTCTTCTTCCCAGTTTTCATTCATGTANCCGAACATCATGTTGAATGAGCCATCAGNATTAGGGCGCCATCCCTCGAACGCAGGCTCTACGTGTTGACCCACTCGATAGGTTTGTGCACTAATTGAAACAGGGATAGTGTTTAAAATAAGCCCAAGCAGCAACGCTATAAACACGGTTCTGCTGTTGGGCTTAAATATTCTGCTTGCTTGCTGCACGACTATTCTTTAGTCGTTATTAGCTACTTCGTTATTGTTGTCGACTTCCTCTTCGCTAATAGGGGCTACTAAGGGGGCGCCGCAGAGAGGACAACCTATAACATGGTCATTTGGTCCTAAGTCCAATGCCTGTCTTCGCTCTTCCATGGCCTCGTGGAATTGATCATCGGTCATGGTTACCCGGATGCCTAGATCGATAAACATATTGGTTACGGAACGGTTTCCTGAACCCTGCCAGTTACGTGGATCAGGAACATTAGGATTAGTTTCCGAATTATTCATATAACCGACAATATGCAGAATAGTTCCTTTCGGGAGTAATGGAGCTGAATTTTCCGCATAAGGATAACCTCTCACCCAGTTATGGTCATAACCAACGCAGGAAAGGGTCTCGACGGTATATCCCCAGATTGCCTCAAGGCACATGCGCTCGCCTGGGGCGTGCAAGTGCGGTTCGAAAGTAATGATCTTGGTATGTTGCTCCAGGACTGTATAAGCGTGAAGTTCTTGGTTCGACTGATTTCCAGCTATACTGATATCCACACCGTTTCCTAACCCGATAAAAGCGCTTTGATACTTAGGCTCATAGTCTTCATCGTGAAAGCGGAATCCGATTTCTAAATGACCTGTAGTGTCGCGGCCATTGGAATGCAGATGAACGGAATCTGAAACGATCCAGGAGTTTGCCTTTAAAAGGCGTCCTGCGTCTTCATCGAAGATATCTGCGTTTCGCCCGACCTCATGCACTGGCCACGGAATAGATAGCCCTGGCACTCGCTCCCCACTTTCATTCATTTGTGCAGTTGCCCAGATCATGTGATGAAAAATATAGCGACCACCAACGGTTTCTCTTCCGGTTCCAACCTGGTTGTCAACATCGTTAACTTCTACAACCTCTACTGATTTAACGTAGCGGTCTTCAGTTAATCCAGTCGGCACTGAAGGAATCTCACCCCACCAATCTGGAGTTCCTGAAAGTTTGGTTACAGGTTCTGTTTTAACAATTAAATCTGGCTCTCCCGCGCCCCACTTTAGAGAGTCATCAAAAACTAGGGGCTCTGGAGAATCGCTAATATTACCCTGGGGTGTGCCACTGCGAGCCCAAGTAGAGATTGCGCTAATTTCTTCTTCACTCAAGGAAGGATCGTCTTTATATTCTTGGATGCCTACATCTTTCTCCATATACCAGGGTGGCATTGCCCCGGCTTTATCGCGGAGCCCGGTTTTGTACTCGATCAGTCCTGCATAAGGGGCAACTTGCTCGTATGAAACAAGTGGCATTGGTCCTGCGCCACCATCTCGGTGACAGTTTTGACAACTTCGTTGCAAAATAGGTTCTATATCCTTATGGAAAGTAATCTCAGTTGACTGCGCCGATGCAGCAATGGCTATTGCGCTAAAACTTAAAAAGGTGGCTACGTATACGGTGGCGTTTAGAAAGGATTTTGCGAAATTCATGCGCATAGTTTTACTACTCCTCATAGCTGAATTTACTTGGGTTCTTACTAAGTCATACTTAACGAGCAAAACGGTCCAACTCTAGCACCTTTTATAACTAATTTGAACGTCTGCTCGATATATTTTGCTGTAAAAATCAGTCTCTTATAGATTTTCGGCAGAATTCTTGAAATCTATTCATAACTTTTAAAGAAGCGCGCTTTTGGTCAGAATTCAAGAAAACTAGGAGTTACTCCCGCTCTGGGCCCTTTAATAGTTGCCAAAGATTACTGGAAGATAACAAAGCAACAAAAATTAAAAGCAAACCAAAGCTAAACCATTGAACTGCATAGAATAAATTTTGGTTTACGTCTGGGTTGACGGCTGGCCAATGACGCACTAGGGCGCCTGGCTGATCTGCAGTAAGGCGCACTTCGAAAGGGAAAATCGGCTCGTTTATAATTTCTGAAATTATGTCTATTTCCAGATTTCGCACACGAAGCGGCCATTCGCTTGCATTTATTTTGCTGGCGAAGGCTCTAGTATTTTCCGGAGGTACAAAAATCTGGCCCGCTACCTTAACGGGGCCTTCTACCGGCCGCAGCAACGGCGGCATATCTGGTGGCAGCATACCTGTAGTCCAGCCGCGATGAACTAAAACAAGACTGTTATTACTTGCCAATCGGAGAGGTGTTACTACCCCATAGCCGATTTGGTCACCGAAAAATTCAGCTAAAACTAAAATGGTTCGCTCGTTGACGTATTCACCAGTGAGTTGCACATGACGATTGCGCATTTCCGGATTAGCCGGATGGATGTGGCCTATAGGGATGTCCTCTATGGCACCTGCATTTTGTTCTAATTCGAGTTCCAATATTCTCTGAGTTTCAACTTTCTCGGCAGCACGATCTAACTGCCACAACCCAAGATTTGCAAAAGTCGCAGTGGTTATCGCTACACAAGTCGCGACGAGCCAGTTAATGCGTATTTCGAAACTACCGATTTGATATTTTGTGTGTAGGTTAAACAAGATAATCCAAATGTTTTCAGTCGCAGTCAGACTAATGTAGCTCTAATTTAAGTTCAAGAATTGCTAGTTTAAAAACTAAATCAAGATTGCGTTGATAGATGCAATGACAAAGATTAGCACCAAAAGCACCAATGATATGGAGGTCTGAAATAAGTAATCAATCGCCCACAGATTATGATTACGGCCCAACTTAGCAATGATACTACCGCAATGCCCCTAGCTCTAATAGAAACTATAGCCTGAGCACTAGTGCTTTTGACTTGTCCTGAGGTGGTGGCATAGAAAAAGAGCATATTTAAACCCGCAAGTAACATGAATAATATCTTAGTTTGAAATGCCGGGTTGTAGATATACTGGTCGGGAGCGCTGGTCAGGAACATTATACCTGTTACTACATTCAGAAAATAACCTGCTACACCGAACTTCACCAGTTTATGTAGGTCTGCATAATTAATACCTTTTCCTAGTCCTAGCATACGCAAATCGAAAACTCCGACCGTACCAATCAGCAAACACAGCCCTAGAAAATGTATTGATTCAGCTGTCGGCCAGCCCCAAGGGGAATTCATGGCGCTATAGATGCCCGTTTCATCAGCAATTCTTGTAAGTATTTCTAGCATGATCAAAAAAATCTCGAAGCTAATAAAACGCTATGGGTGTAGGCCAGAAATCGTCCAGCTGTAATGGTGATAATCCAAAGCATAATTGAAGTTGCAGCGACGGCCTTTATCTTTTTTGGAGATAAGTCCGCGATAGAGCTATCAGTAATTTTTCTTTGCAGCCAGTCAGCGAGTATTAAACCGATGGTCAGAGTAATAAATTTGAGATAAAAAACTGGATTCGTAAGTGCTTTGGCTGGATAGGCAAGCAATAAACCTGCTCCAGAGAGGAAGACAGCATAAACACCTAACCAATGAACCCGATAAAAACTTTTAACTGAATTTAGATGAAATTGCGGTATCCAGCCTAGCAAGCGCAGGGCGATGGCAAAGTTGATGCCGACTACAACCGCCATCGCTAATGAATGCAAAGTTAGAGAAGTGAAAAAAGCAGCACCCGATTCGCGAAACCAGATGCTTAGAGTGCTTTGTTCTACGAGTGCTAAAGTTTCCAGATCTCAGACCTTTTCCTTGATAGGTTAATACTAAAGCAGTGGATCTATATAGCGCTCCATTTCGACCCGAAGTGCGGCATCGGGCAAACGACCGCGCGCAGCGTTTAGATTATCTTCTGCATGGTGAGGTTTTGTGGTGCCGGGAATCGGAATTAGACCGGCAGGATGAGACATAACATACTTCAAAAATACCTGAGCCCAACTGGTGGCATCGATATCCGCCGCCCATTCTGGTAAGGGGCGGTCACCGACGGCATTAAACAATCTGCCTCGCCCAAAAGGAAGATTAACTAGTACTGCCATACCTCTGTCTTCTGCCAAACGCAGTAATCGCTCTTCAGCATTGCGATTACCGAGAGAATAATCGAGCTGCACGAAATCTAGCTGGTGAGCATTCATTGTTTCTTCCATAGAGCCGTACTGCCTATCATTTGAGGTTGTAACCCCGATATATCTAAAGCGCCCTTGTTCCTTCCATTCTTTCATGGTTTCCAATTGAATTTCAGTACCTCGCAGATTGTGCACTTGCATTAATTCAAAGCTATCGCCACCTAACAATTCGAACGAGCGCTCCATTCTTGCTATCCCGCTGGCTTGGCCTTCACGGTCGACTTTAGTAGCGATCCACAAATCTTCTCTGATTCACTGGCTGTTCATAATTTGACCAATTATTTCTTCTGAATTGCCATAGTTCGGGGAAGTATCGAGGATTTTTCCACCTCCTCGATGAAATCTCGTTAAGGTGTCCTCAAATACCGGCATTTCATCTGAATTTAGCGCACCCCTGTAATTGCGGCAGCCGATTCCTATTTGGGGTACTTTCTGACCAGAGGAAGGAATAGTTGCCATATTCAATGCAGTTTGAGCCAGGATAGATACTTCAAAACTATTGGTGGCGGCTATGGCGCCAGCATATTTTATCAAGTTGCGACGGGAAAGCTTCATAGCAATGATCCTGTGAAGTCTTTAAGAACTTCAAATGTTGGATGCTTAGGCACTCCGCTGTCAACATAAAATCTGATGAGCCGAACCTAATTTGCTGTGTTAGAATCTTGACTCTGCGCAATGTTAAAGTGCTCGCAGCTAACAAAAACAACGATGGAGTATGAGCATGTTAAGTATCCGACAGAAGTTGACCGCACTTCTTTCTATTCTTGCCCTTTTTAGTTCAATAGCAAGTGTCTATGCTCAAAATGGCGATATACCTAGAACAGCCGATGACAAACCCGACTTCAATGGAATCTGGCAGGCGATTGGGAGTGCTCACTATAATATCGAGCCTCACGCCGCTGATTTCGGGCCTATGTATGAGCTTGGAGCTATTGGAGCTATACCCGGTGGATTAGGGATTGTGGAAGGTGGCGAAATTCCGTACACGGCCGAAGCTAGGCAAAAACAGCTTGATAATAAGGCAGACTGGTTAGCACTAGATCCTGTAGTTAAGTGTTATATGCCGGGAATTCCCAGATCGAATTATCTGCCGTTTCCGTTTCAGATAATTCAATCACCAGAGCACGTTGTTTTTGCTTATGAATTTGCTAGCGCGAGCCGTATTGTCTATGTCGATCAACCTGATTTCGAAGCGCCTATATATTCATGGATGGGTCATAATCTTGCGTATTATGAGGGTGATACCCTTGTTATTGAAGTCACCGATCAGGTGCCAGATACCTGGTTCGACCACGCAGGCAATCACCATACAGAAGCCTTAAAAGTTACTGAGCGCTACACACATATGGGACCTAATGTCATCATATATGAAGCCACTCTCGAGGATCCAAATGTTTATACTAGGCCCTGGAAAGTCAGTTTTCCTCTGTATCGTCGCCTCGATGAAAACATGCAGCTGCTTGAGTATAAATGTGTGGAGTTTACAGAAGAGTTGCTTTATGGACATCTGCGTAAGCAAGAGTAAGTGGCTGTCATAGCATAGCGTATCGATATACTGAGAATAGGTAGTTTCTGACTAGATCTGGGGTTAGTCTCGCTGCCTATTCTATTTCAGCGTATCCCGAACTTACTTACTTTGCCGATTTTATATTCTTCCAGAATACATCTTTATTAAGCGACGCTCGGCCAAGGATTACGAATCGTAATTATCGTTTATGCAGTTGGCGTTGTAGCAATTACGAAAACGATCTCGGTATATGCCTTACTTCTTTTTAAAAACAGTTAGCAGGGTTCCATCTAATAAAGGCCCTCATTCTTATATAATTAGCCTTCGTCCCGCGAGTGAACATTAAATTACAATAAGGTATTTATGAAATCATCTTTATGTACATTGCTAGATATAGAGTTTCCTTTAATTGCGTTTAGTCATTGTCGAGACATTGTAGTAGAAGTTTCTAAAGCTGGCGGCTTCGGGGTTTTGGGAGCAGCTCGTTATACCGTCGAAGCCCTTGAAATAGAACTTAGTTGGATCGATGAGCATATTGAGGGCAAGCCATATGGCGTGGATTTAATTGCACCAACCAGTATGGCTGTTACTGAGCAGAATGATTCCTTGGATGATATTCGTAAGATGGTGCCTCAAGAACACAAGGAGTTTGCCAAAAGTATCTTGGAACGTCATGAAATCGATTCCACCGATGTTTATGAAGATTATGATCGCAGTTCTTTTCTAACTCATGGCAAGGCAGGCAATATAATCGATGTAGCGCTTTCCCACCCGATAAGTATGATTGCTAATGCCTTGGGCGTACCTCCACCCTACATGTTAGAACTTGCGAAAAAGAAAGGAGTACCAACAGCCGCTTTGATTGGCACCAAAGAACATGCCTTAAAGCAAGTTCAAGCGGGTGTAGATATAATAGTCGCATCTGGAACAGAAGCAGGCGGTCATTGCGGGGATGTACCAACGATGGTGTTAATACCAGAGGTTTGTGAGGCTGTAAAAGGGTCGGGTATACCAGTATTAGCAGCGGGAGGAATTGTCACTGGGCGGCAAATGGCCGCTTGTATGGCTATGGGAGCGGCAGGTGTATGGACGGGGTCCGTATGGCTAACTAGTGCTGAGTCTGACATGCCACCTACATTAAAAGAGAAGATGCTAAAAGCGTCGTCTGCAGAAACTATCCGTTCCCGCTCTAGAACAGGTAAGCATTCTCGACAATTACGCTCAACTTGGACCGATGCTTGGGACGCTTTTGATGCTCCTAAACCTTTGCCTATGCCGTTACAGTCCCAGGTTACTGAAGCACCTCTATCGAGGGTAACGAAACTAGCAGAAATAGGGCATAGCGGCGCGGATCAACTGTTAACGTCATGGGTCGGTCAAGGTGTAGGGCTCATGAACTCTGTCCAATCGGCAAAAGGTATCGTCTACGAATTTATGCAGGATTATTTGGAGGCGTGTGAAAAGCTTTCCTCGAGTTTGAATGATTGATTATCTCCTCAATCGTATTTTCTAATCGCTTAGTTCATTCAGAAGCGGGTAGGAAATACCATTCAGTCCTACTAGTGAAAGCGCTACTAGAAATGCTGTTTGTGGCCCAAAATGAGAATTAATCGGTATAAACCATTCTCCTGGCGAATGAGCGCCACCGCCATTACCTCCGCCGGCTATTGTTATAGAAGGTATGCCTAGGGACATTGGCAAATTAGAATCGGTACTGGAAGTCCCCAATTCCAAGAGCTCAAGACCTAATTCATCGAATGCTAATGCTGCAATTTGAACTATAGGGTTCTCTGTCGACGTTTTTCCAACGGGGCGATCCCCTATCAAGTTAAATTCGACTGTAATTTCGCCGTTGTTCCAGCGGGTGTTTTCTTCTGCTACTGCTTCTAGTGCTGCTTCCTTTGCGCGTAGTTCAAGTCGCTCTAATTCACCTCGATCGTTAGAGCGCATATCGATGGCGAAAATGCCATCGGCAGCGATAGAGTTAACCGATGTGCCGCCTTCTATGGTTCCTATGGTAAACGTTGTTTTTGGAAAACTCGGTGTTTCGAATTCAGAAATTTTCGCTATGGCTCTACCCATTGCATGAATTGCGCTGGCCAAACCGAAGGCGCCAAAAGAATGTCCTCCCGGGCCTTTAAAATGGAACTCAAATCGACGACTACCCGTGCCGGCTGTTGTTATTCGATTCAGTCGTACTCCATCTATTGAAATAAAACCATCAATATAAGGATGGTCTCGGAAAATTGCTTTTACCCCTCTTAAGTCGCCCCGACCTTCTTCGCCTACATTTCCTGCAAACATGATATCGCCTATAGTTTGTATCTCGCTTTCGTTTAGAGCGCTAATTAGTGAGAGTAATACTGCGAGACCTCGTGAATCATCTCCTATGCCCGGTGCATAGTATCTTCCGCTGCGAAGACGCACGGTAGTGTCTACCCCTTCGGGAAAAACTGTATCTAAATGAGCGGCGATCAGGAGCGTTGGTCCTTCTCCGGTACCTTTATGAATGCCAATAACATTGCCTTCAGAATCGATATAGGCATCCTCAATTCCGCGCTCTTTCATCTTCTGTAAGTAATATTCTGCACGCCTTTGTTCTTTAAAAGGCGGGGCAGGTATCTCTGTTATTCGGAATTGCTCTTGAATGTTGAATGGTTCGCTATTGAGGATATAACGCAAAGTATTTTGGATTTCATTGTCTTCGTTAATCGTCTGAAAAATGTTACGAATATTTCCGTCGATTGGGACGATATTTTGCTGTCCGTGGCTAGGAGGATTGAATAATACTAGAGTTGTTAGCCCGATGAAGAATGACCTGACTAGATTAGCGGTATGCATTGAAACGTTCCGAAGGTGGATAGCTTAATGAGGTGTATTGTAGCTTTTTTAACAGTGCCAGATCGACTGAATTTTCAACATCGAATATTAAAAATATTAGCAATTATTATCGATTCTCCGTGATGAGTGTAGTTATCAAGTTAGTTCTTCCGACGCGAGGGGATCAAAAGTGCGAGATAAAAAAGGGCAGGTCAGTAATAAATTGTTGAAAAAAAAGAGCAGGAATCTTTATTTTGATCATAGCATCCGAATTAGTAACAAACTATTGAATAGTTGATCCTTATCTGCGTTATTTATATGTTTATGGGTAACTATTTTATGAAAAGAGTCTCGCTGTTTTTCTTGAATCACTTTTCCGTTTTTTAAGAAATCAGCTAGGGCGGAGATAATTTTATCCCCTAGTTCAGTAAGAATCGGTCTAATTTCAGTAGCTAAATTAGGAGCTTGTTCTGTAGATGGCTCGCTAATCCAATCGGCAATGCTACGATATTGAATCGCTTTCGCAACTGCTATTTGGGCTCTAAATAAGGGCTCGACGGAATCTCTTAGTAAGCCTTGATCAGCTGCCATCGAGGTGGCATTTTCAATCACAATCTGTTCTCGAACGAAATCGTCTATTGGCAGTTTATTCTCTGATTTATATAGTGCTACGGCCTCCATATAACTTAGCCTTTCATTAATTAGATGAAAAATTTTCTTTTCAGAAGCGCAGGCTGCCGAAGATATGCCTAAAAAGCTCCAGCATATAGTAAGCAAGATATATTTTATGGAGTAGTCAATTTTCATGGGATAGTAAATAATAGCGCTATATAACTAACTATAATAGCGATTGTAAACCGTGAAAATAAGAAACTGTCATCTTGCTCTCTTCCTCTCCCTCTTGGCGGTCGCTTGTTCAACCGAAATTTGGTTCGATCACGATGAGCCTGTTTTGCCAGAGCGGCCTAATATACTTTGGATTGTAGCGGAAGACCTCAGTCCCATAATCCCTCCTTTTGGTGATTTTACTGTTGAGACTCCTAATTTAAGCAAATTAGCGATGGAAGGTGTCCGCTATACTAAGGTTTTTTCTACATCTGGAGTTTGTGCTCCAAGCAGAGCTGCCATAGCGCTCGGTACCTATCAAAATCGCGTGGGCGCTCAGCATATGCGGACACTGAGACCTAGCTCGGTTTCACCCTATCCCAATGGGGTGACTTCTTATGAAGCCGTTCCTCCGGCTCAGGTTAAGATGCACAGTCAATATTTTCGAGAAGCTGGATATTACACTTCAAATAATGCTAAAGAGGATTACCAATTTATTAAACCGCTAACTGCGTGGGACGATAGTAGCCGAGATGCTCATTGGCGAAATCGGGCGCCAGGCCAACCTTTCTTTTCCATTTTTAACTTAGGTATCACCCATGAATCCCAAGTTTGGGAACAACAAGAGAATGAACTATTAGTGCCAGAAGATTTGGACGTACCTATACCGCCGTATCTGCCAACTACAGATCTTGCGCAGAGAGATATTCGGCAAGTCTATAGCAATATTGTAGCGATGGATCGACAAGTAGGTGAGCTCTTGCGTCAACTTGACGAAGATGAATTATTGGATAACACTGTTATCTTCTTTTTTAGCGATCACGGTGGTCCATTACCAAGACAAAAACGTTTGCTCTATGACTCTGGTATTCATCTGCCTCTGATTATCCGTTTTCCTGACATGTGGCGAGCAGGCCAAGAAGATGATGAGCTAATTAGCTTTGTAGATTTTAAATCGACCGCTTTATCGATTGCGGGGATCAAGCCACCATCTTATGTCGACGGACGTGCATTTCTTGGGCAATTTGTTATTTCTCCTGAGCGTGCTTATATTCATGCTGCCTCGGATAGGTTAGATAGCCAGTATGATACGATTCGAGCTGTTCGAGATTCGCGTTTTAAATATCTTCGCAATTACAATTTAGATAGATCTTATTATTTAGCTTTGCCGTACCGTGAGCAAATGGCGATCATGAAAGAATTACTCCGCTTAAATGATTCAGGCGAGTTAAATGAAATTCAACAACAGTGGTTTCGGTTGCAAAAGCCTCCCGAGGAATTGTTCGATACTACGAATGATTCGCATGAACTTATAAATCTCGCTAGTGATTCTGCCTATTCAGAGAAACTAAATGAGTTAAGCCAGGAGATGGATGATTGGGTGCAGGACATTAATGACCTAGGGCTTATCCCGGAGAATGAAATGATTGAACAATTCTGGCCTGATAGAGTTCAACCTGTAACGCAGCCTCCTATAATTAATCTTAAGGATGGTAACTTATACTTGAGCAGCGAGACTGAGGGCGCCAACATAGCATACCAAATTATCTCAGGTGAGCAGGTCGCCAATGGAACATGGCAGGTATATTCAAAACCTCTCCGGTTATCGTCCTCACAGCGCCTAATCGCTATCGCGCACCGAATAGGTTTTGCCCCGAGTGAAGAAATTAATTTCCACCAGAATTAGCAGTTTCTTAAAACTTCATCGGTCCCCAAGTTCAAGGCAAATTTATGGGTAAAGCAGTTAGGCAACCTTGAAAAAGGCAGCGGTAACTTTAGCTTTTCGATTTATGCAGAGGAGCAATGCTCCTGTCAACGATTGACAGAATTGTGGTTATCACAAGTATCCAAGCAATTAATGCTGCCAACAATTCCAAAATATCTTTGAAATCCTGGCCTAAACCAAGTCGTGCAAAGGGGATAATTAGCAGTGGAGAAAAGTAAAAAATGCCATTCCAACGCCCAAGGGCGCTCATTCTCAGTTCTTTCTGGCGGAATAAATAGTACGAATCCAGGACGTATTGGGAGAATGCCACCACGATTAGGGGGGGTAAATAGAGATTAGTAACTCCGGAATAAGCGCAACTCGCCAGTCCGGTCGTTACGAATAGAAAATCGGTACCATGGTCAAACAGTTGGCCGCGAGCAGAAGTAGTGCGTGTTGCCCTAGCAACGACTCCATCAAAATAATCTGTCACTATGGCTATTAGAATTAGTATTAGTAGAAATAGTCCTGAAATAAAATCGGGATTAGCTAACCCCCCTACTACAGGGAAGATAAGTAATAAACGAATAGTTGTAAGTATGTCGGCTATTTTCAAGCGAATAGTTCTCGCTGGGCACGGCGCCAGAATACTAACCCGATAATAGCGTTGAAAAGGATGAAAAAATTGTGCTGGACGAATCCAAATGCTGCCATTTGGCCCTCATTTTCCGGAAACAATACCACCCAAAAAGTTATAGCGGCAGCGCGCATAGGTGTGGGTACCGCGGCCGCAAAAAAGATTACCGGAAGGTAGGGTAACAATTGTAAGAAAGACGCTTCAACGCCGAATAAATTTAAAGCTGAAGTATAGACAACTATTGCGGCAAGCAAAGCTGGTGATCGAAGTAACAAAAACATAAAGTAATGTTTAAATTGAGCTTGCTTAAAAGCGTCTAGTATACGTTTTTGACGAAATGTATTATTAGGTAATAACTTTCCTTGAAAATACAACAGCCACGCCACAAAAAAAATCGCTGCTCCACCGGCAATGAAAGGCATTGAGCTAAATACTTCGGGCAAACCTTCGCTGCTAAATACAAATCCTATTGATGCCCAAACTAAAAGATAAAAAATTTCGCAGAACATTATAAATAGCATGACTGATCCGACTTCCCAACCAGGAATGCCATCCCGTTTATTTAAGTAATATGCCATCGCACCTTTCCCGATCTGCTCATTAAAAATCGAGATGATGTAGGCGCTGGCACGAATAGGTAAAATATCTTTGTATTTGATATCTGCGAGAAACCAGTTAAGAGCTCGTGTGACGACTAAAGTATCAACGATAAAATAAAAAAGCGAGTAGGTGATCATCAGGCCAAGCCATGGACCCCAAGCAACATTTGCAAAAACCTCAGCCATGTAGGTGGTCAAGGTTAAGCCTTCTCGCATAGCTGCTCCGTTAAGTCGATAATATAGATATACGAAACAGATTGCCGTGATAAGCAGAAATATCACGCGTCCGATTAGGCTGGGTTTGCGTTGCGTTCCTGTGGCATCACTTTCGTTTGTTGATTGAAGTTCCTTATTTTGATCGTTCTTTGTTTCTTCGCTCATTGGGTACCTGCGGTTATAATTTTCCTTAATGTATCTTCCAATGACGTAAGTGTAATACCAATCGCCTCATCGGCGTTAGTATCTACTACCTCATCCTGGATAATCACATCAATTACGGTTGGCGTAATGCCTCCTCCCTTCAATATGCTTGTTATTGCAGAAGCTATTTTCGCTATAAATATTGGAACTTTGCCAATCTGAACAGATTTTCCCATCAGTTCGGCTGTTTTTTCGATTATTTCTCGATAAGTTGCGGCCTGCGGGCCAACGAGTTCATGAGTCACGACTGTGGCTGGTGGGGTTGATATGAGCTTTATAATGGCTTTGCTTAAGTCGTCTATATCCAGCGGTCTCATGGAGTAAAAACCACCACCGAGAACCTTGCATTTTCCCGAAACTGCTAAGCTGGCAACTGCATTTGCTCCAGCAGAACCCGGCCCCAAAAGTATAGGGGTACGAATAATGGTGGCAGCGATGCCCGAATTGGCGATTAGCCTTTCTGCGCTACCCTTTGATCTGAAGTAAGCGTTCTTAGACATTTCGCTAGCGCCAACAACACTTATAAAGATAAGATGCTTGACATCACTTCTCTGAGCTGCGTCAATGACTGCTGATGTCGCAGCTACATTGGCGGATGCATAATTTGAATGTTTAGTTTCTATGAGTATTCCTGCCAAGTGGATGACGCAGTCAGCACCAGTCATCGTGGTCTCTAAACTTTCAGGCATGTCATAGTCAATTATATGCGGCTGTACATAAGATTTATTAGGTAGGCTAGATATAGCTTTTTCGTTCCGTACTCCAGCGATAACCTCCACATCCTCAAGTTCTTTTAGATTTTCTAACAAATTCTGTCCAACGCTACTGTTTGCGCCGGTTACTGCAATTTTTAACATTTCTCTTTCCACCATAAAGTTAAAGCACAGCTACGTGTAACAAAGTAATATTCTTTTCACTTACGTTGAATTATCGGTATTCGATCAGTAATGAGTCGAGTATTGGCTGTTTTCCAAACAGTCAAATTAGGTATCGGTATTTCAGCAAGCGGCTTTTAGGAGGAATTGAATGTTCCTACCCTATCCAATTTGGATAAGACTATCTAATTTCTTACTACGGTGCAGTTTATTTGCTGCCGTATTTTCAATTTGTTGCAATTCAGCAGCGTTAAACGCTATATCCTTTCTTTCTGGCGAGGCATTGGCATAAGTGGTAGTGCGCATTCGTGGAATTCTATCCATTTTTATCAATGCGTCCTCCATTGATATAGGTGACCATTCCTGCCCATGGTCCGCACCGGCTGCGCGAGTAATACTTTCGTTCATTAGAGTCCCGCCAATATCATTGGCGCCTGCATTCAGACAGGCAAGGACCCCTTCTTGCCCCATTTTTACCCACGAGGTCTGGATATTTTCGATCAATCCATGAAAGACGATACGGGCTACAGAATGCATTAATATTGCTTCCCTGAAGCTGGGTCCAGCTCGGGATTTACCTTTTAAGTATATGGGAGCTTCCATATGTACGTAGGGAAGGGGAACGAATTCGGTGAAGCCTCTAGTTCGTATTTGAAGATCTCGAATCGCCGCTAGGTGCGCAGCCCAATGAAAGGTTTCTTCTACATGACCATACATCACGGTTGCGGTAGTGTTAAATCCAACCTTGTGTGCTTTTTCCATTACTTCTAGCCAATTTGCCGTATTGATTTTATCGGGGCAAATTTTCTTTCGTACGTCATCGTGTAATATTTCGGCGGCGGTACCTGGCAGTGTGGAAAGTCCAGCTTGCTTTAGTTGAGTTAGAAATTCGTCAAGCGAAACGCCTAATGTCTTTGCGCCCTGCCAAACTTCCAGCGGTGAAAAAGCATGGATGTGTATGTCGGGTACTGCCGCCTTCACTGTTGCCACAATATCTAGATAGGTTTGACCGGTGTAATCTGGATGAATGCCGCCTTGCATGCAAACTTCTGTTGCTCCTCTATTCCATGCTTCTTGGCAGCGACGTGCCATTTCTTCTGCACTAATATCATATGGGCGACCCCTAAGGTTCTCGCTTAGCTTGCCCTTGGAGAAGGCGCAAAATTGACATTTGAAATAACAAACGTTGGTGTAATTTATATTACGATTCACCACATAACTTACAGTATCCCCGTTAACAGCTTTTCTTAATTCGTTAGCTATATGAGTTAAATAGCTAAAATCAGCCCCACGAGCTTCAAACAGCAGGGTTATTTCTTCTACAGTAAGCTCTTCACTATTAAGCTTTTTCCCAATGACCTTCTGAATCTCTTTAGAAACATGTTGAGTATTAAAGGGCTCCAGTATTTGTTGCTTCTCTAACCGGGGGATGCTGGCACGTTCGCCTGGCGTCCATAAATCTCTTTTTGCAAAACCGCTAGCGTCGCATAGTCGTAATGCTGGGGTTACCATTTCCTTTGCTAACCAGAGTTTAGGGTTCTTCACATAGTTGGGGTAAATTGTGAGACGTTGTTCTAAAAATTTTCCAGCTGCTTGTGTCTCCTTTGCAAGATTCTCCAAGTGAGGCCATGGAGCTTCTGGATTAACATGGTCAGGAGTTAGTGGTGACACTCCTCCCCAATCATCTATCCCAGCACGAACCAGCTGAGGAAGAACGCCGGGACTTAAGTTTGGTGGTGCTTGAATATGCATTTGCGGGCCGAAGATTAATCGAGCAACTGCTATTGTCCACAATAATTCATTAAGATCTGGTTCTGGCGCAGAAGACATTTTGGTGTCTGGTTTGGCGCGAAAGTTTTGGACGATGATTTCTTGTATATGCCCGTGCTTATCTTGAATGTCTCGGATAGCCAATAATGATTGGATCCGTTCCAGTTTAGTTTCTCCGATACCAATTAGGATGCCTGTAGTAAAAGGAACTTTCTGCTTGCCCGCAAGCTCAATGGTTTCCAGTCGCACCTCAGGGACCTTGTCCGGTGAACCATAGTGCGGCATATTTTTTTCGCATAATCGTGGCGAAGCTGATTCCAACATGATCCCCATTGAAGCACTCGTTTTGCGTAAATAAGAAATTTCATCAGAAGTCATATTGCCAGCATTAATATGAGGCAGCATGCCGGTTTCTTTTAATACTCTTTCTGCAACGTGGGCGACATATTCGAGAGTGCTCGTAAACCCCAATTCTACTAATGCCTCCCTCGCAGCTCTATAACGTAACTCTGGTTTCTCCCCTAGAGTAAATAGAGCTTCCTGGCATCCTAGGACTGCGCCTTCTCTGCATAAGCGCAGTACATCATCAACCGACATATAGGGGCTGCCTATGTGTCGCGGAGTCTTGGCGAATGTGCAGTAATGACAAACGTCTCGGCATAAATGGGTTAGGGGGATAAAGACTTTTTTTGAATAGGTAATTACGTTGCCGTGGGCTTTATCCCGCATCTGACAGGCAAGGTGCGCCAAAGCTGCAGTGTCATCAAGCTCAGCGAGAGAAATAGCTTGATCTCTTGAGATCGCTGTTTCTGTACCTATCTGTTCGAGCATTCTTGCCCCACTTAATGTTTACTATAAATTTCCGAAGCTGCTAGATTACCAGTCCGCGAGTGAAAAAGGTATTTAGGAAGAAGAAATTGGCTCAAAAACATATAATCTTTAACTTCTTGTGCGAGTTAATCAATTTATTACGGGCCTGAGCCTTTGATTTACACTAACGACACAATTTTAATTGCCACCAAATGCCAAGTAGGGAGAACCTTATGAAGCAAAATATCTCAGCAGTTATAAGAATAACCCTTGTCCTGATTTGCTTTGGAAAGCATTTGCTCTTTAATGTAACCGCTCAAACTTTGGATGGAAATAATGCTGTTGTATTTCAGAATGCGCGAATTGTAATTGGCAATGGTGAGTTGATAGAAAAAGGTTCTATAGAAATTCGTGGAGGGGTAGTTACTCAAGTTTCTGATGGCAACCTGGTGGCCGGAGATGAGGTTACAGTTTTCGATGTAGACGGTAAAACTATAATGCCAGCTCTTATAGATGGTCATTCGCATGTGGGTTATCAAGGAAGAACCGGCTGGGGGTCGCAATACTATAGTTACGAAAACCTGAAAGACAATCTTGAGCAATATGCTTATTATGGATTTAGTGCAGTTTTTTCAGCAGGTGGTGATGCACCAAATATTGTCAAGGCAGTTAATACGGCCCGCAGTAATGGCGAATTCGTCGCTGCACAATTGCTGTACGCCGCAGGAATGGCGCCACCGGGTCAGGGACCGAATGATTTATTCCTAGATCAAGTGCTAGTAGTAGAGGAGAGCTCAGGCGAAACTATTCTTTATGGGCTAGAGAGTGAAAATCAAGCTAAGGAGCAAGTTCGAAACGCTGCCGCACAAGGAATCCGGTTTATAAAAATTTGGGTAGATGACAGGGGAGGTAATCAAGAAAAGCTATTACCTGAGATATATCGAGCTGTTATTGAAGAAGCAAACCTGAATGATTTAAAGGTTTTTGTGCACCAACAATTTTCTTCTGACATGCTAGACTTGATTGCCGCGGGAGTGCACGGATTTTTGCATGGACGCATAGGCGTCGGGCTTGGGAGTGAAATAGCATCAGCTGCGGCGTCAAAAAATGTCTTCGTAATCCCTAATTGGGGCTTGGCTGAGCTAAGGCGAGAAGCTATTGAAGATGATAAATTTCTCAGTGAAATTTACCCCCAAGAGACTTTGGCAAGTCTACTGTCAGATAATCAAAATNGACAATCAATAGTAAATCGCAATCCAGCGCTTGAACGAGAATATCATACTAGTTTTCGATCTTTAATCGATGCGGGCGTCGATATCGTTTTAGGAACAGACGCTGGCGCTGTACCTAACCACCCGTTCGGCTATACCGGACATCGAGAGCTAGAAATCTATGTGAGACTTGGCATGACTCCAATGCAGGCCATTATCGCCGGTACCAGTAATGTNGCATTACATTTAGGGTTAGCAAACCGCGGGAGCTTACAAGTTGGAAAGAGTGCCGATTTGATTTTGTTATCCGAAAATCCATTGAACAATATAAGAAATACTCGAAGTATTGAGCGTGTAATCTTAAATGGCATTGAGGTTGATAGAGAGAGTTTGCGGCAGAAATGGAGTTCTCAATAAAAATTACTAAAGCATGTTTAAGTCCGGAATATTATTTGGTTTCATGGTTTTTAGATTCGTCTTTATTCTTCAGTGCTAAGGTTGGCGGAGATTTCGGAAGGTAGATTTTTGTTAAGTCGTTTTGATAAGCCAATCGATGTTTTGATAAAGCTATTGGTTTTGTCCAAAAAGGGTAGGAGCACAGTCATAAGAGGAACGTTAGTTAAATGATCGACGATATAGATCCCGATTTTGATCCGGAAAAACATACATTATTCGAATCTAGATATTTCGAAGACTTAAAGGTTGGGCAAAGGTTTCTCAGCCCATCTCGAACTTTAGGGGACGCAAATTTCGCGGCTTTTCAGACTGTTTCTTTAGATAATCATCCGATTCATTATGATCTAGAGTATTGTAAACGGAGAGGTCATCATGAACTTCTTGCTCATGGGTTGCAGGTTGCTTCTCAATGTGCGCCCGGAGCGGGAATATTGCCGCATGTACTTGAGGATAGCCTGATTGCACTCATTGAGCATAGCGCCAAATTTTTGAAACCTGTCTATCGTGGTGACACTATCTATCCAACACTTGAAATAGTAGATCTTATTCCTAGAAAGACTACTGGCATAATCATATTGCGCACTACTGTGCATAATCAGCATCGTCAAATCGTGTTGGAGGGAGAGCAGAAAATGTTAGTTAAGAAACGCCCAGACTAGCGAGATTGAAGGCTGTGACTATTCACTTAAGACAAATCTGCTTAGTGGCTCGAGAGTTGGAGCCGGTGGTCAGCCAGCTTACTCAAATATTTGGTATTAGGATATGTCATCGGGACCCAGCTATGGAGCAATACGGGTTAGAAAATGTGCTAATGCCAATTGGTACTGATTTTTTGGAAGTGGTGGTCCNAATTGAGGCTAATACAGCAGCTGGGCGCTATTTAGATCGACTTGGGCGCAACGCTGGCTACATGGTAATCGTGCAGGTTAATTCGAAGGATACTCAGAAAGCCATTAGAGAGCGCGCCATTTCCGCGCGTGTTCGTATAGCGCATGAGCAGGAGCAGGATGGCTGGAGTTCTTGCNAATTACACCCTTCAGATATGGAGGCTACTTTTCTCGATATTGAATGGGACGAGGAAGCCGATTATGAGGGTTGTTGGCATCCGGCAGGAGGTTGCGGATGGCGTGATTACTTAAACATAAACGAACCGATTGCGTTGAGGGGAGTTGAATTACAGGCTTCTGAACCACTAGCGCTATGCCGTTTATGGCGCGATATATTGGGTATTGGTGAGGGCGAACTTGATTGTGAGATAAATCTTACAAATGCTAAGTTATGTTTCATTGAAAAATATTCAGATGGCTATCCTTGTTTAAGTGGTGTTATTTTGAAGGTAAAAGACAAACTAGGAATAATAAACAGAGCATCGGCGGTTGGGTGTGCTCTAGATGAGGATTTATTGGAGATTTGTGGTACTCAATTTTCTTTACGAGATTAGATAGCAATTTTAAAGATTGCTATATGCTCTGCTTCCAAAGCTACCGTATTATCCGTCAACATGGCGATATATAATTTAACAAACTGGTGGCCTTTGCGTTCCCACTTTTGCGCAGGCGTCGTGCGCATCTCGATGGTTTGTCCAACTTGTAATGGTTTTCTTAAAATCAATCTGCTACCTGTGTGGATCCACGCCGGCATTATAAATTTTCGCATTAAAGCTTTATTGCAGGATTCTAGAAGATAGTAAGGGTGAATATGCCCNCGTGTACTTTGATAGATTGCACATTGATCTCGTTGAGTGCTTACTCGCTGNAAGTTATCTTCTTGAGTCGGCTTCCAGACATAAGTTGGCCAAGGTTTATTTTCNTTGATTATATCCCAGCTTATCTCTTGCCTTTTGAGTTCTTCAGGTTTGCGATAAATTTGTGCGAGTTCATTAACCTCCGGAAGTTGGTCTGGTTGCGAAGATTTCAGTTTCGCGAGTAACTGATTTTCTGCATTATACATATAAGTGTAGTGGGCGCGGCTACTTGATTCACAACTTAAATCTTCGGTTTTAATAGTAAGCAGATCATCTTGGTAGGCAGGCTTTATAAACTCTACGTTTATAATGTTAGTTTGCAGCCAACTCTCACGATAGTGGGCCACCAATGGCTGGCTGAGATAACCAAATAGGTTTGCCCCANTGACTAAAGCGCCCTTAAAGCCAAATTTCGCTGCGATCTCATCGCTATGAATGCGATTTTCAGAAGACTGAGCGTTGTTGAGTGCAAGGATGCTAAAATCTGATATTGTTGTCATGAAAAGGTCGAGAAATATTCATTCGTGAAATTTTTTCCAAATGAAAGGGTTTGATTTCTCATGTAAGCTCTAGTCTCATCGGAATTAATTTACAACTCAAAAGATTAACGCCGCTGTTTATAAATTATTGGTATGCAGAAAGAAACACACAGATCTAATTAAATCACTTTTAAAAGAGCCTAACAAATGCGCAGAAACGCGAAGTCTATTGTTAGTGTTTTGTATGCCTGCCCATAGTATAAAACTCATCATTAGGGCGAATACCTGCCATGTTCGCCATCCTATTCGAAAGGGCAAATAATGCAACGATGGCACCAATATCCCATACATCATCTTCGCTAAACCCTTGCTCTAGAAGGTTTGTTATATCATTTTCATCTATTTCATAAGAATTTTGCGCCACTTTGGCTGCAAAACCTAACATAATTCTTTGACGTTCTGAAATATTTGCTTTGCGATAATTGGTAGCGATTTGATCGGAAATAATTGGGTTTCTCTCCCGAACTCGTAAGATCGCACCATGGGCAACAACGCAATAGATGCATTGATTTAATCCGGAAGTGGCAACGATGATCATCTCGCGTTCACCTTTACTTAAGCCCGATTNTTTTTCCATTAAAGCATCATGATATGCAAAAAAAGCACGAAACTCAGCTGGCCTATGCGCTAGTGCAAGAAAAATATTAGGCACGAAACCAGATTTCTCTTGGACGGAAAGTATTCGCGTTTTAATATCTTCGGGTAGAGTTTGAATGTTTGGAATTGAGAATCGGCTTATAGGTAATTCAGTCATTTTGNANAATTCTTGTATTATTTCCCGTTGGTTTAGATTTTATTATCAACAAAGATCGATTAGCGCAAATCTATTTGATAAGCGAATTTCTTGCAAATCTTTTGCAGAGGCAAATTTCACTGTGAGTATAACTGTTAGTCATTTTTTGATTGCTGTAGCTTTTATTCTATCTATTTTTTTTCAATAAGTCTTATGCTTTTAAGAATGCCAGTATCATTAAAGGCAAATATAATCGACCTTTCTAAGAATTTCATTGATGCCTTTAAGTCAATTTAAAAGCGGGTAATTTTTATGGCTATGCGAAACACTAATCCGCCTAAAATGGATTTGACAAAAAAAGTCTATGTAGTGACTGGTGCTAATAGTGGAATTGGATACGCTGCCGCTCAGAATTTCGCTAGCAGGGGGGCGATAGTTGNACTCGTTTGTCGCAGCGAAGATAAGGGNATAAAAACAATTCAAAGAATTCGAAGAAAAATTAGCAATGCCGACATTAATCTGTTTGTAGCAGATTTTGCTTCCTTGAGTTCTGTAGTAAAAGTTGCAGGAGAGATTAATCACTGTTATGGCAAGGTTCATGTTCTTTGCAATAATGCAGGGGGTGCTAACTCAAAGCGCACAATAACTGAAGACGGTTTTGAAACTACTTTTGCGGTGAATCATTTAGCAGGTTTCCTGCTGACTTTGTTGCTAATGCCTGGACTTTTGCGCGCTGCTGAAAATGGGATGTCTCGAGTAGTATTTACAAGTTCACTGGGTCATAGGAATAGCTCATTAGACTTCAATGATTTAAATTTGGAACACAACTATTCTACTTTGCGAGCTTATGGAAGATCTAAATTAATGAACTTACTTTGCGCGCGGGAAATTCATAAACGCTATGGAGNAAAAAATATAATCGCTAGTTCTTTTCACCCTGGCACCGTGCGTACTTCCATCTGGCGAAAGGGTGGGTTGTTTGCGTGGGCGCTAGGTATAATAATGTGGCCTTTAATGTGGAGTATAAAAAAGGGGTCAGATACGCTTATTTGGCTAGCTAGCTCGAATGATTTTGCGTCACTGAATGCAAAGGGAAGCTACTTCTTTAATCGTCAGCAAGCTTCTATAGCTCCCTTTGCTACGGACGAAGCAGCCGAACAACTCTGGTGTGTCAGCGAAGAGTTGGTTCAGCCGTTTCTCGAAAATTAATCTTNGATTGAGGNAAGACTATAGGCTACTAATTGGCCNGGCGTTTGCAGGACTATGCGCTGTTTGCCTTCGTGTTGGTAGCTCATCATNCCGTACATCCCCAGGCCGGGTGACTCTATCATGCCCAGTCGTTCACCAGTTTGCTTGTCAATAGCAAACATATAAGGAGTAGAACCATCGTCTCCGATTGCTGTATGGAGCAACATACCGGGGGTTACCATCATTGCAGAATGGTTTATGTTTCCCGTGGGCGGAATATCTAAGCCTTGCAAGGCGGGATGCTCTTGGATAAAACGCGGGGTTCCTCCATTGGGGATCCACCATAAATGCTCGCCGCTATTTAAATCTATCGCTGTAATCCGACTATAGGGTGGTTTCTCCAAAGGAAGGCCTTGGGGGCCACGCACCCCGTTAGGCGTTCCCATTCCAACTGCATAATCTGCTATGGTTACTCCCGTAGGTTGCTCTAATAAAATATCTCTTTCCTCACCAGGGACTACTGTGCGCCAGCCACAATTAGTGCGGGATATTGTGTAAATAATGCCAGTGCTGGGATCGGCTGCTGGTGGTCCAGTAATATTTGTGCCGCCTAGTTCTCCNGGGCACCAAATCGAGCCAATTAGCCCTTCTTGATTATCTTTTTGCATGGGCGGGTTATAGATACCCCCGAGTTTGTATTCAGAAACAATCTCTAATGCTTCTTGTCTCAGTTCAGGTGTAAAATCAATTAGGCCATCAGTGCTCAATTCCTGAATATCATATGGGGCAGGTTTAGTAGGGAATGGTTGGGTGGGGGATAATTTTTCGCCAGGGACAGTTGATTGTGGAACGGGGCGTTCGACAATCGGCCATATAGGTTCACCTGTTTCTCTGTTGAAAGAATATAAGAAAGCCTGTTTGGTCGCTTGGAAGACCCCCGGTATGGTCCGACCATCAACTTCCACGTCCATTAGCAATGGTGCGGTTGGAGTGTCATTATTCCAAACATCATGATGTACCATTTGGAAATGCCAGGCTCTTTCTCCCGTTTCTGCATCTAGGGCGATCAAACTGGCACTGAAAAGATTGTCCCCAGGTTGAAAACCGCCATAAAAATCAATTGTTGCAGCGTTGGTTGGTACGTAGACTAATCCGAGTTCTGGGTCGGCTGAAAGTGGAGCCCACGAGGAGACATCGCCGGTATAGGACCAAGCGTCGTTTTCCCAGGTTTCATGGCCCAGTTCACCAGGTCTTGGGATTACATGAAACTTCCATTTGAACTGGCCAGTGTGAACGTCATAGCCAAGAATATCTCCAGGAACGTTCTCGGTTCTTGTCTGGTTGTAACCTTGCTCTGCAGAATTTCCAACGACAATAGTATTGTTTACCACAATTGGNGGAGAGGAATTAGTTATATAGCCTAACTCTAAAGGAATGCCGATGTTGGGATCGTAAGTTTCTCCCGAGTTTAACCAGGGTCCCCAATCGGAGATTAAATCTGGGATAAGGTCGACGCCACCAGTTTCGGGAAAGCCCTCCAGAGGAATAGCGGATCCCCAGTTTTCTAGCAGTTCTCCAGTTTCAGCATCTAATGCATAGAGAAAGAATGCTGGCGTGACAATAAAGACCACTCCGCGCCCATCGAGTTCTGTGTAAGCGACTCCCTTGCCCCACGGAGCCCGCATCGAGTATTCCCATCTGAAAGTATTAGGTTCTCTAAAGCTCCAAAGTGTTTCGCCTGTTGCAGGGTCGATTGCAACAACATGGCGCCGCGCACCAGCTACGGTGATAAGTTTGCCATTTGCATACACTGGCGTAGACCGAGGTGGCGTGGATCCAAAACTAGCATCGTTCCATGTCCATTCGATCTCAAGTTCGTTGAAATTTTCAGGAGAAATCTCACTCAATGGTGTTGACCGAGTATGTCCTGCGTCTCCTCCAATATAGCGCCAATCACCCGAGTTAGGGCGGTAATTAATTTGTTGTGCCCATAAACTAACGCTCAGCAGACTTAGAAAAATTACGCTTAGGCCACGGGATACTATTAGATAGCTTGGTTCTTTAATTATTTCGNTCGCGACGGATTTGCCTAGCATGGAAACCCTCCTCTTGCAGAGCACCCCCGAAAGATCAGGTGTCATATAAGGTTCTTATTATTAATCATATTCGCTTACAGAGAATAATGAAATTTACTGGTACTGTGAAGTGGTTACNACGCTGTTTCTTGCTATTTGCGTCTAAGTGGTGATCTGAAAGCTTGCACCTTGGCTGTCTACATCAGAAAATCGTGTAAAACAACTCTTGTCTGGGGTTCGATTGTGAATAAAGTGACAAATAAAAATCTTACTCGACGCGATTTTCTCAATGGCTGCGCTATTTCGATGGCTGCAGGCAGCGCTATTTCTCCGATAGAAGCAATAGCTCAGGGTCTGGTGGACCAGAATGCTATTCCGCCTGGCTATTACCCTCCTTCCTTGCAAGGTCTCCGTGGAAGCCATGAAGGCTCTTTTGAGGTGGCTCATGAATTTCGTGACGGCCAAAACTGGGAAGCGACGGATACTGGTGAAAGTGAATACGATCTCGTTGTTGTCGGCGGGGGAATTAGTGGCCTTTCTGCAGCATATTTTTTTAGAAAGCGACACGGGCCCGATTCTCGTATCTTAATTATCGATAATCATGATGATTTTGGCGGTCATGCCAAGCGCAATGAGCTATGGCATGAAGGACGGATGTACTTAGTTAATGGTGGTACCTTAAATGTAGAAGCACCCTCTCAATACAGCACCGTTTCGGCAGGCTTATTATGGGAATTGGGAGTCGATCGCACTCGTTATTTTGATAAAAACAAAGACATGTTTTCCTATTATCGAGACCTTGGTCTGCAATCTAGTATGTTTTTTGACCGCGAAACCTTTGGGAAAGATAAACTCGTAGTCGGTTATGGGGCGGATTCGATTAGAGATTCAATTCAAAAATCCCCGCTTAGCGATAATGCCAAACTAGACGTTATTAGGCTCTACGAAACTAAGGAGAATTATTTCCCAGGGCTAAGTGCAAAAGAAACTCGAAGTCGACTGAGTCATATTAGCTACCATGACTACCTAGTTAACATAGTTAAGGTTGATCCTATTGTAGTTAAACTATTCCAAACGTCATTTCACGGATCTTTAGTTGTAGGTCCCGATGCTATACCGGCAATCTACTTTCGAGATAGTGGGTATCCAGGGTTCGCAGGACTAACCCTAGAAGATTTGCCGAAAAACTTATTAGTTCATGAGCCCGGTGGGCAACATGGCAGAGAAAATGCCGAACGTGCAAATGAGGGTGATCCTGATATGTACTTCCCTGACGGTAATGCTACCATAACACGATTGTTAGTAAGATCTTTGATCCCTGGCTCTATGCCAGGAAATGACATGGAAGACGTAGTTACGGCCACTTTGAACTATCAGCAACTCGATAAACAGAGCAACAATTGTCGTATTCGCTTAAACAGTTTCGTTACGGATGTCCGTCATGTAAACGAACATCAAGTATTAGCTACATATGTCCGGGGCGGGAAGGCGCATTCAGTAAAGAGTAGAAACATAATTTTGGCTTGTTGGAATACTGTCATTCCCTACATTTGCCATGAAATATCGGATACTCAGAAAGACGCCTTGGCTTATGGTGTAAAATCACCTCTGATGTATACCGGTGTATTAGTCTCGAATTGGATGTCGTTTGTTAAAGCTGGGATCTCAGGTGTTACTGCGCCTGGTAAAACTTTCTCTCGTACAAGTTTGCAGGCGGCGCTTACCTTTGGCGACTATAAAACCAATCGCGACCCACGAGATCCTATAGTAGTAAGGATGTCTGCGTATTTCGATGCACCTGATCAGGGGTTGAATAGACGCGAGCAGCATTTGGTCGGCCGCACTGAGATGCTGAATAGCACTTTTGATGATTTCGAATTTATGATCCGAGATAAATTAAGCCGAGTGCTAGGTCCACATGGATTTGACGATGAAAAAGATATACTTGGCATAACAGTTAATCGATGGCCACATGGCTATAGCTATTCTTACAATCCTTTATCTGATTCGGAAGAGTGGGCTTACTCAACTACAAACACCAGGCCATGCGTGGTAGGTAGGCAGCGATATGGAAGAATCGCCATTGCCAACTGCGATGCTTCCGCTAGTCCCCACACCGATGGCTCAATCAACGAAGCTTATCGTTCAGTAAGTGAGTTATTAGAAAGTAGTTAGAGAAACTTGGAATTATAAGCCAAATGAATAAAGGCCAAAAGATTCTCGAATCGTTGCGATTACAGAGCCCCCTGTAGGACTATTCTTTATTTTTAAGAATCCAAGCATGAATATCTCAGACAAGATATGAGATTTAGAATAAAAAGAAAACTGGCGGGCCACGAATTGTGGAGGTGGCCCGCCGAATTATTTAGTCGTCAAGCGTAAAGGTATAAACAACATTTCCAGAAGCGATAGTTATATGTTGTTGGCCGTCGACTTCGTAAGTAATTGGTGCCGCGTGCACACGACGCCCTAAAGAGATATTCCATAGCTCTTCACCGTTTTCTGCATTCAAGGCGAAGAAGTAGCCATCTGCAGTACCGCTAAATACTAAGCCACCAGTAGTGGTAGTAATACCGGCAGAAGAACGTGGCATGATCGGAAATTCCCATTCAATTTCTGAGGTCAATGGATTGATCGCGCGAATGTAACTCTGAAATGCATCCATCGGTTGGTCGTAGCGACCACCTCCGCCGGTATAACGTTCGCCTTCTTCATAATCTTCATCACGCTTGAAGAAGATTTGTTCTCCATCAAATGAAGTTACATAAAATAATCCAGTATCTGGATTATAGGCGGGGGAGTACCAGTTGGTTCCACCGGTAATCGGCGGAGACACCATGATGCCCTCATAGGTTGGCGCCAGACCAGGTACCCGGATCGGAGCACCTGTCACTGAGTCTAATCCCTGCGCCCAGGTTTGAGTTGCAAAAGGTGCGCCTTGGATAAACTGNCCATCAGCNGCATCGATAGTGTAGAAAAACGCATTACGGTTTGCCCACATCATTGTGCGACGGTTTTGACCGTTTATATTCAAGTCCGCAAGAATTGGAATCTGAATCGCATCCCAGTCATGCACATCATGTGGNGTAAACTGGAAGTACCATTCTATTTCACCGGTATCACCATTAAGNGCTAACGCGGAATCTGAATAAAGATTATCACCTAAACGCACATCNCCGTTCCAGTCAGGNCCTGGGTTNCCAGTTCCCCAATAGATGAGNTTTAAATCNGGATCATATGCGCCAGTAATCCATGTTGCTGANCCGCCTGTNTTCCAGGAATCACCTAACCAGGTATCAACACCGAATTCACCTTCACCAGGAATTGTATAAGTNCGCCATACCAGTTCNCCGGTNACAGGGTCATATGCATCGATAAATCCNCGNATNCCNAACTCACCNCCNGCGATNCCNGTNACNACTAAATCTTTTACGATTAATGGTGCGGCNGTTTTTGAATAACCGCTATCATGTTTTGCAACTTCTGTNTCCCANAATAAGTTGCCAGTGCGNGCATCGATCGCAACCAGGTGNGCATCGAGGGTGCTCATNAATAGTGTTTCACCAAGAATGGCAANNCCGCGATTATTTCGACCGCAACAAATACGCANATCTTCTGGCATTTCATGNTTNTANCGCCAGTACTGNCNTCCNGTNCGNGCNTCGACNGCNACCACNTTNCTTGGTGCTTCNGTNATAAACATNATGCCATCNACAACNACNGGCACNGTTTCAGCNCGNTCAATTTCAGGAATCTGATANGCCCANTTGAGNTCNAANTCNTCNACATTNNTGANNTTNACNTCATCNAGNNNNGAATGNCGNTGNGCNTCNAGNGTNCCGTTATACATTAACCANTTNTGNGGTTCGTTTTTCGCNTNAACNANTCNNTCCCANGTNATAGGGGANAANGCNGGNGTCATTACNGTTTNNAATTCTTGTTCCTGNGCTGANNCNTNCGCAGNTANTGNNGTTATTNNTANCGCACANAAANTGNAAAGAACGNGTTTCATTCTAGTTTTCCTCCCTTCTNAGAGAAAATAAGTAAGCGACTAAATCNTCTAATTCANTTTCNGACATTGNNCCATCATANCTNGGCATNGTTGANCGCTCGATGCGNTCNATNGANTGAATATCANNTTTCNNNAANGACCAAAGATTTGANTCNTTATCCATAATNCNNACAGANAAGCTNTCNTCNCCCATGCGNAATCCGGAGCGAGCAATACCATCTGGCCCGGTAATCTCTAAGGTCCACCAGCGTGGAGCAACATCATCGTGTGGATTTGTAATAGCTGTCATTAAGTCTTCAGGCCGCGTACTCTCGCCGACTCGAGATAAATCTGGGCCTAGCCGTCCACCCTGACCATTAACCATATGGCATGAAGAGCAGTCTCCCTTGCCGCTGAATAGAGCGAGGCCGGAATCGGAATCACCGGCTAACTCAACTGAATTCGGGTCATAGCGCAGAGATTCGATATAGGCTACTAACTGCCAAACCTGAACATCTGGTAGACTAGCATCTACTGGCAGCATCGCTGTATTTGGAACGCCATTTCGAATTACATTGAAAATACCTACCTCATTGCTGGCCCGATTCAAACGACCGGTAATATCGGGCGCGCCAGTTTCATCGTTACCTTTAGCATCGAAACCATGGCAACGGGAGCACTGCCTTTCAAAATAACGCTCCCCCTGGGCGATGTCGTAAGGGGTATTATAGAGCGCACCAGCATCTTCCGCGGAGCTATGGAAACCGGCGAAAAGCAGCGTTAGTCCCCCAATGGGTAGGAGGTGTTTGCACAGAATGCGTACTTTTGTTCGCATACTCACTCCTTCTTCTTCTTCTCGGTTGTGTGAGTTGCTAGTGTAACACCAGCGGAGGGTGATGCAATTGCAGTATTTATGGGGTTTCGGCTAAGTTTTCTGATAGTCGGTATGCCATAGCGTATCTTTGTCACCAATTTGATCAAGCCCGGGCGCCAAGATACCCTTTCCTGGAATAAAGTTGGCTTCCAGACGAATACCGTCAGGGTCCTCAAATAGGACAGAATAGTAGCCAGGCGCAAAGCCGTCTTCCTGAGGTTCATGAATAATTTTTGCGCCTATATTAGAAACGGTTTCATAAATTTGATCGACGTCTTCCTTCGAGCGCATGCGAAAGCAAAAATGATGTAGTCCTACTCTTTGTTGATTGAAAGAGTTAATTGCGTCTTTCATCAAAGATTGATGAATAACAACGCCTGTTCGGCCTCCGACACCGTATAGACTGTTATCATCGTCTAGTACGATCTTCATTCCAAGGCCGGCGAACAATTTACGATAGAATGGTTTCGAATGTTTAACATCGGAGACGGTTAAGGCGATATGAGCAATTCCGTTAACTTCAAGCATTTTGAATTAATTGGTTCGCAGTACTAAAAATACACCAAGCGTCATAGAAATTAAGCCTATGATTCGCTGGATTGAGAAAGATATTTGTGGTGAATCGAATAGTCCATAGTGATCAATGATTGTCATGGCTATTAATTGCCCAAGTAGCACGAACGCTACTGCATTGCCCACCCCAAAACGCGGAGCTACCCATGTGATTGTAAAGGTATAAAAAACAACAAAGATTCCTGCTAGGTAAAAATAGTATGGAATAGCATTTTGATAAAGAGATTTTGGAATTCCTTCTATAAAGAACGTAATGATTAACGCGCAAGTAAGGGCTAACGCTAAAAAAATGCAGGAAGCGATGGATGTGCTTTGTATCCGCATTGCTAAACTACCATTAAGCGCGGCCATAATTGGTATACCGAAGCCCGCCAATAACATGAGTAAGGCAAAAAATACGGCCTGTAATTGACTCACACCCATAAGAATTCCTCGATTAAATTAAAGAGCATTTTTCTAATCCAATTCTATTTGGAAGGAAGCATAGTCTTGGAGTGGATAAGAATATTTCCAGTATTTGTTATTTTTTGTTTAACGCTATAAATATTTCAGTATTATTGCCTCGCCGCATAAGCGCCAATAGCAAAAAAACCGATGGCATCTACTCTGTCAGTATCTTTTTTATAAAAACCTATTGAACCATCCTCGTTTTCCCAGTGCTCTATGCTATCGGCTATTAAAGCATTGATAATATCCTGCCGAATTTCTTCATTGCCCATTCTAAAGCTATCGACGTCAGATATTTGCTGCACAAATGTAGGTTTTAATTCGGGCAAAGTAGTTTCTTCGCTGCATGTCATTAGTTGCGAAATAGTTATAATTAATAGCAAAAGCTTGTTCATCTGGAAGATTTTATTAGATTCTCAACGTCAGAATAAATAGGGAAGCTCTGATGATTGTTTTGGTTACTCTAAACATCACTCAAGCTTTGTTTGCTTTGTGACGAACTTAGATAGTTCGATAATATTGCTCCTACCTCAAGGCTAGTACTATTTAATAGACGAACTTAGCTTTAATTGATACAAACAAATAAAGAGCTGAGATCATGGTAATCCCCTTATCAGTTTAAATATGCTGTCGCAGTTAATTGGATGCTTGCTCTTTTTCTGCGCGGCGAGCCCCTGCAAGAATTCCAGGCATGGAGTAATTACCTTCATGGCAGGCATACTCATAAATTCGCCCTTCGAGTGGATAATAACTTAGTTCTGCAGTCCAAGGTTGGCTATACAAACGGTCGTCATCAACAGTGAATTGGTAAATGATTTCATTCTCAGAATACCGACTAAAGCGTTCAATTATTTTTCCATGAGGAGAAATAGGCACTGAACTCTGGCCCATTTGTAGTGGGTTGATATTGATTGTTTCCACGACTAATGTGCCTCCTTCATACCAACCAACGGAATCTCCTAACCATTGCTGTAATTCTGAAGGTCGGTGACTTGCGCGTGCTTCTTCAGGGGTATCAAAAAGTGGAATGATGCGCGTGTCATGAACCATTTCGATCATGATCATGAAGTACTCATCGGTCTGAATAAATTGGTAACTACTATTGTAAAGTGTACCCATCATCCCCGGGCCTGCGGTATTTCCAAAACCAATTAGGCAACGTTCGGCTATAGGAATAGCTTCGGGCCCCGAGGCATCGGCAATACCTGTTAGATAGCGCGCACCGAATTGTGGACGATTTAGATCATAGGTTGGTTCGTCCAGACGTGGAATCATTCCTTCAGGGGGGTCAATGATATAAGAAGTGCGGTATTCACCTCGGACTTGCGCGAGATTTGATCCTGGATCAGTCCAGAATAGGTTATAGCCTCGTAAGCCAAAATCTCGTGCACCGGCTGGTGGGGCGCCTGTTTCTGGATCTATGGCGGGTCCCGCTTCGATGTTTTCTCTGGAAATGCCGGCAATAGCACTATTCGCCACGATTTCTCTGGCTTCTTCCTCTGATACGATTAATTCTACGCCCCGAGGACGTGTTAATGAGGTTCGTGAAGCATTGCTCCAAATTCCAGAGAGCTCTGGTTTGTCAATGCTTTGAGCAAGTGTGCTGTTAGAATTTGTTAATATGATCATGCCTATATAGATGGACATGGCCATCAGAGATTTTGATAAAGACATTAAGATCTCCCCCAGAGTTAATTTGTTTTAGCTATATCGGTAATTTGTTGGTATATAAAAGTATTTTCATGCAAATAACAAGTCAAGGTTGTCTGAGGGTTTTGGTTTTCTAGGGTTCTATTTTTCCCGGTTTGGGGATTAATTAGGTCGGTATGCTGATCTATAGTTATTCGGAGGAGGGCTATCGAATATATTTGTATTTTTTTGCTGCAAGAGAGGAACTAGTATAGTTTTTTGACTTTGACCTAATGGAAATTACTCTTCCTTCATTTTATTCGTTCTTTCTCCGCTCTAATGCGCCAACAAGACCTACGAGCTTTAATAACGCTTCAGCAAATTCTGGCACTTCAGTGGCAAGGCGCAGCATTTCCTGCTCCATAGCTTCTGATTTTTGGCGTACCTCATCTTTTGCAGAATCTAGATTGAGAAGCATGCCCGAACCGGGAGCTCCGAGCCCTTCCCCTAGCCCTATACTATTTACAAAATTTTGCGTTTGATAGGCTTCTTCTTCTCGCAGATAAGCCGCCATGCAGACACGGCGAGGAATGCGAGAGCCGATATACACAGTCTTCTCGCATGTTACATCAAACTCATCATTGCTATTAAGCTCATTGAATAAGTTATAGACCTGTGTCTCGGCAGTTTCTATTTGTGCTCGCAATGAAAAAATGGTCCGTTCTCCCTGTACCGTAATTTCTTCAATTATTCGATCTTCTGCTTGTATATCAGGCTCTGAATCCGTTTCTGTCTCTTGTTGCTGGCCATAAACTATTGAGCTTAGGCAGATGATGCTGAGTAGGGTTGAAAATCTAACACAGTGTTTTTGGGACATTTTAGACCCACCTTATTTTAAATAATATGACCAATCCATCTTCCTGCTAGCATGACACCTGACCAGAGAACGAGTGATAGTACTCCTGCAAGTTTTACGTTACGCGGTGGAGATTTTGAGTGATCATACTGGTCAATTGTACGAAATAACTTGTAATGGAAGTACGCCATATTGATTCCTGCAAAAACAAGTAAAAACATTTTTGATTGGAATGCAGGGTTTAAAACGTGGCCAGAAGCACGAGTAATGAACATGCCAACGCCGGTTATAACAGCGATTGTGAAAGCTCCCCAGGCCCAGGGTATTAACTCTCTGTTTAGATCTGATATAGAGTATTTGGTGGCACCTATTCCCATTAGTCTTAGATCTACCCAAAGGATTGCGCCAACCATCAGTGATGCTGCTATAACATGAATTGTTTCGATCGCTGGAAACCAATTCGTTGAAGCGATAATTTGTGAAAGGGACCAATTCTGCACCCAGTCCCAGAATGGAAGTTCCTGTCCATCATGGTATGGCTCAAGGTACCACAAGGGGTACTCAATATATTCTAGATACGCAATCCAGCGCCCAGCGGTGCAAATTGCCAATATTAGTAATATTGAGGTCACAGCAATGACACGGGCAACCAATTCTCGTTTTGCATTAAGCTGCCAATAATTATTCTGGAGTCGACCCATTCCTTGATAGAAGAGCATCATAATGAGTAAAGGGGCAAGGCAAAGCATTTTCCAGAGGAATACAGGGTTATTGAAATAACGGGTTGGACGTCCGAAAACGAAAAAAGCGCCAGAAAAAATCATGATGAATAACGCAGCCCAGAAAACCGGCATCACTCGCTCGGTAATTTCAGGGAAGTTCTGCGATGGAATGGCCAATCCTAGTATGCGTAGGCTTTGGAAAGCTATTGTTCCCATGACTACCGCAATCCCTAAGATATGCACTGTCTGAATTATGGGAGGAAAGCCAGGCACATTAGTGAGTGTCCACAAAGCGCTGCTTTGTAAAACGGAGCCATTCAACAGTTCGCCGATACCAGTAAAAAAAGTAGGCATTAATGCTCAATCTCTTCCCGTTACTGTCGTTATTACCTACAGCACGGAAGAGCATAACATGATTGTCATCTTCGGCGAATCTTATACTTAAAACAGATGAACTCATTGAATCAAACGAGGACAAAAATATGAGTGCAGAGCTTAGTTTCCTTACCTATACCATTGTTCTTACTATATTTTTGTGGGTGCCTTACATTCTTAACTTAATAAGCGTGGGGGGGTTGATCAATGCTGTAAGCTATCCAGAAAACCCTGCACCTTTGGCAGGTTGGGCTCTACGGTTAAAGGCCGCCCACTATAATGCTGTAGAAAATCTAGTAGCGTTTGCGCCACTAGTGATTATCGTAGAAATTTCGGGAATAAGTTCAGGGGCTACAGCGCTATGTTGTGCGGTTTACTTTATTACTCGCATCGTCCATGCTCTGAGTTATACCTTTGCAATCCCATGGTTGCGAACGATTAGTTTCGCCATTAGCTTTTTCGCAATGCTGGGTATCGTGTACCAAATTCTCACAGCATTCTAATCGACTAAGCTTATTGAACAATAATTTATTCAATGTATTTATCAGTGACGGCGCCTTCGGATGCAGAAGTAACGGTTGCTGCATACTTCGCTAAAACGCCACGAGTGTAGCGCGGTTCTGGTTTATGCCAAGTATCTAGTCTTGCTTTAATTTCTTCTTCGCTGACATCCAGAGTGATGGTATTAGTTTCAGCATCGATAGAAATAATATCGCCGTCTTGCACAATAGCGATCGGGCCACCTTCTATCGCTTCTGGGGTTACATGACCTACCACGAATCCGTGTGACCCCCCGGAAAACCTACCATCTGTAATAAGTGCTACGTCTTCTCCCAAGCCAGCCCCCATTATTGCAGAGGTTGGGGAAAGCATTTCCCGCATACCCGGGGCACCTTTTGGGCCTTCGTAGCGAATAACTAGAACATCATTTTTAACGACAGTACCGTCGAGAATGCCTTTCAAGCATTCTTCTTCCGAATCAAAAACTCGTGCGTTTCCTGAAAAAGATAATCCTTCTTTACCTGTTATTTTGGCAACAGCGCCTGTCGGAGAGAGATTGCCGTGCAAGACCACAAGGTGAGAATCTTGTTTAATTGGATTGTCGAAAGGCCGGATGATCTTTTGTCCGTCCGGATAAGGTGCAACAGAGGAAAGATTTTCGGCTAAGGATTTGCCGGTAGCCGTTAGGCAAGACCCGTCTAATAAACCGATTTTCAGCATTTCTTTCATTAGTGGTTGAATACCGCCAATCTTGATAAGTTCGGACATCAGATATTTACCGCTTGGTTTTAAGTCCGCCACCATCGGGATGTTTTTACCGATACGGGTAAAGTCATCTAACTCTAATTTCACATCCATGGTGTGTGCCATAGCTAATAAATGCAGTACCGCATTCGTCGATCCGCCTAATGCGATTGTTACTTTAATAGCATTCTCAAAAGCTGGTCGTGTCATGATGTCGGAAGGCTTAATATCGTGTCTGACCAAGTGCATTATGGCTTCGCCAGCGCTTAAACAATCACTAAGTTTTTCTTTAGAGATGGCATCTTGCGCGGAGCTGTTAGGTAAGCTCATACCAAGTGCTTCGATGGCCGATGCCATCGTATTAGCAGTGTACATCCCCCCGCAGGAACCTGGCCCCGGTATAGCCGTATCTTCAATTTGTTTTAGTTCAATATCTGAAACAGTTCCGGCAGCATGGCTCCCAACAGCTTCAAATACGGAAATAATATTTGTGTGATTCGGGCCGGGTTGAATTGTCCCGCCGTATATAAATAGAGAAGGGCGGTTCAGGCGTGATAGCCCCATCATCAAACCAGGCATGTTCTTGTCACAACCACCGATAGCGATAATGGCGTCATGTCCCATGCAACCGGAAACAGTTTCCACACTGTCGGCAATTACTTCTCGTGACACAAGTGAGTACTTCATGCCTTCTGTTCCCATGGAAATACCGTCGGAGATCGTAATAGCATTGTAAATAATGCCTTTGCCACCAGCAGCATCCGTCCCCTCATTTACATGTTCTGCCAGTTTATCGATATGCATATTGCACGGTGTAACCATTGACCATGTAGAACAAATACCGATTTGAGGCTTGGCAAAATCATTATCTTCAAACCCGACTGCTCGCAGCATTGCGCGGCTCGGCGCCTGTTCTACGCCATCTACTACAATTTTAGAATACTTTCTTAAGTCCTTATTATTCATGCTTTTTTCAGCCACTTTTCAGAATTTACTGGAAGTGATCAACTCCTTCCGAGATTTAGGTTTAATTATGTAAGTGTTTATGATTAATTATGAATAGCTGTGAATTGATAAAAGGGCGCTACTATACACAAATATGGCGCTGAAGTGTCGTGTTAGTCGCAATATACTAAAAGAGTTTTCGATTACCTTCAGGTATGTTCTGGATTTACCTCTTATAAATGGGGGGGTACTCCCATTAGGGTTTTTGAACATTTCCCCAATCACTTAAGAGAGAAACTCTAAACTAATAGAAAATTTCAGGGTAAGGGAATGAATTTTAGTTTTTCATACCGACGACCGTTTGATTGGCAGTCACACCTGGCTTATCTCGCATATCGTTCAATTCCTGGTGTGGAAATTGTTACTGAAACAACTTACGCACGTACAATAAGTATGGCTGAGAGACTTGGGCACTTCATCGTCGAATTTGAACCGGGAAGTAATCGGGTCAATATCGATATACGATATTCTGAACCACAGCTGTTTAGCCAAATTATCGAGAAGATTAAATCCATTTTTGATCTATGTGCAGACAGTGAACACATTGACAAATTTCTCGCAAAGGATAAGAGGTTGAAGCCGATGGTTAACCAGTTTCCGGGCCTTCGGGTGCCCGGATGCTGGAGCGGCTTTGAAGTTGCGGTGCGGGCAGTTCTTGGTCAGCAAGTAACGGTTAAAGCGGCATCTACATTGGTATCGCGAATCTGTGCGCGTTACGGTCAGCCTTATCAAAGTACTATCGATGGCTTAAGCTATGTTTTTCCAGAGCCTGAAATAATACAGTGGTCGAATTTGGACAATATGGGGATAATTGGGCGGAGGACTGAGGCGATCAAAGGGATCGCCGAATCCGTCACGAGTGGGCAGCTTGTAATTGATAGCTCTATAGATTCGAAAGAATTTGTAGATAAAATTTGCACAATAAAAGGAGTTGGCGACTGGACGGCATTCTATATAGCTATGCGAGCCCTGAATGATCCAAATGCCTTTCCTTACTCTGATTTGATACTTAGAAGATCACTTACCAGAAAAGAATTAACCCCTAAACAATTGTTAGCCCTTTCGGAATCTTGGCAACCTTGGCGTGCTTATGCTGTTATGCTCTTATGGAAGAGTTATGGAGTCCAGAAACAAAGAGATCTTATGCTTGTTAAGAAATAGAAACATAATAGGACACTAATACTAAACTACTAAGTAAGCTCAACCATGACTACCTTTTATTACTATTATGATTCTCCTATCGGCGAACTACTTCTAGTCAGTGATGGAGAGCATTTATCACTTCTTGGGTTTCCTTCTGGGTCGATGGCGCGAAAACATGAGGAAGAATGGGTTAAGGACGTAACGCCATTCAAAGAAGTCATCTTTCAGCTGCAAAGTTACTTTAATGGTGAGTTGGAAGATTTTGACCTTCCTCTAGCTCTTAACGGAACCAAATTTCAAAAAATTGTCTGGAACGCTCTAATGGAGATCCCTTATGGGACTACATGGAGCTATGGTCAGCTAGCTAAGCATATCGGCAGACCAACTGCCTCCCGAGCGGTAGGTACGGCTAATAGAACAAATCCAATACCCATAATTATTCCCTGCCACCGTGTTATTGGTGCTAACGGTACACTCACTGGTTTTGGCGGTGGAATTGAGGCCAAAGAGTATCTTATTAAATTTGAACGCAATAAGATCAAGTCAAGCTTAAACGTTTCGTAATTCAAATTTAAGCCGTGTACTTCCCGCGAAATTTGTAAGAGTTAGATTTGAGGCCTACATCTTATCTCCAGTTATGAGATAATCGGAATGAACTATTGGCTAGTATTTCTGCGCTGGTTATCGCTTTTGCGACAATGAAGAAGGGTTTTAGCTGAAGGTAGTATTTTATGCAATCAAGTCAGCAACAGATAATCTCATTTGTAAACGATCGCTTAAGGAATCAGACAGCAGTCTGGCTTTGTACGATTTTAAAAACCTGGGGCTCGTCACCACGACCTGTTGGTGCAATGATGGCTTGCACTATGGAAGGTGAATTAATCGGATCCATTTCCGGGGGTTGTATTGAAGAAGACTTTTTGGAGCAATTACGAGATGGTAGTTTAAAAAGAAAGTATGCCGATGACAAAAAACCCTTTTTGGTGAAGTATGGCGAAACCGAAGCAGAGCAGGCGCGATTGAAACTCCCCTGCGGTGGACAACTTCATGTATTATTGGAATACATCGAGGCAACAGCGCTTAATGAGAGAATTTTTTCTCGATTATCAACTGACCTCGCGAATCATACGAAGGTTGCCAGAATCTTGTGTCTCGATACAGGCGAAATATCCGCGGACGACTACAGTAGTGAAGACGCAGTTGTTATAAAAAATAATAAGCTGATTCATAGTCTCAGTCCTATGTACCGCTTATTGTTACTAGGAGCCGGTGATGTCGCAAAGTATGTTGCGGAGATGGCGCTTGCGCTTGAATACGATGTCATTCTATGTGACCCGAGACCCAAGTATCTCGATAATTGGCACGTTAATGGTGTAGAAATTACATCCCGCTTACCTGATGACGTTGTTAGGGAAGGCTTTAATAACCCTTATAGCGGGATTATCGCGCTTGCACACGATCCTAGAGTAGATGACATGGCCTTGATGGAGGCTCTAAAGACGGATGCTTTTTACGTGGGTGCAATGGGCTCGGAACGCACTTCGGCTGCGCGAAGAACACGACTTCCAGAGTTGGGATTGACCAATGAACAAATTGAATTATTGCATGCGCCGATCGGGTTGCAAATTAAATCTAAGACTCCCGCCGAAATAGCAATTTCGATAATGGCCGAGGTTACTTCTGTGCGTAATAGTGTTAACTTAAATTAATCTAGTTCTAGTATTCTCCGAGCACCGTTGTATTTTTTCAACAGATAGCGTTCAAATTGAAATAACCGTATTTCTAGTAGAAGCCAATTTGATTAATGATTGCAACTAAATTCTATGGATCATTCTGATCAAGAAACCTGACCTCATCCTTGTGATCAGACTCTTTGTACTTCTGTTATTCAAATAAATCTAGGGATAGAGCTCGGCTAAAGTTGCTTTTGCTTCATCACTAGCTACATGGTTTATATTGGCAATAATACTGGCTAGTTGCTTGGCCCTTTCTGGAGCCTCTTCGTTTCCCTGAATTTGAGCCATTGCTTCTTTACCTTCGGCGTTGGCAGAATGGCTTATACTGGCGACAGTACTGGCCATATCTCGCACACCTTGCGGAAGGTTTGAATTTGCTTCGATTTCCGCAAGCGCAGCTTTGTCAGCATCTGAAGGGTAGTGGTTTAGGGAACTAACAATGTCAGCAATAGTTTTCAACGCTGCGCCGGCTTCTTGCGCAATTACTGCTTGAGAAAACATTCCACTGAGCATAAGTACAATAACAGTTTTTGTTAGTTTTTTTATCATGGTGCACTCCTTAACTAGCAAAATAATATTTAAAGATTTCTCGAGTGTATCCTACAAATCTGAAATTAAGTAGTGTTTAACTTTCTTAGATGTCTATAACTTCCGTTTTAACTAACTAGATCTTTGCGTATCTTGGCCATGGCTGTACCTCTTCTAACTGCCTAGCTAAACGCAATAATTGAAGGTCTGAACCCCATGCCCCAGTGAACATGACTCCTACAGGTAAGCCTGAATCAGCGCGATGCAGGGGCACAGACATGCTGGGTTGTCCAGTGCCATTATATATGGAAGTGAACCCACTGTATTGTCGAAAGCGCTGTGTGTACTCCTTCATATCTGTACTATTCATATCTAACCATCCTATCTTAGCGGGAGTCTTTGCCAAGACGGGTGATATTATGACGTCATGGGTTTGGTGGAATTCACGCATTATTAGCTCAGCTTCGAAAATTATATCCCGTGCTTTTAAAAACTCAGCCACCGTAACATCACGTCCAAGATTGACCGTAATTTTAGTTGAACGTTCGAGCTCCATCTCTTCTGGACTTATGTTTAGTTGTTGAGCTTGTGTGGCCACTCTTTGGAATACATAGGTGTTGATTATTTTAGCCATTGCTGAAACAACCGGCCCGTATTCGATTGGGTGTGAAATTTCATCAACATTATGCCCTAAAGCTTCACATAGCTGGGCGGCTCGATTTGCTCCGTCTATACATTCTTGATCGATTGGTTGACCAAGAGGGTGGTCAAGCTGCAGCCCAATTTTCAGTTCTTTTGGGACTATGGTTAAATTTTGAAGGAAGGAATCAGGGGAGGGAGGTAACGGAAATAAGTGCGCCCTTTTAAGCTTTATAATATCAAGAAATGCGGCGCTGTCCTTAACCGATTGACTCACTACGTGACCGATGCTCATGCCGCCCCAGCTCCCACTTTGTTTGTTATCTATGACAGTGAGACCACGGCTTGGTTTTAACCCAAATACGCCACAACAGGCTGCTGGTATTCGAATTGAGCCACCTCCGTCGGTAGCGTGTGCAACCGGTGAAATGCCAGAAGCCACTGCTGCTGCAGCCCCGCCGCTGGAGCCGCCTGTTGAATAATCGGGATCCCAAGGGTTTCTAGTTACTCCATTGGCAATGGGCTCAGTAGTAATTGTCAAGCCGAATTCTGGAGTGTTGGTAAGACCAAAAATATTCAGCCCAGCATCTTTATATCTCTGAACTATAGCGGAAGAGTTTGTAGCGATAGACCCTTTGAATAAGTTGCTACCTAATGTTGTGGTTAAACCTTTCACAGTACTCAGGTCCTTTATGAGAAGAGGGAACCCTGGGGAGATATTGTTAGGTTGCAGTAGTTTCGGATTGGTATCGAAACTTTTGGCGACCGCCATAGCTTTTTCAAAGTCTTTAGTGACTATCGAATTGATGATTGGCTCAACACTTTCTGCTCTAGAAAAGGCACATTCGGTGATTTCACTTATTTTGCAGTCGCCAGCTTGCACGCGAGCAGAAAGTGTAACTGCATCAATGCCCAGATAATCAGATTGTTCCAACATTGGCTAATTTAACCACATGACTTGAGAAAATAGTTAAAAATCAATGCCCCAAGTGCTTATTCAAATCTTCGCTCGGTATACCAACTAACCGACGATGAGGAATCTTCCACTTTGTCATCAATATCCAATATAAGCGCAAACATTGCCATTCGTATCAGTACGCCGTTATCTGTCTGTCGAAATATCGCTAAATTTGGATGTTGATTTAGATCATTGTCTAGCTCGTTTGCATCGTTTCGTGAATCTCGTGGTAGTGGATGCATGATCACCGTATTGGGTTGGCAATTTCGAGTGTAAATTGCCTGGTTCAAACGAAACTGTCCACGGTAAATGTCGGCTTCTAACTTCGATGTAAAACGTTCCTCCTGGATACGGGTAAGATAAAGAGTATCGTTGTCACTTAGCCCTGCTTCCATGTTCGTGGTTTCCAATACGCTATGTCCAGATTCTTGTAGTTTTTTTGTTATTTCAGCAGGCATCTTCAATTCTTCTGGGGAGATCAGAGTAAAATGGATATTTTTATAAAGTAATAATAACTGAGAGAGTGAATGTACGGTGCGGCCATGTTTAAGATCACCAACCATAGCTATATGCATACCGTCGATTTCTCGATTTTTAAAGTCTAACTCTTTTTTGATCGTATATAGATCGAGTAATGCTTGGGAAGGGTGTTCATTAGAACCGTCTCCGCCATTTATAACTGGCACACGGCTTGCCTTAGAAAATTCTGCAACTGAACCAACCTGGGGGTGTCGCATTACGATTACATCGCTGTAACCAGAAATTACACGCGCTGTGTCATACAGTGACTCGCCTTTTGAGATCGAAGAAGTTTTAACATCAGTGGTCTCTCTAACATGGCCCCCCAAGAGATTAAACGCACAACCGAAACTCATTCGTGTGCGAGTGCTGGGCTCAAAAAACATATTACCAAGAATTGCGCCATCGAGCACTCTAGTTATACGTTGGCGATGAGCATAGAGTTCCATATTATCAGCAACGGTAAAGACCTTTTCGATATCGTCTCTTCCAAATTGATTAACGCTGATTATGTGGGCGCCGCGAAAATCCATAATTGATAGTTTTAGTAATTAATCCGCATTATTGCGAATTCATTCCGGTTTTTTTCTTACCCGTCAGATATTACTACAAATATAGTCTCGATTGCAGTTAACATCATTCAAATTTAGAACTCGCACTGGTCGTATTTGCTATGATTGACATAATTTATGGCTTATTCCGAGCTGCTATAAAGGTTTATGAATTATGATTTCCTCGAGTATTTACTGGTACGATTTTGAAACATTTGGAGTTAATCCACGACGAGATCGTGCCTGTCAATTTGCAGGAATTCGTACAGATGAAGATCTTAATATTATTGGCGAACCTCTAGTACTTTATTGTAAAACTGCAGATGATTTCTATCCGGGCCCTTTTGCTTGTTTAGTTACCGGTATTACACCCCAAATAGCTAATGCTAAAGGTGTTCCTGAGGCGGAATTCATAAAGAGGATCAATGCGGAGTTTTCTGTACCGGGAACTTGTGTCGCTGGCTACAACAATATCCTTTTTGACGATGAAATGACGCGTCAATTACTTTATAGGAATTTGCTTGACCCTTATGCGCGAGAATGGAAAAACGGTAATTCNCGTTGGGACATTATTGANATGTTACGACTCTGCGCGGCAACTAGGCCGGAAGGCATTGAATGGCCCAGGAAAGAGAATGGTTCTATTAGTTTTAAGCTAGATGAATTAACCTTTGCAAATGAAATTGAACATAGTGAAGCTCATGACGCTCTAGCAGATGTAATTGCTACTATAGAAATGGCGAAGCTAGTCAAAGCCAAACAACCGAAACTATATAACTATGTTTATAGTATTAAAAATAAGTCTTCAGTGTTGGCTGAAATCGATCTGCATACTCAAAAACCAATGCTGCATATATCAATGCGCTATTCGTCGAGTCGTGGTTACATCGCATTGGTAATGCCTATTTGTCGCCACCCGACGAATAAGAATGCCGTAGTGGTATATGACTTGCGAGAAGATCCATCAGCCTGGTGTGATTTGTCTGTAAACGAAATTAAGGACCGTGTTTACCTACCTAAATCCAAATTGCCAACCGGTATTTGTTCAATACCTCTAGCGATATTGCATACTAATCGTTGTCCTGTAGTAGCTTCGCCAGCAGTGTTGTCTTCACAGCAAGCTGAAAAGTTTGGTATAGATTTAGATGAATGTCGTATCTATTGGGAAAAGTTGCATAACGATCACGTGGTTAAGGAAAAGATTAAGGTCGTGTTTTCTGAAGAGGAGTTCCCAGAAGATTCTGACCCNGATTTTATGATTTACAGCGGGAATTTTTTTAGTGATAAAGATCGCGAGTTAATGGAAATTGTAACGTCGACTAACCCAAGTGATTTGAGTAGGTTAGACTTGCCTTTTTGCGATGACAGGCTTCATGAGATGGTGTTCCGTTATCGAGCGCGAAACTATCCGGAAACATTTAGTGATGATGATCGGGATCGATGGAACCGTTTTCGGAAAGAAAAATTGTTAAATAGCAAAATATCTGATTGTTATGAGCAGGAAATGGAAAAAGCNTGGTTGAAAGTTAACAAGACTAATAACGCTGCGGGTCGAATAATTCTANAGGANCTGCAGGAATATTCTGATCAGCTGCTTGAATCTTTGATTGAATAGAACTTTGTTGCTGTACCATGAAACAAATCATTCTTTTCTTNGNTACTGAAATCTGCTGAAATTCTTTTAAANGAATTCCATAAGACATTGTAAGAGCAGGAGATTTTATCTACAGGAAAATTACTTTCGAACATGCATCTGCTCGGTCCGAATTCATCGATGCAGTGCAGAAAATACGGTCGAGTTTGTTCGGCAAGTTCTTTGGAGCTAGGAGGTGCATCTCTTTTATGCCATTCGAATCCGTTAATAGCCATGGCTAGACCTCCCAATTTTATGAAAACATTTTCACAAGAGGCTAGTTCGCTTATACCTTTTTTCCACTCAGTAAAAACTTCCTCTCTGTGCCCTTTGTAAGGTCCGATACCTAATGGGCCTCCAACATGATCGAGAACTATCGGCTGCTCTGGAAACGCTTCTGCCAAATCGATCAATTCATAAAGCTGTGTGTGATAAAGCCATGCATCAAATGTTAAATTAAAGTTTGATAAGCGGCTAAATCCTCGGCGAAACTTTTCCTGGAGATAAAGGTTAGGTGGTGGATTGGAGTGAGAGTTACGGATTTTGTCACTTGATTCCCAACTGCATGCATGCCTTACTCCGCGAAATCGCTTGGGGCTTGCCTCAANATGCGCAGTAAGAACTTCGTCGACGGCTTCTCCTAGAAGTAAATCCGCGAAACTCACAATTGCCGCTGCAGTTCTGGTGTTGCCGAATTTTTCTGTTGCACTGATTTCAGCAATAGATTCGACAAATTCTGTCTCTCCAACAGGGGCTAACGCTTTGTTTGCGTTCTTTCGGTACTTAGACATGCATTCGACAAAAACTGTGGAAACTACTTTATGCCCACTTGTTGTATCGAGCAATAACTCTTCTAGCAAATAACGGCTATCAGGGTACTCCCAGAAATGGTGATGAGGGTCACAAATNATTTGTTCAGGTTCAAGAGTCTCTTCTTTTGTTTGGGCTAACCACTCGGCTCGGATTGGCATTTTTATNTCCTATCAAGAATTTTTAATATGATTTTTTTACTAATTTGGCTTAAATATAAGCTCTCATTTTGCAAGGGGGTTCATGAAAAATACAAGTATCGCTGTGCTACCAAAAAATATGGTAATAAGAATTATAATTCTTTTAATTTTTATGTAGGTATAGTGTAAACCTAAGCATGACTTTTTTTATGGTTTAAAATTCGATCTTAAGGGAAATAACTTTTTCATAAATTTTCTTATAAATTATGATTTTGATATAGTAGCGTCTTATCCTGTTGAATAAGTAATAAATGAAAGTAATTTTAGCGATATTAGTAAGCTTTTCATTCTATATTGTAGCCCCACCGCCGGTCAGGGCTGCAGATAACGTTGTGTTGATTACTTTAGATGGGCTGCGGTGGCAGGAAGTGTTTACTGGGATTGATAGAGATTTAGCGACACATGAAAGATTTAATACACAAACTGAATTTATCATGGAACGTTTCTGGCGGAATTCTTCCCAGAATCGAGCTGAAACGTTGCTGCCTTTTATTCATAATACTGTATTTAAAGAAGGCAGTTATGTGGGTAACCGTAACATTGGATCTTGTTCAGCAGTTACTAATGAATGGTACTTTTCCTATCCAGGGTATTCGGAAATTCTTACAGGTGTTGTTAATAACGCTATAGACTCGAACGCTAAAAACCCAAACCCCGAACGAACAATGTTAGAGCTTTTAGATTTGCAAGCCGGTTTTGAAGGTAAGACAGCAGCCTTCGCGTCTTGGGACGTGTTCCCATTTATTTTCAATACCAAAAGAAGTGGTGTGCATGTGAATGCATTTCATCCAGAAAAGATCCCTGCTGATCAATTTGAAGAGACTTTGACTCAACTACATAAAGATATTCCTACCCCATGGGCTACTGTACGCAACGATGCATTTACCCATCATTATGCAATATCTTATATTCTTAGAGAGAAGCCTCGTGTGACTTTTATTAGTTATGGGGAAACGGATGATTTTGCCCATGACGGTAAATACGATGAATATATTATCGCGGCTCACAGAACCGATCGATTTATTCAAGATGTGTGGGAGACACTGCAATCAAGTGAAAGTTATAAAGATAACACTGTCTTGTTTATTACGGTTGATCATGGGCGAGGTGAGGAACCCATAGAGGCCTGGCGGCATCATGGAAGCAAACGTTCTTTAAATGGTTATATGAACTCTCTTGCTGAATATGAAAAAGGTATCGTTGGTTCTGAAGCAGTTTGGATGGCAGCGTTAGGACCCGGAGTGGCAAAAACCGGGTTGATTACGACAGGCTCGGAATGTATTGGCTCGAATAGAATTGCGGCTACTCTGTTAACTATTTTGGGCGAAGATTATCAAGAGTTAAACCCTAATATGGGTGAACCGATTACCGAGTTCCTTCATTGATTCGTTTCCATCCAGCTTTTGAGCCTACTGTTTTTCCCATATAGTTAGAGTTCTACCATGTGTTAGTACTATTGACCCCTATTTATATTGGGATATGCACAGGGTTACCTTTAACTTTTGTAGGATTATTCAACGATCAAAAGAATATTAGCGACGGAAGACTAGGCTATCTTTAAGGCATGAGGTTTGCGGAGGAAATAGAACCTTATTTTTTATTAGTGTTGCTTTTGTAGTAGGTACTGTTACATTGCTTTAATGGAAAAGAAGTCCCGCAGTAAACCTCTTGTCGATGCCTTTAGTTTCCTCAAACCTTATAAAAAACAGATAGTTTGGGCTAGCATAGCGTTATTTCTCACAGCAAGTTTAAATCTAGCATTGGTTCAATATGTTCGAATTATCGTAGACGAAGGCTTTGTGGCAAGCTCTTTGGTCTCTTTGGGTGAGGCTATAGGCGGATTTGTTTTAATTGCTGTGCTGCAGGCTTTAGGTACTTTTGCCCGTTTTTATTGGGTTTCATGGCTTGGCGAGCGTGTTACAGCTGATCTTCGGCAAGCAGTGTATGCGCACATTATCTCTCTTCATCCTGGCTATTTTGAAGCGAATCTTAGTGGGGAGATTCAATCTAGAATTACTACAGATACAACCTTGATTCAGTCNGTAATTGGCTCATCAGTTTCAGTTGCGCTCCGCAATCTATTGTTGCTTATTGGCGGTACAGTATTACTTTTCTTTACAAACCCAAGGCTGGCTTCGGTGGTTTTAATCTGCATTCCTTTAGTGGTTGGTCCGATAATATTCTTNGGTCGCAGAGTGCGTAGATTGTCTAGAAGTACTCAAGATAAGGTAGCAAGCGTTGGGGCTTATGTAGGCGAAAGTATTCAACAGATTAAAACTGTACAGGCATATAATCATCAAAATTACGATTGCAAAGAATTTGCAAGCCAAGTGGAAAATACATTTGATNTTGCGCTCAAACGGATAAAAACAAATGCATTCTTAATTACTGCAGTAATGACCTTAGTTTTTGCCGCAATAGCTGTAATGATCTGGGTCGGCGGCCAGGACGTGATAAATGGAGTTATGAGTGCAGGAGAATTGCTAGCTTTTATTGTGTATGCCATGATGGTTGCTATGACAGTCGCAGCTATTTCAGGTGTGTTAGCAGAGTTGCAAAGAGCAGCAGGGGCGCTAGAGCGCTTAATGGATCTTCTTCATGTTCATAATGAAATTACAGCGCCAAAAAATCCTATTGTGTTCGATGGTAAACCTAAGGGTTTCCTAAGAATCGAGAATCTCACCTTTGCTTATCCAACTCGTGAAAAAACACCTGCTCTAAAGGAGATAAATCTGCAAATAGAACCAGGCGAAAATGTTGCGCTGGTTGGCCGCTCCGGAGCTGGGAAATCCACGTTATTTGATTTGATTTTGCGTTTTTATGATCCAAATATTGGCGGTATTAGATTGGACCATATTGATATCCGGGATCTAGACCCCAGCGAGTTGCGGAGTCATGTCGCTGTGGTGGCGCAACATCCTTCAATGTTTACGGGCAACGTCTCAGATAATATCCGCTATGGAGATCCCCAGGCATCAGATGTAGCTGTGATCGAAGCCGCGAAAGCTGCGTATGCTGACAGATTTATTCAGGAATTACCTGAAAAGTACGAGAGCTTCTTGGGGGAGTCTGGCATACGGCTTTCTGGGGGCCAAAAACAGCGTATAGCAATTGCTCGGGCTATATTAAAAGATCCAGAGATTTTGTTGTTAGATGAAGCGACTAGCGCCTTAGATGCTGAAAGTGAAAGAAAGGTACAATTGGCTCTGGAAAAGTTAATGCGAAAGCGTACATCACTAATAATTGCACATCGGTTGTCAACAGTTAAGAACGTTGACCGAATAGTGGTAATGGATGCAGGCACTGTAATTGCTCAGGGAACTCACGGTGAACTAATGCAAAATTGTGACCTTTATATCAACCTAGCAGAACTCCAATTTACTGAAATTGAAACATTACCTCCATCAAATGAGAATTCGCTTACAGTAGAGCTCGATGAGTAGTTAGCAACTCAATTAGATTGCTTTTTATTAAAAGGAAATTCTCTTGGATAAATTCAAGGATATCAGGCCTTATCAAGACGAAGAAATACGCCCGGTTCTCAACTTGTTGTTAAAGGATGAGGAAATGCTAGATAGTATTGCCAGGTTCTACTATCCGCGGCTAACTAGTTTTTTCAGTGAAGCAATGAAAAAAGTGGCGGGTAGAAAGTTGCGGAGTCAAGTAAAAACGGTTCACGATGTCAAATCTATGCAAGATGTTATAGCGGGCTATATGGAAAAAATGATTCACGATACCACTAACCAACTAACTAATTCAGGTTTGGATCATTTACAAGAAGGGCGAAATTACCTCTTTATTAGCAATCATCGTGACATTACGATGGATCCAGCTTTTGTGAATTATATACTTTATCATGCTGGCCGTGAAACTCTCCAAATTGCCATTGGAGACAATTTATTAAAGAAACCTTTTGTAACAGATCTAATGCGCTTAAATAAGAGTTTTATAGTTCATCGTTCTCTCAAAGGTAGGGAATTATTACAAGCCCTTAAGCTATTGTCGGAGTATATGCATTTTTGTATAGCTAATCAGCAGAATGTATGGATCGCACAAAGAGAGGGACGTGCTAAAGACGGTATTGATAAAACGGATCCGGCGTTACTAAAGATGCTGGCCATGGGAAGGCGCGATTTACCCTTTAGTTTAAGTATAAGTGAGTTGCATGTTGTTCCTGTCACTATTTCTTATGAATATGACGCCTGTGATGTTCTAAAAGCCGATGAGCTTTATCAGATTGAAAAAAATGGTAATTTCATTAAAACTGATAAAAGTGATATCCAAAGTATTGTGAAAGGTATGGTTGGTTTTAAAGGGCGTGTCCATGTTGCTTTCGGTAATGAATTGGAAATTAAGACAGATAATCCCGATGACCTCGCAGAAAAAATAGACTCTCAAATACTAGAAAATTATGTATTAAGTGACTCGAATTTCTTAGCATTAGAAAAACTCAGAAATTATGGCTTAGCACCGGAGCGTCTATTGGGAAATGTTTTAGAAAACAGAAATATATCAAGCAAAAGCCGAAAAAAATTTGATAATCGATTAAATGGGGTAAACCGCTCTTTGCATAAACATTTTTTATTTGGTTATGCAAATCCGGTCATAAAAAAATTAGAAGCCGGCTTCACAGTTTAAAGTATTTTCTTAATAGTTTGGCCTAGCCTTTTGAGAAGTTCTTTCCGTGTTTTTTCTTCTAACGGACCCGTACAGTGTGCTTGTAGCTCTATCTCTTTCGCAAACTTAGTATTTTCTTTTATATTTGGTTGGGTTTTTCCAAATCCGCTTTTAAGCTTACTTAACTGTATTTGCATGCGCAGTGATTGATCTTCTGTTGGTGTTTCCGCTCCTGCGAGAATTTCCAATTCTGTACAAAAATATCGTATTTTTTGCTCATTCTCTTTTGCTAAATTTTTTAGCTCTTCGAGTGTAGGAGTTTTCAAAATGCTTTCTACTCTGCTCTGTAAAATCTCAGCGAGTATTTTTACACCGTTTAATTTAATTTGATTCCAGTTAGCGTCTTTTAGTTTTGATTTTATCTTAATGAAATGAGAATTATTTTTACTGGCAAATAGGTCTGCTTCTAGAGCTGCTAGCAACTGAGTTTTTTCTAAAACAGTAATTTTCATATTTTCCCATTTTTTGCTAGGGAGCGTTGAGAAACGAGTATCTATCCTAAGCTTTAGAGTCTTAAATTCATCCAAATATGTGTGATGTTTTTTTTGGATATTTAAATTAAGTATTGATGCGAAATCTTGTTGTAACTCATTGTAATTATCTCTTGATTGACGCAAGTTTTTATCGCTCAAATTACTAATATCAAGTAAATTTTTGAGAACATACTTTATTTGTTTTTCAGCGTGATGATTAGCGTTTTTAATTCTAGCGACCTTTTCAGCACGTTTGGCAAATATTTTATCGCAAGCAGTTCTGAATTCTTCCCAGTATTGCTTATCTTGCTTAAAAGTAGTTGGACCGATATTCTTCCATTCTTTTTGTAGAATTTTTGCAGAGTTTATTGCGTTCTCTGTATTATCTAATTCTATTAATTCTAAAGCCTTGTTAATACGTATTTGCTTTTGATTTCTATTATCCTGAATCGCTAACTTTCGTAACCGCTTTAATTCTGCTACTAAATTATAGAAGTCTTTCTGCAGAGTTTTAAATTTTGATTGCTCAACTGGTGCATAATTCTTCCAACCGCTTTTGCACCAATTAAGTAACTTGTCCAGTGAAGTTATGTGTATATTTTCCCGATTCATAGCCCTGACTTCTTCTTCTAGCTTGTTGCAAATTTCGCGTCTGGCCTTTAGATTGCTAGCCATTACTTTTTTGCGCTGCTTATAGTAAATTTTGCAGGGCTCATTGGCTACGTTTGATAATTTTCTGAACTTATTCCATAGCTTTTTATTTTGATTCGAACGTCCGAGCGATTTCCATGCATTATGTAATTTCCTTATATGTTTTGACTTGTCTGAGGCATGCATTTTGGAGTTAATCAGGTTTTGCATCTTATTAATGAGCTCTAATTTTTTTTCTTCAGCCGCAAAAGAACGCCAGTCCTTTAATTCATTGATTCTTTTTTTATAAGAATTAGCCTGATTTATTAAACTAGTTTGTGGATTGCCAGTAATATTCTGTATATTTTCTTGGACCTTATCCCATATGGATATGGCGTTTTTTGTATTGCCCTTTTCTAACGATTCCTGGAGGTTGACTAGTAAATCATCAGTATTGCTAGCTAACGTTTTTTGAAAGGCTTTATTTTTTGCGAATTTCTCTTTAATAGATTTTTTAAGTATT
>PBNR01000005.1 GCA_002723195.1 Gammaproteobacteria bacterium | reverse complement strand
TTCTTGTTCAATTTTCTTTACCTTAACCCGCAAAGCGCATTCAATTGCCCGGGCCTTAGCTTTAGCTGTTCGTATCTTAGCTTTGAGTGACGCAGCCTTTGCGGCTGCTTTTCGAGAAGCGCTTTTTGCTTTAACTGCTGCCTTCTTGGTCGCAGTAACCCTAGTTTCTTTTGCAACTTTCGCCGCTATAGCTGCTTTCTGTTTAAAAGTTGCAGCGTTCTTTAAAGCTACTTTAGCTTCTTTCTGCAGTTTTATTACAGCTACATTAGCTCTTTTAAAAGCGGGGCTACCCAAATTTTTAGTCGACACTTTCTTTGTCGTAGATATTTTAGAAGACTTCTTAACAGAAATTTTCTTGTTTGTTTTAACTTTAGGCACTCAATAAAACCCTGGGAATTTTAAACTCGGTTGCTTAAGTTAATATTTGGACTCATTGACCGCGGGAAACATAACACATAACTAATCATGCTTACTATAAAACTTATAATTTTAAAGAACGTTTCTCAGTAACCATAAAGAAATCCCACTTCTACATGGTACTAGAAAGTTATTTCGCTATTTAATTAAAAAACTTTAAGGAAAGAACTTAGTTTTTAGCTAAAAGCGCACTTACTTCCCGAACTTTGGTTCGTAACTGTATTTTTTTTAAGAAAAAATAAAAATATTGTTTTTTGATCAAAAATAAGTATTTTTAGAGCAATCAAGCGACTGCAAAGTGAATTTCTGCAAAAAACTATGCTAAATCTCTCAAGAAAAATTCAAAACTCAGTATAAAAACCAAACTTTCTAAAAGAATAAACTCAAGATTTATTTAATTCAGACATTATCTCTTCCTTGATTTCTTGAACTCCCGCAGCTCCGTTTACTCTAATTACTCTCATTTTNTTTTNGNCATNAGATAGCTTTGTGTAAAATTTGAACAAAGGTTTGGTTTGTTCNTGGTAAATCGCCAATCGATTCCTTACTGTTACTTCCTTATCATCATCCCTCTGTATCAAATCTTCCGCAGTTTCATCGTCCTTGCCATCTACTCGCGGCGGATTATAATCGATGTGATAAACACGTCCTGAGTCTAAATGAACTCTCCTCCCGCTTAATCTTTTAACTATCTCATCGTCTGGAACATTAATATCTAACACAACTCCGATTCCTATATTCTCGTCTTCCATTGCCTGAGCTTGCGGTATTGTGCGAGGAAACCCATCAAATAAAAACCCATTGGCGCAATCAGGTTGCTTTATACGCTCTTTTACAAGCGCAATGATGATGTCATCGGTTACCAAACTTCCAGAATTCATTACTTGCTCTACTTGCTGACCTAACTCTGTTTTAGCCTTTACCGCAGCGCGCAACATATCCCCAGTAGATATCTGCGGTATATTGAACTTTGCAGCAATAAACTTTGCCTGAGTGCCTTTTCCCGCCCCAGGTGCACCCAAAAGTATTATTCTCATTACTTACTCCTATGTGTCCTTACCTTAGCCTTAAAAATTAGTTATAAGCCTATCGCCTTTGCTTTTTCCCACAACCGATTAAGTTCTTTTAATTGGGCCTGCTCAAAGGTTTTGCCTTGCTCAAGCAATTTTGCTTCGACCCATTTAAATCTATTTTCAAAGCGCTTATTTGCGCTACGTAAAGCCGCTTCCGCGTCGACTTGCGTATGGCGAGCTACGTTTACAACTGTAAACAATACATCACCTAATTCAGCTTGAATATCTTCTCTCTGCCCCATGCTAATAGCATCTTCGAGCTCAGCGATTTCTTCCTTCAATTTAGAAAGAACTGGCGGTAAACTTTGCCAATCAAAACCTACTCGTGCAGCGCGCTTTTGCAGCTTGCGCGAACGATCCAAAGATGGCAACGCTACCGGGATGTCATCCAGTTCACTGGTTTTAACATTCACCCTTTTTAGCGTCCCTTTTCCCGACTTTTTCTCCTCGTTTTTAATTTGCTCCCAATTAATAACCACTTGATCGGAAGAAATTTCAGCTGGACTGCCAAAATTCTCCACATCTCCATCAGGGAACACGTGTGGATGACGCCTCACCAACTTATTAACGATTGCATTAGCTACATCGTCAAAGCTAAATAGTTCCTCTTCGTTGGCAATTTGCGCATAAAATATCACCTGAAAAAGTAAGTCTCCCAATTCGTCTTCTAACCCATGCATATCATTCTGTTCTAAAGCGTCGACTACCTCATATACTTCTTCTAGTGTATAAGGAATGAGAGAGTGGAACGACTGCTCGAGATCCCATGGGCAACCAAACTCACGGTCTCGTAACATTGACATAATTATTATGAGTTGTTCAATTGGGCTACGCTTTTTGAAGTCTGAATGATTCATAAGCTTTCTCAGATTAATCAGCTTGCAAGATAAATTCAGCTATAGACTCCACATGAGTCGTGTGTGGAAACATATCCATCACGCCGGCGGAATTCAATCTATATCCTTGGCGGACCAACTCGGCCGCGTCTCGTGCNAGAGTTNCTGGATTACAGGAAATGTAAATAATTTTCAGTGCCCTTAACTTTGCTATTTGCGGGATAACTTCAATTGCACCAGAACGGGGCGGGTCTAGCAAAATTCTCGTAAAAGNTTGTTGATACCANGATTCTGACTCTATGACAGCTCGCAAGTCTGCTGAATAAAACTCGACATTTTCAATTACATTGAACTTTGCATTCTCTTCGCCCCTTTGTACCAATACTTCACTGCCTTCAATTCCTATCGCTTTAGCGCAATATTTAGCTATCGGCAGGGTGAAGTTTCCTAAACCACAAAAGAGGTCTAATACAACATCAGTACTTCCTAGCTCAAGCATCGCGACGGCACGTTTTACAATTAGACGATTTATTTCACTATTAACTTGAGTAAAATCCAACGGGTGGAAGCTTAATCGCAAATCAAATTCTGGCAAATAGTAGTTCAATCTTTCTTCCTTATTTTTTCGATTCAACTTACAGACACTATCGGGCCCGCCAGATTGCAAATACACATCCAAGTCATGAGCGTCCGCAAACTTATTTATTGCACATTCATCTTCTAAAGAAAGAGGAGACAAATGACGGATTACTAATGCGATTTCCAATCCATCATGTAATAGAGGGCCAGCCTCTCCAACAGCTATCTCGATTTGTGGTATTTCGCAGGATGAATCCAAAGTTAATATAAATTCACGTAACGGACTAATTAATATCGCGACTTCTTTCGCCAATATTTTACAATCGCGCATGTCAGTGACAAAACTACTATATTTCTCTCTAAAGCCAACTAGGACTCCACCTTTCTTCACAACCTTGCGCACGGCTAGACGAGCTTTACGTCGATAATTCGTATTTTTTGCTTTGATTTGCGGTAAAGTTTTACAATTGTGGGTTTTTAGTCCTACAGCATGTTGCAAATGTTCTATCAACATGGCTTGCTTAAAATCCAACTGTTTATTGCTATCCCAATGTTGCAGCGAGCAACCACCACAAACGCTATTATATTCACATGGAGGCTTCACTCGCTCTTCGGAGCCTGAAATAATTTCAGTTGTTATCAGCTCNGAAAACTGACTTCGGTCTCTAACATAATTAGCCGTTATTTTCTCGCCAGGAAGAGCACCATCTACAAAAGCGACCTTCCCTTGGATGTTGGCTATGCCGCGCCCTTGATGGTTTATTCCAGAGATATCTAAAGTTACCGACTCAGATAGACGTTTATTTCTTCGATTACTCATGGAAAAAATGAATAGACCGTCACTTGTAACGTTTCTCTAAGATGAAAAAATGCCTGTTGAAAGATAGCGATCGCCACGGTCACAGATAATAACAACAATGGTTGCGTTATCTGTTTGCTTTGCTAATTCTAAGGCGGCAAACACCGCACCACCTGACGACACGCCACAAGAAATACCTTCTCGCATTGATAACGCGCGCATCGTCGCTTCAGCATCTTTCTGGCTTACATCGACGATTTCATCAACGCGCGAGCGATCAAATATTTTCGGTAGATATTCCTCTGGCCAACGGCGAATCCCTGGAATGCGAGAACCATCTTTTGGTTGAAGACCAATAATTTGGATGTCTGGGTTTTGCTCTTTGANGTACCGAGAAACTCCCATAATAGTTCCTGTGGTTCCCATAGAGCTTATAAAATGAGTAACGTTGCCTTTGGTATCCCGCCATATTTCCGGTCCAGTCCGTGTATAATGAGCATTAGGATTATCTTGGTTAGCGAATTGATCTAATACTTTGCCCTTGCCTTCGTCTTGCATATGCTCTGCAAGATCTCTAGCGCCTTCCATTCCCTGGTCTTCACTGACTAATATCAACTCCGCACCGTAGGCCAACATAGATGCTTTACGCTCGTCGCTCAGATTATCCGGCATGATAAGGGTCATTTTAAAACCTTTGATCGCTGCCACCATCGCTAGAGCTATGCCTGTATTGCCACTAGTAGCCTCAATTAATCTATCTCCGGGTTTTATCTCCCCTCGCAGTTCCGCTTGCTGCAGCATACTCAAAGCTGGNCGATCTTTAACCGACCCTGCAGGGTTATTNCCCTCCAGTTTTAGCAATATAGTGTTACTATTTGCATTAGCTCCTGTAAGTCGCTGCAATATGACTAGCGGTGTATTTCCAATTAGACTTTCAATTGTTCGATAAGACATGAATTAAGCTTTTACTTGAATACAAGATTGGAAACGCTGGATTTTACACCGAATACCTAGAGGCATAAAGAGAATGACTAGGTCTGCCGCTATTTAAACAATGCCCTGCTGCTTAAAGGCCTCTCCCCGAGGTGAGCTCCGAGGGCCAAGCGCAATAACCGCTTGGCTGCCATCGCAGCTGTCGGATCATCCAAAGTTAGTTCACGTAAAGCAATTAAATCAATGCCTCGGAAAATTCTTGGATCATTACTTGATATTTCATCTTGATCCGTCAACTCAAAACCAACATCGGGTGTAAAGCGGTACTGACATTCCTTCATAATAGGTTGGTGAGAAATATAATCTTCATTGAGATTTATAGCGTAACCAAGTTCCGTAAGAAGGTTTAACTCAAATCTGCGAAGTAGAATCTCAATACTCGAATTTCCCTGCAATGCTATTAAGGTATCTTGGTAAGTTTTGTAAAGCCCCTTGTGTTCTTCATAATTATGGAGGAGTCGAGATAATATCTCATTAACGTACATACCGCTAAATAGACGTTTGCCTTTAAGCACAATTGCCATATGGCTGGCTTCTGCGGCGACTAAATTTTTTAATTCACCCCTGCCGCCAAAAGATACTAGCAANGGATGAAAAGCTTGGATTAGCGAACGATATTTGGATTTTTCTCTACGTGCACCTTTAGCAACAACTCTTACTCTGCCGTAATCTATGGTAAAGAAATCGACCAGAAGGCTAGTGTTTTTAAACGGTTGGCTATGTAAAACATAAGCAGGCTGAAGGAGTACTCGAGTGTCCATATTTGCAAGACGTTAATCAATATAACCCAAGCTTTGCAGAGCGCGTTCGTCGTCTGCCCAACCACTCTTAACTTTAACCCATAAATTGAGCATAACTTTAGATTCGAATGNTATTTCCATATTTTCTCTAGCAGCACTGCCAATAAGCTTCAATTTTGCCCCACCCTTACCCACAATAATTTTTTTCTGACCAGGCTTATCGACTAGAACCAAACCATGTACGTGAAGAACAGCCCCATTTTGCTTAAAGCTTTCAATTTCAACAGTGATTTCATAGGGAAGTTCATCCCCCATCTGTCTCGTTATCTTCTCTCGAATTATTTCAGCCGCAAGAAATCTCGAACTCCGGTCGGTAATCTGATCTTCAGGAAATAAAAAAACGTTCCTGGGTAAGTAGCTTTTAACTAATTTCGAGACCCTCTCTAAATTGTGCTTACTAAGAGCAGATACTGGTACGATTTCGGCAAAAGAGTATTTTTTAGAAAGCTTCTCGATATATGGTAGTAAAGTTTGCTTGTCCTTCAAAAGATCAACTTTATTAATGAGAAGGAGTACCGGAGCTTTAACGTTTTCCAGCAGGTTTAGCACCCGTTGATCGCCCTCATTAAAATTCGTTTGCTCGACTAAAAACAAAATCACATCGACGTCACCCACAACACGGACTACAGTATCGTTCATTATTTTGTTTAAGGCTTTCTTTTGCTGCAATTCTAGTCCGGGAGTATCAACATAAATACACTGGTGGTATTTTTCAGTGCTAATACCTAAGATTCTATGCCTAGTAGTTTGAGGTTTACGGGATGTAATACTAAGCTTTTGCTTAAGCAAGTAATTGAGTAACGTTGACTTGCCCACGTTTGGTCTACCGATAATCGCGACAAAGCCACAACATGATTTGTTAGACTTTACAGAGTCTGTCAACCTGATGCCTCTAATTCTGCCAACATGTACTGCGCTGCTTTCTGTTCAGCAAGACGTTTGGTCGAGCCAAAACCCGACTGCAGCGAAGAACTAGCCTCAACCTTACACTCTACAAAAAACGTTTGTTGATGCGGTTCGCCCGTTATTTCCGTTATCCTATATTCGGGCAAAGCTAACCCTTGTGCTTGCATCAGTTCCTGCAATCTGGTTTTAGCATCCTTTTGCGAATTAATTTCAGTGTACTCTTTGACCCTTAAATCCATCCATTGTTGAACCACTTTTTTGCAAACTTCAATCCCACCATCGAGATAAATTGCAGCAATTACGGCCTCGACAGCATCAGCTAAAATTGAATCTCGATCATCTCCCCCACTCTTCCTTTCGCCGACGCTTAGTTCGACAAACTCTTTAAGGTTAATCTCTCGCGCAATATCTGCCAACGTATCTTGATTCACTAACATAGATCGTAAACGACTGAGTTCTCCCTCACTCGCTTCAGGAAAAGATTCAAAAAGACTTTCGGCTACAATACAACCCAACAATGAGTCACCTAAAAATTCCAAGCGCTCATTATTCCGTTTGTGGGCACTTCGGTGGGTTAATGCAAGTCTCGCTAAATCAGGATCAGAAAATTGATGATTTAGAATATTTTCAAATTTTACTAGGTCTATTGCCATCTATTCCAAAATTTCATTGAAATTACAATTACGTCAAAAAAGTTAGCCGATTCAATCTGAACAACGAAAGCAATTCTTATTACCACTTTTTAATTTTATCGCGGCGCGCCAGAATTATTAATCCTTATTTTCCGCGACGCAGAAGGCACTCCAGTTTTTAGCGATTCCCTGATGAACAATTAATCTGAGAAGCCTTTATGCTCAGCTCGAATAAATTTCTTCTTAAATCAGGNGTAGATTATTTCCTAAAATAATCCTTTGGCATAAACATTTCCACTCAAATCTCAGCAAGATTTGCACATTAGTTAATAAGATGATTCCTGGAGAAAGTCGGCAAGTTAAGCCCAGGTTCTTTATGCATCCAGACAGCGATCGCTTTTCCAACTATATTAGTTTCCGGAACAGTTCCCCATACGCGACTATCTTCACTATTATCGCGACTGTCGCCCATCATAAAATAATGNCCATTTGGGACAACCCAATTGGTTCTAGTTCGACGGTTTCCGACAACATCGATCTGAATTGTCTCGTGCTCGACTCCATCTATAGTTTCTGAATAACGCTTACCAGGCAACGCCCCAACACTTGTTTTGACCGAAATATTTTCGATGAACTTATTATTGATCAGCTCACCATTTATGTATAGATTTTTGTCCTGATAGCGAATCCTATCTCCTGGCACACCGATAACTCTTTTAATGTAATACTTGTTTTCATGAGGAGGGAAGAAAACCATCACCTCTCCACGCTTCGGTTCACCCACGTCNACTACTTTCGTACCAATTACCGGCAAGCGCACACCATAAGCATATTTGTTTACCAGAATAAAATCCCCGACTAATAATGTAGGCACCATTGAACCCGTTGGAATCTGAAAAGGCTCAATGAGAAACGAACGTAGCATCAAAACAATCAATAAGACTGGAAAAAAAGACTTGGCATATTCAACGGGTAGCGGTTCTTGAGCCACCTCTGCTACCCCTTTGCTTATTTGCTCCTCGCTTCGACCTTGTGCTCGAAGCTTCTTTTCTTCTTGCTCCATGACTTCAAGTCGAGACTTTTTAAGAAGCAAGTTATCCAGAATCCACAAAACACCGCAAAATGCGACCAAGCAAACTAAAACGAGAGAAAAATCTATGTCCATTGTCTTTACTAATCCACTTTAAGAACAGCAAGAAAAGCTTCTTGAGGCACTTCAACATTGCCTACTTTCTTCATGCGCTTTTTACCTGCCTTTTGCTTTTCCAATAGTTTTTTCTTACGGGTAATATCACCACCATAGCATTTAGCAGTAACGTTTTTACGCAAAGCCTTAACCGTCTGTCGGGATATTACCTGCCCACCTATCGCCGCCTGAATAGCTACGTCATAAAGTTGTCGAGGGATCAATTCTTTCATTTTTTCAGTTAACATTNTCCCCTTTGACTGAGCATGTTCTTTGTGCACTATTATTGCCAATGCGTCTACTTTATCACCATTAATAAGAATATCTAGACGCACAAGATTTGATTTNTCAAATCTTACAAAATGGTAGTCTAACGATGCATAACCGCGACTTACAGATTTCAAGCGGTCAAAAAAATCCAACACAACCTCATTCATCGGGATCTCATAATTAAGAGAAACTTGGTTTCCTATAAATTGCATATCCTTCTGAACACCTCTTTTATCTACACACAGATTAATAACGTTACCTAGATATTCTTGCGGCACAAGAATGCTGGCTAGCACAATGGGTTCTCGAGTTTCTTCAATACTGTTAACTGGAGGAAGCCGTGAAGGGCTGTCTACCATAACTACTTCGCCACTGGAAAGNTCCACCTCGTATATTACAGTGGGTGCGGTTGTAATTAGTGACAGATTATACTCCCGCTCTAAGCGTTCTTGGATTATCTCCATATGTAACATACCTAAAAAACCGCAGCGAAAACCAAATCCTAAGGCATCAGAATTTTCTGGTTCAAAATAGAGTGAAGCGTCATTTAATGTGAGTTTTGAAAGTGCATCTCTAAAGTTTTCGAAGTCGTCCGAAGATACCGGGAATAGACCAGCATAGACCTGTGGCTTAATATTACGAAATCCGGCGAGAGCTTCAACCCCTGGAGTTTTCGCTAAGGTAATCGTATCTCCAACGGGAGCTCCGTGAATATCTTTAATTCCGGCTACTACAAATCCGACTTCGCCTGCAGACAGTTTTTCCAATTCATTGCGCTTGGGAGTGAAAACACCAACACTATCTACAACATTAGCTTTGCCGATGGACTTAGCAATAATTTTATCTCCCTTGGTCAAACTTCCAGCCACAACGCGGACCAACGATACAACTCCAAGATAGTTATCAAACCAGGAATCAATAATCAGGGCTTGTAGTTCACCTTCATTCTCACCTTCAGGAGCAGGAACTTTTACAATAATTTCCTCTAGAATATCTACCACACCCTTTCCGGTTTTCGCGCTAGCACAAACTGCATCAGTCGCATCGAGACCAATAATTTCTTCAATTTCCATCCGTACTCGATCCGGCTCGGCCTGCGGCAAATCCATTTTGTTCAGAATTGGAATGACCTCAAGGCCTTGCTCTATCGCCGTATAACATGTCGCGACGGACTGTGCCTCTACTCCCTGGCCCGCATCAACCACCAACAAAGCACCCTCACANGCAGCAAGTGAACGAGATACTTCGTAAGTAAAATCGACATGGCCCGGCGTATCAATAAAATTCAATTGATATCTTTTGCCATCTTTCGCTTCGTAATGAAGAGCAACACTTTGAGCCTTAATGGTAATGCCACGTTCACGCTCAATATCGAGGCTATCAAGAATTTGTGCCTCCATTTCTCTATCACTAAGTCCGCCACATAACTGAATAAATCGATCCGCGAGCGTAGACTTGCCATGATCTATATGCGCAATAATAGAGAAGTTTCGAATATGACTTAGATCAGACACGTGCTCAATGTTACGAAAAATTATAAAGAAACGTAAATAGTCTGATTAAGGGGATAGCTCCAGGGCCAAGGTTGTACCCTGACCTTCGCGTATTATCCGAATAGGGATGAAACCTGACTCAGGCAGCTGATCTGCGATTTGAGAAAATTGCTCCGCAGAAGCAATTTCTTGCCGATTCAAAGCAACTATTACATCTCCTTCCGATAAACCCGCATCACGACCAGGACCTTCACCAATTTCAGCAATACGGACTCCTGAAATACCTGTTATTTGACGCGTTTCATCATTAAGTTCTGAAACTCTAAAACCTAAAGGATTACGTCTATCTCTTGCAGGTTCATTTGATATAGAGGCAACGGTATTGGTTGGCGAACTGCCTAATTCCACCGAACGGTTAATAAGTTCTCCTTCACGCAAAATTTCGACCTCAGCTAAAGTTCCAGGTCGATATTGNCCCACATAAAAAGGCAGATCGGTGAAATCTTCTATGCCATGCCCATTGAAACTTAAAATAATATCCTCATTCCTTATATCACTGCGCGAAGCAGGCGAATCTGTCTGAACTTCATCTACAAAAGCGCCTCTAGGTCTGTCCATACCAAAAATTTCAGCAAGAGCATAATCAACTTGTCGCATACGTACGCCAAGCAAGCCACGCTCAACCCGACCATTTTCTCGCAGCTGATTTACTACATTCAGGGCAACATTACTGGGGATAGAAAACGAAATGCCATTGGACCCCCCAGTACTACTAAGAATTTGAGAGTTGATTCCAATTACCTCTCCCTCTAAATTAAATAAAGGTCCACCCGAATTCCCCTGGTTTATTGCAACATCAGTCTGAATAAACGACATGTAATTATAAGAAGATCGGCCCGGCACCGATCTCCCTTGCGCGCTAACAATGCCTGCTGCTGCTGAAAATTCCAAACCAAATGGAGAACCGATAGCCAGTACCCAGTCCCCAACTCTGGTGGAGTCCGAATCGCCGAAGTTTACATAAGGAAGATCACCAGCATTTATTTTTAGCAAAGCTAAATCTGAAGGCTCGTCCAAACCGATAATTTCAGCATCAAACACTCGGCGATCATTCAGAGCAACCTGAATTTCATCTGCCCCGGATACCACATGATTATTTGTTATAACATAGCCGTCGTCCGAAATAATAAAACCAGAACCGACAGCACCACGCTGTCGCATTTCAGGGATACCTTCAATGTTTAGATCAGGCTCCTCTCCTGGGTTCAATTGGCGTAACAAATCTTCTAATTCCTGATCCGCAATTGGCGCTCTTGCCTCTAAGGTTCGCGTGGTAGAAATTTCCACAATGGCTGGGGCATTCTGCTCCACTAAATCAGCAAAGTTGGGCAGTTCGGCCGAATATGTTTTGCCCAAACCGAGCAAAATTAACCAACATGCCCCTAAAGCCTTGTAATAAATAGTTCGATTTTGCAACAACATCGTCATAGGTAAGTTCCACACGAAGGGAATGTCAAGAGTTTCGCCTGAATCCCGTATCCAACTAAAACGTAAGGAGCAACTTTACCATATTGAAGGTTTAAACTCACAGTCGGTAATACAGATATTATTTATCCTTCGTTTAGGCGAGGTATAGGCAAATGCCGCTGGCAGCGAGATTATAGAACTCTCTGAGGGTCTTGCTCTTGCTATAGTCCTTCTCGGTCTTGCAATTCGTTCACTAATCGGAATAGCGGTGAATCCTGAATATGCTCGACATGAAGAGGCTGCTCCTCATCAATCTCAATCCGACTTATATAATCTTCCAACAGCTGTTGAGCCTGTGGATCGACTTTTATTGATAAGTTTTCCGCAGTTAGCTCCGGTACAGAAGAAGTAACTATATCTTGAACGGCCAGTTCTCGAGATGGGGATTGGTGCAGGTTAGATTGAATGAAAACAATCAAAATAACCGCAACGGATGCAGCGATGACAACTTTGGTGAACCCTTGTTGCCAATTAGCAAAATGAGGTTGTGAAGGCACTGGTTCAACGGCTAATTGCTCGCTGATTCTCTCACTGAGGTGTTTGCTGACGATAATTGCATCATTATGCATTAGCCCTTGAACGAGATTGTATCGCTCCCAAGTTTCTTTAATACCAGGATTTGAATCGCAGGATTTTAACAACCGACGTAATTCCAAATCGTCAGCTTCATCATCCAATAAGGCAGATAACGACTCACTAAAATTTTCACTCATTCTGTACCCCTTTTCCGGCCTCATTTGAAGTTGAAATGGTGATTCGATACAAATACCGGCCCGAAATCACAACAATTTGCGAATTTTTTTATCAATTGCTTCTCTAGCCCGAAAAATCCGCGATCTTACGGTCCCTACCGGGCAATCCATTACTTCAGTAATATCTTCATAACTAAGCCCGGAGAACTCGCGCAGGGTGAACGCGGTGCGCAAATCTTCCGGTAACCCCGCTATTGCATCATTAATTGCCTGCTTAAGCTTCTCTGCGGCCAGACTACCCTCAGGATTTTCGATTTCCCGCAAAATAGTCCCCATTTCGCTTACTTCTGCATCATCGACTTCTAAATCATTAACCGGCGGCCTTCGATTTCTGGCAATCAGATAATTCTTAGCTGTATTAACCGCGATTCGATAGAGCCAGGTGTAGAAAGCACTATCACCTCGGAACAACGGTAAAGCACGATAAGCCTTAACAAATGCCTCCTGACAGATATCTTCTACTTCGCTCGCATCGTGGATAAAACGCCCAATCAGAGCCGCCACACGATGTTGGTACCTAATCACCAGCAGATCAAACGCATCTTTGCTTCCACCTAAGGCCCTGTCAACTAATTGTTGATCAGTATCCTCTGCCATTTGTTCCTTCTCCGTTATAGCAGACACTTGCCGAACTGACTTTCTGGGACAAATTGGCAGATCCTTGAAAATAGACAGCGAGCGCCTTAAAAAGTTCTCTGAACATAGAAAATTATGTCACTATCTTGCAACGTAATTTTTATAAATTTATCCGGAATAACATAATATCGGAATAAGGAATTTCAGGAGTATAGTGTGTACCCCAAACTCCAAACCTCGACGAGGCAAAGAAGCTTACGCGCACTAATCAGATTTTAGCCCCATTTACCTCCATTAGCTCTTATATTTCAATAAATTAAGAGAAATAAAAACGGCACAATTTTAAGGCTTAGTACCCACTATTTTAAGTTGAATTGACATGAAACCGCCCTTCGAAGCCAAGCAAAAAGAAACTGACATTTTAATAATCGGAAGTGGTGCAGCTGGACTGACTTTAGCCTTGCGCAGCGCAGACTCGGCAAAAGTCACTGTAATTAGCAAAGGCGACTTACGTGAGGGAGCTACTTTTTACGCACAAGGGGGTATTGCGGCAGTGCTAGATGAAGCAGATAGCATCGAATCTCATGTGGAAGATACCTTAACTGCAGGAGTCGGGCTCTGTCGCCGCGAAATTGTCGAGCAAGTTGTGTCACGCAGCGCTGAAGCCGTGGGTTGGTTGGTGAAGCTGGGGGTGCCATTCACCACCAGGACAAAAAGTTCAGATAAAACGTCTTCTGAAACTGTTCCCAATGCAGAATTAAGCTCACTGCACCTTACCCAAGAAGGCGGACATAGCCACCGCCGAATTATTCATGCCACGGACGCTACTGGCAAAGCCGTATTTGAAACTCTTAAGAAAAGCGCTCAGAATCATCCTAACATTACTTTGCTCGAAAGCCGCACTGTCGTGGATTTAGTGACACAAACGGGCGAGCACGGCTCGCGTCCAGCCTGCACCGGAGCTTACCTGCTTAACCAGGACTTATCGAAAGTAGAAGTAATTCGGTCAAAATTTGTTGTATTGGCGACAGGGGGCGCAAGCAAGGCATATCTTTATACTACGAACCCCGATGGAGCTAGCGGCGATGGCATAGCTATGGCGTGGCGCGCAGGCTGTCGCGTGGCAAATATGGAATTTAATCAATTTCATCCAACTTGCCTTTACCACCCACATGCGAAGTCTTTTTTGATCACAGAGGCGCTGAGAGGTGAAGGTGCTACACTCGAATTACCAGATGGGTCTCGCTTTATGCAAAGCTTTGATTCTCGACAAGAACTAGCCCCCAGAGATATCGTAGCTCGGGCAATCGACTACGAAATGAAGCGTCTAGGCTGTGATTGTGTCTATCTCAATATCACCCATAAATCCTCTAAATTCACAATTGAACACTTTCCAAACATTTATAGACGTTGCCTTGAGTATGGTATCGACATCACCAAAGACAGAATCCCAGTAGTGCCAGCGGCTCATTACACTTGCGGTGGTGTCGTTGTTAATGCGCAAGGAGAGACTGATATCGCTAATTTATATGCTATAGGTGAAACCAGCTTTAGCGGTTTACATGGGGCGAATCGAATGGCCAGCAACTCACTATTAGAATGCTTCGTCGTCGCCTTTGGGGCAGCAAAAAGTATTTGTGACGAGCTACCCCGAACTAAATTTACAGAAAAAATTGCAGATTGGGACGAAAGCAGGGTTACTGAATCCGATGATGAAGTACTTGTATCTCACAACTGGGATGAAATTAGACGGTTCATGTGGGATTTCGTTGGTATAGTTCGAAATAACAAACGGCTAAATCGCGCCAAAAGGCGAATAAAAATCTTGCGAGAAGAGGCAAGAGATTATTACATCACCCACAAGGTAACTAACGATAACTTGGAATTAAGAAATCTTGCGCTGGTCTCCGAATTAATAATTACTTGTGCTATTCAGCGGAAAGAGAGCCGTGGCCTGCATTTCAATATCGATTTCCCTGAAACTCTCAATGAAGGAAAGGATACAATTCTATACCCAGACAATTATCACGGCATCACGAATCGAACCAATCTATGAGGTAACGGTTGTATTGTTTTCGCCAAGCCCCTTACTATGCGCCAATATTTTAGTTACCAAGTTTTCGTAATCTTTATTCTTTGGTGAGGATATGCCCATAATCCAGGCGTATAAATCTTGATCTTCTTCGCCAAGGAAATTCGAGTAAAGCAACTGCTCTTGGTAGCACAGCTGACTATATACATCAGTAACGAAAGGTATTAAGAGCAAATCAAGCTCTAACATACCACGTCGGCTGTGCCAGAATATTTTTCGCTTATCAAGTTTCTGCATATAATCATTTTAACTAAGAAGTTGAATAGATACAGCGAATCATTAAAGACTGAGGATTAATTATGAAAGTGACCCGATTAAATAATGCAGAATTCGTAAGAGTTTCCGGGCCAGACGCGATGGAATTTTTGCAGGGTCAACTAACCTGTGACATGAAGAAACTCAGTACCTCGATCTCCTTAACCGGTGCCATATGTAATCTAAAAGGTCGAGTGATTGCTAATTTTCAAATTGCATTAGATGGTAAAGATATACTACTCCGGACCTCGATCGGCATGGCGGACCAGATCATTGGCACTCTCATAAAGTATGCTGTCTTCTCGAAAGTAGAACTAAGTAAAGACGAAAGGGTACTCTGTTCTTTTGGCCTATTAGGGTCAGGTTCGCGTGAATTTCTGGCACAGCACTTCACTGATCTGACAAAAGAAATGGCGAATTGTTGCTCGAGCTCCGAAGGAATCTGCATTCAATTACCTAGTGAACATTGCCGCTTCGAACTCTGGTGCACAGATTCTGCTCTCAAGAAAACCCTGGAAGAAAAAATTTCAGCAAAAGATATTACGACGCAATGGCATAGAGAAGACATATTAGCTGGCATCGTTCACATTGGTTGCGACACTTCCGAGAGATACACACCGCAGCTTTTAAACTATGACATTTCCGGGGTTATCGATTTCAATAAAGGCTGCTATACCGGTCAAGAAATTGTTGCAAGGATGTATTACCGGGGATCACTAAAGAAACGCCTTTATTTATTAGCCAGTGATTTCCCAGTAGAACAAGGAGCTAATTTGCTGGAGCGAAGAGACAACAATGTATCTACAGCAGAAGTATTAAGCTTCTGTAATAGCTCTTTAGACGCCCCAAATCAATCGCTGTTACTCGCTATACTCAATGCTGAAGCAGTAGATGATAAAGCTGAATTCGTAATGTCAAATAAACCAGATTCTGTTCTAAAAATTCAGAGCTTGTCCTACACTTAATTTATAACCAGTATACTTGTAGATTTGAGTATTGGGTCTGAGCTAGTGCTATTTAAGACTCTGGCTAGCAAGGTTAGGCATTAGCTAAATAAATGGGCGGATCAAAGGTTAGAAAGCCCTGTTTGGGTGGTGTCCCCGGGCCGATTCGAACGGCCGACCTATCGCTTAGGAGGCGATTGCTCTATCCAGCTGAGCTACGGGGACCTGAAGCTTTAGGGCTCCTGAAACCCCTCTCTCTTCTGTGGACACAAATTAAAAGCGTCTCCGGTTTGTAACATAAGGATCACTTCATTTCTTTCATAAAGCCATAAGTCGTCGTGGCTATGGCAAAGCTATAGTGAAACAAGCCATTAGTACAAGCAAAAATATATGGCCTGCATTTCCAATTACAATTTCTGCGCAGGAATATTTAAAAGATTTTTACGCAGATTTGGGATTTAAAAAAATATCGGGGCCTTATTTAGAAGACAACATGCCTCACATTAAAATGACACTATAGGCTGGCGTTAAAAATTAAGGGACAGCAAGCAGGCTCTGCACGTCATCATATTGCTCCAATGAAATTTTCTTTTGTTCTGGTCTCAATAAACTAATTACGACAATCGCAAACGAAGCAAGCAGAAAACCTGGTACTATTTCGTAAAGATCGAAAATCCCACCGTTTAAATTTGACCACAGCACAACGGTTATTGCGCCTATCAACATACCCACCATAGCCGAAAAAGCAGTCATTTTTCGCAAAAAAAGCGAAAAAACAATCACTGGCCCAAACGAGGATCCAAAACCAGCCCAAGCATAGCTCACCAGGTCTAGAACCCGACTGTCTCTATTGCTCGCGATAGCCAGCGCTAGGATAGCGATAACAATTACTGCCAAGCGACTGACTAATAATAGCTCTTTTTGTGAAGCGGCTGTGCGAATGAAAACACGATAAAAGTCTTCACTAATTACGCTGGAAGAGACTAATAGCTGTGAATCTATTGTCGACATAATTGCTGACAATATCGCCGCGGTTATAATTCCAGCGACCCATGGATTGAATAAACTCTGGCTAAGAGCGATAAAAACAGTTTCAGAATTTTTCAGCGGTTCGTCAGCGAAGAATACAATACCCACCAGGCCCGTTGATACAGAGCCTATAAGTACGATTATCATCCAACTCATCGAAATGCGCCGAGCCAAAACTAATTTAAGCGGGCTTTCGACTGCCATAAAACGCGCAAGAATATGAGGTTGTCCTACATAACCCAAACCCCAGGCAATCAGTGAAATAAATCCTACCAATGTCAGGTCGGCAAATAGGCTTGCGCTCGCTGGATTTATTTGCTGTAACTGTTCCAGAACAGCGCTTGTACCCCCAACTCCGTTAATTACAATCAGAGGCGATATCAGTAATGCGGCCAACATTAAAAGGGCTTGGATTGCATCAGTCCATGCTACCGCTAGAAACCCACCAAAAAAAGTATAAGCCACGATAAGCACCGTCCCTATTGTCAAGGCAACGCTGTATGACAAACCAAAACTAGTTTCAAACAGAATCGCTCCAGCTACTAAACCTGAAGCGGTGTAAAATATGAAAAATAGCAAAATGACTAAAGCTGATATGACGCGCAATATTCTGGTGTCGTCACAAAAACGGTTCTCGAAATAATCAGGTAAAGTTAAAGAGTTGTTTGCTTCATGGCTAAATACCCGCAATGGTCTTGCGACAAATAACCAGTTAAAATAAGCCCCAATTACCAGGCCAACTCCAATCCACATCTCGCTTATTCCCGAGAGATAAATTGCGCCAGGTAATCCTAACAACAGCCAGCCACTCATATCTGAAGCACCAACACTCAGCGCTGTGACTGCAGGCCCAAGTTTGCGCCCGCCGAGGATATAGTCGTCTAGACTATGAGTTCGTCCATAAGCTTTTGCTCCTAAGAAAAAGATCAATAAAAGGTAAACAAAGAACGTAAATAAGAGGGGAGCATTAAAACTCATTTAAAGCGTTGCCTTTTGACCCGCTGCTGCACCTACCCATCCTATAACAATCATTTAATCAATGGGAGTGTCCTAGCGCTCTAAAGAATAAGTTATTCACTAAAACACGGAGCCCATAAGTATTTTCCTAAGTTAAAACCTGTTTTAACCTTATAAGATTTTGCATTCGTGGCTTAACAAATTATTCTAGTTGGCGGCAATTCTGGGGTGGCGATCCTTATCCTAACCTTTAAGAGTGTCTCACCCTTATATGTGCGTAGCACTAGAAAATAATCTGCACTTTTTCAAAGCGTTTCCGTATTTCAAATACATCGATTGATTCAATAACTTGGTTGAATACTCAATTTGCTGTTCCTGTTGCGTTCAGAAAGCACTTATATAGTAAAGTAAATACTTTACTATATAAGGCGAATAAAGAAAAATAAAGTAAACACTTTTATTAGTTAGTCGATAATAGCTTTTAGAGGTTAAATTAATGCAATTAGCTAAAAGCCGGGAACAGATATTACTTCTCCTAAAAACAAGAGGGCCTCAATCCGTAAAAATTCTTTCTAATCAACTTGATATGACTACTATGGGAATACGCCAGCACCTTGCTGATCTTGAACAAAAAGGACTAGTCAGCCAAACCACGGAAGAAAAGCAGACAAGAGGCCGGCCTATCCACCTTTGGCGCTTAACTCGCAATGGTCATAGCCACTTCCCCGACGAACATTCACAGATAACCCTCGAGTTAATCAATCTAATGCGCGAAAACTTGGGCGAGAATAGCTTAAATCAGTTAGTAGCTCGTCGTACCAATAAAACCGTTCAACACTACAAAAAAGCCCTACAAGCCGTTGGCGATGACTTAAAGTCACAGGTAAANCGTTTAGCGGAATTGAGNAGCGAAGAAGGATTTATGGCAGAAGTTCGCCTGATACCATCAGGCTGGTTGTTAATTGAGAACCACTGCCCGATTAGCGTTGCAGCTAAAAATTGTCAGCAATTTTGCCGCTCTGAATTAGATTGCTTCCGAGGCGTGTTTGATCAGATTGCTNCAGTTGAGCGGGTTGATCATCTNTTAACCGGTTCTAGACGCTGTGCTTTCAAAGTTAGCCCTCGTTAAAGGAAGGTTTTTTCGCAATTTACCTTAAAAACCCTAAAAACTATCTATGTCAATCGCAAGTCTTAGAAAATACCTGATATAGTGCCATTCAAAAACCAGCTTAATTTTTTCGCATTAGAGATTCCTATGACTGCACAACGTCAAAAAATATTAATGGGGGTTCTAATTGGCTTTCTTCTGATTCTCAGTGTAACGCNCGCTCTAATAGGCTTAGTCATAAGAGAAGCCGCCTTTGCAGCCGTATTACAAGTGGGCCAAATGGACCAGCTAAGTATTAATAAAAAGCAAGTTAATAGTGGCTGGTTTAAAAGCACAGCTACTATCGATATTGACTACACCCCTTTTGAAATTGACAGACTAATAAATATCCAATTGAACTTCGCAATACAACATGGACCTCTCTTATTTACTGACGATGGCCCTAAGCTCGGTCTAGCTTCCGCACAAATTACTCCTGATTTTAACAATCAGGAGTTAATAAAAACGTTCGCTCAAATTCCAAACGAGCAACCCGAAGTAGCAATAGAGCTACTCGTGCCTTTCGACTTATCTCTAAAATTAAATCTTACGGTGTCACCAATTAACTATACTGAAAACGGTACACTCATCAGTTTCGCAGGTATCGAAGGCGAACTGCTCTTAAATTCAAACCAATCTGCGGAGCTATCTGTGTCAGTTGGTGAAATTCTAGCTCGCGAAAATACGACTCAGTTTGAGTTTAATTTAGGCGGCCTTAAAATTGACAGCTATACGGAACAGATAAACAATTTGTTAACCCCAAGCATGGTTTCTATTTTCTCCCCTACAATGAGCGCAAACAGACCTTTCACATTTAATGCAACTAATATTTCGGCAGATTATCGCATGAGAGAATCGAGCGTATCCCAGGCAATCGATATCTACCAAGACTTACGAATAGAGAATGTAGAGAGTGAATTACCGATTCAGACATTAAGCTGGACTCTCGAGTTCAACGAAGTACCAGACACTTTATTTAGAATTTACTATAAAGCGATGGATAAAGTTCAATTGCAGGCTAACAACGACCTTAATATTGCTATGATGGCGACAAGTGAATTGGGAGAACAGATGGGGCTATTGCTCATTCAAAATAGCTTAGTACATAAAAATCTTCTTCTAACAAATATCTATGGTGGCGATCATTCAATTGACTTAAATTTTAATTGGGAAGGAATACCAGATCGCAATAATTTCAAAAATTTAGATTTCGAAGAAATCATAAGTGCGCTAAATATTCGACTTGAAATTACTTTGGACCAACAAGCAATTATGAGCAGTCAATTCGCCGACTTAATTGAACGTTACCAGCAACAAGGTTACGTAAAGATTGAAAATGGCAAACTGCTTCTCAGTGCTGTGATTGAAGATAATACACTAATCATCAATGAGGAATTAGTTCCCATCGATCAATATTTTTAGAAGCACGGCTGAGCAAATAGCACAAAAATTACTCAGCAATCCAAGTCCGATTTAGTTATGCCCAGAAAATTAACAATGACTTCAAAAAACGCACCTAGGTCAATTCCCAGAGGGCACAGCGAAAGCCCCCCTAAGCTTTATTCCTACCCAAAATATTGGGCTGAATGTTTTGGTACTGCCCCATTTCTTCCAATGTCTCGGAAGGAAATGGACACACTAGGTTGGGACAGTTGCGACATTATTATCATTACCGCAGACGCTTACGTCGACCATCCTAGTTTTGGTATGGCGGTTATAGGCAGATTGCTCGAAGCACAAGGATTTAGAGTAGGAATAATTTCTCAACCTGAATGGGATACCGCTGAACCCTTTAAGGCACTAGGAAAACCCAACCTATTCTTTGGCATTACCGGTGGTAATATGGATTCTCTAATCAATCGCTACACCGCGGACCTGAGGCTACGCAGAGAAGACGCCTATACACCCGATGGAGTGCCCGGCAAAAGGCCAGATCGCTCAGTAATTGTTTATAGCCAGCGTTGTAGAGAAGCATTTTATGATACTCCAATAGTGATAGGTGGCATTGAAGCTAGCTTGCGCCGCATAGCGCAGTATGATTACTGGAGCAATAGAGTCCGTCGTTCTATTTTAATGGACGCTAACGCCGACATTCTGCTTTTCGGTAATGCAGAAAGAGCACTAGCAGAGCTAGCACACCAAATAGCAAATGGAAAAGCAGTTAAAGAGATTTGGGATTTAAGAGGGAGCGCGCTAGTTAAATCAAGTATCCCTGGTTACTGGACGGAGATAGACTCAGCGCGAATAGACTGGCCCTCAAAGATCGACAAAATTCCTAACCCCTATGATTTTCACAGTAATAAAAACAGGGGTGTCAAAGAAAATACTAATGATTCTATGGCGGTCAGAATTATTCCTTTACCACTGCAACGAAAAGCAGACTTTAACGCCCGTTTAAGTTACATCCGTCTCCCCTCATTTAACAAAGTAGTCAATGACGCGCCATTATATGCACATGCATCTAGAATACTACATCAAGAAGCAAACCCCTATAATGGCAAGGTCTTGGTCCAAAAACACGGAAACCAGGACATCTGGGTAAACCCACCTCCTATTCCATTAGATACCGACGAGATAGACTGGGTGTTTGATCTACCCTATCAACGCAAACCTCACCCTAACTATGGCGATTCTAAAATTCCTGCCTATGACATGATCAAAACCTCTGTAAATATTATGCGGGGTTGCTTCGGTGGTTGCACTTTTTGCTCCATTACTGAACATGAAGGGAGAATTATTCAAAGCAGGTCAGAGAGTTCAGTGATTCGGGAAATAGAAAAAATTCGGGACCAGGTGCCAGGATTTACTGGAACCATTTCGGATCTCGGTGGCCCTACAGCCAATATGTACAATTTAAATTGCAAGTCCTCAAAAATACAAAAATCTTGCAAGCGTTTGTCCTGTGTCTATCCAAGTATTTGTAAGCAGTTAAATACCGACCATAGCTCGACCACTCAGCTTTATCGAAAAGCTCGAGCTATTCCAGGGATTAAACGCGTAGCTGTTGCTTCTGGGTTACGTTACGACCTTGCACTCAAAGATCCGGAATATATCAAAGAATTAGTCACGCATCATGTAGGCGGTTACCTAAAAATCGCACCCGAACACAGTGAAGGCAAAACATTATCAATGATGATGAAGCCTAGTATTTCAGCCTATGATGAGTTTAAAACGCTTTTTGATAAATTCTCTAAACAAGCCGGTAAAGAACAATACTTAATCCCGTACTTTATAGCAGCGCATCCAGGCTGTAATACACAAGATATGTTAAATCTAAGTCTTTGGCTCAAAGATCATGAGTTTAAACCTGATCAAGTCCAAACGTTTTATCCTTCCCCAATGGCACTTGCGACTGCGATGTATTACTCTGAAAGAAATCCTTTAGAAAAAGTTCGCTATAAAGGTGACAAAATTAGTGTATGCAAAGATATAGACCAGCGCCGATTACAAAAAGCGTTTCTTAGGTACCATGACGAAAATAACTGGCCAATGTTGCGCCTGGCACTGGCCCATTTAGGACGAAAAGACCTTATTGGAACTCAAAGAAAACATCTTATTCCGCCAGAAAAAAAAATTCCAAATCGCAGCAGGCAAAATCAATCTCAACGAAGTCGCCGTTCTTAAGGAACGAAAATTAGAAATGGTTAACATTTTCACACATAATTAAGGGTTTCGCCTTTTGATGTTCTATTACTATAAATAATCCCCAAAGATAAACCTTTAAGACCAATATGGTTTATTATTTTTTGAAGATTCGATCACACGAATAAGAGAAATATCACTACGCTACTGCTACATTTCCATAAAAATCTATACTATTGAAAGTGATCTTAAGCATTTAAGTTTTTTCATGATTTTTAAAGAGTCACTCAGCACAGTTACTGCGATTTTTGATTACTACCTATATTGCTCTCTATATTCGTCAATATCCCTCGTAATATACTCATTTCCATTACATCGATACGAATCCTGCTAAACAAACGACGCATTCGTTGCATCAGCTGGCGCGGATTNTCAGGATCATGAAATTTAATAGCAATCAGCACTCTTTCAAGATGATGATAAAAATGTTCTAACTGCTCACCTGTGGCTTTTTCTTGGTCCCAAAGCGATTGCTCATTAAAACCTTTTATATCTAGATTTGCTAATAAATTTTTGCGTAATTCATAGCAAATGACCATCACCGCCATTGCAAGATTCAATGAACTGTAATTTTCATTTGCAGGTATTTGCATATGGAAATTACACATTTGTAGCTCTTCATTGTTTAACCCTGATTCTTCTCTACCAAAGACTAGGGCAATTTTATTTCTTCGACATTCCTCTAGGATTTTAACCGCGGATTTATCCGGACTAAGCATAGGCCAAGGAATTTTTCTCTGTCTCGCACTAGCCCCTATAACTAACTCGCAGTCGCTAATAGCAGCCTCAAGAGTATCGAAGATTTTCGCTGACTCAAGAATATCGAGCGCAGAAGCTGCTCTTCCAACTGCCACACCGCTTGGAAAATCTCTTGGATTCACAAGCACAAGGTTATTAAGGCCCATATTTTTCATCGCTCGTGCGCTAGCACCAATATTCCCTGGATGGGAAGTATTAACGAGAATAATTTTAATATTGTTGAAATGGTCCACAAATTCGTCATCCATAAACACTAAAATCCCATCATTATATTAATAATATTGCTAGTAACAATGTAGCACTAACATTTTTAACTTTTTTGCATCAAAAAGCTTTGGTATGATGAAGGCTTAAGCTGATAAATCGTATAGTAGCTGTTCTTTAATTATTTCGGAATCATAATGCATGCAATGATGAACATTGCGCTTCGTGCTGCACGCTCTGCAGCGGAAGCGCTCCTCCAAAAATCTGATAGGTTGGACCGTATAAAGATTATAAACTCTGATCCATTGAATTTTATTTCATCAGCTGATAGAGATTCCGAAGCTATAATTCTGCATCATCTGCACAAGGCATTTCCAAACCATTCTATTCTCAGCCGAATCAGTGAAAAAATTGAAGGAGACAGAGAGGCGGCTACCTGGTTGATAGACCCCCTTATCGGAAGCTTGAATTACAGTCGAGGCATTGAGCAGTATGGCGTAGCTATTGCTTGCAAAATCGATGCTAATCTTACTGTTTCCGTAATTTTACTACCAGCCTTAAATGAAGAATTTACTGCAACTAGAGGAGAGGGTTCTCAACTTAATAATCGTAGGGTTCGAGTTTCTGACCTTAAGGATAATAACTATCCCATTTTTGCGCTTGAGTCCGAAGTTGCAAATTTTTCACAACTTTCATCCATAATGCAATCTCTCACTAATAGCAAGGCGTCATGGCGGATGACTGGTAGCAGCGCCATAAATATGGCCTATACCGCAGCTGGGAGATTTACTGCTGGCTGGTGTGTTAATCAGATGTCTAATTCACAGCAAGCTGCAATCCTGCTGCTTACCGAAGCAGGAGCTCTAATAGGCAGCGAAAATGGTAACCCCGACCTAAACACTGCTTCAGAATTACTTTTTGCCTCTCCGAAAATATTTAAAAGCTTAGTTAAAATACGACAGACACAATGTAATTGAAATTTTATGCTCCTTAATCAATAAGTATAGCAATTCAACGTATATTGAAAGCTAAGGTGAAAGGAGAGAGAAGAGACTTAGGCTACTGTGTGACCGGTGATTTAGCTTTAAAGATGTAACGTTCTTTAAGTTTTATATAAGCTCCAGTAAATAGGCAATTGTTTTCGATGTCAATGAATGCAAGCAATAATATCCGCGATTTAGTCGATGGGTCTGTTAGAAAATCTTTAGTCAGCATGACTATGCCGATGATTATTGGCATGTTAATGCTTTTTACATTTAGTCTAGTTGATACCTGGTTCATCAGCTTCTTAGGAACCGAAGCATTATCCGCTATCAGTTTTACTTTTCCAGTTACCTTCTTTGTAAGTAGCCTTGCAATTGGCCTCGGTATTGGCGCCTCTGCCGTCGTAGCAAAGTATTTAGGCGCATCTCAGCATGAAAAAGCTAAAGAAGCGGCGACAGTAATTAATTATATTGCCTTTGGACTGGCCTGTATTACCGTTTTTCTATGTTGGAGCTTAACAGACCAAATATTCAATCTTTTGGGCGCAAGTGAGCGACTGATAGTAATGATTCGAGAATACATGAGTATTTGGTTTCCCGGTTCAATACTTATTGTTTGCATAATGGCTGGAAATAGCGTGTTACGAGCTTACGGCGATACCAAAACTCCCAGCATCTTAATGGCTGCAGCAGGATTTATAAATGCCACTATAGATCCGTTATTGATATTTGGTTTGGGCCCTTTCCCTGAGCTTGGAATCCAGGGAGCTGCCTGGGCAACCGTCATCGCCTGGGCATTGGCTTTCACTTATCTTTTTTACTTACTGACATTCAAAGCCAACATTGTCAAACGCTCAATACCAAGCAGTTCAGCACTGAAAACATCCGGGTTAGACATGCTACGGATTGGTGTGCCAGCCGCAGGTGCAAATATGATGACACCTCTTGCGGCGGGAGTTATGACTGCAATCGCCGCTGGCTTTGGAGGTACTGCAGTCGCTGCCTTTGGTGTGGGAGCTCGAATTGAACCCATTGCGACTCTGCTTGTTCTAGCAATATCCTCTTCTTTACCTCCCATAATAAGTCAAAATTTTGGCGCAAACCGCTTTGATCGAGTTGAAGAGGCCTACAAAATATCTATTAAATTTATCATCTTTTGGCAGTTTTTAATCTATATGGTTCTCGCTGCAGGTGCAGAAACTATTTCAACCTTCTTTTCAGAAGACCCTAAGGTAATAGAAACCATCCGATTATATGTCTGGATAATGCCCTTAGGGTATGGGCTACAAGGTATTATCATCCTAACTAATTCTTCCTTGAATGCTTTACATAAACCTTTAAATGCATTGTATTTGAGCTTCGCCAGATTTTTTGTTTTCTACATACCGCTTGCCTATGCCGGAAGCTTATATTTTGGCTTGCTTGGTTTTTTTGCCGGGGCAGTTAGCGGGAATCTCTTAATGGCTATAATTTCGTGGCACTCTTTCAATCACGCTATTTCTAGCGAAAAGAAAATTAGCTTAGTTAATTCTCTTGAACGATCGAAATAAGTTACGAAAATTTTTTATTAACCCATCTTCTTGCCGTTGAGAAGTTACTTGGTCAATGGCAATTGTTTGATTTTTTTCTAAGTTGTTTTGACCTTCTCTTAACTCAAAACTTTTATCTTTGACGACATCGCCAACCTGTTCTTCTTGATTTCCCGCGGTATAGCTGAGCCGATTATTTCTTTCCTGAAAAGCTAACATTTCCATGCATATATCGTTATATTCATCCTGGGTCAGTAAATTTGGACACTCCTTCATATTAAGAACAAACTGCCTATCATTCGCTGCAGAGAGATAGTGCAAATCCTTCTTTTGAGCTATGAGCAGATCATTTTCTTTTGCAACTTCATAAAGAGGAGTGCCTCGTAAAGGGATATAAGGAAAGAAGAAGAAGTGTTCCGGTGCTATTATCTGATTAAGCTTTAAAGTTTGTCTCATATTTTTTGCGGTTTCTAATGGCATACCTACAATGTTGAATGTCAATCTATTTATACCAGCTTTTTTACAGTTTTCAGCAGCTTCAATTACTTGTTTGTTAGTCATTTTGCGACCAAGCATCTTAGATCGATATTCTTCATCACCACTTTCTATGCCAAACCAAATAGTGTGACACCCGGCTTCAGCTGCAGTTTGACAAAACTCTTCATTCATCACCTCAACGCGAGAGTTTATAGAAAAGGGTAACTTAACCTTTTCTTTATATATCTCAAAAAAAGCACGTACGAATTTCAAATTAGAAAGAAACAACTCATCCCAAAATTCAAAATAACCAACATTATATTGATCACGCAAGCGAATAAGTTCCGCAACCATTGCTTCCGGCTGATACTTACGCAAAAAAGTTTTCTTTGTTTTCCAACCTTCAAGAATTGGTGTGTTACAACAGTAAGTGCATTTGTAGGGGCAACCGCGACCAGTCATAACTGGTAGCACTAATTTCCCTTTTGGTCCAAAAATAGAAGAATTAACGTCTTTGAAACCGCCCTCTTTAGAAAAAATATCGTAATCCGGAAAAGGTAATGCTCCAAGATCACCGATTTGATGAGGCTCAGTTTCATATATTGAGCCATCATCCAATTTCTCCCACATACCGTCGGCTGGACCATCCTTTGTACCCCAAAGATGTTGTACTATATTACCAATAGCATATTCGCCATCACCGACACATATATAATCAACATTCGGATTCTCGATAGTTTGGTCCCGAGACAACATAGCTTGATAACCACCAATACAGACTGGTAACCCAGGGATTGCCTTTTTCAATTCCTCTAAATAAGGCTCCATCGGATACCAATGGGGGCTCATAATAGAAAATGCTATAAGATCTGGCTGTATCGCTTGAATTCTTTTTGCATAGTTCTCTGGAGCATAAAGTTCAGCGTCCCGTAGAATAAGTACTGGCTCCAGAAACACCTCTACTGAGGGAAAAGTTTGCTTTAGATAAGCGGACATGCTGGCGATCGGCATAGCTATTTCATTACCATCCGGCGAATAGAATGCAAAGACTAACCGTAGTTTCGGTTTCTTTACGGACCCAAAAAAGCGTGACTTATGCCGAGGGTACATGGGCAGCTTAGTGCTAACAGCTATTACATCGGCTTTAGAATTCATATAGAGCTTGGGCTTCGATGCCCCCTTTATTAAATAGACTACCAAATTCTTATCGTCGGAAGAATCGAAAAGTATACCATCAAAGACGATTCTGAGTATGAATTAACATATGATGAATCCGATCATTTAATGTAGGTTTAGCGAAATATGGCCATTTGAAGTTTCCCCCGGCTCTGCTATTAGATTATGCTCTACCCCATCAAGGTCATAGAGAACATAACACTAAAGTGTGACCGTAAAACCACGAAAAGGTAATTTCTCAATGAAAGCTATGGAAGCGCTCCATTCACGAGTCTCAGTTCCACGATTAAGTGACCCTGCTCCGGATCAAACTAGCCTGGAAAATATCTACAAAGCTGCCTTCCGCGCAGCAGATCATGCTTTGTTGAAACCTTGGCGCTTTCTCTTAATCCAGGGAGATTCAAGAAAAAAACTGGGTGATCTCTTTGTGGAAGCCGCCTTAAAGCAAGATTCAGATATATCTTTCGAAAAACAAGCGAATATTCGTAATAAGCCTCTGCGCGCACCTCTGATCATAGTATGCATCTCAAGCCCAAGAGAGCACCCAAAAGTCCCAGTATTTGAGCAATACCTGTCTACTGCTGCCGCTTGTCAGAATATTTTAGTAGCAGCTCATGCTATGGGATTCGGCGCAATGTGGCGCACAGGCTCAATGGCTTACCATGAGACTGTTTTAAAAGGTTTGGGGTTATCTCAACATGAAAGAATCATTGGTTTTATTTACGTCGGAACTATTAATGNCCCTAGAAAAGTATTAAATGAAGCTAATCCCGATGAGTTTTTCAAAGACTGGTGACCATGGGTAGCCGAGATATCGACTTACAATGTTGGAAATGTGGCACTGAGTTAAAAAATTTATTATTGCCTTTTTCTCGCTATGAGGAGTGTGGCTTGTGCAAAGCCGATTTACACGTTTGTGTCGCATGTAAGAACTACAATACTGCAGTGTTAGAGAGCTGTAATGAAGATAGGGCTGATTTTATCCTAGAAAAAGACAAAGCAAATTTCTGCGACTACTTCATCCCCAACACGCAAGCATATAAAAGACAAGACAATCGTGAATCTAAGGAAGCTCGCGCAAAGTTAGCGGCATTATTTGGCGAAGAACCACCAGATGAACCTACGAATTCTTCAGAACTGACCTCTCAAAATGAGGCAGACAAAGCACTTGCAGAGCTCAAGCGCCTATTTGGGGATAAAGATTAACAATCATTTCCTTTATAACCTTTCCGGTTTCTATTCTCCTTTTGCTTAATCGCTGCTCTTATGACGATACTGAAATAATAAGTATACACAGAGCTTAGCAAGGTCATGGTAATGTTACTGTTGGCTATACCTAGTATAAGAACGTTACACTAGCCAATACATTCATTTTCTCTGCCGAAGTAAAATAACTNTTCTTAGATATTNTTNACTATGGTTTATTATCTACTCAGCGTGGTTTCAATCAAAAAAACAAAGATAGGTGAAATAATTCAACTGCAATCTTTTCTTCTGTTGTTATAATCTTCGCGTTTTTCAAAAAGCNCCCAAAAATGCGAACCACTGTATTTTCAACACCTATAATCACACCATTGCTGCGATGCATCTCTATCGCGGTGTTAAAACTTATAGGATGGAGAACCAGAGGGGAAGAACTAGCTCACCAACGTTTCGTCCTAATAGGCGCTCCCCATACCAGCAACTGGGATTTCCCTTTAATGCTGATGGTAGTATTAAAATTACGTCTGCGTGTATTTTGGATGGGAAAAAATACTCTCTTCTCCTTTCCTTTTGGCATTTTGATGAAATGGCTTGGCGGAATTCCTATTGATCGTTCAGCCGCCCATAATGTAGTTAATGCAACGGTGAAACAATATCAACATAACCATGAACTCGTGATTCTAATACCACCAGAGGGGACTCGAAGTAAAGTCAAACAATGGAAAACAGGTTTCTACCACATTGCAGACTTAGCAGATGTTCCCATCGTATTAGGGTATGTAGATGCAGCAAAAAAAGAGGCTGGGTTTGCTGATTTTTACGTGCCTAGCGGTGATATGGAAAAAGATATTGCAGAAATTCGAGCTGTCTATGCAACTAAAACAGGGTTAAGAGCCGAAAATTCCTAACTTCTTAGCCCGATCGCCTAAACTGAGCATTTGAATAATCAGAAGTATCTACACGCAGACAACTCAAAATGCTATCAAATACGAATTCAGCATATTGCTCTGTTGTTATATCACGCATTTTAAATTTCCATTTTTTTAAATGCCATTGCTGAAGCTGTCCAGTGATTTGGGTCGCGAGCAGTTCTGGATGCTCACAAAAACAATCTCCCGTATCGATTCCTTTCCGAATTGTTTTCATTAAAGTTTCTTCAAACTGCAACTCGACATCAAGAGCACCCTGCTGTTGTTCTTTCGGCAATCCTTTTAATTCCATAAAACAAAAATAATACCATGGGCTCATAATCTCCATCATATAAATCTCGCCAAAGATAATTGCCCGCAAGCATTCTATTGGGGCCAAATTTTCTTCTTCAAGACTACCAATAACTTGTTCAATATATTTGCGCTGAACCACATGGATGAGAAAAGCTAAGTCATTTTTCGACCCTATATAAGAATACAATCCTCCCATACTTATACCAGTCTCCCTACTCAAATCCCGTAAACTCATGCCTTGGAAGCCTTTAGAATAAGTAAGCTTAAAAGTTGATTTAAGAATTTTCTCTAAATTATGAATCGCCACATCACGGTTTTTTATCTGCATTTTATCCTGATGTAATTCAAAAACCTTACACCATAATGCCTCGCCGTCAAGCTTCCATCGAGCTTTAAAAGACTCGAAACTAGTATTCTTTGGCCATTCAGACACAATGACTCTCCTTAAAAGGTCACAGAATATAAATCTCTACACTAAACTGCGCTAATCAGTCCCAAATTTCCATATCATGCCACAATGTCACGCATTCGGTTGATTTTCCTTTCCTGATTTTTTCAATCGCCTCGGCCTCAGGGGCTCTATTGATTAGTTTTCCAATAATAGATGAATGGATAGCGAATAGAGTTCAAATAAAATAAGTGATAATAGCTGCAATTCCGGAGATACTGCACAATAACAATGAGGCCCTACGTAGATTCTGATGAGAAATTTTATACAACGTTTTCATCGCTAACCAGTACCCCAATAACGTAGCTGGCATTAACGGTAAAGAAATCAATATATGCTCTATCCTAAATCTATCGATAATAGATAGCATTACCAAGGACATTAGGCAACTGACGCAAAAAAAAGCTGCCATATTTGCTCGAATAAAATCGTTTTCCTGGTGCTGCAATACTAACGCCATTGGCGGACCCCCTATTGAACTGCTGGTCCCCATAAATCCCGACAAAAAACCAGCAGAGAACAACGCAGCAGGTGTGGGCTTAAACACTATGTTACCTAGACTAAATACAACAGCAATAATTACCGAGATTCCCAACCAAAGTGCTAATTGATCCATAGAAATCCAAAATAATAATAGTCCGCCAGCAATCGTCCCAGGCACCCGTCCGATAATGGCAAACTTTAATCCCTCAAAAGAAATTGCGTGCCAATGCTTTATTGCATTTGCAAGAGATAGTGTAAAAGCAGAAACTGTTATCGGTGCTGGTACATAAAGAGGATCAATAAAGAATAGAAAGGGAGCAGCAACTATAGCCAAACCAAATCCAATTGAGCTCTGAATGTAAGAACCTATAAATATAACAAGAGCCGCTAAGGCTATATCCATAAACGCGAATTATTCAATAAGAGTTATCCTAATAAGCGCGGCATAATACTCTTTAGAGAACAAGACCTCCAGTATAACTCTGTTAAAATAGGACCAATTTGGCTGTACTATAAATGAATGTTATTCCCCACAAGCCAGGATTTGTTGTCGGGTGATTGCATGGTCTTTTACAATGATATTCTCAAGCCCATAGCTTCCAGGACAAAAATATGAAATCACGTGCTGCTGTTGCGTTTGCTGCAGGCAAACCATTGGAAATTGTAGAAGTAGATCTGGATGGACCCAAGTCTGGCGAGGTATTGGTTGAAATTATGGCGACTGGGATCTGCCATACCGATGCCTTTACACTTTCAGGTGAAGATCCAGAAGGCGTATTTCCAGCCATTCTCGGACACGAAGGTGCTGGTATCGTGCGAGAAATAGGCCCAGATGTGACGTCCATCAAAACGGGAGATAAGGTCATTCCTCTCTATACACCAGAATGCAGAAATTGTGACTTCTGCCTGCATCCAAAAACCAACCTTTGCCAATCCATCCGCGCTACTCAAGGGCACGGTCTTATGCCTGATGGTACCAGTCGCTTTTCACTAAATGGCGAACCAATCTTGCATTATATGGGCTGCTCAACCTTTTCAAACTTTACTGTATTACCTGAAATTGCCGTTGCAAAAATCCGCGAGGATGCTCCCTTCGACAAGGTTTGCTATATCGGTTGCGGCGTAACTACTGGGGTTGGTGTGGTTGCCTTCGATGCCAAAGTGGAGCCAGGCAGCACTGTAGCAGTTTTTGGGCTAGGAGGGATTGGATTAAACGTTATCCAAGGGGCCAGAATGGTTGGAGCAGAGCGCATTATCGGAGTAGATATCAATCAAGAGAGAGAGGGTTTAGCTAGGAACTTTGGTATGAATGACTTTATTAACCCTAATGATGTCGATGATGTAACCCAAGCAATAATAGATATTACAAATGGCGGTGTTGACTATAGCTTCGAATGTATCGGAAATGTAGTTACAATGCGCCAAGCCCTGGAGTGCTGTCACAAAGGTTGGGGCGAATCTTTTATTATAGGTGTCGCCGGCGCCGGAGAGGAAATTTCTACTCGACCTTTCCAATTAGTTACTGGAAGGTCATGGAAAGGTACTGCTTTTGGGGGCGCTCGTGGCAGAACCGATGTGCCGCGAATCGTAGAATGGGATATGGACGGAAAAATTCAGATAGATCCATTAATTACCCATACTATGCCTTTGGAGGAGATTAATAACGCATTTGATCTCATGCACAAAGGTATAAGCATTAGATCTGTAGTTGTGTATTGAGACTGATTCAAAAATAAGGGACAAACAAATGAAATACCTACATAGCATGGTACGAGTAACGAGTATCGATGATTCTCTCGATTTCTATTGCCAAAAGCTCGGACTAACTGAAGTGAATCGTTATGAAAGTGAAGAAGGGAGGTTCACTTTAGTATTCCTAGCCGCCCCTGGAGACGAGGAAGCACAAATTGAATTGACCTATAACTGGGATCAGGAAAACTATGGTGAAGGAAGAAACTTCGGTCATCTAGCCTATTCAGTAAACAACATCTATGAAACTTGTCAGGGCTTGTTGGACAAGGGTGTTATTATTAACCGCCCTCCTAGAGATGGGCGTATGGCTTTTATTCGCTCTCCAGATAATATCTCTATTGAGCTACTTCAGCATGGTGACGCGCTGCCCGTACAGGAACCTTGGGCAAGCATGAAAAATACTGGTAGCTGGTAGCTTTCTTGAGCTACTCTGCCACCTCGTTTATGATAAGAATTCTTCAATGGCGCCTCTTAACGATCGAAATAATTCCTCCGAATTCTGAGTTTTAAAGCCATTCATTCAACGGATATAACAATATGCAACTACTTGACGGTAAGTCATGTTCCCAACAAATTCGTCAGGAGATAGCCGAACAAGTCGACCAAATTAAGTCGAGCGGTGGTCGTGCACCCCATTTAGTAGCCGTGCTGATCGGAAATGATGGCGCTAGCCAAAACTATGTAGCAATGAAAACAAGAGACTGTGATGAAGTTGGTTTTAACTCTAGCGTAATTCATATGAACAATGCGACAACGGAACAGAAGTTACTCGATACCATTGCTGAGCTTAATGCAGACAGTGATATTGACGGATTCATCGTTCAATTACCTTTGCCTCAGCACATTAATGAATCTAAAGTAATTCTCGCAATTGATCCTAAAAAAGATGTAGACGGATTCTGCCCTGAAAACGTAGGCAACATGAATCTGGGGCTACCCACTTTTATTTCTGCCACCCCCAACGGAATCATGGAGTTACTTCGCCGTTACGATATTAAAACTGAAGGTAAACATTGTGTCGTTCTTGGTCGTAGCAATATCGTAGGCACTCCGATGGCGATTCTTTTATCGAGAAACACAAAACCTGGCAATGCTACAGTTACGATTGCGCATAGCCGTACCAAAGGCTTAAAAGAACTATGCCTAACTGCGGACATTCTCATTGTAGCAATCGGTAAGACAGGATTTGTGACCGCCGATATGGTAAAGAAAGGTACTGTCGTGATTGATGTCGGCCAAACACGCGTATCAGATACAACTAGAAAAAGCGGTTTTCCCAATGTTGGAGATGTTGATTTTGAAAATGTAAAAAACAAATGTTCCTACATTACTTATGTAACCGGTGGTGTAGGTCCGATGACGCGCGCATCATTGTTACAAAACACTCTGAAAGCCTACCAACGAAAATAGAGTAATAACCATGTTCCAATCATTACAAGCACTCCCCGCAGATCCAATTCTTGGACTTTCTGCTGCGTTCAAAGCCGATTCAAATCCGAGAAAAGTTGATCTAGGAATCGGCGTATATAAGGATGAAAAAGGCAAGACTCCTGTAATGAAAGCAGTGAAGCAAGCGGAAGAGATGATTCTCAAATCCCAAACGACGAAATCCTATGTTGGGCCGACTGGAGCAACTGACTATAACGAAACTATTGCGAGACTTGTATTGGGAGATTCCTTATTAGACCGTCTCGGCAAAAGACGTATTACCGTGCAAACGCCGGGTGGTTGTGGCGGTCTGCGATTAGCTGCAGAGTTTATAGGTAAGGCAAATCCCGGCGCTACTGTTTGGGTGAGCGATCCTACCTGGGCGAATCATAAACCATTACTAGGCTCTGCTGGTCTCAGTTTTAATTCATACCCCTATTATGATTATGAATCAAACAGTGTAAATTTTGTCGGCTTGCTGGAAACATTACAACAAGTACCTAAAGATGATTTAGTTCTGCTACATGGGTGTTGTCACAACCCTAGCGGTGCTGACTTAAGCTCAGAGCAATGGAAAGCTGTTCGTGATACAGCGCTGCAAAGAGGATTTACTGTTTTTATTGACCTTGCCTATCAAGGCATGGGGCGCGGATTGGAAGAAGACGTTTTTGGCGTGCGTATGTTAGCTGAATCCTTGCCAGAATTGATTGTGGTTAGTTCTTGTTCAAAGAATTTTGGACTTTATCGCGAACGCACCGGAGCTGTTACATTAATCTGTGATAGTCACAAATCATGCGCGACTGCGAGCACAATATTAGCTGCCGCAGCGCGGGCAAACTATTCCATGCCGCCGGATCATGGTGCTGCTATCGTTCAGTTGATAATGAACACACCGATGCTACATCAAATTTGGAACGAAGAGCTAACAGTCATCCGTGATCGCATTAATCGCTTACGCTCAATCTTTGCACAGAGGTTAAAAGACGCCGGAATTGATCAAGATTTTAGTTTTATCGAAAAAGAAAAAGGCATGTTCTCGTTCTTAGGGATTTCTGCCAATCAGATTAATACTCTAATCGAAAAATATAGCATTTACCTAGTTGATTCGAGCCGAATAAATATTGCAAGTATCAACGACACCAATATTGATTACCTCGTTAGCAGTCTGACTGAAGTTCTATCCAGAAAATAGTCTGGTACAGTAACGCACAAGCCCTAACTAAAAGCATGTTGGAGGACTAACTTGAATAATAGTACTAATTTTCTCCGTGCTATAGGAACCTATTCACTATTTTAATAATAGAACCTACGATTACGGAACTTGCATCAAGCGGATCTGGACTTCAAAGCGGGGCTAACTTGCTTAGCGAATTCACGGAGAATGCTTTCAGTCGTTCCCCAATTAATACATGCGTCTGTAATAGATACGCCTGGGGAAATTTCTTCGAGATCATCAGGAATAGGTTGATTGCCTTCTTCAAGATTACTTTCGATCATAACTCCTATAATTGAATTATTTCCATCTTTAAGTTGTTCAGCCACATCATTAAGCACTTCGATCTGTTTTTTATGGTTCTTTTGTGAATTTCCATGGCTACAATCAATCATAATATTTTTTTCATACCCTGCTTTTACTATCTCGGCTTCGCAACGCTTAACACTTTCACAATCAAAGTTAGGAGATTTGCCGCCTCTCAAAATAATGTGACAATGGGGATTACCCTCAGTACGAAATACTGCTACTTTGTCTTCTTCAGTAACAGAAATAAAACTGTTATTAGATGAGGCTGAACGAATAGCATTTATTGCCACCATAAGGTCACCATTTACATTGTTTTTAAACCCAATAGCTGAAGAGATCCCACTTGCGAGTTTTCTATGGGTCGGTGACTCAGTAGTTCTAGCTCCGATGGCGGTCCAACTGACCAAATCTTGCAAGTACTGAGGGGAGATTAAATCCAGCGCCTCAATAGCAATCGGCAAACCGATCTCTGCGATATCCAGCATTAGCCCCCTTCCAATACGAATTCCGAGATCAATACGATGCGACCCATCTAAATGAGGATCGTAAATCAACCCTTCCCACCCAACTGAAGTTCGCGGCTTCTCGAAGTATACTCGCATCAAAATCAATAAATCATTGGCTAGCTCATCGGCTAGTGGCTTTAATAATTTCGCATAGTCTATAGCTTCTTCTGGGTTGTGAATCGAACATGGACCAACTACGACAATCAAACGCGGATCATCGCGGTTCAGGATCGATTTTACCTGCCTATGGCCCTCTTTTACGGTTTTGAGGGCATTACCTTTTAGCTTGTATTCATCTTTCAAGAACCCAGGCGTCGGCAGTTCTTCATATCCTGTGATGTGAAGGTTGTCTATCTCCTTTACTCGTTTCGTCATTTAATGAGTAGACCTTTTTAACAGCTGTTTTTCGCGACCGGCAATTATGGATTATTTGGACCATTAACTCAAAGCGGTTTTTAACTAGACCGCACTTTTATTGGGTTATTTGCAAATGACTTTACTAAGATTTATACCATAAAATATGGTTTTGCTAACCGTAACCAAAAAAAGGTGCAGTAAATGCCGAAGGCAAGCGAGCTCAAAAAAGGCATGATTATCGACATCGGCGGCGTACCATATGCCGTTAAGCATTTAGAATCTAAATCCCCGTCTTCCCGAGGCTCTGCAACAATTTATAAGATCCGTTTTAATAATTTGCAAACCCAAGAAAAACTTGATTCATCTTTTAAAGGGGATGATCTCCTCAAAGAAGCAAACTGTCTTCGTGTTCTAGTTCAATATTTATACCTCGATGGCGACACTTATTATTTTATGAATCAAGAAGACTATAGTCAGCACGGTCTTAATGCGGAGAAAATGGAAGAGCAAATCCCATATTTAGCAGAACAACAACAAGACATCGTAGCACTAATTATGGATGATGATTTGATTGCTATCGAATTACCTCAATCCGTAAACCTCGTCATCAAACATACACCACCGTCAATAACTGGGTCCTCTGCTACCAATAGAAGCAAAACAGCAGTACTTACCACTGGCTTAGAAATTCAAGTGCCAGAATATTTAGAATCGGGTGAAAGCATTAAGATAAATACTGCAACTGCTAAGTTTATTTCTCGCGCATAATCAAAATAACGCTAAAAGGAAAACAAATAATCCCTTTCAACAGCTATGCGACAGGCAAATTCAAATGACTCTTATAGTTAGATTATATTTTTATTAATTTAGTTATCTGCAGTTTGGCAATTCCAACAAATATCAAAAATCCCCAGGCTATCTTCGCCACAAGACTTACAAATCCAGCTCTCATTTTCGAGCTCTTCGGAGTTAATTATCTCTTTAACGATTTGCTCCGCGCGTTTTGCGTATAATGGTTTTACCCATACTTCAGGTAATATTTCAGTTATTGGCGTTTCACCTGCTATTGAAGAAAGTCCTTCGTTTTTTACTTGAGCATAAATATCATGCTGCTCCAGCACGTTCCGCATATGCCATGCCATAGCAATGCTGTCAGCTGTATAAATACGTTTCATAAGTTGGTTTCTAATTACTTCTTAAATCAAATCTTAACGGTAGATATGACGCCATCGCAGGCCAAAGACCAATAAGACCATTCCATATATAGCAATTCCGCCCAGCACAAGTATAGCAAGCCGCAGGATTTGGTCACCTATCGTCCATGCTAACCAATCTTGCCACTCTCCCACAAAATGTAACAAAAATAGCGCCATAGCCACATTAGCGAGAATGATCCGAAATATGTATACCGTCCAACCTGGCCGAAAGTAAAAGACGCGCTCTTTTTGCAATGCTCGCAGCAATAATCCTGCATTTACAAATGCAGCTAGGCTGGTTGCTAATGCCAAGCCTACATGGGCAAGGCCATAAAGATAAAAAACAATATTCATCACCATATTCACTATCATCGCAATAATGCCAATTCTTACTGGTGTTGATGTGTTCTGTCTTGCATAAAATCCTGGAGAAAAAATTTTAACGGCCATGAAGGCAATTAGGCCCAAAGCATAGGCTCTTAATGAACCTGCCGAACCAACTACATCTCCTATTGGGAAATTTTCGTTTTGAAAAAGTGTAACCAATAACGGTTCTGCAATAAGCACTAGAGCAAGGGAAGCTGGGATTGCAATTAAGCATACCAACCTAAATGCCCAATCCAGTGTTTCTGTAAATTCTGCAGTAGAGGCTTCCGCGTGTTTACGAGAGAGACTCGGCAAAACAACAATCGCGATAGCTATACCGAAAGTACCTAAAGGTAATTCCATAAGGCGATCAGAGTAGTAAAGCCATGAAACGCTGCCAGTAGTTAACAAGGAAGCAATAAAGACATCCAGCATCAAGTTAATCTGTGTTACTGAAACCCCAAACAGTGCTGGCAACATAAGTGTTTTAATACGAGACACAGCCTCATGAGATCTATTGCGACTTGGTTTGGGTAATAAATTTATCTGTTTCAAAAAAGGTAATTGAAAAAATAACTGGGCAAATCCAGCAATCAATACTGCCCATGCTAAGGCTAACGCCGGTTCGCGCATGTAAGGCGCCAGTAAAAATGAGCAGCTGATAAATGAAATATTCAACAAGGCTGGCGTAATAGCTGGAATCGCAAATTTTCCATAAGAATTCAAGATTGCACTACAAAGGGCTGTCATTGAAATTAAGATCAGGTAAGGAAACGTAATCCGCAGCATCTCAACAAATAAGGCAAACTTTTCTGGCTGTCCAGTAAAGCCATATGCAATAGGAACCGCTATCAACGGCGCACCTATAATAACTACAATCGTGATCAATAGCAGCAAACTTGCTAAACTACTACTGACTGCATTGATCATTGCTTGAACTTCGATATGCGATCGCTTCGCTCGGTACTCAGACAGAATAGGAACAAATGCCTGATTAAAAGCACCTTCAGCAAACAACCTGCGCATAAAGTTTGGGATTTTATTCGCGAGGAAAAATGCATCTGTTGCGTCACTGGCCCCAAATACTCGCGCAATAACAATATCTCGAATGAGCCCTAAAGCTCTGGAAAGCATTGTCGCAGAGCCAGTTACACCACTAGCTTTGAGGAGACCATCTTCCGCATCTCCTTGGCTTGGGATATTTTTCTCGAAATTTTCGGAATTTGGGCGAATTTCTGTCATACCAAAGTTAATTATTCCATTATTTAGCCACTTAACTAAAAGGATTATCTCAGTTTTAGATGATTTCAAATATACTCTAAAACAGCAAAAACCCTTATCAACAATGAAAAGCTAAGCATATGAATTAAAAAAGTATTTTAAAGGCTAAACGCGCGGCAAGACACCAGACCATCCTATTGACATCACATATTGAAAACGGCATAGTGTCGCACCTTTGACGGAGCGGACTTCAAGTACTGAGATCCCTGCCTCACAATAATATACGATAATTAGGAGTTAGCATTGGCCAATACTTCTCAAGCGCGCAAGCGCGCCAAACAAAGCGAAAATCGCCGTCGCCATAATGCCTCTTTTAGGTCTATGGTACGAACCTATATAAAGAAAGTAGACGCGGCGATTGAAGATGGTCATCGTAAAGCTGCTACAGAGGCATATAGCAATGCTGTTCCGGTGATCGATCGCATGGCTGACAAAGGAATAATTCACAAAAATAAAGCCGCACGTCACAAAAGTCGATTAAATTCTGCGATTAAAGCTCTGAAGTAGAACATTAGGCCGGAGCAAAAAAAATCGGCATTCGCTGATCTTTCCCCGATTAAGTGTCACAGATACACTTCTTAAGAAAGTATCAAATTATCACGATGAATAATTTCATCTTCTCCTACATATCCCAAGAGCTCAGAAATCTTTGTGCTACTTTCTCCCATCAAGATCTGAACCTCACCCATATCATAATTCACAAGACCTCTAGCTATTTCATTCCCAGACTCGTCGAAACAAGCGACCATATCACCGCGCGAAAACTTTCCATCCACTTTTTTAATTCCTACAGCAAGCAAACTTTTGCCAGATTCTCTAAGTACTTTTACTGCTCCCGCATCAATAACTAAAGAACCTTTTAAAGATAATTGTCCTGCCAACCATTGCTTTCGCGCAGCCATGGGCTCACTACCTGCTTCTAATAAAGTACCGGTAGGGTTGCCTCGCGCAACCTTAAGTAATACTTCCTCTACTTTACCGTTTGCTATTACTGTATTAGTACCGGAACGAGCAGCTAATTTGGCTGCCGATATTTTGGTAAACATACCACCCCGACCAAGGCTAGTGCCTTTACCAGCAAATTTTAACAACTGCGGATCGCTCGCCGAAGCAGACTTAATGAGCTTTGCCGCTCTATCAACGCGCGGATCAGCGCTATAAACCCCATCTTGGTCAGTAAGTATGATCATCAAATCGGCGTTTATGAGATTTGCCACCAAAGCAGCAAGTGTGTCGTTATCGCCAAAACAAAGTTCAGCCGTCGCTACAGTATCATTTTCATTCACAACCGGAATCACAGCCATTTCTAACAAAGTTAACAAAGTACTGCGCGCATTGAGATAACGAGTCCGGTNAGATAAGTCTTCGTGACTTAATAGAATCTGGGCGGTATGAACCCCATGAAGCATAAAACAACTCTCATAAGCTTGCACAAGCCCCATTTGACCAACCGCAGCGGCTGCTTGTTGCAAATGTATCGCATTAGGACGCNCGGCAAGCTCGAGTCGCGCAACGCCTTCTGCAACTGCGCCCGATGAAACCAGCACTAATTGGATACCCTCATTTTGTAATTTAACTAATTGTAGCGCCCAGTGCTCGATGGCAATTTTATCCAGACCAAGACCTTTGTTTGTAACAAGGGAACTCCCGACTTTTACCACCCATGTCTTAGCACCGTTAATTTTATTTCGCATGATTTTAATTACGCATCCCAGTCTTCGTCCCAATAATCGTCGTCATGTGCTCTGGAAGACCTAGTATTTTCTATAGTTCTACGTATTTCAAAAGCCATGGTTCTTTCCCGCTGCATTTGAGTTTCCCAATAAATTTTGTCTTCCACCATCTTTTGTCGATGGGACTGGACCGATTTCATTAACTGATCACAAAGTTCAGCGCAACCCCATTTATTGATTGCTGATATCTTATATATAGGCTTATCCCAATTCAGCTTATTTCTTAATTCGCTTTCTAACGCGACGACATTATTATTGGTTAGCAAATCGATTTTATTTAGCACAATCCACCGCTCCTTGGTTGCCAACGTTATACTAAATTTTTCCAGCTCTTCAGCTATTTGCCTAGCACTTTCAATCGGATCTACTTCGTCAGCAGGCAAGACATCTACTAAATGCAATAACAAGTGAGTTCGAGATAAATGCTTTAAAAAACGAAAACCTAATCCTACTCCTTCTGATGCACCTTCTATTAACCCAGGTATATCAGCCATTACAAAAGACCGCTCCATGTCCATCCTCACAACACCAAGATTGGGTATTAATGTAGTGAAGGGGTAATCAGCTACTTTGGGTTTAGCTGATGAGACAGCCCTTATTAGCGCCGACTTTCCAGCATTAGGAAAACCCAGCAACCCGACATCCGCTACCAGCCTAAGCTGCAATTGCAGCTTTCTCTTTTCACCAGGCGTACCATTTGTAGTCTTCCGAGGGGCCCGATTGGTGCTGGATTTAAAGCGAGCGTTGCCCAAACCATGGCTCCCACCGCGGGCAATCATTATTCTTTGACCCGGATTATCCAAATCAGCAATAAGCTCTTCGGTTTCTATATCAATTATGCTAGTTCCGAGCGGAACCTTTATTACTAAATCTTCACCATTACGCCCTGTGCAATTTTTACCTTGGCCTGCCCCCCCAGGTTGGGCTTGATATCTTGGTCGAAAGCGGAAATCTACTAAAGTGTTTAGCGTATTATCCGCCTTGAAAAATACTGAACCTCCAACACCACCGTCGCCACCATCTGGGCCTCCTTTTTCAATATATTTTTCCCGACGAAAGCTAAGGCAGCCGTTGCCACCTTTTCCTGCCTCTACCATAATTTCCGCTTCATCGACGAACTTCATGATTCCCTCGAATTATGAATTCCAGAAACAAAAAAGCCCCGTCGAATGACGAGGCTTTTTACAAAATTCCCATTTGCCTAGGCCGTCTCGACACTCACAAATTTTCTACTATGTGGCCCTTTTTCTGCAAACTTAACGATACCATCGGACTTGGCATAAAGCGTGTGATCTTTGCCACAACCAACGTTTTCACCGGGATGAAATTTCGTACCACGCTGCCTAACGATAATGTTACCAGCACTAACTTGCTGCCCGCCAAATAATTTTACACCGAGACGTTTAGATACGGAATCACGGCCATTATTCGTGCTGCCACCTGCCTTCTTATGTGCCATTATTGCCTCTCCAACTATTCTTTGATTCCGGTAATCCGTACTTCTGTATACAACTGGCGATGTCCTTGCTGCTTTTTATAATGCTTACGCCGGTTGAATTTAATTATCTTAATCTTGTCACCGCGACCTTGCTTAACTACTTCAGCCTCGACTTGACAACCATCTAAATAAGGCGTTCCGATCTTTACTGATTGCCCCTCTCCAAGAAGTAAAATCTTATCAAAATTAACCTTATCACCGGCAGTTGCTTCCAATTTCTCAAGCCGCAGAATTTCACCTTCTTCCACCCTGTGCTGCTTACCACCGCTTTCAATTACCGCGTACATTCCTATCTCCAGTTTTAAGGAATTAGAGCCAAACCCTCCGAGGGCCCGGATTCTACGGGATAGGCCGTCTCGAAGCAAGTCAATTTAGCTTCAACATTCACCGTAATTCTCCTACTTAAATTAAATTAATTTTGCGAGTTTAAGGGCATGACCTCGACTTGACAGTACAAACTGCGCTCCCTAGGATGCACAGGCAAATAGGGCTAAAGGACACATAAATCTGATCACCGGGTCCACTTCAAAGATGTATCAAAGTATTAGAGCCGCCATCGAAACTGACTTCCGTGCTGTTAATGACTTTATCGTAGAGCAACTTTATTCAGAGGTTACGCTCGTCGAAAGTATCGGTCATTATATTGTCGAAGCGGGCGGTAAACGAATACGTCCAATACTGACATTATTAGCTGCTCGCTCTTGCGCCATTAAGACAAAACAACACATCCCGATGGCGGCGGTGATCGAGTTTATCCACACAGCAACACTTTTGCATGACGACGTGGTAGACATGTCTGCTTTAAGGCGTGGCCGACCTACAGTAAATGTAGAGTGGAATAACCCATCCAGCGTCCTAGTCGGAGACTTCATATATTCTCGCGCATTCCAGATCCTAGTGAATATTGGCAACATGAACATCATGGGAATCATCGCTAACACCACAAACAGGATTGCCGAAGGCGAAGTGCTTCAATTAATTACCAAAAATAACCCTGAAGCTTCAGAGATAAAATACATGCAAGTGATTGAAAATAAAACTGCCATTTTGTTTCAAGCAGCTGCCCAATGCGGCGCTTTATTGGGAGGCGCCAGTCGATCAACAGAAGATGCGTTTAAAGAGTTCGGCATGCGAATCGGTACTTCGTTTCAGTTAGTCGATGACCTTCTCGATTATGCGGGCGACACCGCCGCTCTCGGAAAAAATATAGGCGACGATCTCGCAGAAGGTAAACCTACTCTGCCGTTAATTCATGCTATGGAAAATGGTAACTCTAAGCAAAAGCTATTGATTCAAGAAGCTTTAAAAGCGGATCAATTATCAGACGAAATGCTGTTAGAAGTGATCGAGATAGTTCGCGAAAGCGGCGGACTTGAATACACTCATAGGTTAGCCAAGTCACATGCTAGTGCTGCAGAAAAATGCCTTAATAAAGTACCGAAATCAAATTTCCGCGATGCCTTACATACAATGGTGGACTTTGCTATAAATAGAAAAAACTAATGATTGCATAATAAAAAGAAAAATCGAACGCAACTAAAAAAAGACAAGGTGAATTTTTAATACAGAAGCCGATCTATGGGATCGCCCCGCGCTACATAGCTGGATAATTCGGCCCACCCCCGCCTTCAGGCACCACCCAATGGATGTTTTGTGATGGATCCTTGATATCGCAAGTCTTACAATGCACACAATTTTGTGCATTGATCTGAAATTTACTTCCACCACTTTCATCTTCAACCACTTCATATACTCCAGCCGGACAATACCTTTGTGCCGGCTCATTATACATTGGCAGGTTTACTCCGATAGGAACGGAAGCATCTTTCAATTGCAGATGACAGGGTTGGTCTTCAGCATGATTTGTATTTGATAAAAATACAGAAGATAATTTGTCGAAACTAATTTCTCCATCCGCTTTAGGATAATCAATCATTGGGCATTCTGCAGCTGGCCTCAACTGACAGTGATCTTTAGACTTGTCATGAAAAGTTACGGGAAATTTCCCAAGGAAAATATTCTGCTCTATAAAAGCAAGCATACTCCCTAACCAAAAACCAAGCTTGTGAAACCCTGAAGAGAAATTCCTTGTTTTATATAGCTCCGTATATAGCTCCGATTTATTAAATCTTTCGGCATAATCAAGAGGCTCAGCCTTATTCTTACCTTTACTTAAGGCTTCAAACAAAGATTCCGCGGCCAACATACCAGAGCGCATGGCCGTATGGCTTCCTTTTATCTTTGCCGCGTTCAGAGTACCCGCGTCACAACCAATTAGCAGCCCGCCTGGAAAAACCATTTTTGGCAAAGAGTTTAACCCACCCTTAATTATCGCTCGGGCACCATAACTGATTCTTTTTCCACCACTGAGGTATTTCTTAATCACAGGATGGTGTTTAAATCTCTGAAATTCATCGTAAGGGCTAATATGTGGATTTGAGTAAGACAAATCGACAATGAGACCTAAAGAAAGCTGATTATTCTCAATATGATATAGAAAGCCGCCGCTGCTCGCAGCGTAGCTCTCGCTAATCATCGGATAACCAGCAGAATGNANAACCAGACCTTCTCTATGCTGATCCTCTGGTATTTCCCAGATTTCCTTTATTCCTATNCCATAATGTTGCGGATCACTGTATTTATCCAGTTCAAACCTATTGATCACTTCTTTACCTAAATGTCCTCTGCATCCCTCTGCCAGAATTGTGTACTTAGCATGAAACTCAAAACCCGGTTCATAAGATGACTTTGTTTTTCCATTAGCATCTATACCCATATCACCAGTAGCAACCCCTTTAACACTGCCATCTGCGCTATAAAGAATTTCTGCGGCCGCGAACCCAGGATAGATTTCCGCGCCGAGCTCAGTGGCTTGTTCAGCTAACCAGCGACAAAGGTTTCCCAAGGAAATAATATAGTTACCATCGTTATGCATAGTTTTAGGCACAAGAAAATCCGGAAATCTAATTGAAGATTTATCATTCGGCAGAAAGAAAACTTCATCACCAGTGACGCGAGTATTTAAAGGTGCACCTAGTTCTTTCCAATCAGGAAACAATTCATCCAAAGCTGAAGGCTCAAATACTGCCCCCGACAATATATGTGCACCGACTTCNGAGCCTTTCTCCAGCACACAGACAGAGATTTCTGTCTCAGCCAGCTGCGCCATTTGCAAAAGTCGACAAGCCGTTGATAAGCCAGCCGGTCCAGCTCCGATAACTACCACGTCAACTTCCATGGATTCACGCTGCATAAAGTTCCCCTGAAAATTTCTCTAAATAAGACGATAAATACTTTCTGTGGGTTAAAGTTTGTTTTTATAACAGCCAATTTAGCGAGCCCTTATTATCCTAAATTCATCAATTAAGCGCAAAAAAGGCTTCTATCCCAACCTGGCATTAGAAAAACACTACAATTAATTAAAAACCATTAATACTAAAACGGCCTTTAGTTACATAATTAGGCACCTTTGTCGATCGAATCCACTATTATGAATGTTTTTGGAGNNTCAGATGTCNCGCAGAACTNGAAACAAGNNTCNAATTATAACGAAACTTAGCTTTGNNTCCGTAATACTTNCACNTGCGCTGAACGCTCAAGAACCAATAACTTCTTCTGACAACTCGACGATTACTTATCCAGTCTCATATTTCGATCAGTACGAGCCATTTTCCGTTAGCGATATGATGGACCGAATACCGGGAATTAATATCGCTCGTGGAGACAATTTTAATAACAGTGGTGGCCCAGGCAGTTCCCAAGGTTCTGACCGAAGAGGACTTGGACTGGGCGGAGACCAAGTCTTAATTAACGGACGTAGAATTACTGGCAAAGAAAATGAAGGTAATTCACAACTAACTCGCATACCAGCCAATCAAGTCGAAAGAATAGAAATTATTCGCGGCACTTCTGGTGACCTCGATGTTCGTGGTGGTAACCAAGTTATCAACATAATATTACTGCAGGCTGATTCTCGCTCTTCATTTGCCTACGAAATTAATGCTGATCATTATCACGATGGTCAAGTAAAACCCGGCGCGAAATTTTCCATCAATGGCCAACAGGGCAATCTGGATTATTTAGTCAGCGCTGAAACAGAACCTCGTTGGGAATATCGCAAAGGTTTTGAAACGAGCATCTTAGCAGATGGCAGAATTAACGACACCATTGCTCGAAATCAAACAACTGATCAACAACCGATAATAATCAGTACTAATCTAGGTTATCAATTTACCACTAATGATATTGTTCATTTTAATGCACAGTTCGAGCAAAATGACGCTCCTGGCATAGAGAAAAGAACCATCACAAACTTCCTAACCATTCCTGAAAATATCAATCTCGAACTAGANACCATAGAAAATGAAGCGGATTTTTGGGAAATTGGGGGCGACTATGAACATACATTTAATAATGGCAATCGCTGGAAAAGCCTTTTCATAGGAAATAGAAAAGAGGACGATCGTTTAAGAGAACGTTTCGACATGGATCGAAACAATACTAAAGATTTGTTCCTGAAAACATTTAATCGCTATGAGGAGAAAATTTTTAGAACTTCCTATGCGATGAATCTTAACCCAATTCAAGATTTGGAATTTGGTATCGAGCGAGCCCAAACCACTCTCGATTCGATCTTAAAACTAGGCCTCGAATAATCTAATGAAACAAGCTCCAATATATTCGGTGGACTCACTCCAATTACGGATTCCGATGCAACTGTTGAAGAAATCCGATATGAGACTTTCTTAATGCACAATTGGAAACTAAATGAGCGCATGTCTTTGGAAAGTACTTTGATCTTTGAGAAGTCCACCATTAAACAAACTGGTGATGTGCAAAAAGAAAGAGATTTCGATTTTGTTAGGCCGAAGATTGACTATCGCTTCGATATCACTCCATCCTTACAATTCAGAGCTGCTATTGAAAAAGACGTTGCTCAATTAAGTTTTAACGACTTTACCGCGAACACCAATTCCGCAGACGACGACCAAAATTCGATTGCAGGGAACCCTGACATCAGACAGGAGCAATCTTGGCGCTATGATGTAAATCTTGAATACCGATTCGACAATGACAACGGTGTATTAAATACCAATCTTTTCTATCATGACTTGGAAGACGTTATTGAAAAAATCGATGTCTCAACGGAGATGGCTATACTATCAGCTAACGGAAATATAGGTAACGGAGAGCGCTATGGAGGTAGTATAGACGCAAGCCTGCGCCTGGCAGCCTTTAACATACCGCAAATATTAATCACTTCTCGAATAGAAGTTGAAGATGGCGATATCCGAGATCCTTTCCTTGAAATTAATCGCCGTCTCCAGCGACAGGCTCGAGGTAGTTATCGCTACGGCTTTCGACATGACATGGTCAGTCGTGACATAAATTACGGAATTAATGTCAGCGGCAGATTTAAAGGTAACCAAGTAGTCTATGACATCGACAAGATTGAAGATTATGATATGGACGATTTCGTCATAGCATTCTTTGAAATACAGGGTTGGGGTGGTTTAACCTATCGATTCGAAGCTTATAATATCCATGAACAAGATCGTTGCCGAATCCGCTCTCGTTACATCTCTGGGACCATCGCTACCGGGGTACTAAATGAAACCGAAAACTCTTGCAGTCATCCAGGTGAAAAATACGCCATTAAAATAAGGGGCACTTTTTAAATAGTTATCAACTTGGTCAACCTCCCTCCTTATTTTTAGAAGATATTGACAATAAACCTCGTCCCTAGTTAAAGATTTCTACTTAGCGGACGATAGCCGTTGTTCACCTAGAATAACCCCGAGATCTTTGTATTTGTTATATTTTTATACAAATTGTTACAGACCGAAAATCTGCTCGCTGCTATGATTATTTTTTCTACGAAGCCAATTAGCAAAATTTTTCAGTAATCCATAAACCGCAATTGAACGTTTTATTGAATAACAGCTAAGCAAGCTGATTCTCGAACCGCTATCAAAAAAGCATTGAGCACTATTAATGTTAATTAGATGTCAACAAAAGTTACTTAAAGCAAGCATTTGCAGCCTGGCTATATTGTTTTCAGTAGAATCTAATGCACAACAGAGCCCAGAGTCGGCCCTCGAAGAGTCGACTGTTGTATATGATGCAGCGTTTTTTGCGCAATATTCACCAGTAAATGTTAATGACATGATTGACCGAATTCCTGGAATCAGTCTAGCTATGAACAATCGTGGCGGTCCTAGAAACCGACGAGGTTTAGGAGCTGGCGAAAACGAAATATTAATTAACGGACAACGACAAACGGGGAAAAATAATGAAGGCCAGAGCCAACTTAGTCGTATTTCCGCCGATCAAGTAGAATACATCCAAATAATTCGAGGCACTTCCGAGGAACTAGATATCCGTAGCAGCGGCCAAGTCGTAAATATTGTTTTAAGAAATTCACAGTCTAGATCTAGCATAACTGCTGAAGCAAATATGGATCGTTATCATGATGGAACATACGACCCTGGCGCGAAAGTCTCTTGGACTGGGCAAAATGGAGCTTTTAACTATCTATTCCACATAGAAGGCGAGCCTCGCTACCAAAATCGAATCGGAAAAGAAATCAGCCGTGACTCGTTGGGAAATATGCTAGAAACTCGCCGCGACGAAAGTATTCGCGATCGGACCGACTATCAAACCAGTTTTAATCTGGGGTATCAATTCGATAAAAGTTTTGCGCAATTCAATGGCTTATATAGCGGCGACTGTGCGCCTGAAAGAAAAAATCGCTTTATCAACGAGTATATCAATAACGATATAGTTTCGATTCAAGAACGAGAGAAAATTGATCGCTGCCGAGATAACTGGGAAATCGGCGGGGATTATGAATATGAATTCCAAAATGGTGATAAATACCGCATCTTATTTATTGCTAATGAAGGCCGTTGGGATCAAGAAAGAGAGCGTTTTAATGTACTTAGCAATAGTGAAGAAAAAGATCTCTATCTCTACAACGATGGCCGCGACCAAGAACGTATTATCCGCACCTCCTACACTTTCGATCCCGCACAAAACCACGGTATTGAATTGGGCATCGAGCGTGCTCAAACCATCAGAGATGGAAACCTTCGTCTTGGCCTAGACTTGGGTGGCACAATATCGTCTCAACATGGGTTTCTAACTGCAGTTAATGTTGATAACTCAAACTCTACGGTGGAGGAAATTCGATACGAAAATTTTATCGTACATAATTGGCAAATTAATGAAGAATCATCATTAGAGAGTACACTAATATATGAAACATCAACCATTACTCAAACCGGTGATATATATAACGAAAGAGATTTCGATTTTATTCGGCCCAAGTTGGATTATCGCTACAACTTCAATCAATCAATGCAGTTACGAGCAACTCTTGAGAAAATTGTTTCACAGCTAAGCTTCTCAGATTTCATGGCTTCTTCTGACAGCGAAGATGATGATCAGAACACGCAAGCAGGAAATCCAGAAATCGTCCAGGAACAGCACTGGGAATACTCATTGAACCTAGAATACCGCTTACCAAATAGTATTGGAGTTATTAACTCCGAAATATACTACCGCGACTACGAAGATGTAATTGATCGCGTAGATGTCTCTACCGGCCCAAATGATTTGCGATCTGCTCGAGGTAATATTGGCAATGCGCATCGCTACGGAATCAACCTAGATGCGAGTTCACGTCTAGGATACATCGGCTTGCCCAGTGCGCTATTGACATTTGGGATAAGTGTACAAGATTCAGAGGTTATCGATCCATTTCTAAACATAAAACGCAGAATGCGTTGGAATTCACGTTGGTTTGGCCGCGCAAACTTCCGCCATGACATTACGGATTGGGATATGAGTTATGGGTTCAATTACTTCAACTCAGACAATGAAAGCGAAGCAAGGACCCAAATCGATATAAATGACATAGAACGGGATATCAGAGATTACGGATTATCGCTTTTCATTGAAAAGAAAGCCTTTAATGGCATTACTTTTCGTTTTGACGTGATGAATGCAAACGACCCACTCCGCTGCCGTGAACGGACACGTTTTCTCGGCGCAACTGCGAATGGAAATATCGAAGAAATTGAAGACTATTGCTCTCAAGACGGNCCTGTCTATGCTCTTAAAATTCGTCATACCTTCTAGTAGCAATTANGTTTCNACGGGCCAGAATTTAATAAAATGACACGCCAATCAATTCTGTNTTCTATAANTTGCTAGGGAGTATGTGACTTTGGTAATTCACATACTTTCACAAATTTAGAATATTTACCTGAACTAATCCGCCTTCGTAAATATCATCATGTGTTGCCATGGAAGAAAGTCTAGAGTGTCTGTCCAATCTAAACCAAAAACACTCATTTCTCTAACAACCTGTTCTTCGGTCATTTTGTGTAAAGGTCGGATGGGTACCGATGGGTCTTCACCTCGATATTCAAGGAGAAAAATACGTCCGCCTGGTTTTAGAGCATTATATATGCCATTGATCATTTCAAATGGATGGGAAAATTCATGATAAGCGTCAACCATAATAGCTGCATCGATCGAATTCGGCGGTAGGTTAGGGTCATCAATAAGGCCTTGAACTCCTTCGATGTTTGAGACATTTTGCTCATTCTTTTGATCCTCTATGAGTTGCAACATCTCCGGCTGTATGTCAACCGCTAGTACTTTACCCTGGGGTACTTGTCGAGCAATACGAAAAGAGAAATATCCAGAACCTGCACCAATATCTGCAACCACTTCGTTTACTTCGAGATTCATGTTTTCAACTACAGCATCTGGCATTTCTTCCTGTATACGCTCAGGTCGATTTAACCACGCAGCAGCACGGTGCCCCATTACAAAAGAGATTTCGCGGCCCATATAGAATTTCCCGATCCCAGTGGTCCTCCTCTCAGGAGCTTCAATATAGCCCGGGTGCTCAGCTGCTATCGAAAGCAATGAACTATTTATCGCGATGAAAAGAACCAAGCCTCGCCAGATATGCCTTACAGAATTCATTTGCTGTCCTATAATCGTGTCGATTGAAATTGCTGTAAACTTACTATATTAGGATTGTAAATGAGCGGCAAAAAAAAGAAAGCGCACCTGGCAATTAGCAGAGCTAGTCAGTGATATGCTGACACTAAAATAAGGAAACCTTTCGTAAGCTAAGCCACTCTGACGATTATAAGTACCGCCAATGTTTTGAGCAGTTATTTTCTTTCCCTATCTACGTATATTCGGATAAAAACCTTAAAAGGGACGTTAATGGTTTCACATACCTTGGGTATTTATAATCTATTTGCAGACTGAAAAAATACGCTATAAATTAACAAGTTATGCTAATATGCCCGCCAAAATCGAGTCCAACCAAAAAATGGAAAGAAAATGTCTAAAGTTCTAAACGGAATCCGAGTACTAGATTTTGGTCGCTACATCGCCGGGCCCTACTGCGCTACTTTACTTGGTGACATGGGCGCCGAAGTAATCCGCATAGAAAAAGTGGATGGCAGCGAAGATCGTTTTTTATCCCCTATTACCGACAAGGGCGACGGGGCGCTCTTTATGCAAATGGCCAGAAACAAATTAAGTTTAACTCTGAATCCGATGAAACCGGAAGGCAAAGAGATCGTAAAAAAGCTAGTCGCCAGCGCGGATGTTGTGGTCGCTAACCTACCCCCAGACACTTTAGTTAAGATGAGCTTAGATTACGAAAGCCTCACCTCCATTCAGCCTGATATAATACTTACTATGATATCCGCCTTTGGCACTGGAGGTCCCTACGAAAATCGCGTTGGGTTCGATGGGCTAGGCCAAGCCATGTCAGGCAATATGTATATGTCTGGGACTCCAAACCAGCCCATGAAAGCTTATGGACCGTTTATCGATTTTGGCACTGCGAGTTTTGCAGCTTTTGGCACAATGGCGGCCCTTTACGAGCGACAGAAGACAGGCAAAGGACAAATTGTAGAAGGGTCTTTATTTAATACTGGTTTAACAATAATGAACGGAGCTGCGATCGAGCAATCCGCAATCCAGAGAAATCGAGTCGCCACCTTAAACCGTTCTCAAACGTCCGCGCCAGCGGATACATTCAAAACTAAAGATGGTTGGGTATTAGTGCAATCGGTAGGTGGTCCGTTATTTAAGCGTTGGACTGATTTAATAGGGGAAACACATTGGTTGGATGACGAGCGTTTTAAAGATGATATTAGTCGAGGTGATAATGGCGAAATCATCAGTGAGCGGCTTTCCAAATGGTGTGCTGAACGCACCTCACAGGAAGTTTTGGATGAAATGGAAGAGGCTCGTCTTCCTGCCGGGCCAGTACTCTCACCTCAGCAAGTCTTGGAGGACCCGCACATAGCAGCCAAAGGGCTATTTCAACAAATTGAGTATCCCGGACTAGAAACACCTGCCCCTGTTATGGGCACTCCAGTCGAATTATCGGAAACACCGGGTAAAATTCGTTCTCGCGCACCAACATTGGGTGAGCATACAGATCAAATAATGAGCGAACTCGGATATTCAATTGGAGAAATAAACGATTTGAAAGATAAGCGAGTAGTCTAGAGAGCATTATGGGGGATAACTGCTAAAGCTTCATTGTCGCCTGAGAATTTAAAGCTTCTAACTCTTTGACTCTTCGTATACTTCTAAACTACTCAAGAGCAGTTACAGAGTGATGCAATATTTTATCTGCACTATTTACTTCAAGACCGAAACATAAATTAAATTCATAAGGCTATATCTAAACACGAACAAAAAAAGTAAACGCATCTCACGAAGCTTAGACTAGGAGATTCTATTTTAGAGAAATCTGGATTTAAGAATTATTAAGGAAATATATTGCTGCCGTATACATTGCCTCAACCCCCGTCTTTATAGAGTTTGGGTCGATAAAGAAAAAAGGTGAGTGATGAGGCGGTGCTGATATTTCACCAGTCTCTATCCGCTGCATAATACTTGAAGAAGTTCCACCTACATTGAAAAATACACCTGGTACTTCATGTTCAGTACGAGTAAAAAACGCAAAATCCTCACCGCCCATTCCTGATCGTGGCGAATTTATTAAAGGATTATACCCTAACTGTTCCTCCCAAGCTGGAATAACACTATGCACAGCTTCATAATTATTGATGGTGGTTGGTGTACTTTCAAATCCAATCCTGACAATCGGCAATAAATCGTCCGGCAAACCATTCAACCTTCCTATATTTAACGCAGTATCACGAATACTTCCTAATACTTGCTCTCGTATACCTTCAGAGTCGGTTCGAACAGTTAACTGAAGATTTACTTCATCTGAAATTATGTTGTGCTTATTGCCACCTTGGAACGAACCAACAGTAATTACAGCTGGGGCGAAAGGATTAATTTGTCGACTGACGATGCCTTGCAACGCTATCACTAATTGCGAAGCAACATAAATCGGATCAATGGTTTGATGAGGGTAAGCACCATGGCCCCCAATCCCCCTAACCTGAATATCAACACTATCGACACTGGAGTACATGATACTATCTCGAATGGACACCAAATCACTCCGCATACCTGAAGATACATGTAAACCGAGCGCATAATCTGGAACCCCAAAACGCTCATATAAGCCGTCTTCCAACATGGCCTTCGCCCCGTTTATAATTTCTTCTGCTGGTTGTCCCACCAGCATAACCGTCCCATTCCAATTATCCCGGTTATCTACCAACATTTTGGCTGTTCCAATGAGGGAAGTAATATGCATATCATGACCACAGGCGTGCATTACTGGCATTTCTTCGCCGTCTAGATTGATTTGCCGCGCGCGAGACATATAATTCAAACCGCTGTCTTCCAGCACTGGCAATCCATCCATGTCGGCACGAATCATTATCAATGGCCCTTCACCATTCTCAATCATGCCCACTAAACCAGTTCCACCAACACCTTCGGTTACGACAACCCCTAACCCTCTCAACTCTTCAGCGAGGCGGGCCGCTGTCCTTTCTTCCAAAAAACTAAGCTCAGGGTTCTGATGAAACCAGACAAACAAATCCTCTAAATGATCATCGTAATACTTATCTATAGCGGACTTCAGTAACTCGTCTGCAGCATGGCTATTTAGAGAAAAAATACTGAAAAAGGTAGTAGTAGCGAAAGCAGTGAGCGAAATTAACTTCATAGGAGATATCTGAAAAAATGAGCAAAGTACAAGAGTAAAGCACTACTAAGGGCTTGAAAAGTAGAATTCGATTAGTTCCTCAGTTAATCTTATCTAAATATAAAATAAAACAGAGATTTTTCATTATGGAATCTAACCAAAACAGACGTCAATTTCTGAAGAGAGCCACAGCAGCTTTCTTATCAGTCGCTGCTACCCATTCCAATCTTGGTAAAGCACAATCTCTTTCCTCAAGCAACGAGGACGACTATTGGTCAATGGTTAGGTCCAAGTTTGCATTTAGTGAAACAGCCGTGCCTATGAATGCAGCTAATTTATGCCCCTCCTTCCGGTCAGTCGCAGAAATAGTTGCAACCCTAACCTATGATATTGATAGAGATTGTTCTTTCATTAACCGAGCCAAGTTTAATAACTTACTAGAACAAGCTCGTTTTGCTGTTGCTAACCAGTTAAACGTATCAGTAAATGAGATCGCCCTCGTTCGTAACACCAGTGAAGCAAATAATATAATTAATAATGGCTTAGATTTATCGGCAGGTGACGAAGTCATACTTTGGGATCAGAATCATCCAACAAATAATATTGCGTGGGAAGTTAGGGCTGCCCGTTTTGGTCCAACTATAAAGAAGATCAGTACCCCTATCCTGCCAGATAGCACCCAACAGTTAATTGATACATTTGTATCGCATTTCTCCAATCGAACTAAGGTGCTTTCGCTTACCCATGTATCAAATGTTAGTGGAATCAAATTACCGGTAAAAGAAATTGTTGAAGCAGCCCATTCACGGAATATATATGTACATATTGATGGCGCGCAGACATGGGGTGCTATGTCGCTGGATTTAAAAGAACTCGATGTCGATTCTTTCTCCGGAAGCGCACATAAATGGTTTATGGGTCCAAAGGAAGTAGGTTTGCTCTATGTCAAAGAAAATAACATCGAACGTATCTGGCCGAGCATCGTCGCTCCCGGGTGGGGCACTTCATCCGATACAACCCTTGAGGGCGCAAGAAAATTTGAATCATTGGGCCAGCGGGATGATGCCGCACTCGCAGGCATTGGAAGTGCTGCAAAGCAACATGATCTGATCGGCACTGAACGTATAGAAAACCGAATTATTTTCTTAGCGCAGCGCCTTAAAGAAGGTATAGCAGAATTAGGCCATGAATTAGTCACTCCCATGGACCCGGAATTAAGTTTCGGTGTTTGTATAACTAAAGCGCCGAGTGGTCGTGGTAGTGAGATTTCTGACAAGCTTTACGCAGAGCACGGTATTGCCGGTGCTGCGACCGGTGGTATTCGACTTTGTCCAACAATCTATAATACAACCGAACATGTAGATCGCGCCGTTGCCGGGATCAAAGCATTAATGACTTAGGAACAATAACTATGAGAATAAAAATTTCTCTCGCTACTCTGCTGACAGCATTTGTAGCAATTAAGGTAGTACTCCCAGTCGCGATTGAAGCACAAGAATCCCAGTACCAATTACAAGGGACGCAAACTGCAGAAAAAGTTCCGGAGGATATCTACATGGATTCCTTAGCACGTTTACCTCAGGTGCAAAGAGAAGACCTAGGTGAAGTTGGCCGCAATGCTTTTGATACTTTTGTTAGGCCAGGCACAGGCTATGAGACAGGACTGAGAGGTCCAGTTGGTATGTGGATGCATAGCCCAGTGCTGGCTGAAGCAGTCTTCGATGTGCGACAGAGGGTCCGTTATGGAACATCAAAGGACCAACGTTTAACTGAACTCATTATATTAGCGACAGCTAGAGAAATTAATAATCAGTACGAATGGTCAGCTCACGAACCGCTAGGACAAACGGCAGGATTAGAACAAGATATCATTGATCTCGTAAAATATCGGAAAGATCTAAACACCCTTCCTGAAATAAACGGTTTCGGAGAGTTAGAAAAAATATTGGTGCAATTTACTAGAGAATTGATAAGTGAAGAAAAAGTTACCCGACAAACCTTTAATAAAGCTATAGAAATTTTTGGCAATGAAGGTTTAGTAGACATCGTAGGGCTTATTGGCTACTACAATTTTGTTGCCATGACCTTAAAAGCTTTTGATGTGCAGCGGCCAGTAGGTAGCGAACTACTGTTACCAATTGAGACAAATTAGGGTCCATTTTTCCAGAGACCAAAACATCTCTCGATTAAATTAGTTTCGGAGGGCATAGAGAAAGATTAGCTATTCTTGATCCAACTGACGAACCTCCTCCAAGGCTGCTGCCGCTTCCTCTGTCTGACGCAAATGTCCGTAAAGTATGTCTTCTGAGAACTCCTGACATTTAAATTCCACCAATCGGGCATCATGTTCGAGCCGCCTATAGAGAGGCATACTGATTTTCCATGGTCTTATATAAATTTCTGGATCATCTATTTCTGCTTCATACCATAGTGTATTTGGACCAAAGGCGGTGAAGCGCTCAGTGACTTTTAAGGCTTCACTATGGTAATTACCAGAATGATCAAACCATGTCCAATCGTATTGATCAGTTGTTTCTATAACTAGAGTCTGCCCTTCCCAACGCCCTAGGTTATGGCCCATGACTGTTAAAATCTGTGCCTCATAATCAGGTCGGTTCATGAACACATTGCGGGTACTGCTGGCAAATTGATAGGTGAACATAATGTTTTGGTCAGTTTGAAATATCTGAAACGGGTACGGCATGTAATTTGCCCTAGGTATACCCGGCATATAGCACTTCACAACAGGGTCTAGCTCTAACCAACTTGCCTGATTTTCAAGCTTAGTCTGAAGGGCTTCAGTTCGATAAGGGATTTCCCCGCCTTCTACAACCCCTACACCGCCGGGTATGGCCCCTATAGCACCAAGTTGCCATAGAGGCCCTGCCCGGGATTCGTGTGTCTCTAGATCCCAATGCGCTGTCCCCATAGCCTGCCAAATACCGTTTAGATCCGGATTACCCCAGGGATCCGATGGAGCTTCATAGTCGGAATCTTGCGCAGCTAGACATAGCGACAGAAAAGTTAAAAAACACGAAAATGGCAAAACGATAGCCCGAATTGGAGACTTCAACAGCATGATCCTATTTTTATTAAACTGCTTAGCATTATACCTGCCAAACCGCTGATTTCTATTATAAAAATAAACCCTAGTTTTAAAGGTGCTGAATTTCGTATACTCGATAATGCGTAGACTAACTTGGATTTTCAAAATGNAAGGAAATTTTATTCGGCATCTGACTTATCCGCTGACCTTTAATCGACTGAATATCTTTAAAAATAAACTAAGGTGTCTGTGGCCAAAGTTGAGTTTAACTATCGGTCTTCTAATAGCTGCACATGTGAACGTCAGTGCTCAAGACGATATCAAGCGAACCCCCTGGGGAAAACCTGACTTAAATGGTTACTGGGACTACCATCATTTAACCCCCCTTCAACGCCCAGAACAATTTGAAGGTCAGGAAACAATGACCATAGAACAAGCTCAGGACTGGGAAGATAATGCTTTTAATCGAGAAGCAGAGCGTCGAGGTAGAAGCAATTCCAATGTCAATTATGTTGGTGTTGATTTGTGGCACGAGGAAGCTCTGGATGAATGGGAAACAGACGATCACAGAACAGCTTTAATTATTGATCCGCCAAATGGACGTATTCCTGCAATGCTCGAAAATCGTCGCCAAGAACTCGCAAGTCGTGTTCGGTATCGCGATTACGCGCGAGGCCCAGAAGACCGAACCATGATGGAGCGATGCATCTGGGCACCACAATCTGTTCCACCGATAAAAACCCTTATAGAGAATGCCATGCTGCAAATAGTACTTACCGAAGATTATGCCGTAATTCAAACAGAGCGCATGCATGATTCTAGAATCATTCCCTTAGATAATCGACCCGCGCTACCAAACAGTATTAAACAATATTATGGCAGCAGCACCGGATACTGGGAAAACGATACATTAGTGATCGCCACAACTGGAATTCATCCTTCGTATAGCTACCAAGGCTCGAGCCCGGATATGAAAGTCACGGAACGCTTAAGCTTAAAACCTGACGGAAGAATCTGGTATGAATACACCATCGAAGACCCCAATGTCTGGGTTCAACCTTGGACTGCCGCTTTTCATTGGAAAAATCATGAAGGCCCTACTTTTGAATATGCTTGCCATGAATTCAACTATGGATTGACTGGAATTCTTAGCGCCGAGCGGGCTGATGAGTACCGAGAAATTACTGGGGGCGAAGAATATTATCGAGCTCCAAATGAAATAGAATATAAGTAGATAATAAGACGTCAGGTAAAAGATCGAGCATTAGCCAGTCTTTTATTTAAGACCGTTTTTTAGTAAGGGGAGAATAATGCCCACCGCAACCTTAAGCCCCATAGGGACTATTACTGCGCAGCTTGGTGATCAAATAGAACTCGGAGAAGGCCCGAAAGGCCGCAGATTGATCTCTGATGTTTTGTCTGTGGAGTTGACCAGTGACAAAGTGAATGCAACTTTAGCCACCAATGATGCAGCTGATTGGTTGACCATTAGTGATAACGGAAAACTTGGTGTACTTGATGTTAGATTTACATTAGTCACAGACGATGGCGCCTTTATATATGTCGAATACTCTGGCCGCGCCGATATGGAATCAGGGTTAATAGCGGCCGCTCCAACCTTCCAAACTAGCCATGAAAAATATTCTTGGCTTAACAAGATTCAAGCCGTTGCTGCAGGTCAATTATACGATCATGGCAAATTGATTTATCACTTATACCAGTTAGATATAAAACATGGTTGAGACATCTGTTTAGAAACTTAAGCAGTAGTTAAATTAAAAACGGTTTTGTAAAAAAACGCTTAAGTAGCGACCTATAGTTTAAAAAATACGTTGGCAACGCGACCCATGTGATGACGAATGAAATCAATAACGACAATAATATCGCTCTGCTTTTCTATGGCGGCTAATGCCAGTATTTACTTTTGCCAGGACACCGCAAGTAACAAGATAGATCGATTTGGTGCTAGTTATGAAAATAATGGGAGGCCTAGTTTTAATACCCAACATTGGATAGTTGATACCGAAAAAGGCTGGCGCCGGTCAGATATCTCCGACTATACAGGTTCATGCGAAATCGAAAATGGGTACACTGTGTGCAAGACTGGCACTAATTATGGAGAAGCAACCTTTTCAATTCACCCGGATGACTCGAACTTTATTCTTATATACCTTGATTATGGAATAGATGCTCTAATTTTTATTGGGAAGTGCACCAAGAATTAATTAAGACTCGCCCGACCTATTAATATTCTAGTAATTTTATGGATAAAATATCATGCACAGAAATACTATTCTTTGATGTTTGGCATTCATTGTTATATTTGCTACAAAACCCTTTAAAGATTTTCATAACAAACGCCTTAACGGTTTCACGAAGAAAAGCTTGTAGTACTATTAACTTCTCGTTAAATATTCTTCATTGAAAGAGGTATACAATTAGCACACATGAATGACTTAACATGGGATGAATTTGAAAGGATTGATTTGAGAGTTGGGACAGTTATTTCTGCCGAACATTTTGAAGAAGCCATTAAGCCAGCAATAAAAATGCAAATAGATTTTGGAAAGGAAATAGGCATCAAAAAATCTTCCGCTCAGATTACCGATCACTATGACCCAGTAAACATTATTGGAAAACAGGTTGCCGCCGTAGTTAATTTTCCCAAAAAGCAAATAGGCCCTTTTATGTCCGAATGTCTTGTTACAGGTTTTATGCAACAAGATGGGAGCATAGTTCTTGCAATTCCAGACAAAGAAGTTGCCAACGGCTCTAGGTTAGTTTGAAAAATAAGATTTAGAAATCGTCGGAGAACTATGATCTGAACCCAAACAAAAGCAATAAAGGCAATATCCCTGAAACTTTTTAAACCATAACTATTGGAACTTATTATGAATCAGAATCTAGACGTATTGTTATCTATAGCGGAGATTTCGGTTGCTTTTGCTGGGTTCGCAGGGATCATCACAGCTGTCGTCGGCAGTGCTACTGGAGGGTGGGACCCTGGCAATTTAAATCGTTTTAAACTAATGATATTTAGCAGCTTATCTGCAATCGTAGCATCTTTAATACTTTACATTTCCCTCTTAAATTCAGGTTATATCAATTGGACCTCGAACATAGCTTTATTAGGCGTTTACCTTCTCGGGTTTTCAGTATACTTTATCCGTTCCTTCGTAGCTGCCAGGCAAAATCTTAGCAGTTACGTTTCGATCCCAGTATCAATTTTGGCAATCTCTGCTACAGCCCTTCAGTTTGCCGCTTTGATTGGCCTTACAACCCCTGACCTGGGAATATATTTTATGGGTGTTTTCTATTTGCTCATTCAGTCATGTATTGCTTTCACTAGACTTGTTACTGAAGCCATCCTAAGGCCCGAGAGGCTGAGATAAGTAGTCCTACACATTTACTTTTTGAATCTTACCAACCAGAGTTATAATTAAAACCATGTTAATAAAACAAATCCCTATACGAAATAACTTACGAAACTATATGTATTTGTTGGCTTGCGAACAAACTCTAGAAGCGATTGCCATTGACCCTCTAAATCATAGCTTGTGCTTAAAAGTCGCTCAAGACTTAGGATGGACTATAAAAACCGTAGCGAATACTCATCATCACCACGATCATATTGGAGGGAATGCACCAGTGATTGAATCCACTGGCGCTGAACTAGTTGCTCATGCAGAAGCAATGAATGCGATCCCTAATGTAGATAGAGGGGTCCAAGCAGGGGAATCATTGCGGTGCGGAGAACTGCATCTGAAGGTAATGGACACGCCCGGCCATACCATGAGCCATATTTGTTTATATTTCTCTGGCAGTGACGCTGAAAAACCTGCTTTATTTTGTGGCGACACATTATTCAACGCTGGTGTAGGACGATGCGACTTTGGTGGCGACCCTGAGGTTTTATATAACACTTTTGTGGAACAAATTTTCCCACTCGCCGATGACGTACGGATTTTTCCAGGTCATGACTATATCCAGAATAATCTCGAATTCACCCTCGACCGAGAGCCTGATAACCAAGCAGCTATTGATTTGCAAAAAAAGTTTGTACAAGACCTGGATCCAGAAAGTTTTGTAAGCAACATTGGTATTGAGCGCGAAATTAACGTTTTCTTTCGTCTCGATAATACACTTGTGCGCGAAGGAATTGGCCCAAACGCGCGGGATGATAAATCGACATTTATTGGTTTACGTCATTTACGGGATAACTGGTAGTTTTTGATTTAAAGGCAATGGCCAGCACCTTAGCAGGCATATAAGCGCAGATATATGGGCATGAAACCTCTGCTTATCTATTGGTGCTAATACGAGTATTTAGCATGAAAAAGGTTAGTATCGATGTATGGATTCAACTCTTGGGAATGCTCGGAGTATTAGGCGGATTAGTTTTTGTTGGCCTCGAAATGCGACAGTCTCAAACAATTGCTTTAGGAGCACAACAGCAAGCAAGAACCGAGCTGAATTCCAATAGGCTACTGGCTGAACTAGAGCTTGTGGGTGAAATCGGAACTTTAGCTATAGCTACTAATGAAATAGCATGGGATGAATTAACCCTTGAACAGAAAATTATTAGAGAGCAAATACAAAGATGGTTTTGGACACTCTTGGAAAATAACTTCTACCAGCACGAGTTGGGCTTGATCAATGACGAACTTTGGGAACAAGTAAAAGGGAGAATAGACAATAGATGGGCTGAATGTCATTTAAGGAATATGGTTCCAACTGATCCCATCATTGGCTTGAGGCGTTACTTAGATAGTCTCCCAGATAATTGCTCCTAAACACTTAAGATTAATTTAACTAATCAACTAACTCTTGGAAAAAAAAATACGCAAAAAACCTTTGAATAAAAATGACTAGGCTAGGCTACTAACAATAAATCTTCTAAGAGGAACATTTTCATGGCTATAAATTTAAGAAAGCACAAAATACCTCTACTCATCTCGACCTTACTCTCTTCCTTGCTACTAAATTTTAGTGGATTAAATTTCGCTGCCGAAGCACCAACTAGCGACGGCTCCAGAGATAGTATTAATGCGAGGGCTGATTATTTCCGACTCAACAATCAATACCTAGCACCACCAGGGGAAGCTTTGCATCACTACACAGCGGGATTCGCAAAAATTCTTTGCTCTGCAGTTTTTTTAACAGGATTAGATCCGGTTGATGCCGCGACTAATTTGGGTGGATTCATCTCTCCATTTGATCAACGTCATCATGTGATCAACACTCGTATTGATCGTGTTCGCGAGGAAGTTTCTCTCGTGTTATCCGATGATGTGATTAGGACGGCCCGGCGCTATGACAATCAAGGGTGTGTGGCTCATTCATTGGGAAAAAACAGCATTGAATTCTCCCCTTCAGTCATCGAAGCAAATCTACCACCTGCACATTCAACTCCCTGGCCAATAGGCGATGTTCTAGATGATAACCAATGGCCAAGCGCAGTGAACACCGAGTTAGTGCGACGCGCACTTAATATTGGATTTGGTTCAGCGGAAGCTCGCACTTTAGGTTTAGTAGTTACTTATCAAGGACGTATTCTCGGCGAGCGCTACAGTAACGAAGTTGATATACACACACCTTTAGAAAGCTGGTCAATGACTAAAAGCCTTACCGGCACGCTAATGGGAATTCTAATTCAGCAAGGTGAATACCAACTCTGGCAGAAAGCACCGATACCCGAATGGCAAGAAAATCCAAATGATCCGCGTCAGGACATTCGCATAGGAGATATTATGCGAATGTCCAGTGGTATTATGATTAACGCACCTTCAGACCCAGACTATGACAGTAACACTTATGCTGATCATTTTTACTTATACACTGGCGGCGTGAATCAGTATAAATACGCGGCGACTCGACCAGCAGAGTACCCACCCAATACGATTGGCCGCTATCGGAATACTGATCCGGTGCTAACTAGCTATCTGATTCGCCTTGCAGTAGAAGGCCGAGGTGAGGATTATCACAGTTTTCCACAAAGGAATTTATTCGACAAACTCGGAATCCGGACTGCCCTGATTGAAACAGACACTTATGGAAACTTTCTCGGACAAGGCCTTGCGTTCATGTCAGCAAGGGATTGGGCTAGGCTAGGAAATTTATATTTACAGGACGGTGTCTGGAATGGAGAGAGGTTACTCCCTGAAGGCTATGTAAAATACGCTAGCACCACTGCACCTGCTTGGATTAGCGATGGTCGGCCAGTATATGGTGGAGCCTTTTTCTGGGTAGAAAACGAAGTACGCGATGATGGAATGCCCCGCTCATTTTCGATGCGTGGCGCAGGTGGTCAATCAACAATAATCATTCCAAGTCACGAACTCGTGGTAGTGCGCATCGGCAAATACACTGGCGCGTCCGAAGGAGCTAAAGCCCTGCAAGAGATGTTACCATTATTACTGAATGCTATACCTGAAACGCCCTAATGATAGTGGTAACTCAATGAACTTAAATCGCCGAAGATTTCTTAACGCCTCCTCATTGGGTGGTGTCGCTGGATTCTCGAATCTGCTCTTTCCAATAGGGAGAGCCCTCGCACAACATTCGACTGTCAATGCGGTAACTCAATTTGGCCGAGTTAGCGGAATTCGAACCGGAGAAGTCAATATCTTCAAGGGTATTCCCTACGGAGATAATACTTCAGGACTAAACCGCTTTATGCCTCCAAAAAATCCGGTTCCGTGGCGTGAAACCCTTGAAGCATATAATTACGGCCCAGCCGCGCCGCAAAGTGATCCCGCCAGCGAAGTTCAACAAGACGGATCAGAAAGTGAAGATTGCCTGGTTCTAAATGTTTGGACGCGAGGAATCAACGATGGCGGGAAACGACCAGTAATGTTCTGGTGCCACGGCGGTGGTTTTCGGACACTTTCCGGCTCCTCTCCTCGTTATGATGGCACTAACCTAGCGATACGTGGTGATGTTGTGGTAGTCACAATTAACCACCGACTAAACATACTAGGTTTCACGCATTTTGGCGAAATGGGTCACGACCAGTTTTCAAGTTCGGGGACCGTCGGCATGCAAGACATAGTCCATGCGTTGAAATGGGTAAAAAATAATATCGAACAATTTGGAGGCGACCCGGACAGGGTAATGATTTTTGGCGAATCAGGGGGCGGCAGAAAAGTTGCGACTCTCTTGGGCATGCCAAGCGCAAAAGGGTTATTTCACCGCGCCGTTATAGAAAGTGGAGCCACCTTGCGCTTACCAGATAGAAGTCAGGCCAATTCACTGGCGGAACTTGTATTAAGCGAGCTTAATATTAGTCGCACCGACCTACCTCGTGTCCAGCAACTCCCGCTAAGATATCTTATGGCAGCCTATCATGCCGTTACCGCTAAGGCAGCAGATGCCGGAGGTGGAACCTTTGCGCCAACGATGGATGGTATTGAATTGCCGTATCATCCTTTCTGGCCTGCCGCATCGCCTGTAAATCCAGACATACCAGTAATCGTCGGCGCAAACCGAACGGAAATGACTTACTTTGCAGATGAAGCTGCGTTCAAATTGGATGAGCAAGAAATGAAAATTCGTATTGCATCTATTTTAGGAGAGGAAAATGTAGATGCCGTCGTCAATGCTTATCGTATGGAAAATCCAGATGCTAACCCATCAGAAATTTACTTTCTTATTTACAGTGATTCTCGATATGTTATGCAATCCATCACCATTGCCGAACGACGCTCAGAGCTAAGCGCCGCACCAACCTATCTCTATTATTTGACCTGGGAAACCGCCGAAACTGGAAGAGGTTCTATGAGTCCTCATACGTTGGATATACCATTCATTTTTGACAATGTTAAGGAGCATCCCTTAACTGCAGACCAAGAGTCGTCCGTCGCGCTGGCAGACAAGATTAGCGACACGATTATCGAGTTTGCTCGAACTGGAAATCCAAATGTAGGAAAGTTACCACTGTGGCAACCTTATAACACAGAAACGCGAGCAACAATGGTGTGGAACAACGAAAGTCAATTACTTAAAGACCCGATCAAGAGACAAAGAAAAATTATGACTCCAATCTTGAATCTGTAATTCAATATTGTTGCTAAAGCAAATAGTTAAACCTGTATATCTACTAAAACAATGATATCAATTTTATGTTTAAATATATCGTATTTTTAACAATGTAATTTTTTTCGATATGAAAAAAATCACTCTTGACATGTGGATTCAATTGACCGGGATGTCCTCCATTGTCGCCTCCTTAATGTTTGTTGCCCTGGAAATGAGACAATCTCAGAGAATAGCACTGGTAAGTCAAATCCAAGAAAGATCCTATGCGGCTACGGAAGAAACCAGCGCTTTCACTGAAGCCAATCTAGACTGGTTTTCGGTTAAATTCAGTATTCCACCTAAATCTCAGCTTACAACTGAGCAAAAAGCCGCCAGAAATTCTGAAAATGCTAGTTGGTTTTTTTATGAAGCAGACTATTTTCAATATTCCCAAGGACTCATGACTGATGCTGTTTGGCAGGCAAAATTAAGAGCCATGGAATTTAATTTAAAGAGATGTGAATACCCTGAAATTTATGAAGTGCGAAGCGAGTTGGTCCAGATAGAGCTGAAAGATATTCTAGACCAAATGCCTTCCCAATGCGAAAAATAGCCTGTGAGCAAAGTACTAGTTAAAAATACAGTCCTTCCTGCTTTTCCATTTAGTTACTATGTTGCATCGCTTTTATCAATAATTGATTGTCTTAGTGACTTGAAGCGTCGGCACTAAAAAGTTGAGTATCATATCAGTTTCTTATCTAAAGATAGGTATTTCCATAGAGGGCTAGTTGAAGCATTACCTGGCTCCGCGCGGACAAGAAATATCCCGAAGGAGCCTAAATATAACAAAGACGATTTTAAAAAAGAGAGGAATGAGAATGAAAAAACTATGTCTACTGGTTACGTTGCTTGTATCACCTGTCTTTGCACAGGAAGAAAATCCCGCCGTAAGCCAGAGTGCATTCGACGGCAACGAAGAATATACAAGTTCAACAGTTGCCATGCCGGATGGTTCAGTCTGGTATCAGATATCTGATCAGAACCAAGTTCGCATAATTTATTGCCACGTCAATGAAAGTGGCAACCCTCGTTGCGAAGAAGTTGATGTAGACGATTAAGCTCAAGAACTCGGAGAAAGGCAATGACCGATAAAACAATAAAAATACTGCTTGGCATTATTGCTATCAACCTAACTATCCAGACTGTTAAGGATATTGGTTTCTTTCCAATTGCTTATGCTCAAGGCATTCAAAAAGTAGCTATATGCGATGACCTTTACACGAGCAACTGCGCGACAATTAGTTACGGTGGCAGTCTCCAAGTAAACGATGAATGACGACACGACTCTTAGTGTCTCTAAAACTATCCCAGATAGCCTACATTTATAGTATCTTTTGAATATGAAAAAAGTTAGCTTAGATATATGGATTCAACTAATTGGTATGCTGAGTGTATTAGCAGGCTTGATCTTTGTCGGCCTTGAGATGAGGCTTTCACAGCAAATAGCTTTAGCAGCTCAACAACAAGAAAGAGCATCATTGGTAACCGAAGTCATAGGGTCGTTTGCAGAAGCTAATCCGCCTATAAGTTTTTTAGACTTTATAGATGAAAATTTAGATCTATCGAATCAAGACATTAGGGCGGTAGCAGAAACATATGTTTATCGAATATGGATGGTATATGAGAACGATTACCTCCAATACGAACTTGGCTTAATGGATGAGGATATTTGGCAAGCAAAAATAGCTTCTATGCGTTACGTTTATAGTCGATGCCAATACAAAGAAGTTACCGCAAGAGCATTATCTTTTTCTAGCGCAGACTTATTAACTTTGCTAGATGATCCTAATACCCGTTCATGCGAGGAATAAATAAGCTAGTAACAACGAGAACTCTATCCTGCTTTTCTATCGCTATTAATACATGGAGAATAAGAGCGGAGTCTTGGTATACATCAAATTTATTTGGGGAAATAAGATGACAAATGAAATAGGCAAATTCTCGTTAGAGCATGTCTCAAATCTATATACGCAAGATGCTAACGGTCAAATAAGCAACCATACTAATTGGAAAGGAACATCAGATGTTGCGGGTATAGCGTACGGAACACTCATATTTGGCCCAAACGACCTTACGGAAATGAATGATAATCTGCAAGGAGGACCAGTAAAATGGATCGTCCAGGCTTTTCTGCCGAATGGAAGCACTTTGGCGGGTGTAGGTAATGGGGAATGGAGCAAAAAACCTGGTGAGCACATTTGGACAGTTGATTATATAATACAGATAAGCGATGGGAGCAAAATCAGGAGCATTGGCGAAATACACCTTGACTCATTAGTTTTCTCAGGAACCGATTATTCGGTCGAATAATATGCCGCTACAAACAGAGAGAGCCAAACTATCTTTGCTCAAACCTCTAAAATATAACAGCCCACTATGACCAAAACATTAGCCTTTCTAATTTCAATTCTTTCCCCAACAATGACAATTGCACAGCAATCCGATATTACCTTCATTGTTGCCGGAAAAACGTCAAATCATCACCAACAACTCGATGGCAGTATCGAAACCCTTAACTTCCATTTCTTTGCTGAAATTTTTTTACAGCCCAACGGAATTGTATCTACAGCAAGCATTAGTACTGCCCTAAGCTCACAGCAGGTTGATTTTTCAGACAGCGGTTATGCGCTGGAAATGCATGGCGGTCGCTACAAAACTGAAGAAGAGTTAGAGGCAAATTACACGGACGGTAACTATATGTTCTACTACACAGCGCCTAGTATCGGCACTGTTAACCAATCAGTCGCGATGACTAACACCAGGTCAAGTGGATCTGGCTTGCCGGCAGCTCCAAAAATTTACTTATCGCAAGCGGGGCAAGCAGTATTGCCAGACCAGATTGATCCTGATCTAGACCTAATAGTCAGCTGGAGCGATTTCTCCGAAGGACAGAGGGACCCTCTTGGCATTGTCGATGATCTGTTATTCGTTATCATGGCCAATTGTCAGGGAGAAAGGATCGCACACAGTGGACGTCCTTTCGAGAACACACCCTATCTAACTCATGCCGATGATTCTTATGTAATTGAGGCGGACAGATTGAATGCTGAGAATGCGTATCAATTATCTGTTGAGCATGCCATTCTGGAGACATCCATAGAACATGACGTGCCAGCTTTTGCAACCTTTGCTACAACGACATTTCTCGAGCTCAAAACTACCGGGTCTGCAATTAGAAATTCTGCCTGCCCCACTATTCTTGAAAATTTCGATGCAGGACAGACGATTCTGTAGTTGACAAATTTGGAGAATGCCCGTGAAGTAGACTACCCCAGATGGTGAACTATAGCCCTACCAGAAAACGTTTACTCAAATACTGTCAAAGTGAGTACTGCTAAGTATTTAAAGGTTGCACCACAACTAATGACACAACCCTCTGCCACTCCGGGGATATTCTAGATAGTCGATATTTATAGTATCTGCTGAGTATGAATATGAAGAAACTAATCACTAAATTTTTCTAAAGTCTCTTGCCTATGTTTCTTATGGCCTGAAAATCACCTAGTTTGATCTCTGCAAAAGTAACCCGGATAGCCGATATATTAATTATCTATTTCAGGAGATAAAAATGAACTGGGAAGCTCTTGGCGCTTTAGGCGAAATTATCGGTGCAGTTGCGGTCATTGCAACACTTTATTATTTATCACAACAAATCAAAATGAATTCGGAAGAGATCACTAAATCTCGGGATGCTCAAAGAGCGCAATCTACCTATTCCACAAATGAAATGTGGATCAAGGTGTGGCAGCCGCTTATGCAGGATTCAGAACTAGCTGAGTTATATCTCAAGGCTATTAACGGGGGACAACTGGATCATGTGGAAGCCTTCAGATTTTGTGTATATATAAATACATTTCTTGCAATGGCAGAAGCTGTTTATAACCAAATTAAAGCTGATACGTCCTTCTCTGAATTAAACGAAGTCCAAAAGCTATTTGAATTAATTTCCCCTTATATAAATAAACTTTTAGATACGGACGTTGGACGTACGTGGTTATCAGATGAAGCGCCACATCTTTTTACTCCTGAGTTTTTAGAGGATTTACACGCAAGTCGCCCAAAAAATTAGATTCCTTCCCCAGAGCTATCCCAGATAGCCGATATTTGTAGTAT
>PBNR01000004.1 GCA_002723195.1 Gammaproteobacteria bacterium | reverse complement strand
AAGAGCAAGTAACTCCGTACCAATCACATTCAGTACCAGCAGCTCCCAACCAACCTGTATTGTCCCTCCAGTTAGCCCCGCCAGTTGAGTTATATAGCGCGACTAACGCATCACGTTCAATTTGCGGAACCTGAGAATAAGAAACACTGGCCAAAGAACCTAACCAGACAAAGATAGCTATAAGAAAAAAGAGCCGCATAGGAATTCTCAGGAATACCTAACCGTTCATCTAATATAGTAGGTACTGCGCACTAATGAAACTTACCTGGTCAAGCGGGGAACACAGAAGCCCATGCCACCCCCTACATCTAGATATACTAATAACTTTTTTCTAGCTTTTTTCTTCTGGAAGATTCTCTGCGATTAGAAAACATACAGCCTTTAGCATGTGACCATAGAAAACCGTGAGGAGCATAACCGCACAGGCAGGGCCAAGAGCTTCTTGCCAATTATCAAAATCTAGATTGTTGAGTATCATAATAGCCCCTATTAATAGCCCGATCCATGCAGCTAGAACTGCGCCATCGGCAAAATTATATACACGGGTTTTAAGGTCCTTTGTACCAGCCATAGCAAAAAGAAAGGCTGGTATGGTTACTACAATCAACGCCCAAAGATCGATAAAGTTGAATATCGTCCCGCCCTGAAGCACAACCATACAGATAATGCCCACCATTACTAATGGTGAGATAAATAATTGCGACATAAGTTTCTCCTTAATGTAATTCGCTGTAATTTAGATTAGCTTATTGCACTCAAATTTAAGCAAATCCAGGCTATTATTAATATACGATGAGGCTTATTTATCCAATTAGTTATATTTGCCTTATAGCGACTGATATCACCAAACATCCACGTTTTGGTACAATAGGTGTTCCATTTTCATTTTTTCGATTAAACTTCGCCTAAATGAAACCAATAGAAATAGAAGAGCTGCTTCAGGCGACTCGGCATGACGAACCGAAGATTCGCAAATCGGCATTATTAGATCTTTGTCCTTGCCGCGTTAAAGCAAACAATGTCAAAATCTGGGATCGACTTTTGGCAATGCGAAACGATGAAGATGCAGGCGTGCGCAGTATCGTATTGCACAATCTCTGCGATGGATCGCCAAAAGAGCGGAAAGAAGAGATCGTTAATGCGGTAGAAGAGCTTGCTCAAGACCAAGATCGCAAGCTAAGACGCAGAGCGAGAAATGCTTTGGCGGTTTATCGGAAGAGTGGGGTAATTAATAGTGAATGATATACCCTCAATTTGAAAACAATATTAACAATTCTACTCTAATTAAATATCTCAAAAGTATTCAATAAAAAACTGTTGGCCAGATTTATCAAAAAAGGCTTTATATTAAAATGGCCGCGTCACTCTATCCATTAACCTGTTGCGGTTTCAACAAATTCAGACCTTTAGTAATTTCAGCAAAAAGCTTTTCTATGTCTGTTGCCATCGAGATTGCCAGCTTTTTAGCGAGGTGGATTGAGGCGGTCCGTAATGACTTAGTGATTTCTTTACGGACCAACAAAGGCTGTAAAACCTTCGGACACACTTTTCTAAAATAGTATATGCCATCGCGGCGGATTAAGTAGGGCGTTGTCTTCAAAATGTAGCACCGAATGTAGCAAAACGTGGATTTCTGGCACTATCAGTCGGTGTAAAACAGAGGTAACTAGTTGAATAACTTTGTCTTATGGTAAATCTGGCGGAAGAGGCAGGAGTCGAACCCACCAAGCCTGTCATTAACAGACTTCACCGGGTTTGAAGTCCGGGCACCCCACCGGGGATGATACTCTTCCACCGGGAAGTCTAGCACAACAGCGTTTTCTAAAACCAACCGAGATTACTACATTAATGAGACTGAACTGGATTGAGTTAAATTCCATTCAGGCTCCAATCATAACGCGAGAAACGAATACTTACTCCGTTTTGTTTAAATAACGGCAACATGCGTTCTGGAATTTCTAGCTCATCTCGATAATTCAGCAAAAATTCGGATACTGAATTGCTCTCATTCCAGCCCAGCTCAAAGTCTTCAGAATACCAACTAAATATCCTTGATACATAAAGCTTTTCATTTGCATAGTAATTCCTACTTCTATCTCGTAAAAACAATCGGGTATTGTCATTCAATTACTCCTCTAACCTCTCGCCGACATATGCTTCTGCACGCAAAGCAGGACATCCGATAGCGGCACAATTAATTGCAAAATGAATACGTGGCTCGTTATAAATACCCCAACCCCGAATCATGCCATGCTCTAAATCATCTAATGAGTGACTATTTCCAAACAAATTAACGATATTTCGGCGCCAAGCTGAAAAAGGAAAAAATCCGATTTGTCTAATAGAACGGATACCAGGGTATTCCATTAAAATTAATTCAACAGTCCATGCATTATAGGTATTTATGAGGAAGGCGAGCTGGGAACTTAATTCCCATGTATCAAATTCTCGGCGATCTAAAGAAGCAATGCGTTCCAAGTAGTCTTCCAAAACTGCTCGGTCCATCAACATACCGTCGTAGTCAACTCTAGTTTCCCTACCTCCTTCGATTACTAGAACATGTCTTTTCAGCAGACCATCCCAAATGGAATGATCAAACTGAGCCACTGCACAGCTAGGTATTAGCCATATGCACAAAGCCAATATCAGCTCTAGAGGCTTCTGAAGCCTTATAGCACTTCCCCGCGAACTACAAACTCCAAACATACAGACTCTCACAATTTTTCTGAGCCTATCCAGCGACCACAAAATACAGTATTCTTCTGACGTTAGTAAGGGTTTAGTAAGGCCAGTTTATCTTGATAATGGTTGGTCAAGGAAGAAGAAAAATCAGCACACTATAAGACTGAAAACCGCTTTTGTCTTTCTGCAGCCGCCAACTAATAGCCTTTCTGATTGCGGAAAAATCAAGAGGCTGTTAAAAAGCTGGAAGGGGGAGGATTACATGAAACATGCAGAAATTACTGGCTGGGGCAAGTGTGTACCACCGGCAATTCTAAGCAATAAAGACCTTGCAACATTCATGGACACATCCGATGAATGGATTACTTCGCGGACAGGAATCGAAGAGCGCAGAATATGTCACTGTAATTTCTCGGACATGGCATTGGTCGCTTCCAGACACGCGCTTGCTGCAGCGGGTCTAGAGCCTGGTGAGTTGGACCTTATCCTATTAGGGTGTCTTACACCTGACAGCCACTGCCCGAACACAGCCTCCATTATTGCCGATGCATTAGGTGCCAGAAACGCGGCGGCAATCGACATCAATTCTGCCTGTACTGGCTTCCTATATGGTCTACATATTGGTACAAATCTAATCCGTACAGGAGCTCATAAAAAAGTACTCGTTATAGGTGGTGAATTTATTTCTCACTATATGAATTGGGCAAAAAGAGACGTAGCTGTTTTATTTGGTGACGCCTGCGGGGCAGTTGTTATAGAGGCTACAAACGAAGAAACAGGATTACTAACTGCTAGTATAGGTTGTGAATCTGATGCTAAATATGCCATTCAGATTACCAATCTAGGTTCTTCATACTCCAGAATGACGGACGATTTCCTGTACGTTGATTGGAATTTCGAAGGCCAAGAAGTATTCAAACGCGCAGTAAAAGCAATGGCTCAAGCTTGTGAGAACGTCTTGGAAAAACAAAACCTTTCTGTCTCTGATATAAAACTGGTTGTTCCACATCAAGCAAATAAAAGAATTCTAGATGCGTTAGCAAAACGAATCGGGCTCGATGAAAACCAAGTTTTTGTAAACGTGCATAAATATGGGAACACTTCTGCCGGAACCATACCTGTTGCATTAACTGAAGCTCTCGAAGAAAGCAAAATACATCCAGGCGACTATTTATTAATGGCATCGTTTGGCGCAGGCTTAACATGGGGAGCAGGTATAATAAAATGGAGCGACAGAATTACCCCTCTAAAAAAATCGGACGCAGACCTACCCCCATGCAATGAAACAGCTCTGGAAATTCTGGAAAACCACATTAATCGTTATAGAGCGCGTTCTAAGCTAACCGCATAACCTTTTTTAAAAAGGAACTGAAACGAAAATCCAACTACACCAATAAACAGAGAACATCTTTGTCCCTATCCTTATTATTCTGGTCTACCGTTACGGTCGCATTTGTTTCATTCTGGTGGCAGAGCGACAAGATTAAATTGTATGCCATGAATTACATCTCCAATTATTGTCGCCTCAAAAACCTTCAATTACTTGACCAAACAATGGTATTAAAAGGATTATGGCCAATCAGGGCCAGCGAGGGAGTACTCCGTCTTCGTCGGCGCTATCATTTCGAATTTACATCTACGGGCCAAATTCGAAACAAGGGGACCATCGAGCTCATTGGCCGAAAGATACAGAGCATCCACTTAGAAGCCCACATAATACCTTCCGAAGAAGACAATCCTTACTGAAAAGGGAACATTAAAAAAACCTTCACCTTGAATTTCCAACTCTTTACCGCTTAGCACAATATTTGCTTACATATGAACTATAATATCGGGCACGCCTTCAAAAAGGGGCGTCTGGAATAGAGACTAACCATGCAAACAAATAGCAAAACTAAACCTGCTAACGTAATCAGCACTGCGATAAATATTCTTACCTCACCTTCTGAGGCTTTTGTTGAGCTAGAACAACGACCAACTAAATTATTTCCTATAGGTTTAGTAATAATCAGTACCAGCCTGATGCTTCTCTGGTATTTCCTTACAGTTGACTATGATTGGTTTGTAGACGAGACACTTTCACAAGCAAATATTTCTGAACGACAAATGGAAGACGCTCGTGAAGCAATGACTTCCATGTCTCAAACTACGTTTACCGCATACGGCGTTCTTGGCGGTAGCGTGTGGTTAATTTTTCTATGGGCCGCACAAGCAAGCTATTTAAGCTTAGCTTCGGCTCTGAACGGAGACCGTTTTAGATTTACCAATTGGTTTTCACTTATAGTTTGGACAGCTCTGCCATATTTCCTTGCAACTATTGGTTCAGCAGTAACTATTTTAATTTCCCCGAACGGCCAGCTAAGTTCCTTAGACCTCAACCCACTGACCCTCAGAAATTTGGGAATACAAACGAATATTGACTCTTTAAACAGCATTTTTACACGCCTTGATTTAACAATAATATGGGGCATATTTCTCACAGTTATGGGCTATAAAAACTGGCTACAATCAAGCTGGTTTAAAGCCTGCACCATCGTACTTGCACCTTATCTGCTATTTTTGGGGGTTTGGGCTTATTTTGCTCTTATCTAGGCCGAAATATGTTAGGTTTGGTGCCGAAAAACTGAAACTATTGGGATAAGTTAGCCGACATTGAGCGCTACTTATAAGAAATTGAGAATCCAATCATGAACCTCAAAAAGTTGTTTCTTGTAACCTTGATCGCAGGTACGGTTGTTGCGTTGCCCTTTATCAACCGAATATTCCTCGGCACTGACGCCAAAGAGGTCAACGTATCGGTAGTTGCACAAAGAATTATAAGCCCCTCTATCCTTGCCTCAGGATTTCTTGCTCACGAAGAGGAGGTGATGCTGAGTTCGGAAGTTATTGGTAAAGTTTCAGAACTATTCGTAGAAGAAGGTGACCATGTAGAAAATGGCGATCTAGTTCTTAGAGTAGACGATAAAAATTTCATTGCCGGTTTGGAACAATCGGAAGCTGCAGTGCGAATCAATACTATTGATATCGAGAGACAAGAAGTCAGGATTCAAAATATGGAACGCCAATATGAGCGCAGTAAAAGCTTATACGAACAAGGGCTAATTGGCGCCGAAGAATACGAATCTTTCCTTAACCAATTAGAATTAGCGAGAATAGATTTCCTTTCGTCGAAGGAAAGATTAGCGCAAGCTGAAGCCCAACTCGATCAGGTATTAGATCAACTTAGTAAGACTCAGATTATCTCCCCTATTGATGGCGTTATTACCAGCCTGGATATCAAAGTTGGTGAAACAGCAATTGCCAGCTCTACCAATATACCCGGTTCATCACTGATGACAATTGCGAATCCTGCAAGTATCTACACAGAAGTTCTCGTGGATGAAGCAGATATCGCCAATGTTGAAATTGGTCAGCGAGCTGAAATTGTCGCCATCGCTTATCCCGATCAACCTATGCAAGGTATTGTTCGTTTTATCGCCAACACTGCCAAAGTTGCTCAGGGAAGAACCGGCTTAAGTTTTGTCGTGAAAATTGACATAACCGATCCGGGAGAAGTGATCCTTCGCCCAGGCATGTCATGCCGTGCAGAGATATTTACACGTCAAGACCAACGTGTAGCAGCAGTGCCTATAGAGGCTGTAATCTTTGAAGAAGATAGAGCCGAACTCCGCAGTGAGTATTTTATTTTCGTGAATGATGACGGTGTTGCTCGCAAGACAAAAGTAGACGTTGGTCTTTCAGATGATGAATATCAAGAGCTTACCAGCGTAATTGATGACAATATTGAAATAGTGATCGGACCAAACCAAGAGTTGCGGCATCTCCTCGACGGGGATAATCTGGACGCTACTTTGATTGAAGAAAACGAATAAAGACCTTCAATTGCTGCCGATGAAAATCAGATGGTCCTAATTCAACTGCAAGACATCACCAAATATTATGAAATGGGAACCCAAGTCGTTAAGGCACTGGACGGCATCAATATTGATGTATATAAAAATGACTATCTCGCATTTATCGGCTCTTCCGGTTCAGGAAAATCGACAATGCTCAATATCCTAGGGTGCCTCGATAAACCTACGAATGGCCAATATCACTTAAATGGCACCAATGTTGAAAATCTTGATCAGAATCAACTGTCCGAAATTCGTAACAAAGAGATAGGGTTTATTTTCCAGAGCTTTAACTTACTCCCGCGAGCCGATGCCTTAGGAAATGTGATGCAACCGCTAATATATAGAAATATAAGCGTCAGGAAACGCAAAGAAATGGCCATAGAAGCGCTAACCAGAGTTGGACTATCGGACAGAATCGATCACTTACCAAACCAACTCTCTGGAGGACAAAGACAACGTGTAGCGATAGCAAGAGCCTTAGTTACCCAACCTTCAATATTGCTAGCGGACGAACCGACAGGCAATTTAGATTCAAGGACGACTACCGAAATCATGCAGCTCTTCGATGAACTCCACGGAGAAGGACATACACTTATAATTGTGACCCACGAAAATGAAATTGCTCGACATTGCCACCGTATTATAGAAATGAAGGACGGGACAATCTTTAATGATAGTGCTGTGGAAAAAGGCTCTAAGGAGTTGATCAACTAATGCTCTTTGCCCTATTCGAAAGTTCTCGCTCAGCCTTAGCCTCGATCTTTGCTCATCGGCTACGAAGCTTCCTCACTACTCTAGGTATAATTATAGGTGTTGCTAGTGTTATCGCAGTGGTTTCAGTTACACAAGGCATGAGTGCATTTATAGGCGATACATTTGCCTCTCTCGGTACAAACAGCTTAACGATTCAATCCTATACTCCTTTCGAAGATCAGATGAAAGGTATTCGATCTCGTCTAACACCAGAGGATCTGGAGTTGATTGAAAGACGCGCAGAAGGAATCGCCTCGATTACTCCTATCCTCTACGCAAATCGCTCGAGTCAGATTAAGTATGGCTCTCAAACGGCGTTTAGCCAGATCATGGGAACGACTTATGCCTATCAAGATGTGGCCCAATCTTACACGCAGCTGGGCCGATTCCTAGCTCAACCCGATAATCTGACCCGGCGACGAATAGCTGTGATTGGTGAGGACGTTAGGGAAAACTTAAGCCTACCGGAAAATCCTGTTAATGAATATGTAGAAATTGGTGGTGAGTGGTTCAAAATTGTCGGACTTCTCGACTCAATGGGAGATGCGATGGGAATGAGCCGTGATGACATTGTACTTGTCCCTTATACGACGATGGTTAGTCTCCAAGGCAATCAGGCGCGGACCGACATTCAAATCCAACTTAGCCTCTCTGACAGTGCTGAGCTTGAAGAAGTAACAACACAACTCACTACATTATTACGGAATGCCCATAACCTTAGCAGCGACGAAGATGATGATTTCCGCATTCAGACTGCGGAGCAACTTATGGAAGAGTTTAATCAAATCATTGGAATGGTAACCGTTGTAATTGGCGGTATTGTTGGTATTTCGTTATTAGTAGGTGGCATCGGTATTATGAATATTATGTTGGTTTCGGTAACAGAGCGAACAAGAGAAATTGGGATTTGCAAAGCCATAGGCGCTAAGCGACATCATATACTTATGCAATTTCTTATCGAAGCCTTATTACTGTCTTTACTGGGGGGGTTAATTGGCTTGGCTACAGGTTTCGGACTAGGGACCTTAATTGCAAATACAATCCCCGGCTTCCCATCAGCGACAATACCTTTGTGGTCGATAGCATTAGCGCTGGGTTTTTCCGGCTTCGTTGGAGTGCTTTTTGGCATACTACCTGCCGCCAAGGCCGCAAATCTCGATCCTATCGATGCCTTACGCTACGAATAAAGGCCCGACGATTGATTTTTGATTGCTGCAAGGTTAGGGTTCTGATCCTAGCTTTCCCCATTTGTGGACTTCAACACTCACAAAAATAAAAAAATAAATCAGGGAGCGCATTAACAGTGAATCCTAAACTTTCTCGACGTCGATTTATTAAGGGCGTGATCTATTCCAGTGCTGCCGCCGCGAGCGGTGCAGGATATTACCTAGCCACAGCCCAAACCAACTCTAGCGCTATCGTTGAACGTTTACTTTCGTTAAATGTAAACGGCCAAAACCGGCTAGTTGATGTAGCACCCACTGAAACACTTGCTTTTACTCTGCGAAATAAGCTCGGTCTAACCGGCCTGAAAGTAGCCTGCAATCGCGGCGAATGTGGCGCCTGCACAGTACTTCTAGACGAAGTAGCTAACTATGCTTGCTCTTTGCTTACCCACACTGTCAAGCAACGAAAAATAATAACGGTCGAGGGTTTACGCTCGGTTAGCGGCCAATTAAGTGCCGTTCAACAAGGCTTCATTGAAGAACTGGCTCCCCAGTGTGGATTTTGTACTCCAGGCCAAGTTATGTCCGCAACAGCTTTATTAATAGCGAACCCCAACCCGAGCCGCGAAGAAGCGAGACAAGCCCTGGCGGGCAATCTATGTCGTTGCGGCGCTTATGAACACTATTTAAATGGCGTCATGCGCGCCGCGGAGTTGCTTTCATGACATTTATGCATATTGGTAAAAATTTCACACCTCCTGATGTCGAAGGCAAAGTAACTGGTTACGCAAAATACGTTGAAGACTTTGCCTTAGAAGGCATGGTCTATGCACGCTTGCTAACAAGCCCTCTTCCCAGCGGGCGCGTTGTCAGCATTGATGCTTCTGAAGCACTGCGAATGGATGGCGTATTGGGTATTCTTACCGCAGACGATTTACCTCGTTCATCAGCGCCCGCTGATCCAGTACTCGCGTCAGATGACGTGACTTATATCGGCCAACCAATCGTAGCTGTCGCAGCTCTAACTGATGAGATAGCAGAAAACGCAATCGATAGAATCAATGTAGAGTTTGAAAGACGCTCATTTGTTACGGATCCTTTGGAAAGCCTGTCGGAAGGGGGGGCTAATGCCTATCCTGATGGCAACGTGTTAATGCAAACTAATTCGCTGGAAGACGAAAACGCTACGATTCGAGGTGGTATCGCGACAATAAAGTGGCCTGTCAGCGAAATTGAAAAGTTTAGGAACGGGCAGGAACCGCAGAACGTTGAATTTGCTGACGGCTGGACTTATGGAGATCTGGATGCGGGTTTCGCTGAAAGTGAAGTTATCCTAGAAGAGTCATTCGTTACTGCAGGAACACCACACCACTGCATGGAACCGCGTAGCAGTATGGCCTATTGGCAAAACGGGAAATGCTATTTTTACGCCTCAACCCAAAGTCAGAGCGCCGTTGTAGAACCTCTTGCAAACTTACTAGGAATCGAACCAGAAAATATATGTATGATTTCTGAAAATACTGGTGGCGGATTTGGCTCCAAGGGGCGAGTGTATCCGACAATGGCAATAACCGGAAAATTTGCTCAATTGCTTAATCGCCCCGTTCAGTTGCGCATTACACGCGAAGAAGAATACTACCTCGGAGTCGGAAGGCCAGGTATGCAAGGATGGGTAAAGACTGGCGTAAGAGCTGATGGAACAGTTGCAGCTGTAGATGTCATTATCATAAGCGATGGTGGACCAACCGGTCGCAATAGCGCCTCGTCTTCTGCACAGCATATTTCTGTAGTTTACACTCCAACCGCGATGCGTTTGCGTAATATACCTGTGTTTACTAATACTGCGCCACGAGGCGCTCAGCGCGGACCTGGCCAAAATGAGATGTCGGCTGCCATTGCCCCAATTATGGATAAGGCTGCTCGCGAACTCAGTATGGACCGTGCGCAATTTCGCCGAGTAAATGCCCCCCATAGCGAGTCTCCGGTCTACGAACATCAAGGGCCTGTAACTAGCGCGTTCATGGCTGAAGCGATTGACATGGCTACAGATTTATTTAACTGGACAGCGCTGGAGGCGGCTCCCAGACAACGCAATGGGAACAAGGTGCGAGGACTTGGAGTGGGATTAGGATATCACTCCGCCGGCGGCAATGGTTACGATGGGCTCGTGCGGATCACCCCAGATGGTCGAATCCATTTACACAGTGGAGTCGGCAACCTTGGCACTTATTCCTATGCAGATACGACTAGAGCTGCAGCGGAAGTTTTAAAGTGTCGTTGGGAAAGTTGTGAAATAGTTCGCGGCAGTACCGATCGCCACCTACCTCATGCTTCAACGCAAGGTGGCTCTAATACAATTTTTACTCATACCCGAACTAACTGGGTTGCGGCAGAAGATGCCGTTCGTAAGCTTAAAGAAATAGCGACAGCTGAGTTTGGAGGATCGGTCGGCGATTATGACATTGCGGATGAGCGAGTATTTAAACGCGACAATCCTGATCAGGCGCTAACCTATGGAGAGGCGGCGGTTAAAGCGATAGAAATGGGCGGTAATTATAGCGGAGAAGAATATCCGGATGATATACACCCCATTACCCAGCGAGCAGTGCGAGGACTTTCTGGTACCGGCCTTATTGGCGTTGCCAAAGACAATCTTGAAAAACGAGGTATTGCTCCTGGATTAATGATTAGTATGGCTGAAATTGAAATAGATCTTGATACAGGCAAATATGATGTAACTGATTACATCGGCATTGCAGATTGCGGAACCATAATTCACCCACACGGCTTATCTCAACAAATAAACGGAGGTGCAGTTTGGGGCTTCGGTATGGCGGCATCTGAAAGGCATGTTTACGACCCGCAAAACGCTTTGCCGGCAAATGTTGGCTTCTATCAGGCAAAACTGCCTACAATTTTGGATGTACCACTAGAAATGCAAAATGGCGCAGTCGACATCGCCGACCCCTATAATCCTGCAGGAGGAAGAGGGGTCGGCGAACCTTCTCAAGGAAGTGCAGTAGCCGCGATAACATCAGCTATAGCCGACGCATTAGGTCATTCGTTTAATCGAGTGCCTGTCACCCCTGACATGATCGTTAATTTTGCCAATGAAGAAGAACAAGAAGCTAAACTACTCGCACTGAACACTTTTTAGCAATCATTATCGATTACAATTAGGGCTGATTCTTATCAGCCCTATTCTCCCACATGTCTTTAAGCGCCCTAGCTTGAACACCCAAAGTATCTAAACTGGAAGCTATGCACCACCGAGCTATTCAGATACTTTAATATCTAGATTCACTCTAATATATAGGTTTACTATTCAGTACTATCGGGTCGATAATAGTTTGTTACTAAAAAAGGAAACAGGTCATGGATCTTGCTCTTCTCTATTGGCACTGGATTGTATTTGGAATAGTTCTGATGATCACAGAGATCTTTCTGGGATCTTTTTTTATTTTCTGGTTTGGAGCAGCTGCCGTTGTGGTAGGTTTGCTGATGGTTCCCCTACCGAACATGTCAGTTATCGCGCAAATAATTCTTTGGGCGATATCCTCCAGTTCATTTGCCTTCGCTTGGTTTAAGTTGATTAAACCATTAAATATTGACAAGACAAAAGCCGGCCTGTCTAAAGAAGCATTGGTAGGTGAAATAGGCCAGGTACTCCGCGCGCCCGATGGAGAGAAAAGAGGGAAGGTACGATTTCCCGCACCCCTATTAGGCTCTGACGAGTGGCTAATAATTTCACAAGATAATCTGGATATTGGCGACAGAGTTAGCGTTGTAGATTTATCAGGTAATGCTCTAATTGTCGAAAAAACTTGAAGCCAGATTCACTAAGAGGAGTATTTAGATGGGAGACCCAGGCATGATATTGGCAGTAGCTGTATTCGTATTTCTATTAGTTACGCTTGCGCAGGGCGTGCGTCAAGTGCCTCAAGGATTTAAGTGGGTGGTTCAACGACTCGGAAAGTACAATACAACATTAAATCCGGGTCTAAACTTCATTATCCCGTTCATAGATGCTGTGGCATTTAAAGTGACTACAAAAGACATTGTCCTCGATATCCCTTCACAAGATGTAATTACAAAAGATAACGCTGTTATCATTACTAACGCCGTTGCTTATATTAACATCGTATCCCCGGAAAAAGCGGTTTATGGCGTTGAAAATTATGTAATCGCTATACAGACCCTTGTGCAGACCTCTCTGCGCTCAATCGTTGGCGAGATGAATCTCGACGATGCACTCTCTTCCAGAGACCATATTAAAGCTAAGCTAAAAGCAGCTATTTCTGATGATATATCTGATTGGGGCATTACGCTAAAGACAGTTGAGATTCAAGACATCAACCCTTCTGGCACCATGCAGCAAGCGATGGAAGAACAGGCTGCTGCAGAACGAGCACGTCGTGCCACCGTCACCAGAGCAGATGGGGACAAACAAGCTGCGATACTTCAAGCTGAGGGAGAGCTGGAGGCATCCAAACGCGAAGCGGAAGCACAAGTTATTCTCGCCGAAGCGAGCAAACAAGCCATCACAAAAGTAACTGAAGCAATAGGTGAGAAAGAGTTGCCGGTAGCTTACTTACTTGGTGAAAAGTATATTAGCTCGCTCCAACAATTGTCGGAGTCTGGAAATTCTAAGTTCGTAGTATTCCCGGCGGACATACCGGCGGCACTGCACGGGATGATGGGCAGAAAATAACTGGTCTCTGTAAATAAAAGAAAACATTAGCAACTCCATTACTTAACTCATTCTCACCATAATCGTGCTAGTCTTTATCTATCCTAGGCAGAAATAGACCATTCTAACTGCGCCACCGGCTTGTATAGCTAGGCTTTGAGAGGTTCGAGAATTTGAATATTTTTTGTTTTGATAACCCGCAGTAAAAAATAGAGCATAAGTCCCGCCGGTCCGCCTATAAAAGTTACCAATAGACAAGGAATTACTATCCCATGAGATAATCCGATCTTTTGAGAATCATTTACTTCCCAGGCCCCAACAAACAAATCAAAAGCCAGGTAGTGAATCCAACCGGCAGTTAAAAGATAAGGATTGCTAAAAGCGGTTGAAACAGCTGCTATCGAGCCGAACCCCCCTCCTTCCGGAAAGCTTCCTGCCTGCGAAAAAAATAAAGTTACATAGACAATCCCCATTATGAAAGGGGCTATAACTGTAGTAATTAAACTTAATGTCCATTTCCATTTCGGCAAAAATACGAGCAATAGCCAACCCGGGAAAACCAAGTAACCACAAATTGTAAAGACAAAATCAGCAGACATTATACCCCCTGCACAGTTTGAACTAATGTTGCCAGCTAGAGTAGCAGACCAATTGTAAAGCTTTAAAGCGAAGTAAGGCTTATTTAGAAACTATCATGAGTGCGCTCCTACTAAAGCCATTAATTTTGAAGAATAAGATAGGACGAATACTCCTAATCTTTCATTTTCAGAGAAAGACTGGTGAGTTACACTTAGGGCAAGGACAAACCCATGACAGATGTCAACCAACTAGCTGACACTAACGAAATTGACCATAGATCTTTTGCCCAACGGTTATTCTCAGGCGAATATGGTCTTGCTATTACTTATTGGGCGCTTTTTTTCTTTGGATGCGGGCTGTATTTCATATTCGGTAGCCGAGCAGTCGACGCAGAAAAGTGGATTCCTTATATGGCCATGGTGGCAGCACAACTTTCCTATACCGGCTTATTACTAAAGGGAATTCAAACGGCCTATAAAGGGCCTCAATTATGGAAAGTCATGTCCCGCACATCTTCTATATTCATGATTATCAATATCTTAGTGGGTATTTCCACGCTCGGATTCATCTATTAAGACCTACCTGTTTAACATTCAGCAATTGAGCTAAACTAAGGCCTTTTGAACCAGAGATTATTTAGTTGAATTTTTCGTCTACCAATAGAATTAGCGTGGTAATTAAGAAGGATTGTCCGACCTGTGAACTCATTGAACCTGTTTTGGTCCAATTAGCTGGCGGGTATAAAGGCAGTGTTGATATATATGTTCAAGATGATCCTGGTTTTCCTGAAAGCATAGACAAAAAAATAGACGATACCTCTCTAGAGTTTTCCTATAACAATAAGATCGAAATTGTCCCTACTTTAATTTGCTTAAACAACGAGCAAGAAATCGTTAGAACTGTCGGCTGGGATAAAAAAGAATGGCAAAACTTAACTGGAATGAATTCTCTAGGCAACGAGTTGATAGATTTCAAGCCTGGTTGTGGGTCCAAGACTCAAGAACCAGGCATGACAGAACTACTGGCAGATCGATTCGAAAAAGACTTGTTGCAAGCAAGAAAAGTGGCGCTAGCCGCTTCCGAAGACGAAATGGAAGCATGCTTCGATCGAGGTTGGAGTGACGGCTTACCTATAGTGCCGCCTACCGCCATCAGAGTAATACGTATGCTAAATGGAACAAGCAGAAGGTCGGACGAAATAATAGGAGAAGTACCCCCGAATAATCTTCCCTGCACTATTGAAAAAGTTGCAATTAACGCAGTCTTGGCGGGATGCAAACCAGAATACTTTCCAGTAGTTCTCGCTTCTGTCGAAGCAGCATTACAAGATAGATTCTGTATGCATGGATTGCTTTGTACTACCTATTTTTCAGGTCCAGTAATGATTATTAACGGACCTATAATTAAAGAGATCGGCTTCAATAGCGGAGTAAACGCGCTAGGTCAAGGTAATCGCGCAAACGCTACGATTGGTCGAGCACTACAGCTGCTAATTCGCAATGTCGGTGGAGGAGTACCTGGCGGAATAGACCGCGCGGTTATGGGAAATCCTGGTAAATATACCTTTTGTTTCGCCGAAGATGAATCCGATGAAGACTGGACCAATCTAGCTCAGGACCGCGGCTATGAAAGATCTGACTCTGTTATAAGTCTATTTGCGGGAGAAGGTTTACAACCGATCGTTGATCAACAATCTCGGACTCCAGAATCATTAACAAAAAGCTTATCCAACAGTTTGCGTGGCGTAATTAACACAAAACTCTATGGGGCGGCCGATGCAATACTCGTCATCAGTCCTGAGCATCGGCGAGTATTTAAGCAAGCAGGTTGGAAAAAACAAGATTTACTGCAAGCCCTTTATGAGAATTTAACGATACCTGGTGCTGAAATTCTGCGCGGGGGAAATGGAGTTTCTGAGGGGATGCCAGGAAAATTTAAAGATAAGTTACTAAATAAATTCAGAGACGATGGATTACACATCGTTACAGCCGGAGGCAAGGCTGGAATGTTTTCAGCTATTATCAGTGGGTGGGTTGCATCAGGTGAGAAAGGCAGCCAACTTGTTTCAGAAAAAATCCAATAGAAAGGAGACCAACATGAGCACTTCATTCATGCTAGATCCTACGGCAGAACTCAAACCTGCCGAAAAACAAATACTCCCAAGATTAGAGAGTTTATCCGGAGCTACTGTGGGCTTGCTCGACATCTCTAAACCTCGGGGTAAAGAGTTTTTAGACGAAGTAGAAAGACACCTGGTTGGAATGGGAGCAACGGTAAAGCGTTACATGAAACCAACGTTTGCCCGCATCGCTCCTAAAAAGCTTAATCAACAAATTAGTGTTGAGTGTGATGCGGTAATCGAAGGTTTAGCCGACTGAGGATCCTGTACCTCGTGCAGTTTGCATGACATTATGGATCTCGAAAGCCGCGGAATTCCCTCAGGATTTGTGGCTTCTTGTGAGTTTGAGCAAGCCGCGGATTCACAAGGACAATCGCTCGGCATTAAACCTGCGCGTGTTTTCGTTCCTCATCCAATTCAAGATCGAACAGATGAGGAAATGACGGAGATAGCGAAGAATGCTATTAATCAAGTAACCGCACTAATTTTGGCTAACTAAACATGGAAATAACATTGTAATACTGGAGAATGTAATGACTAGAGAAGCAGTAATCGTATCAACAGCACGCACACCTATCGGAAAAGCTTATCGTGGTGCTTTCAATGATACTAATGCTCCCACCTTAGGCGGCCACGTAATAAATCATGCTGTTCAGCGAGCTGGAATCGAGCCCGGTGAAGTCGATGACGTAATAATGGGATGCGCTATGCAACAGGGTTCGTCTGGTCAAAATATAGGGCGCACTGCAGCCATCGCGGCAGGTCTACCCAATAAAGTTTCTGGTATGAGCATTGATAGACAATGCTCCTCAGGAATGATGGCAATTGCTACTGCCGCAAAACAAATCATCCATGATCAAATGCCAATAGTTATTGGCGCAGGCCTTGAATCAATCAGCCTAGTTCAAAACGAGCACCGTAATGGTTATCGTGCTCAAGACCCCAACGTGATCGCAAAATCTGAACATGCATATATGTCAATGTTGGAAACTGCTGAGACNGTCGCTAATCGCTATAATATTTCACGTGAGCAACAAGATGAATATGCTTTACAAAGTCAACAGCGCACAGGTGCAGCNCAGGAATCTGGNAAATATAATGATGAAATCGTGCCACTTCCTTCGAAAATGATATTCGTTGACAAAGAATCAAAACAACAAAGTGTACACGATACCAAATTAGAAAAAGATGAGGGAAATCGGCCAACCACGACACTTGAAGGGCTTGCCGGCTTAAAAACAGTTTTTGACGGCGGAGTTATTACAGCCGGTAATGCCAGTCAACTTTCTGATGGTGCTTCAGCTTCAGTTTTAATGGATAGCAAACTAGCTGAGCAAAAAGGCTTGGAGCCGCTTGGCGCCTACCGTGGCGTCGCAGTTGCGGGACTGGATCCCGATGAAATGGGGATTGGACCAATCTACGCAGTTCCGAAATTGTTAGAGCGCTTTAACCTCTCTATGGATGACATTGGATTGTGGGAATTGAATGAAGCATTTGCCGTCCAGGTAATCTATTGCCGAGATAAACTAGGCATCCCTAATGATTTGCTCAATGTAAACGGTGGAGCGATATCCATCGGACACCCGTATGGGATGAGTGGTGCACGCATGGTTGGACACGCGCTAATTGAAGGCAAACGACGCGGCGCAAAATATGTTGTTTGTACAATGTGTGTTGGGGGTGGTATGGGAGCTGCTGGACTTTTTGAAGTTTTCTAGATAGTTACTCTAATCCATTCTTCTTGATTAAACTCCAGTTAGGAACAGAAAGCTAGTTACCTATAAGCAAAGATACCTCGCTGGAGTTTGCTTAGATTTTCATACCTTCATCGTTACCAAGCGCCTGGTTGCACTAACGACAAACTGAATCAACAAAAGCTATAGAAGCCTTCTCGTCGAATTGCGACAATGGTAGTTGCAGGTCGCTTAAAGATTCGGCTTTTAACGCATTAATATTATCCAATAGGAAAGTCCCGAATTCGTCTGCAATTTCCATTTGAAATTCTTCGTCAACTGCAGTGTATAGTTCGATACGATTCTCTAACCCACGTAAAAAACTAAAGCTTAGCCCTGCTCTTTCTTTTACGGTCATTCGGCTATTCTTTGGATCTCTATAAAATTCACACATTGCTGAGGCTGGGTTAAATTCATTGCTGAACCGGTCATAGTAAAAATTAAGCAAATCGATAAAAGCTTCGAAATCAGAACCGTCGATCCCAGGATTATTGACTAATCTGCCAGTTTCTCGAAACGTTTCTAATGTACTGGCAATATAACGAAAGCTACCCTCTGCGCTTTCTATGCTATTCGCACCTTCGGTAGTTCCGGTAATCGGCTGGGCTACAACAGCAATGAAAGTAAGTAAAAACATTGGAGCTGCACTAATTAGTTTAATAATCTTCATATAATCAGTTTTGTTTACTCATTTAATGACGGCTTTAGTCTGAGATTTTTCTTATCGCCAGATTTTTTCTTGTCTTTTAACCGTTTCATTTTAGATGCCTTACTAGGCTGGGTCACAACCCTTCTCTTTCTCTTTTTTATTGCATGCTGAACTAATTCATACAGCCGATCAATAGCATCTCGCTTATTACTTTCCTGGCTACGAAATCTTTGTGCCTTTATCAGAATAATGCCAGTTTTAGAAATTCTTTGATCTTTGTGAACTAACAACCTTTGTTTTTGCTCTCCATTTAATGATGAGTTTTTAATATCAAAACGCAATTGAATGGCCGTTTCCACTTTATTGACACGCTGACCCCCAGGCCCACTGGCCTTTATTGTTAAAATTTCATAGTCATTTTCAGATAAAGACAACACTGACATAGCATTTAAGTAATTTTACATTTCTTGATTCATGCTGCCACCTAGGTTATTTTCTAGGCGCAATGTGCTCATACGTTTTCACAATCAAACGCTACCCTAAAAGCTACAGATAAATTAACAGGTTAGCAATAAGAACAAGTCCGCGTAGCGTGACAAGAAAAATTAAGAACACCAAATCATTTAATCTTATTAAGGAAAAGCTTTGCCCCAAGATAACGTTAGCCTTTCTGTTCTGGATCAATCACCAATAAAACAAGGCAGTGATGCTCCAAATGCCCTACAAGAAACGCTGGCGTTAGCACAACACTGCGATAAATTAGGTTTTCACAGATATTGGGTGGCAGAACATCATGCCTCAAACGCTTTAGCGGGTTGTTCCCCTGAGGTTTTATTAGGACGCCTAGGAGGCGAAACTGCCAATATCCGACTGGGATCAGGTGGAATAATGCTTCCTCATTACAGCCCTTACAAAGTTGCAGAAAACTTTAAGGTTTTAGAAACTCTTTACCCTGGTCGTATTGATTTAGGTGTCGGCAGAGCTCCCGGGACCGATCCTTTTACAGCNGCTGCGATCCGATACGGGTCCAGAGTCGGACCCGAACATTTTCCAAATATGGTTTTCGATCTGCAAGCTTTATTGAATGATACCGACCCAATAACCCCAGGAATGGAAGACGCGAGAGCCTTCCCAAAAGTGATTAATGTTCCTGAATTGTGGATGCTTGGCTCCAGTGAAGATAGCGCTTCATTGGCAGCCCTCGCCGGCCTCCCCTACAACTTTGCTTATTTTATAAACCCACAAATTAGACCAGACATATTTGACTATTATAGGGAACACTTTAAACCGGGCCCTAACCTAGATATACCTAGGAGNNCATTGACCGTCTTTACTATTTGTGCCGACAGTGAAGAAGAAGCAATAGAATTATCCAAGAGCAGAGATCTTTGGTTTATTCGTTTACTTAGAGGAAACCCTGGGCCGTTCCCAACCGTCCAAGAGGCTTCGGACTATGATTACAGCAACGGCGAAATAAGGGCTATTGAAGAAAATCACAACCGTCGAGCTGTGGGAACACCAGAGCAAGTTTGTGAGAAACTCAGTCTTTGGGTGAAACAGTTTAAACTCGATGAGCTTATGATCCTTACTATCACTCACGATGCCGAAGCACGTAGACATTCATATAAACTTTTGAGCTCTGCATGGTATTAAACCACACTCATTATCTAAACATCGAACTCGTTACTTCTTTCCACAAAAGCAGCGGTGATATTTTTACCTTTGTGGGGAAATTAGAAAAAGATTTTATTAAAAAGCGAATAAACAGCATCAAATTCAGACTTGTATAGTTTAGTGGACGCGGGAAGGTAGAGCCTTTATGCTAACTCCTAGCTGACTTAAGGAGCAAAAAGTGAAGAAAATACTGCTTATTGTAATACTTAGCCTTATCGCGCCGGCCCTTCAGGCCCAGCTTGCAACCCCAAACGACAATGGCATTACCTTTGGCCATGTCCACCTAAATGTTTCTGACATTGAAGAACATAAACGAATTTGGGTCGAGCATTTCAAAGGAACAATCATTGAAAGAGGACCGCTCACTGTAGCAAAGCTTCCTAACATGATGGTTGCCTTAACAGAACAGGAGCCATCGATAGGTTCTCGCGAAACCGTAATGCACCATTTTGGTTTTAAGGTCCGGAACATGGATAANTTTCTAGATAAATGGCGAGCCGATGGCCTCGAAGTAGGCAGCATATTTTTTGGTTCCGAAGGGCAACTCAATGCCTATGTTATTTTGCCGGATAATATCGCAGTAGAGATGCAGGAAGATAAGGGCTTACACTTGGAAATAACTGGTTATCACGTCCACTGGTTTCTAGATAACCCGGAAGAAATTCTGCAATGGTATGTAGATATGTTTAATCTTGAAATTCGCCCTCGAGGTAGAATTACGACTACTACCAACGTTCCTGGAATGAATATGAGCTTTGGCGCCAATAACAGCGGCAGACAAGCGACTCAAGGAGCAGCCATTGATCATATTGGATTCGAAATTGACAACCTTGAAGAATTTTGCCGCCAACTGGAAGCCAAAGGGGTCGTATTTGACATTCCCTATCGGGAAATACCAGCTATAGGCCTAAATATCGCTTATTTCACTGACCCTTCGGGCGTCTATGTAGAATTAACAGAGGGGTACGATGAATATTAATTCTACATAAATACAGAATCCAACTTATATTTATACAGTGAATTACTTAAAACAGAATTAGACCGTGAGAGAGATATTATTCAAGACGAGCAGACGACTGGCGAGATCAGCGCTATGCATCTCTCATATTAATANCCGAACAATTTATACTTATAAATTATTAAGAAAGGATTATTTCAATCGTGGCGAACTTCTTGAGGCATTAACGCAGCACGAATAACCGAACCCCAGATCAAATTACCCATATCATTCAAATGCAAACCATCTTCGATAAAAATATCTTNCATAACCGAGCCATCCGCATTTAAAAATGGGGTAGCTGAATCAATGTAGTAAACGAGCGGGTCAAGCTTAGCTATTTCTCTATATCCTGCATTGATCCTTTGGGCATTGCCCCAAACATTAACTCTAAGCTTGGATGGCTTAACGGCCATTACATAAATTCGAGTCTCGGGCAATTCCTCATGAACTCTAGCTATAATTTTTTTGAAATTACCTAAAATATCTTCCTCAGGAATTCCATAAGCTGTATCGTTATCACCTTCATAAATAACTATAGCGCGTGGATTGTATCTAAGCGCAACCGTCTCGAGATGATAAAGAACATCATTCATTACACTACCTCCGAACCCACGCGGAATAACCGTTAGGGGCGCAAGTGCCTCGGCCGCTTGATCGTTCCATAGTGCNATGCTGGAACTCCCAGTAAGAACAATAGCTCCACTAGGAGGCTGGCCTAAACGATCTTCTCGCATAAAACGGTCCATCACATCATTCCAGACAGTGGGATCAGTCCCTCGTTGCGCACTAACTGGAANCNTAATTGCAGCTAACAGGGCTAAAAGGAAAATGTTCTGNATCATTCTAATTGCGAGCTTATACATTGCGTAGACCTTTTTATTTACAGAAATTCTGTATATAGAGCTTAATCAATATGTCCACCAAATTCTAACCATTGAGCCAATTGTGGTCCACATATTCTATGTGCATTTTCGTTATAGGTAGCAATTTGTTCGTCGGTAAAAACACCTTCCCAACGCTTATTAGTTCCCTTGTGGAAGAAGTTACTTGTATCTTTCCAGAGTCCGGCAGTAGCACCGGGAGCCATTTTTTTAGCATTAGATTTCATTGAACCAAAAGTCGAGCCTTCAACCAAAGACCCCCATATCTCTTCGTCAATAGGAATTCCAAGATAATCAGAAATTCGCCGCATTTCTTGATCCAAATCCTTCAACAGATCTTCAAAATGTACCATCAATATGTTGGGGAGGTGGCGATAATCCCACCATGATCTAGCATGATTCAAATGTGACCAAAAAGGAAACCCATCACTTTCCCAGTCGAAAGTGCCTTTTGTTAACCAATCATCGATTGCTGGGCCAATATCTTCAGGCGCATGCTTATACGTGGGACCCTCTCTGCCAGGCGCATTGTTCATTTCATCAATCACTTCAGGAATCATATTGTGCCAATGGTTCCACATAGACATGAAAACATCTTTCCCATCGCGGCCAACAAAAATATATTTAATATCTTCATAATATTTTATACCGTCTAAAGGTAAATGCGTTTTGATATATCTTCTATTGGTTAGCCCTTCCAATTGCGCNAATACTTCTTCGATTGGAGCAAAATTAGCATCTANCCANGGCGTAAGNTCATCTTGGGGGATGGGNGGTTCTGGTGCCTGAAATACNAAGGCNGCACAAATACCTTGCATCCAAGTTGTTCCCGCTTTGTAAGATGTAGTAATAACAATGTCACCATTCCTNGNTTTNAANTTNTTCCACCGATTACTATCACATACAGCACAAACATAGCGATGCTTAAACACAGGATTTCCGCTACTCATCCAAGTTCTACCCCCTCTTCTGTTTAATCGTGCGTCAGAGTTGAAGTTTATGGCATGAAGATTGTTGATGCCAGCGATTCACTATCNCTTTNAAATAGNGAGCTAAATCCATTCTTGTTGGTTAACCTTAANCCTATNCANTTTNGTAACTCGCNGNCTGGAAAGACTAATTAATATCCNCTGCATATTCCTTTAATTTTTCTAATTCNACAATCTCCAAGGCNCGCTTGTGTGTTCTTGTTAAGTGNACCTTNGGAGCCATACCTTGCTCATANGCCTCTANCCATCTGGACGCACAGAGACACCAACGATCTCCCGGCTCTAAACCCGGAAATCCAAAATCTGGAATCGGCGTAGAGAGATCATTACCGCGAAAACGAGAATATTCCAGAAAATCTTGAGTAATCTNTACACATACTGTATGCGAACCAAAGTCCGCATCGCTAGTATTACAACAACCGTCACGAAAAAAACCGGTTACAGGCTCTTCACTACACAAGAGTAGAGGCTCGTCAAAAACATTTAGTGAATCTTCCACCTAGACTAATGCTCCCTTAATTATTTCTGGCTCTCTAAATCTATCCATTTCTCGACACCCGGAGCGCGAAAATGTTCAAGCTTATCCAACATTTTTTCCAAATCACCTTCAACTATTATCATTTCTTTATGCTGAGGATGGATAAATTGTTCGGCAACAGCGTGATCGAGAAATTCCAGAAGTTTATTGTAAAAGCCATCAATATTTAAAATTCCTACAGGATTTTTATGCAATCCTAACTGTAACCAGGTAAGTATTTCAAAAAGTTCTTCTAATGTACCCAACCCNCCTGGTAAAGCAATAAAACCGTTAGAGATTTCAGCCATCTTAGCTTTACGCTCATGCAGAGAGTTAACTTCAATTAACTCGGTAAGTCCGTTATGCGGCACCTCATTGCGAAATAGCCCACGAGGTAGAACACCAATAACAGATCCTCCGGCANCAAGCATCGAGTTTGCTAAGACCCCCATTAAGCCCACCTGCGCACCGCCGTACACGAGTTCAATATTTCTGAATACTAATGCTTGCGCAAGCTTCTTTGCCATGTCGACATAGAATTGATTGGCGCCCGCGGCGGAACCACAATATATGCAAATACGTTTCAATGTTATTTAAACTCCCTCAACGCCGTAACAACAAAAACCACCTGCCGATATGCAGAACATTTGCCAATGCAGCAGAGAAATAAGTAAGAGCGGCCGCTTTAAGAATTTTCCGAANAATAGGAATCTGCCCTTCTTCTATATANTCGCCTTCCACCAATATGGGTAGGGCCTTATTAAAACTAGCGTCCCATTCTTCTGGAAGGATTATTAAATAGGCGAAAGCCCCAGCTAACTGCAACAATAGGCTAGTCGCGATCACCGCACCAATTGCAAATGGGGAACGGAGAAGTATACCAATGATTGGGAAACACCACATGATAGCAACGCCAGCCTGATTTAACCTATGAGCTATCGGTAAATACCTTTTTCGTAATTGGAATATTTTTTCCCTGCGATGAAATTGAATGGCATGACCAACTTCATGGGCAGCTACAGCCACAGCGGTTAACGACTTCCCATGAAAATTCTCAGAACTGAGTCTTACAACCCTCGCAATGGGGTCAAAATGGTCTCGCATCGGATCTGTTTCTTCAACTGTAATCCCTTCAAGTTGAAAGCGGCTGATCAAATGCTGGGCTAACTCGCCTCCTGTACCCTTTAAATTTTGAAGCTCAAAACTGTTTTTAGACATAACATGACGCACCCAAAANGATGGCATGTAAATCAATATTGCAACAAATGCGCCGATCAAAAGAATTGGCATACGTATCACCCGCACAAACAGGATTAAACTACAAAAGCAAAATCAGCTAAAGCTATTTTCTAACCTCTATTGCCTTAGACCATCTCACTTTTTAACACTTCGACCTAGACTAAGTATTGTAAACTTATTTTTCAGTTTTTTTGGGTACTAGTTTTCTGAAAATATATTGCATGAAAGGCGGTTATAGAAAATTTCTCTAGAAATTTTTTAGAGTTGCATAGCGATCACGATGAAAGGCAGCGTCACCTAGATACTGCTGAGCCACTCGTGCACGCTTGATATAAAAACCAATATCAAACTCATCAGTCATACCAATGCCGCCGTGCATTTGCACACCTTCATTACCAACTAAAAAAAACACTTCTGAAAGCTTAGCCTTCGCAACACTCGCAAGCTCTGCAATTTCTCTACGTTCACTTTCTTTCCTGTCAAGCGCAGCCAGCGCTGCTCGTACTGTGGACTTACACAATTCAATTTCGCTATACATGTTGGCAGCCCGATGTTGCAATCCTTGAAAAGAACCAATTAGCACACCGAATTGCTCACGTTGTTTTAAATACTCGACGATACGGTCAAAAACTTCCTGAATNCTTCCCAGCATTTCAGACGCTAATCCTATACGCGCTATATCTAAGACATAATGGAGGTCATCATAAGCTTTATTTTCCTTCCCTATTAAGTTGGACTCGTCAATAGTGACATTATTAAAAATAGCCGTCGCTGAGTTGCGACTATCCACCATCCAAGTCCTACTTATCTCCACTCCCGGAACATTAGCATCAACTAAAAACAGACTAACGCCGTTTTTAGAGTCAGGCTCTCCTGAAGTTCGCGCAGCGACAATAAGCTTGTCTGCGATATGACCATCCAGAATAAATTTCTTCTCTCCAACGATAGAATAAGTATCACCTACTCTTTTTGCTGTCGTAGTTATTCGATTTGGACAATGGACAATCTCTTCGTCTAATGCCAGGCTACACAACAACTCTCCAGTTACTAATTTTGGTAATAAATGTTGTTTTTGCGTATCATTTCCAATTACGTTAATCGCGGTGGCACTAATTAAGACTGTTGAAATTAAAGGCGAGCTAGTTAGAGTCCGCCCACATTCTTCAAGAACAACACCGAGCCCACTATAACCAAATTCAAATCCACCATAAGACTCGGGAATTGCCATACCAGCCCNCCCCAATTCCAGCATTTTNCCCCAGATTTTTAAATCAAAACCTGTTTCATCTTTTGTATCCCTTAATCGACGTAAGACAGATAGCGGAGAATTCTGTTGACAGAAGCTTTTAGCCGAATCCTTAAGAAGTTGCTGATCTTCACTTAAAACTAGCGCCATGTTCAAGACTCTCTTTTATCCGTGTTGTGACTAAGCATATCCGGCAAACCCAACACTCTTTTCGCAATAACATTAAGTTGAATTTCTGAAGTACCCCCTTCAATCGAATTTGCTTTCGAACGCAACCATTCTCTCGTGATCAATAGCTCCTCTTCTGTAAACTTATTCCCTTCCCAACCAAGGCCCTGACTCCCTAATGCTTTCATCAATATTTCATAACGACGTTTATTTAGTTCACAACCATAATTTTTTAACATAGACGAAGTAGCATTAGGACCCTGACCTTTTTTGGATTCCTCTTGCGATCGCTGCGACGTCAGAGCAAAGGCTGCCGAGTCAATTTTAAACTGAGAAATTTCATCGCGCAGGATAGGATCAGAAAGTTTTTCAGTATCACCCCGATAACGCATAGCCGTCTTTTCAATACTGGTCATTACAGAATTTGAGCCCCCGCGATCCATTTGACCACCAGCCAAACCAAAGCTGGAAATCATGGTACGCTCATGTTGTAACAACCTCTTGGCGATACTCCAACCGTCATTTAACCTACCCACTAAATTAACAGAAGGCACTACTACATCATCGAAAAAGGTTTCACAAAAAGGCGAGGAACCGCTGATTAATTGGATTGGTTTTGTGGATACGCCCTTGCTAGCCATGTCGAATAAGATAAAACTAATTCCAGCATGCTTAGGTACCTCGAAATCAGTACGAACTAAACAAAAAATCCAATCCGCCTTATCTGCATAAGAAGTCCAAATCTTTGAGCCATTAATAATATAGCTATCCCCTTTTAGATCTGCTTTAGTTTTAAGGCTCGCTAGATCGGAGCCAGACCCAGGCTCTGAATAACCTTGACACCAGCGAATTTCCCCTCGAGCAATCTTTGGCAAATGCTCCAACTTCTGCTCATAATTTCCGTACTCGAGCAGAACAGGGCCGAGCATGCTTATGCCAAAACTAGTTAGCGCTGGCCTGGCATTAATTCTTCGTAATTCTTCACTTAGTATTATCGTTTCTTCTTTATTTAATCCCCCACCACCAAACTCCGTCGGCCAACTTGGGCACGTCCAACCTTTCTCCGCCATTCGGTCTAGCCAAAGTTTACTCTCAGGGTTTTCAAAAACAGCATTACGACCACCCCATACAATTTCTTCTTGTACCATAGGCAGCCGCATTGAAAGGGGGCAATTTTCTTCTAACCAGTTACGTGCAACAACTCGGAAATCTGCGAGTTCCTGTAATCTTGCATTCATAGCTCAAACATTCCGTAGATTTTCCTTGAGGCTTTTAATAGTCATACCGAGCCTCAATACAAATTAAAAGTAGTAACAGACCTACAAACCCTGCCAACGATTTTTTGAAAAATGCAGCAAGATATTGATTAAGTATTAACCAATACCTGCCGACCTCTAACTTTACCAGCCTTTAAATCAACTAAAGCATCATTAGCTTCGGCAAGAGGCCTTTCCGTGATTTCAATTGGCGCTATCTTGCCATTACGAACCATTGCCATTAATTCAGCCATGTCTTCAAGATTACCAACATAACTCCCTTGAATAATTCGGGAATTCATTGGAATAAATGGAATTGGCATAGTTAAAGCACCACCATACAAACCAACGATTATTAACATGCCACCCTTGCGCAAACAACCTAACCCATAGTTAACACTAGTTTCTGCGCCAACAAAATCTAGCACGGCGTAAGCCCCGCCCGTACTTTTGCGAATCTCCTTTGCAGATTTTAGATCAGAAGAATTAAAAGTTCTGCTAATACCAAGCTCTTGAGTTGCAGCTAATTTACTATCATCTATATCAGCTACAATGGGGTCCATACCTAATGCGCGTGCAATTTGAACTGCCATCATGCCTACGCCCCCAGCGCCTATGATTACTAGTTCGTCCCCTTTTTCCAGTTTTCCTACTTTCTTTAACGCACCATAGGCAGTAAGTCCTGAACATGCATATGTTGCCGAAAGAGAATCAGGAACATCACCTTTATCAAAAAGATATCGACTGTGAGGGACCAAAACATGGTCTGCGAATCCTCCAGGGCTCATAATTCCAAGAGCGCGTCCCGGGGTACAAATATTTTCTTCACCTCGCCTACAAGAAGGACATTCCCCACAACCTATCCATGGAAATACCACGCGCCGGTCACCAATGGATACGCCTAGGGCTTCTGGCCCGATAGCAATAACTTCACCGAAGATTTCATGACCCAGAACCATACCCTCTCGGCCTACTTCAAGCTGCTTGCCTCCACCAAGCTCAAACACACCGTCATGCATATGAATATCAGAGTGACAAACACCACAAGCTAAGGTTCTCATTAGAACCTCCGCGCCTTGTGGCTCCGGAGTTTCAGATTCAACTTCAACCAAAGGTGCGCCAGGTGCAGCTGTTAAGTAAGAAATCATTAAGCCACACCTCTTTCTCTATCCCATTCAGCAAACGTCTTACCTTCCTCAGCCAACTGCTTAATTAATGGTGCTGGCTGCCAATAATCTTCTCCATAACGATCGCGAAATTCACATATTTTTTCATAAACATTCTTTAAGCCAACAGAATCAGCGTAGTGCATCGGCCCCCCTTTTGCGACTGGGAAGGCGTATCCATAAATGTAAACCACATCGATATCACTCGCCCTTTGCGCTATGCCTTCTTCCAAAATTTTTGCCCCTTCGTTTATTAACGGATAGAAACACCGAGCCAATATTTCCTCGTCGCTGACTGCTCTTTGCTCAACACCGAGTTTTGTTGCCTCTTCCTTTATTAAGGCTTCTATATCAGGATCCGCCATACGCTTGCGTGTTTCAGGGTCATACTGATAAAACCCGGAGCCAGTTTTCTGCCCATGACGCCCCATTTCTACCAATAATGTGCCCATTCGATAAAGTTTTGGATCGTCTGGCAGGTCTGTTCGTGATTGTCGCGCCTTATAACCTACATCCAATCCTGCTAGATCACCCATCGCCAGTGGACCCATTGCCATACCGAAGCCTTCTAAAACGCTATCTACCTGAGAGGGAGTGCAACCATCAAGCAATAACATCTGAGCCTCTCTACCGTACCCACCAAGCATTCGATTTCCAATAAAACCGTAGCATACTCCTGAAAGGGCGCATACTTTGCCGATCTTCTTTCCGATCTGCATAACAGTTGCTAAAACATCATTAGCTGTTTCCCTCCCTCGCACTACTTCTAACAATTTCATGACATTGGCAGGGCTAAAAAAATGCATGCCAACGACATCGCCTGGTCTTGAAGTGGCTTCCGCTATCGCATTTACATCCTGATAGGAAGTGTTCGTAGCCAGGATCGCACCCTGCTTGCAAGTTGCATCTAATTTGCCAAATACATCTTTCTTTAAATCCAAATTCTCAAACACAGCCTCAATGACCAGATCAACCTCGCTAATTTCATCGTAACTAGTAGTTCCACTAATTAACCCTATTCTTTTTTTCATCTGATCTTCGGTTAGCTTGCCTTTTTGCACCGTGATAGCGTAGTTCTTTTGGATGATTCCCATGCCACGCTCCAATGCCTCGTCATTTATTTCCAGCAAAAGTACAGGGATTCCAATGTTTGCGAAACACATGGCGATACCACCACCCATAGTTCCGCCTCCCAATATTGCGACTTGTTTGATTGGTCGCAATGCTGTGTCTTTAGGTAAGTCCTTGATTTTCGCCGCCTGTCTTTCTGCGAAAAATATATGACGCATTGCAGCAGATTCTGGCGAAGTGATTAATTCCTTAAATAATTCTCTTTCGCGCTCGAGGCCCTTATCTATAGGCAATTCAACTGCCGCCTCTAAGCAAGAAACGATTCTATCTTGCGCAATCTGACCCCGAGCACGTTTCGCGAGCTGTTTTCGAGCGTTCTCAAAGAAGCCTATCTCAACGCTTGATGGATCAATTGTTATATCGCGAACACGTTTGAGTGAAGCACCAGTGTCAACAAGTTTTTTTGCATAACTCAGCGCACCTGCCCGCACATCATCACAATCCAAAACTTTATCAAGAAGGCCCATTTCATTTGCCTTCACCGCTGCTATGGGGTCACCTCTCGTAATCATATTTAAGGCCGCTTTTACACCTATCAACCTAGGCACACGCTGAGTCCCACCCGCCCCTGGCAACAAACCTAGTTTTACTTCTGGCAAACCGACCTTTGCCGAAGCGATCGCACAACGATAGTGGCAAGCCAAACTAACCTCAAAGCCCCCACCCAAAGCAGTTCCATGAATAGCAGCAACTATCGGTTTACTTGAATTTTCTATCGCCGCTAGAACTTCAGGAAGCCCCGGATCCTTCGGAGGTTTTCCAAACTCGGTAATATCTGCTCCAGCAATAAAGGTTCTACCTTCACACACTAAAACGATAGCTTTCGACGCATCGTTTTGCGCTGCATTGATCGCATTCAAAATCCCCTCCCTAACAACCTGAGCGAGAGCGTTAACAGGTGGATTATTAACACTTATTACTCCAATATTTTCATTCAGTTCGTAGCTAACTACTTCAGACATGATCTACCCTTTTTATCAATCTAATTTTTGTCAAAATACTGTCTCTTCCGCTTATGCTAGTTCGATAATAGCGTTTCCATACACTCAAAAATAATTTCTGCAAAGTCATTCTGCATATTTTCGAATCAACACATAGCAATACTTACAATATCATAAGTCTTTCGAGTGTTGACTTGGTAGGATTTTACGCTACCTCTAACTATCCCATAAAATTAATAAGACAAGGGTTTGTATTCTATCATGGCATTCGTAAAAAATAGGAGCTTATGCTAGGTTACCCCCCCTTTAGCTAGAAACCCCAACTAGAGATTAACCGAAAGGTTATAAGCTACAAGTTTACAAGGATTTAAAATGATTAGAGATCAAGAAACACTTAAGCAACTTATAGATTTGATTAACCGCTTTGTCCGAGAAAAATTAGTGCCGCGAGAGAGTGAGCTGGCAGAATCCGGGGTATTACCTGATGATATCCTAGAAGAAATGAAGGAACTTGGGCTTTTCGGACTTACCATACCCGAAGAATATGGAGGATTAGGGTTAACCATGGAAGAAGAAATACAAGTTGCGATTGCACTAGGGCGAACCTCCCCCGCTTTTCGCTCCATCATGGGAACTAATAATGGAATTGGCTCTGCTGCTATAGTGTTTAACGGCACCGAAGAACAAAAACAAAAATACCTACCTAAATACGCTAGTGGCGAATGGATAAGCTGTTTTTGCCTAACCGAGCCTGGTGCTGGCTCCGATGCCGCATCACTTAAAACTTCAGCAATTCGAGACGGTGGTCAATATATTATCAACGGCACAAAGAGATACATAACCAATGCCAAGGTTGCAGACACATTTAATGTCATGGCACGTACAAACCCTTCAATCCAAGGTGCTCACGGTATCTCTTCGTTCATTGTAGACCGAAACACGCCAGGCATTACCTTGGGCTCAGTCGACAAAAAAATGGGGCAATCAGGATCTATGACTTGCGACGTAATATTCGAAGACTGCCCTGTTCCTGCTGGAAATATCATTGGCCAAGAAGGCGAAGGGTTTATTACTGCCATGAAAGTTTTAGACCGAGGCCGACTGCATATATCAGGTGTGAGCGTCGGAGTAGCTGAACGATTAATCAGCGATGCCCTTGAATACGCCATACAACGCAAACAATTCGGACAACCTATCGCCGAACAGCAATTGATCCAGGCCATGTTTGCTGACTCACAAACTGAAAGTTATGCAGCAAAATGTATGACCTTAGAAACCGCACGCAAAAGAGATAATGGCGAAAACGTCAGCACTGAATCATCAGCTTCCAAGTTATTTGCAACAGAAATGGTAGGTCGTGTCGCGGACCGTTGTGTACAGATTCATGGTGGCGCCGGTTATATGTCCGAATATGCGGTGGAAAGGTTCTATCGCGACGTAAGATTATTCCGCATTTACGAAGGAACCAGTCAAATCCAACAACTCATTATTGCCAAAAATATGATTAACAGAGCCAGTCAAGAATGAAATTAATTTTAAAGCTCATCTGTTAAATATTTTTGAAACCACACTAAACGGGCATCGTTGGCTCTGATTGCATCTTCCCCTCTGAAACCATGCTCTGCGCCAGGGATTACAATTAATTCGGACTCAACTTGGTTCTTGTCAAATTGTTCCTTAATAGCATAAGAGTGGGTGACATTAACCAAGGGATCAGCGTCTCCATGAATTAGAAGCGTCGGCGGATCAGAATTATCCACAAACAATATCGGAGCCACTGAAGGAATCAATTTTTCATCAAAATCTAACGCAGGAAATCTTCCCAAAAGTTCCTCTATCGGCACCTCATTGACAATACCTACTTCAGCGGATTCTATTTCTCTAAATTCTACGGGGGGGAAGTAAGCCACAACTGCGGCTACGGAATTACTAACCCTCATTACTTCATCGGCATCATCAGTAACACCCTGATCAGAATCTAAGCCGACCATTAAAGCTAAGTGTCCACCAGCACTGCCGCCAGTTACACCTATTCTGTCCGCATCGATGCCATAGCTCTCCGCATTCATTTTAATGTGCCTAATAGCGCGACTGACGTCAGAGTACGCATCCGGGATATGATACCTAGGAGCGCTGCCATGATAGACTGGAATCATTGTAAAGCCGGCATCTAGCATACCACCGAATTGACGTATTCTATTTTCTGGGGGTGCCCAAGAAGAATACCAACCGCCACTCATCATAAAAACGATGGCCGCTCCGTTTGGTTCTTCTGGTTGCAACACATCATAAACCAAGGCCATACCATCTTTATGACCATAAATGATGTCTGCCTTAATATTAACATCTGCAAAGCTAGCTATGCTTCCAAAACCAATTAACAATAAAAAAAGTTGCGTTATTAATTTCATCATTAGATCCTAATTTAGTCATTCCTCAGCAGATTGCCAGGAGAATATTGATCGGTAAGTTCACGCCGACTCATATCCCAATCGACTCGCGTAGTTAATCTCCTAGGGTAGTCGGTTAATGGAACTCCGTATTTTTCTAGACTCGGCGCGACTCTTCGAGACTCTTCCACCAGGTCACCACGGGGCGGCAAGTTACCCTGCTTTGCTATAATTATCCGATTACCAGAGGTTGGTAATTTAAAATTGTAAAACTCGCCGAAAGCTCGCTGGTAAGTTACAGATTCGTGGTCATAGAGACGGCTTGTAGAAAAAGTGTTTGCTACCAATACACCGTCTGTATTCATAATAGCTTTTACTTCATCCAAAAATTCTCTTGTGAGCATGTGTTCTGGAATGTAGTCGCCACTGAAGGCATCTAACACAATATAGTCATATTTTTGACCTCGAATTCCCGCGCGTTTAATGAAAGGCCGCCCATCATCGATATGGACTGTCATATTCTCAGTATCTGTATAGTAGAAGTACTCTTGCGCAACTTGAACTACGGCTTCATCAATCTCAATGATGTCAATCTTTGCGTTAGGAAACATGTCTGCAAAAGTCATTGGTATGGATCCACCGCCTAAACCGATCACTAAAATATTTTCCGGTACAGGTTGCAGCAACAATCCAGCAAAACTCATGCGGGTGTAATCAAAAACAAGTAGATCACGATTATTAACCATCATGCAGGTTTGATTCCTATCGCCTCGATGAACGTTAAATAATAAACAACGACGTTCACCTACCTGCGTTACTGTAATATCGCGATACTTTGAACGCTGTTCATGAATAGTTTCCGCCCAGAGACCAACAGACAACAAAGATAATATAACCAGGATAACAATATGGTAGAAAATTCTATGCACGCTTCTTTCCATAATTAGCAGTCTCGTTCGCTCTTTTAAGTTTTTGAGTGTAGCCTGCAGATAGAATAACGCAACCTGCCAAAGTTAATGCAGCTACCGCACCCCAAAGTATTTGGTTTACCTCAAACCACAGAACGAAGTAAAAGCTGGTCCCTAAGGTACCGGCCGCACTTCCCAAGGTAGAAACAAAATAAAGTAATCCCGCCATATGACCACTGTGCTCTTCTGATTCCACCATAAGCCTTACGGAGTAAGGGGATATCATTCCAAGAATACTGGTCGGAATAAAAAATAGAAATATCGAAGCAAATAAGGATCCATAACGCGGGTCTTCAATGGTTAGAAAGATCGGCTCCATGACGACATCTGCAAAAAGTATGACTGGCAAGGAAAATATTGCCGCCCCTAAAAAAAATATCGCATAGTTAATTGGATTGGGCTTTCCTGTAGAAAGGCGGCCACCGATTAAATATCCTAGGGCCAAAGCCAGCATAAAAATCGTAATAATACTGCCCCATACCGAGAGACTGCCGCCAAAATACGGCGATAAGATGCGCGCACCGAGCATCTCAATGGCCATAATGCAAAAACCACTAACGAAGGCCATGCTGACGATCAGCGGCCTAGGAAGCACCCGAGCTTGCTGTTTACTCACGATTCTTTATTAACACTAAAAAACAACTTCGTGCCATCTCCTCAACTATCAAACTACTAAACTAACACTGTAAGTCACGGAGTTAAATGGATTTAAAGTCTACGAGTGTAATGATTATAACAAAATCTGACACCCTAAAACTTCCTATTTTTGCGCCGATCCAAGATTGCGCCCTCCGTCCAGCGCGATAATTTGACCTGTTAAGTATTTACTCGCGTTGGAAGCCAAATATATTGCGAGACCTGCCATATCATAAGGATTACCAATCCTCCCAAGAGGGTTTTCTGACTCGATCCTTTCCTTAAAGTTTTTCAACATATAATCCATCATCTGACTTTCGAAAGGCCCAGGAGCAATAGCATTAACTGTTAACCCTTTCGGACCAAATCGTACCGCCAGGTTTTTGGTCAAGAAATGCACCGCAGCCTTACTAGCGCCATAGGCAAAATTATCCGTCGTGGAGACACGCAAACCGTCGATAGAACCGACATTAATCACTCGGCTCGGATTTTCTTGAGAGGCATCTTTAAGCAACAGCGGCATTAAATCTCGAGTCAAAGTAAATATCGCTTTAACATTTATGTTCATTACCTTGTCATAACCTTCATCGGGATATTCCTCAAATGCCGCACCCCAGGCTGCACCAGCATTATTGATAAGTATGTCTACCTTTCGCTCGCGCTCCCTTATTTGCGATACAAATCGTTCTCTACCTTCTCTAGTGGATAAGTCGGCTGGAAAAGCTATACACTCTCCAACGTCTGACAATTCTTCTGCCGCTGCCTTGCAGGCCTCTGCTTTACGAGCTGAAATATAGGTCTTTACGCCGTTCTCTACATAGCCTTGAGCGATCATTTTCCCGATACCGCGAGAGCCACCAGTAACGATGGCGGTCTTCCCTGCTATAGAAAATAAGTCGCTAACTTGAAATGACATACGGACCTCCTTAGTCAGTTATTTCGCCAGCAATTATCAGCTCACACATTGCTTGGAGCACATGCGCTTTCTTGAGAAAACCTTTGAAACGCTGATCTTTAGTATACCCATGATAAAAACGGTAGTAGATTTGCTGACCAATCACACAAAGCCGGAACAAACCGAAACAAAAATAGAAAGGAAAATTCTCTACGGAAAGCCCTGTCCGATCCTGGAACCTCTTTATAATCTCGGCTCGCTTTGGCGCACCGTCGATATCCGAGGGCATAGTTCTCGCTTCCCGAAACCAATCCGGATCGTCGATTTGTACCCAGTAGCCGAGAGTGCAACCAAGATCCATTAATGGATCACCTACTGTAGACATCTCCCAATCCAAAACACCTATCACTTGCATGGGATCGTCAATATCAAAAATGACATTGTCCAGCTTATAATCGTTATGAATCACACTTGCCTTACCGCTTTCTTCGGGCATATTCTCGTTTAACCATCTAATAATGTTGTCGCAGTTTACGGTGTCGGGAGTGACTGCAGCGACCCAACGACGACTCCATCCTTCAACTTGGCGACGGACGTAACCCTTGGGTTTCCCAAAATTATCCAGGCCAGCTTGTTTCAGATTAACGGAATGCAGATCGCCTAGCACATCAAAAAAATTCAATAGTTGGGCTCGGACATGATGGGGGGTTAAGTTTAAACCTGAAGGATATTCCCTGCGAATAACCAATCCCCGGATATAATTCATCAAGTAAAAATCACTACCGATTACGCTATGATCATCGCAAAAATGAATCGGAACCGGACCATAAGAATAAACATCCTTAAGCGCAGAAAGAATCCTATATTCTCTCGACATATCATGCGCAGACTTTACCTTAGATCCAAAAGGGGGGCGTCTTAACACCCAGTGCTCATTGTCAGTACTGAGCAAATAAGTCAGATTGGAGTGCCCTCCCGGGAATTGTGAAACAACAAGAGCACCAACTTTGCTTCCAAGAATAGGCTCTAAATGCTGCTTGATTGCATCAAGGTCCAATTCCTCGCCTTCCCTAATGGCCTCTGTTTGATCAATCAACTTTTTTGCAGTCAAAACTATTTCCCCAATAATAACTAACGATAAGTCACCAATTCTTGCATACCATCTTTTTCAAGATGAGGAAGGCTATTAAATTGAGAGAGGGAAATCTTGCCATCACCGTACCGAATCCGAGTAACCGAACTGTTATTTACCATCCAATTTGTTTTGATTACCTGGTCGTCAGGGAATTGAAGCACACGCTGCAGGGCCATGGCAATTACCCCTCCCGAAGTCGAAATTAAAACTCTGCTTCCGCCCGAATGCCTAGAGATGATACTGTCAATGACGTTGAACACTCTATTTTTAAAGTCGCTCCAGAATTCAAAATGAGGCTCCTCAACAGACGGTTGCAATTCGTCTTTAATCCATCTCTCTGTCGCTTCCTCAAAAACTGACTGAAATAATTTTCTACCTTTTTCCTCTCCTCCGAAATAATCACCAAATTCGATATCAGACTGAGTATTCAGACCTTCATCTCGCAGGTGGATTCTTACTAAGGCATCGCCACTATATTCGTTCAAGCCATTGAGAGTCTCAGGTTCTTTAGGGCTACCCTTAACTAATTTAAGTAATTCTTTCGCCGTTTCCTGCTGCCTCAGCAGTGAGCCGGCATAAATATGATCGAATTTTTTATTTAAAGACAGCCAGTGCTGTGCAAGGACTTGAACCTGCTTCACACCAAGCTCACTGAGTTTGTCATAGGATTTTTTACCAAAAGATGCCTGTCCGTGCCGAACCAGAAAAAGCTCACTCATGCGGCAGGCCCTAGGTCTTTAGAGAGATGCAAAGCGTTCTGTGTGATAATCACCATTACCAAACATTATATCGATTGCTGTTACCCGCTTAAAAAAATGTCCTACGTCCAACTCGTCAGTCATACCTATGCCACCATGAATCTGAATAGCTTCCTGACCCACGTTTCTTATAGCCTTTCCCACGCGACTTTTCGCAGCAGACACAAATTTGGTTTTTTCGAGCTCATCAGCAGAGCTATCCAATTGCATGGCCGCCATTACAACGATAGAGCGTGCGAGCTGGCATTCGATAAACATGTCAGCCATGCGATGTTGAAGAGCCTGAAATGTTCCAATAACGGTTCCGAATTGCTTTCTAGTCTTACTATATTCAACAGTTTTCTTCAAAAGAGAGTCAAGCACCCCTACAGCTTCAGCACAGACCCCTACGGTTGCGCGGTCTATGATTTTTTGCAGGGCAGTGAGAGCCTTACTTGGTTGCCCTAACCGTTTAGACGCTGAAATCTTTACGTTTTCAAGAATAATCTCCGAAGATTTATTCCCATCCATATTGGTAAACGCGTTTATTAATACTCCTTGCGTATCAGCGTCCACTAGAAAAATAGAAATTCCTTCACCGTCAGTTTCAGCACCTGATTCTCGAGCAACCACCAAAATCTGATCAGCATTAGAAGCATTTAGTACAGCTATCTTCTTTCCATTAATTACCACGTCGTCACTGTCAGCAGTGGCAGTGGTGGCTACTTTGCTTAGGTTAAATCGGCTACCAGTCTCAGCATAGGCGGTGNCAAGTTGCAAATTCCCAGTTACCAAACTTTGCAATAGAGTGGTTTTCATTTCTCCATCAGCCAGTTCCGCTACCAAACCGCCACTCAAAACCACTGACGCGCTAAATGGCTCGACAAGATTTGCCTTACCAAACTCCTCCATCATAACAATCAAATCGACAGCCGAGCCGCCAAGCCCGCCATCTTCTTCAACAAATGGAACCGCCAACCAACCAAGTTCTGCAAAAAGTTTCCAGTACTCTCTGCTATACCCTTCTTGGCTGGCAACTATCTTGCTACGAGTATCATGGTCATAATTTTTCTGTACAAATTTTTGCACCGAGTCTTGTAGCATTAGTTGAACGTCTGTATATGAAAAATCCACTTTAGTACCTTATTTTCCTTAGTTACTATAAGCCTAGTACTGCTTTGCAAATAATGTTTCGTTGAATCTCATTAGAACCACCGTAAATTGAAGCCTTGCGGTTATTAAAATACGTCAGTGCATAAGCCGCAGAATTTCCCGGGCCAAGCATAGTTCCCTGAAACCCATCTTCAAACTGCTCTGGAACAAAAGGAAGACAGTGGTATGCAGCAAGGTCCATAAAAATTTCGTCGATTCGTTGAGCAAGCTCAGTACCAACGATTTTTAATATCGAAGATTCAGGCCCTGGCGCCTTACCAACCGAGATAGAAGCTAAAGTTCGTAATTCAGCATATTCTAAAGCCTTCAATTCTATTTCAATTTCAGCAATTCTATTGTAAAAAGTTTTATTCTCCATCATGTTACCGCCAAAACCGTCGTCAGTTTCAGCCGCTATTCGCTTAAGAGCACGCAAACGACGCTTACCCCGAGGAACGCCCGAAATATTGGTCCGTTCGTGAGTAAGCAAAACCTTAGCATAAGTCCAGCCTTTGTTTTCTTCGCCTATCAGATTTTCAATGGGCACCTCAACATCATCAAAAAAAACCTCATTAACTTCAGGATGCCCATCTAAAAGATAAATTGGTTTAAGTGTTACACCTGGCGTTTTCATGTCAATTAGCAAAAAGCTTATTCCTTCCTGCTTCTTAACGGTATTATCGGTCCTTACTAAACAGAAGATCCAATCAGCATATTGACCGTAGGTATTCCAAGTCTTAGCACCATTTACAATATAGTGGCCTCCATTACGAACAGCTGCCGTTTTCAGTGACGCTAAATCCGAACCAGAATTAGGTTCGGAATAGCCCTGACACCACCATACATTGCTTTCCAGAATGTCTGGTAGAAATCGTGCTTTTTGCTCATCGGTTCCATATGCCATGATTATCGGCGCAACCATCGTCATACCAAAGGGAACTGGATCCGGCGCACCTATCAGCCCCATTTCGGTCGCAAAAATATGACGCTGAATCTGAGTCCACCCGGTCCCGCCATATTCTTTAGGCCAAGAAGGTGCGGCCCAACCTTTCCTATAAAGGATTTTTTGCCAATCGACTAATTCGTCTTTACTAAGCCGTTTATTTTCATCAATTTTGATTCGATATTCCGCAGGAAATTCACTTTCCAGAAAGCTACGAACTTCGCTTTGAAACGCTAAATCGTCAGCCGAAAAATCAGCATTCACTTATTTTCTCCTTATTTAAACGTTAACTTACGACGAGATATCGTTAAATCAGAATTGGCAATCAGAACCGCTCCAGCTCGGCAAGTGTCTATAGTTCTAACGCAAAAGCAGACTAACATTTCTACTTAATACAGCATAGTATAATCGAACAAATGCTCGGCGTTTCCTCTTAACTTTATAATGGGGAAAGTTTTATGGGGTAAGAAAGAATGGGAGCCACCTATAACTCTAAAGGATAAGTTGCCCACGTGGATTTAGAAGAAAAAGTCATGTACTATCCTACTGCTGTCTAACATATTGACTTTATGATATTTCTTATCCGTTTTAAGGTTGCTACTGACATGGCAATAAACCGCTTTTTGAAGCTTAGCCTACTCTTTCTTGCCTTCTGCTATGTAAATGCCTGCACAACAACCAGCGAAGGACAGGATAGTGGAGAAGTCGCGGGCAATACTGAGTCTGGGATTGACGCAACAACAAGAAGGGCCCAAGAATTAGCAGACGCAGCGGCAGCTCGAGCGGCGGCGGCAGAAGAGCGAATGCGGCGGTCAGCGCTAGCCACACGAGTATTTTATTTCGACTTCGACACTTCGGACTTCCGCCAGTCAGACCGCGAAATATTGATGTTTCATGCGCAAGATTTAGCAGCCAACTCAGACAAACGTATCCGACTAGAAGGCCATGCAGATGAGCGAGGTACTCGAGAATATAATCTAGCTCTAGGGGAACGGCGCACTAATAATATCCTGAATTATCTTATCGTTAGTGGCGCTGCACGAAATCAAATCGAAATCGTATCTTATGGAGAAGAGCGCCCCGCCGATCGAGGAGCTTCTGAAACTGCATATCAGCGCAATCGCCGAGTAGAAATAGTTATTCAATAAGAATTGAAGATTTTTAAAAGTAGTAAAGCCTAAGATAGTTCGGTTTTTTTAGCAGTTATAGGAACTTTTTCAATTTAACCCCAATTTCCTGAAGCAGGTGCATACCTGCCGGCACTCCACCTGCGAAGGAAATAAATCCATGAATCATATCGTTATAGCAAACATGCTCTACGCCAACACTGTGCTCCGCCAGATGATCCGCAAATGCTTTCCCTTCGTCTCGCAAAGGGTCGAAACCTGCAGTGACAACAAATGCCGGAGATAAACCACCCACATCTCTTTTCAAAAAAAGCAAATCGGGATCAAAGGCTTGTTCTGGTGATTCCAAATAGTGACTGCGAAACCATTCCATAGCTTTCTTAGTGAGAAAATAACCCTCGCCAAACTCTTTCACTGAAGGGAAAGTCATTGGCAAATCAACAGAGGGGTATACCAGTACCTGATACTTAGGCACCGGGAAATTAGTTTGCTTGCAAAGTAATTCAACACCAATAGTAAGATTCCCACCAGCACTATCACCTCCAATAGCAATCCTATTTTCATCAATGCCTAATTTTGCTGCATTCTCTCTTATCCATTTATACGCTTCGAAACCGTCGCGATGAATACCTTTTATTTTATTTTCTGGCGCTAACAAATATTCCACAGAGAAAACCACACACCCACTCGTGGCAGCGATATGCTGAACCACGGTATCATATTGAGCTACGTCTCCGAGGACAAAGCCGCCGCCATGATAAAAAATGAAACCCGGCCTTAGAGGTTTTCTATGGCCAGGAGGTTCGTAAATTCGAATCATTAAGGATCCTGAGCTAATGGGGATTAGCAAGTCCTGTACTCTTTCAATTTCCGCTGGCTTAGGAGCAAATGGATTACCCCGCTTTTTACGAAAAGCGCGCGCTTCTTCCGGAGAACCATCTTCGATCTGAGGCAGACGAGCCGCAGCTTGAGCAATTTTTTCGGCTATTGGATCAAGTTCACTGGCTCTTTTAGCCTCTGTACTATGCAACAAAGCCATGGCAATTTGTCAAAAGAACATACTCTTGGATTTAGCTGGCACAAAGCCAACAATCCAAATAAATAATATAAAGAGCAAAAAAGTAGGAACTATATGTAAAGCAATATTTCCAATTGACTGCGTCGTTAACTCAAAAAGCGCAATAATTCCATACAAGAAAATTCCCAATATGTGTGCTAAAAGATAGTAATTTATAAATGGAGTACTATTGTGAGTAATAGGCCATGGTTCAGATACAAATATCAGACGCAAAGCAACAAGAATGCCTAGAATATCAGTTGGCCAAAATAACAAAAGGTTTATATTGTGGTGGGTATCAATATGATCAGAGACAAACCAACTACCCAACATCAGAATTCCGTATACACCACTAAGAACTGAGACTAACAAACAAATCAATCCAAAAATTCTGAAATTTATACCGGCAAACATGAACCCAATGCGTGAATGGGTTGAAAAATAAGATTGTGGAATTCGCTTTAGCATAAGGGCCAGAAACAACATGGGGAGCAGAAAAAGNAAGTAGACTATTTGATATGGGCTCGATTGAGAAGTTGGCGGCGGGAATTCCATAATCAGTTGCGGGTCCGATAACAGCATTAACTGTTCTCCATTTTCTGCCACATCTGAGCGAATTTCCATAAGGCGTTCTCTAAATCTCAATGGCAGAAACATATCCTCCCACTCTGTCATATTTCGATCAATATTGCTGTTCATCAAAACATCAAGAGAAAAACTAATAAGACCGACTGATTTATAATGGGCCTGCACTTGATCTCGAAAAGTTTCGCTTGTTTCATTAGAAAACTGCGTCCTAATTTTTCCCGTTAAAGCCTCATCCAGATAATCTCGAACTCTAGTCGTGCAGTTGTCGAAGAAATATTGATACTCATATACGATATTTTCAGGTTCAAAATTCCACATAAGCCGGCGATACAATCTTTCTTTTTGCGGATTAGTAAGATTAATACGGTCCTGCCAGACTGCTCTTTCCTGGACTCTATACTGGGCAAACTCGTAACTGGGAGAATTTGCAACAAGACTGTAATTCATTATTCCCTTGAAGAAGTTCCAGGAAAATCCTACAACACCTCCACTAAAGCTAAAATTGCCCCAATTGAAAACTATATCTATGTTGTTATTCTCATCGAAAACTCTAAGGGCAGTATGGCCGAAGTTATCCCAAACCGCGTCCCCTACATCCACTGTGATTAGGTAGAAATGCACTCCACTCAAATCCTCAGGAACCCCATCATTCATAAAAGTAGCAGGCTGGGCTTTAAGTCCGACAGAGATCACTAACGAACAAGCAATCAGGACACAAAACCGGAAACTAACATTTCGACATCGGGAGCAATTATATACCGGCATTCCAGTGATCCATCGTGCAAAAAAAATCTGCAAGGAGTTAAAAAAATAAATATTATCAAAGATTTACTGCGTTTCAAGCAGTATCCCTAAAAAAGAATAATGTCAGTTTATTACAATGCCAGTAGGCAATTGAGGTTAGGAAGCAACTATTAACAACCTAAAAGCAAAAACGAAGCGCGAATACAATTATTTTAGAGGTTATATACAACCAAAACTCTTATCCATGCCGGTTCTTCCAAGCTGAAATAATATCCCGCTCGCGATCACGGCTTAAACCCGCCCGACGACTTGCACGCTCTTCTGCTANCCGGGCTCTATCCCATTGCAAAGTGTCTATTGCTGTCTGCTCGATACCGCGAAAAGTTAACCCTGCGTTTAAGGCACGTTCTATCCGAACATAAGAGAGCGGGTCCCCTGGAATCCAGGTGGGCATGTCACTCCACGGGGTTACATTTTGGCTCTCCAAAAACCTTTCTGGAACCCAAGTTAAAATATAATCAGTTTCAACTACTTTTCCAATAGCAGTTAGCATCGAACTCATCGTGAGGCGAAAATCGGGACCCGTAGCATTGAAATCACCAGCAATACGATTCTCTGCAAGTCTAATTATCCATTCCGTTAAATCACGCTGGTCAATAATTTGATTCGCATGATTGGGATTACCTGGAGCCAAAACTTCCCCACCTTCATTCAAGCGGACTGGCCAGTAGGTGAAACGATCAGTAGGGTCACCTGGCCCTGCGATTAAACCAGGCCGAACAATCGCACAACGATTCGGAAACGCGGCATGAGTTATATCTTCGCTTAAGGATTTCATTAAGCCATAAGGCGCATCATCTCCGTAACTCCAACTTTCAGGCGGTTGGACACGTTCAGAGCCTTCGTCAATCATCGGCTCAAATACTATGCGCTGCCAATTTTCGTAGCCGAAACCTTCAACCGCATAGACGGAAATGGAAGAAACCAAAATATAATGTTCGACAGCATCCTTCAATAATTCGGTGCTGGTTTGCACCCAACGATAGTCTTGCGCATTATTATCTAGGACTATGTCCCAAGACCTACCCATCAACGCACTGTGATCATTGTTACGATCACCAATCAGATGCTCAATGCCCGGCACATCAAGATGAGAGTTCCCTCTTGTAAATATTGAAACTTCATGGCCACGGGAAGCAGCATAACGGACCATATGTGGCCCAATGAATCCAGTTCCTCCGAGAATCAGGATTCTAAGCGGTGTCTGTGATCGGACTGGCAAACTAAGCCCAGCGGCTAGCAATCCTGAAAATTTAACAAAGTCCCTTCGAGAATTTTGCATTAGTTAAACTCATTTTGTTTTATACGCATAATTTTTGTGGCTTCGAATAAAAAAGGCTGGCCACTCTAGCGGAATTGTCGAGCTGAAATTCCACACGCCTCACAAATCTGGCTAACCCTATTCGGCAAGAGGTGAGACAAAATTTTCTTGAGCTTGAGCTATTCCTCCAGAAACAAGTACGATCGTCGCGAAGGCTAATACGCGCAATCTCATGGTATGCCTCACATTTCAAACAATAGAGCGAGAACAAGAAGCTTAGTCTGCATGATTTATTCAGCAGTGGCCTGAGTAAGCTAATATTACCAACGAACCTTAGGGCTTAAAAATAAAAACGTGTTCAAAATTACTACAAATTTTAAGTTAGAAACTTCTACGTTTTCTCTTTTTTAGCTGCTCCTCGCAGAGCAGCACCAAAACCTTTATT
>PBNR01000003.1 GCA_002723195.1 Gammaproteobacteria bacterium | reverse complement strand
TCAACAAAATTATGCATAATCATAATGTTGTCTTTAGAAGAACCGAAATGACCCGGTTTTATAAGTGACTTCTCTTCCACATTGTTAGGTTATCACTCAGATAAAAACCGATCAATGTCTTCACAAATCGAATCTAGAGAATAATCTATCCCTGCACGTTGCATACGAGTTGGCCAAGGACCATCATTATCGGGAGAATCATCGTCCCACCATGAAAAAACTTCTCCACTTTTATCCCTTTGACCAAGAAGAAAACTACTGGTATACCTAAAAAATCGTTTACCAGTTCTATCAATCAAAAATTTTTCAAAGTTTCCTTTGATTGGTGAAAATCCCGGTTTGGAACGGTCTTCTTTTTGTTCTGTTGCCGCCCATTGACTTTCTTCATAATGATGAGGAAGATTCAATTCATTGCGAGGTAACGCATCTGCTCCAGTAATGTGAAGCCAAAATGGATGAGGTTCTTGTTCGTATTGTGCTCCCGGAATCCAATTAGGGTCATAGTCGTGTTTATCGAAACGCCCATTTGTCAATTCAGAAAATGAATATTCAACACCGTAATGTTCGCGTACATAGGATTCCGCTATTTGACCCGGAGTCAAATTTAAATTTTCACGTTCCCCATAAGTCTCTAAACCATCATTGAATTCTTCATATCCGTGGCATGTGAAATCATCTACCACAATTGCCTGAAGATTGAAATCTGGTTCATTTCTATATAATTCATCCAATTCTTTTAGAACAGAATGTTGAGGAACGTTTCCACATCCAGCCGCACAATTAAAAACAAGAGTTACTTTTCCTTGGTATTTACTCAAAATGTCTGAATTTGTACCATCAGGAGACGCAATTTTGAAATCATAAAGTGATTTACTTTTTGTTTCTATAATGTCCGGTTTTTCTAATGTTGTCTTCATTTTTCCTACTTAAAAGACGGTGGGAAATATGGAGGAAAGAACGGTGGAAAGAAAGGTGGGAAAAACGGTGGGAAAAACGGTGGGAAATGTGGTGGAAAATGTGGTGGGAAGAACGGTGGGAAAAATGGTGGGAAGAATGGAGGAAAGAACGGAGGAAAGAATGGTGGAAAGTAAGGAGGAAAATAAGGAGGGAAGTAAGGACTGTAATATGTGTAATCAATTGCAGTAACCAACGGCATTTCTGATCCTGCCGTTTGAACCTGACTTTTAACCTTATTTAAATTACTTGTACCAATAGAACCACCAGAGTCATTAATAGCCTCTGCCGTAGCAGTACCCACTACGAAACCAGAAGTGGTTATCGTATTGTCAGACTCTCCAGAACCTGTTCCCTTTGTCTGCCCGACAATATCAGGAATAGTGTCTTTTCTCGGTCCGGTTCTACCTTCTGCTTCTGCCATTATCCTTACGCCTCAAGGTCTCCAACGAGTATCCACTCATCTGTAGCGATCTTAATACAAGTCACAGATGAATACTGTGCTCGTAACTTCAAACCGGGTGTAGAACGCAAAGTCACACCAGAACCAGCAACCATAGTTACTTCGCCAGCACCAAGACCAGCAACCTGAATTTGAGTTCCCACAGCGAAAGCAACACTGCTGTTAGGCGGAATCGTAATACTTTGCGCTGAACCATTATTAGTAGTCACTAAACGACCTCGGTCATTACCCACCATGGTGTACGCAGTTCCCGTCTGCGTATTTATACCTATGTTGTAAATAACTTCGCCAGCAACATCAACACCATCGCTGTCGATCACCATTCTCTCGGTGCCACCAGTATCAAAACGAATAACGTCTTCGTCTGATGACTCCTCTACTTGGATCTTGGTGTCATTATCAGCATCTTTAATTGAGTCACTGCTAAGAGCGCCTAATTCTGTTTGAACATAAGCCGTAGTAGCAATCTGTGTCGTATTCGTATCTGCCGCCGCAGTTGGAGCGGCAGGAGTACCAGTGAAAGTAGGGGAAGCAAGCGGAGCGTAAGTGCTACTTGCCGTACTCGTTGTTAGGTAATCACCGATTTCGGTCATTACGAACGCTGTAGTTGCAATCTTTGTAGAACTATCATCAGCCGCTTGTGTAGTAGCGGTAGTTCCATCAGTAAGAGCAGTAATTGCGGCCAAGTTTCCTGTAGTTACAACCGTTCCAGTTGCATCAGGAATTGTGATTGTTCTATCTGCCGTTGGATCAGTAATAGCCAATGTGGTTTCGTGGTCGTCTGCCGTTGCACCTTCAAAGATGAAGGGACTGGCACCTGCAATTGTTCCACTGAATGTGGCAATACCTGAAACTGTTAAAGCAGTTAGTGTTCCAACACTTGTTAGAGAGGATGCGACAACCGCTCCACCTAGTGTGGTGGCATTTAAAACGGAAGTGCCTGCGATATAAAAGGCTTTTCCAGAAGCAATGTCGATATGTTCCGAAGATGTCCAAGCATCTGTCGAATCGACCCAATTCCATGTCTTATCCGTTGCGCCCTTTAGGGTAAGTCCACCACCATCTGCGGTGGTATCACTTGGTGAAGCAACTGAACCTATTTCGATGTTCTTATCATCAACTGTGATTGTTGTTGAACTGATTTCAGTTGTAGTTCCGTTAACCGTAAGATCGCCAGTAATAGTTACAACACCATCAGCGGCAATCGTCATTCTTTCGGTACCGGCAGTATCAAAACGAATAATATCTTCGTCTGAACTTTCTTCTACCTGAATCTTGGTATCACCATCTGCATCATCAATAGAAGTTATTGCTGCCGAAGCAGTGGTCGCTTGAGTGTCCACATAGGCTGTAGTCGCTAGTTTCGTTGAATTGTCACTAGCCGACTGTGTAGTTGCCGTGGTTCCATCAAGAAGTGCTCCTGCATTCCCTGTGGTTATTACCGTACCCGTAGCATCTGGGAAAGTGATTGTTCTATCCCCAGTTGGGTCTGTAACAGTAAGAGTTGTTTCATGAGCATCTGCTGTAGCACCCTCCATAACTATGGATGCGCCAGATACGTTTATTAACGGAGTAGTAAGAGAAGTTGTTACGGTTACATCGGCAGGAAGTCCAACCGTAACTGTTGCTGTTTCGGCACCTGAACCAGAAACTTCAACCTCATTAGAGGTTCCTGCAATCGTAGATATGTAACTACCAGTTGTATCTGTACCTAAAGCAACTGAATCAGCGGCAACTGTTGCTGTAAGAGTTGCACTAGCCAAATCTGTGATCGTTACGTTACCTGTAAGGTCACCGCCCAATGTGATTGTGAAATCTGCGACATTAAGATCAATCGCCCCATCGCCACCATCATCGTAAGTAGCGGCGATACCTGAGTGTGAACCGTTTGTAACTAACTGCCCTGCAACAATGTCTTGAACATTTTCTGTTACTAGAGCCAAGTCAATAGCGCCATCTCCGGCATCATCGTAAGTAGCAGTGATGCCTGTATGAGAACCATTAGTTGCTAACTGTGCCCCTGTAATATCTTCGACATTCTCAGTGACAAGAGCCAAATCGACAGCACCATCACCAGCATCATCATAAGTAGCCGTAATTCCCGTGTGAGAACCATTAGTCGCAAACTGTGCGCCCGTAATGTCTTCGACGTTCTCTGTTACAAGCGCTAAATCAATAGCACCATCGCCAGCGTCATCATAAGTAGCAGTAATACCCGTATGAGAACCATTAGTCGCTAATTGAGCACCTGTGATGTCCTCTACGTTTTCTGTGACTAAAGCAAGGTCAATCGCTCCGTCTCCTGCATCATCATAGGTTGCCGTGATACCAGTGTGACTACCATTGGTTGCCAACTGTGCACCTGATATGTCCTGAACATTTTCAGTAACAAGGGCTAAATCAATAGCACCGTCCCCAGCGTCGTCGTAGGTCGCCGTAATGCCCGTATGAGCGCCGTTGGTGGCTAACTGGGCACCTGCAACGTCTTGAATTGTTTCTGTTGGATCTGCCGTGCTAGCGGCAGTGAGACGACCATAAGCATCAACTGTAAAAGTCGGAATTGCTGTAGCACTTCCATAAGAAGCGGCTGAAACAGCCGTAGTCGCTAAATCAATATCATCAGCATTAACAACTATTCGACCTGAACTAGCAGTCCCTACATTGATCGTATTCCCACTAATGCTTGCACCAGTACCAGCAGTTATAGCCTGAGTACCAGTGAATTGTGTAAACGTAATATCGTTAGTTCCCACGGCATGAGGGTCACTTGTTGATGTAACTATAAAACCTTGTCCACCGTTCGTGGAACCAGCGAGAGCATACGCTGACTCACCGGCTTTAATCTGACCTGCTGGACTTCCGTCGAAGTCTTCGGCTCTTGTAAGAACCCATGCGGCTGATCCGTCCGCACCTTGTGTAGTTACATCGTAAATACCATTTTGTAATGCGCTTGCCTGATCTTGTACGAGTACACGATCTCCTGCGGTTGCGTTTGCTCCGTCCACGACAAGTCGTGCATTAGATCCTGCGGTAAGAGTCGCACCGACACCTGAAGTACCGTTACTGTAGGTAGGAGAGTTAGGTAGAACAGCGGCAGTGGCTAGTTTTACTGCTTCATGCCAATTCGTAATACTTTCATTGGTCACCCATTTCACACCACTAGATGTGCTGGAGTCAGCCGTTAATACTTGTCCGTTGGAACCGACTGCAAGTCGTGCGATTGTATTGTCCGCTGTACCAAGGATCAAGTCACCCTTAGCGTCAATAAAGTTTGTACCGAGTACGCCTATACCGTAACTGATACTTGACCAAGCAGTAGTACCATCACCGATCTTATACTGACCAGTATCCGATTCTATTCCGAGTTCCCCTGACGCTAAGGTCGGGTTATTGGAAGTCCAGTTGGATGCTGTATCCCTTCTAAATTGAATTATTGATGCCATATTTCTTTCCTACCTATGCGTATGGATACGTCGAAGACGATCCACCATCTGCTGTCACGTAATATCGAACCCAAGAGCCGGAATTTCCACCATCTGCTTTAATCTGGCTTACTTCTGAGGTCGCACCCTCACCACCTGCTAAAACCCATGCGCCTCCAGAACGAAAATAAAACAAGTCATTACTTGTATCTACTGCCAGAGCACCATCTGAAAGAGATGCAGTAGGTGTATCGGCTTCAGCCCTTGTTACAACACCTGCACTTGCTTCAAAAGTGTCATCTGTTTTCAAAGTATTCGCCGCAGAACGATAAAGAGTTGTATCNCCTGTTGCGGCACCACTACCCCAAGTCATNTTTCCNTCAGCAGTAATAATGATTCGTTCCGTGCTTTCGGAATCAAGTTGAATAGAAAACGCCTCAGTAGACGTAGCAGCAAGTTCCTCAATACTGATTGGGGTTTTGAATTTCTGTGCCATTACCTCACCCCTAACCTGTTACCACTACTCGGTATGCATTACTTGCAGGAGCCGTGGAAAACGAAATCGTCGCAGAGTGAGTGTCCGTCCGAACTACGTCGCAAATAATCGTATCGTAGGTCGAACTGTCGTAAACCTGAACTGTTACATCACGAGTACCTAAACCGTGAGTAATTGTGTAAGAGGTAGCAGAAGCATCCCCTACATTTTGTGCAACTGTACGACTTATTAATGGATTACTTGTGGTTCTCGTTCCTCCAGAAGAATCACCAGCCGCAAGAAAACCATTTCCTCGTGCATCAGCCGCCGTTGTGGAACCTGTACCACCACTTCCTACTGGAAGGGTTCCTGTTACACCACCTGAACCGCTTGCCGCAAGGTTTGATGCATCGGCGCTTAAAACACCTGCGGTGAAAGTAATACCTGTACCAGCAACATCTGACTTGAGAGCCAAACCGCTACTGTCCGTTTCTAAACCTGCGATACCAGTGTTTATTTTGATTTGAACATTGTCTCCAGAGGTTTCTAAACCTCCAGCAGCCGCAATGTTGACGGAAAGAACACCACTTGCTATTCCTAAACCATCTCCAGCAGCACTTGTAGAAATTGAAAGAACACCAGAGGTGAACGTAATTCCGTCACCTGCTGTACTGCTTGCTAGAGCAACATCGTTTGCATTGACTGTAATTCCATCGCCCTGTCCAACAGTTAGTACATCGCCATTCTTCGTTAAACCGGCACCAGCGTCTATCTGCCCTGCGCCTGAGAATTGTGAAAAAGTAAGAGTGTCAGTATCTATTGTGTAAGTACCGCCACCCGACTTTGACTGAAGAACATAACCACGATTTGCATTCGCAGTACCTTGCTCTACGAAGAAGAAACATCCAGCAGTTGCCTCTGTGCCTGTATCAAAATCTGTAGCACGAGTTGGTGCACCAGAAGCATTAACTGTGTAAACACCATTTTGAGAACCTGTTGTTTGATCTTTAAGTAAGATCCTGTCGCCTGTAGAAAGTGTTACACCATCTAAAGTGTCCCCATTTTCAACAGCGCTTGCTAAAGTCACATTTGCTGTCGAAGCCGCAACAACTGATTCTTTTGGATCTAATCCAGCGGCACGAGCATCTACATAACCCTTTGTTGCCGCATCACTAGCATTAGTCGGCTCTGCCAATCCTGTTACTTTTGTAACATTGACATGCCCACTAGCATCACGCTTCATAATCGTAGAAGCAGTATCTGCTTCTGTAGCATTATTTACAAGCGTGTAATGGGCTGCTGACATAATTCCAGCAGTAGAACCATTTGCTTCCGCAATCGTCAACTGAGGACTTCCTGCCGTACCAGCAGTAACCGTTAAAGCAGTTGTATTGGAAGTGACATCAGTGAGAACTTGTTTCCAAGCACTACTGTTGTAATACTTGATTATATTGTTCGTGGTGTCATAAACTAATCGACCCTCAAACTCACCAGAACCCGGATCTCCAGCAGAAAACTGAAATTTGGCATTCTGAAGTTCGTTTTGGTTGATATTTAAATTAGTAACAAACTTCTGCGCCATATGTACCTCGGAACTATGTCAAATAAGCCGATCCTGAAAATGCCGCAGAAAACGTTATTGTAACCTGCGTATCCGAGTCATATTGTACATCACCTACTACCACTGTGCCGGTAGAATCTACAACTGTTACAGAAGGTCTGCCTCCTAATGTGTGTGTAACGACCCAAGTCGTCGCCGCAGAGCCTTGTGTATGCACATGGCGGTTAGATCCTGTAAGTGTTATGTAACTGGCTGGCCAAGTGCCAGAGTCTTTTGGTCCATATAAACGTGCTTCTCCAGAAGCCGATACACGGTGAATGTACCAATTTCCATTTGCTCCAGTGGCGTTACTTGGCGCATCAGTTCCATCTAACAAAATGGCACTAGAACTGCCAACCGTTGACATGACCTTGACATAAACTTTGTTCGGGTCAGACGCGGTTGTCGTGACAATGTTCCTAATTTCTTCTGCTGTTACGTTATAAACCGCCATTAAACTGTCACATTCTGTTCAAGATTAAAATTGCCTTCTATAAGGCGATCTACCTCACCTGAAGCATCTATTAATTCTAAATCATATACTCCACTCTGCGTTAACGCCGCAGTTTCTGCTGCTGTTAAAGACAGTGTTACAGTACCTAATTCACCATTAATAATCATTTTTCCATTAGCCGTAGTAAATTCAACCATTGCAGAAGCGGCATCTATAGTGGTTCTTACTTGCATTCTTCCTGTTACACCATCAAGGTTTTTAATAGTGTCGTCATTATTCGTGACTTCTATGACTCTTTCAAAAGTCGAACCCTGTTCACAGTTAAAGTTATATATACCAGCAGGCATTATTTACCTCATTAAAGATAGTTTGGAAAATCTACCCTCTGCCTTGGCAGACCTCCTCAACAACCACTTTACATCATTCATTGTTGATGTCAGGGTTAAAGTTGGGGTTATAAAACTGGTCATCAAAAAAACGTTCACCGTACTGTAAAAGCCCGTAAACACCCCATGGTGTAGTGGTTGGACTCGTGGAAACAAGGAGAGAAGTACCGTCATCTGACATGACTTCTGCAATAACAACGTAGTCTTTGACTACTACCGGAAGATCCTCTCCAAATTTGTCAGCAACTTCTAAATCGACTATTTGTTTGCCGGGATCTTGCGGTTCGTCTGCCATGGAGAAATACTACTCCATCATTCAAAGTTCAGCGTCAGTAACCCTTTGATGTTTGCGATACTGACCCTTAATAGAAAACCTGCCTATAGAGCCGTAATCCATACCTCGGCGCTGACCTTCTTTATGCATTTTTTCATCACCAAGAATTACATGTTTTACTTTGTCGCTACGTTTAAAAGGAATTATGTGATAGATCGGAGTACCGGCACTAATAACAAAAGTTTCATCAGTCATTACCCTTAAAACAACATGCATATTGTGGTAATAGTCGGTGTGAACAACCGCAGGGAGGACTTGATATCTCGGATCAGGCTCGTAGGCAACTGGTAAGCAAAGCATTGAATATCCCGGAGCAGTTTTAAATAGAAAAGGATTAACTATTTTTGGCCAATGTGCCTTTGCTCTGTCCCTGTCTTCATTGATAGGACACCCACGAGTAGACCGATAAGGAAACCCTTCCACTCGAAAAGCGTTATCGCTTGTTTCCGCCATAACATCTTCTGTTCCCATTGGTCCAACTCGAACGTCACACCATAAAGGAACCGTTAATCCTAATGACAAGTATTCCTGTATACCTTTACAACTATTAATAGTGCCCGGTTCTAAAAGTTCTTCGTTTTTAAACCAATCTGGCCAACCAGATTCATTTTGATATGGGGGGAATTCCAACAACCGATTATCACTCGGCACCACGAGGATTTCTCCGGGTTTGACTTTCGGCCAATCTCCGTAATATCTAATTTTATGTAAGTTCTTTAAGCGTTTCAGCATGATCTTTTAATGGATGAGAATTCCGCGACTCACGTAACTCCCACAAAAATTTGTCGGTTATATTTTCTAATCCTAATGCATTAATTGATTCTTGTGCAGACTGAGGACTAATGACACCTTGTCCTTGTCCTACATAATAAAAATGTGCAAATCCAAATAAATTCCACAAGCCGTGAACATCGCTTTCTACTGGCGTTCTTTCACTCCAAACCCCTAAAAGATGTTCCAATTCGTCTGGTATCGGCATTTCTTGTTGTGCAACCCAAAAAGAAGAATCATCACGATCAGATATGTAATGCAATCTAATCATATTTAGAATATTTAGCATCATCTTCTCAAACACACGGTTGTACTCTTTTGCCACCCATGTATGTCCTTTTCGGAAAGACGAAAGTGGTGTAATCAAAGCAAAAGACTGATTTATCGAGGTGCCAATCGAAGTTGCCTCCAAAGGCTCCACAAAGGAACCAGATAACCCAATCGCTACACAATTCCCTACCCATGCTTTTTCTAAATATCCGGGATCAAATTGGAAATGTTTGTAATCCGATATTCGGATGTCCAATAGTTCTTCCATTTCGGAAATTGCTTCTTCTTCTGTGCAATGTTGAGAAGAATAAACGTATCCATTACCACGTTCTGTTTGCGTGGGGATCTCCCAAGCCCATCCTGAACTCATCGCCCTCGAACGTGTGTACGGTCTAATCTGACCACTTTCATCAGAAGGAGTGCGAAAAGCAATAGCAGAATCGGTCAACAAGTAATCACTGAAAGAATTCCATTTTTCATCTGGCAGACAAGACATCAAAACCCTGTTAAACCCAGAAGCATCTATCCAAAAATCAGAAGTAAGTTTTGTTCCATCTTCAAGTTCTACACTTCCAATCCAATCTTCAGAAACATTAACTGTTTTCACTTCTCCTTCTACAAAATCAATTTGCCTGCTTTTGGCTTTAGAAATAAAAAAATCATTCAATTCTTGTGTATCAAAATGAAATTGGTTAACAGCACGATGAGGATAAATAGCATGAACTTTATTGTCTTTTATCCCTAAGGGAGAAATAGCGTCTGTAAACAGTTGTCCTTCAACAAGTAATTTTGCGTAAGCGCCATTGAAATTAGAAACATGCGGAACACCATCAGGTAAAGACGAAATTGAATGGAAATAATCTGGAGTGTGGTTTGTCCAACCTTCAAACCTAATACCCTTTTTGTGAGTTCCTAAAGTAGCCACCAGCAGTTCTGCTACTGGAATGTCTACAAAATTCATAAAACCCAACCAATGTTCGGTCGAGCCTTCACCTACTCCAATAGTCCCAATCTTTTCAGACTTAACAACAGTTATTTCATATTCAGAAAAAACACGACGAAGAATCAAAGCGCAAATCAACCCTGCATTTCCACCACCAACAATTGTTACATGTCTTTTATTTGTATTGGTGCCTTGCATATTACTTAAACCAAGTCACAAGAGAATATTTTGTACCTTCCATGACTGGGTGAGCGATATGAGCAAAAGGGAAATTAGAAGGAAAAACAACTACAGATCCGGCTTTTGGTTCAACTGTAATTTTTTGTAACGGAAATTCTAACTGTCCGCCTTCAAAATCATCATTTAAAAAACAAACAAAACTTAAAACTCTAGAATTTTCAGCAATATGATCATGATGAATTCGATATTCGGCTTTGTTTTGATACCGAATTACACGAAAACCCTCATCTTGAGTTAAATGCAGATCATATGAACGTCTAAAGTTATTAATCAAACGATCAAGTATTTCATGAAATTGAGTAAACGCTACTCGTAAACTTTCAAATTCTGGCTCTGGTTCATTAATTACGCCTCTTATTGCATTTAAATCAGATTCAACACTACTTCTATGATCATTTACGCTTGAATTGTTCCCTCCTCCTGTCCGAGATCGCGTCCATGCAGTAGGGGAATATTCAAAACCAGCACATTTTTTAACTAAATCTAAAAATGAATCCGCGCCTTCAAACCAATCTTCCTGAATAAACATTCCGGGTGTTGGGTTTAAAAATGGCTTGGCTGACATGGAAAAGTTTTCTTTTGTATAGCCCTTACAAACCCTTTGGGAGGTTGTCCGGGTTGGTCATCTGTTTGAAATTCTATAAACATATTACCCCCTAACCAAGGTCGCCGTGGGGGATCTTCAGGTAGCACCGGCAGTTTAGTGAAGTCCCCTTGATTGAAAACCGTTAGGTTCGCTATACGGTTTCCTTCTAAGACGGGCAGAACACCGTGTGCATAAAGAAAATTTGCTGGATACATGAGCGTGTCACCCTTTTTAGGGGAATAAGTAACATCAACGTAAGGTAAATAGACTTCACCGCCAGCATATTCATAAGGACCGGGATCGCCTTCCTCTACACAATCATTAAGAAAAGTTAAACAAACCACTAAACGAGTTGATGCCACTGGATCTACCATGCTGTTCATTCCACCCCTAGTTACTCCGGGGGTGTTATCAGAATGTGGCGACATTGACGATCTAGGAACGTAACACAACAATCTATGCGCTTCTCTCCATTGCAAATCATTAACTAAACATGGATAAGTCATGGCATATTCAAATATGCACTCTAAATAGACTTCATCCAATTTTGCAACAAAGTCATCACAAGGATCACCTTCGACCAAATCCACGCCATTCGGAGCCTGTGCAACTCTTAATGGAAGACGATCTTCTTCATAGTGTTTCAGGCGTTCAGGGTTTTGTCGCCCTTCCCACTTTTCTCCTCGTTCTCTGAGATAGCGTTCCGCCCATAGTTTTTGAATAAATTCATCATCACATTCAATACTGTTGTGCCAAACCATCACACCGGGAAAAAGAACTTCTCTTTCCACAACTAATCCTTATAAACAAAAAACATGTCATCATTAACACATTCACCATCTACTACGACTTCATATTTATATTTTCCAATCTTAGAAGGAGTGAAAAGCCAACGTGCTCTTGATGCTTCAACCCATTGAGGTTCCAACTCGCCAAGGTCTTCTCCAGATCGAATATTTTTTAAAGAAAAAATAGGTTTCATTTTTCTCAAGTCGTCATACTCGTGAGTCAACAAAAAAGCACAAGGATCGTCAATTCTCAACTCTGGAGTGCTTCGTTCCAAATAAGAAAGAGTCGGTATTTTAATAATGTCAGCACTATCAGGAAACACGAAATCGGGATGTTCTTCTTTTAACTTTTCTGGAATTCCATGGATTATGGTAAGACCCCACAAAGTCGCTTCTTCGATATGTGGTTGGACTTCTTCTTCCTTCGGAACATAAAATAAGGTTTTCATTTAGATATTGGCAGTATCTAAGGCAATTAATCTGCCATTAACTCCTGTATTTAGAGAATAACTCGGTGTGCCCGCTTTTCTGGTGACCACAATTAAAACTCCGCCACCTCCGCGTCCTCCTCGTTGCCCCGCATATCCTGTTCCTCCCGCCCCTCCTGCGTATGCTCCAGCAGGAGTATGGCTAGAACTATCGGGATTATGAGCGGTACCTGAAGCATCAGGATTTGGAGTTGTGTGAGATGTCGAATGATGATTTGTTACTGGATCGTTCGTATCACCACCACCAGTTGCTGGTACCCCTACCGTATTTGTCGTGGCATCATTCACCCCTGATGTTTCAGGGTTGTGACTACCGGGAACATAAACATGGTTGACTGGGTTCGTATCACCGGGGTTTGTATAACCCGGAATGAAACCTGCTCCGGGATGATGGAAACCGGGATTGTGTCCCGGAGGATTCGTGTTACCACCTACCGAGACGTGCTCGCCAGCGTTTTGATTACCGGGGATTGTAAAAGGATTTCCCGGACTTGTCTCTGTGTGATAAGTCGTATGGTTCGTAATAGGATTCACATTGCCGGGGGTAGTTTCAGAAGCATGACCTGTTCCATGAGTAGGAGGAGTTGCGTGATGAACTGTGTATGCATTACCGGGAACATAAGAATGATGAGCAGGAAAAGGCTCATCTGGTGCAGGAGTGCCATCAGTACCCGATGTGCCGTCATTAGCAGCACCACCTTCAGAATAAATGCCACCCGCTCCAGAAATAACACGAGCAGAAACCATAACTACTCCACCGCCCCGACCTCCAGTTCCACCAGTTCCACCAGTTCCTGCTGAACCTTTTCCACCCGGAGCGCCAATAGTCGTAGAATTAGTGGGCGACGATCCTGCCGCTCCAGCACCTGAAACCCCGTCGGCTCCGGTACCTCCGCCTGCTCCACCTTTCACACGAATAAAACTTGATCCACGTTGCTTGTAAGCGTTAATAGCATCACGTAAATCATAAAAATCGTTAGCAGCGACACCAACAGAACTATTAACAGCACCAGAACCCGTAAAGGTGTACCCCGGAACAAAACCGTCAGGCTCACCTGCGCCACCCAAACCGTCAGTAATACTCGCACCTACTCCTACAGTTCCTTCTAACGAACCTGTAGTAACACTTGAAACCGAGTCTTTAACACCAATATCACCAGTCAAAGTCAAAGTATTTTTAACAAACACCCTGAAACCATTTGGGTTGAGAGTTGCTCCAGTATTAACAGTCAGATTGCTGTAATACATATCTTCAGTTAACGAAGTATCGGTAGTGATTGTTACATCACCATCTTCTCCGTTGCCGAAAATTAACTCTCCGTCAAATTGGAGATCACCGAATTCGTCTTCAGGCAGCAGTTCAACAGCATAAGGCAACAAGTCCTTATCTCTGCGAACCCCCTGATCGTATTTCGGATCAGCCATTAGTCTGCCTCTAAGAAGTAAGTATTTCCCGCCGAACCAGTTCCTGCACCAGCCGCGCTAAGAGTGTATGAATGGCTTTTATCTGACGAAATCAAAAACAAAACCCCACCACCAGCATTGCCTGATGCCGTGGCTGAAATTGCTCCATCTCCCGTTAGATAGCGAGCACAAACAATTACTACACCGCCTCCATAATTCGTTCCGTCACCCGCTCCACCTTTCAAAAGATTGAGGTTTCCATTACTAGGATCAAATGAATAACCATCAACAGCATTTAAAGGATTTTTATACCACTTCGTTCCACCTAAAGCAGCAGTCGGAGCCGTAACAGTATGAGATGCAGAAGCACCACCAAGAGAATTAGTTACAGCAGCATTTTGTGTACCAATACCTAAAGAACCTTGTGCCGAAGGACCAGCAGTCATTCCAATAGTTCCGTATAGAAACAAATTGCGTTGGACAAACACACGATAACCCGCAGTGTTCAAAGTTTTCGTAGCGTCAACTGTTAAATCTAAATAATACTTATCTTCAGTCAGGGTCGTGTTTGTACTGATTTGAACAACACCATCTTCCCCACTACCAAAAATGTGGGAAGGAGAATCATAGAAATCTGCAAGAGCATCGGGAGCGCCGACACGAACTAGCCGCCCCATGATTAAGCCTCCTGTATGCCAAATGAATGAATGGTGACAGAAGAAGCAACACTCGCAGAACCCTCTATAGTGTCCGACGTAGCCATAACCGCAGACAAGTTCACAAATGTCGTGGACTTAGCGTCTACAGGAACGTCGTAAAGGATTGCATTTGCAGTACTCGCCGTTCCGCCGCTGGGAACAAGATAAATAGCAACTGTTCGTGCGGCTGAAGCAGTATTGCAAAGAGCAATCTGTTTAAGGATCGTCGTAGTAGAACCGGGTACCGTATACAAAGTAGCGGTACTCGTCCCTAACTGCGATGGTGCATGTAATTTCGTTTGAGTCATAGCCATTAGACCGTAACCTCCATGTGGAACTGTGTTTCTATATCAGAAACAGTTGTATTAGTAGTAGTTAGATTTGTGTCGGTTGCATAACCATAAGCAAGAATTTTGTCTTCAATGGCAGCAGAAGTCATAATGGAAGTATCATTATTAGCAAATGCTTCGGCTGATGACTGAACTGCCGCTATGCCAATACTGTCCAAAGTCAACGTACCGGCAATAGTCACATCATTAGGCAAACCTACAGTTACCGCACCAGATGATGTAGATGCTTCTACTTCATTAGAGGTTCCTGCAACGCTTAGAACAGCGTCTGCCCAAGCCAAACCTGTGCTTTCTGTTGAATCCGCTTTAAGAACTTTTCCATTTGCGCCTGCCGCTAAACGGGCAACAGTATTTGCCGCAGTTGCAGCAATTAAATCACCTTTCGTGGTGACTATTGATGCCCTTACGTCTGTGCCATCGCTGATGGTTACCCAAGCAGTTTCACCAGAAGAATAAACTTTTAAAGTATTCGATGTGGAATTGTAATGAAAAAACCCACTTTTGGTTCCTGATTCGGCACCAGTGCTTTCAGACCACCCAGCAGCATTCGTATTAATATCAGTAAATGCGTCATTAAACTGAACGCGACTGAACGAATCTAAACTAGCCGACCAGTTCGGCAGTGATGTGAATCTATTTCCATAAGTTATAGCCATACCATTACTCCTAAAATAATCTTACACTTTAAGTAGGCAACGTCTGTCGCACTCTTTCCATATCTGCCGCAGATAATGCTTCTTTAAATACCGCAAAATGGTTAAATTGCCAACCCGGTTCATCATCTGTATGAAAAACAACATTTGAAGTCGCTGTACCTGTTTGAGTACTCAAACCATCTAGCGATGTATCCGTGGCATTAGCAGCCGCCGCACCGTTTGCATACAAAAAGATCTTTTCATTTGCTACATCACGGACAAAACCTATGTGGTTCCATTGTCCCACACGAGACGTGTCATCCCACGTTACAGATGCAGTATTTCTTGCAGTGTCTGATCCATCATAAGCGTCATTCACATAACAAGTCACACCACTACTGCTAAATTTGATTTGAAAATTATTGTGCTTAAACACCCAATTATCACTACCACTATCAGTCTTAAATCTTCGATAATGCAGAGAGAAAGACACGTCATCAGCAAACCCAACAGACAAATTAGGAGCCATGCCCCCACCTTCTCTATTAGTTTGAATTAAGTCTCTGTCAACAACAGTAGAAAACTCGTAAGAATCATGTGCTTCCCATGCACGATTAATCGTCCATGTTCCACTTTGCGTATCAGTTCCTGTACTCGTTGTAGCCGTATGTGCCGTAATAATACTTGGTAAAAACGTGTAGGTTTTTGTTCCTACTGCCGCTATAGACACAATTTGTTTTCCGCCATAAGTACCAGCATTCCAAGTAATAGTAGTTACAGAAGATGCCGTTCCTGTTGCCGTGGTTCCATCCGTGTAGGTCACAGTCCAGTTGTAGGTGTCACTGTCCATTCCTGAAACAACAATGCTGTCTCCAGAACTATTTTGATTACCTAAATAGAGGTAATCTGTTCCTGTGTGGGGTAGTCCTATCCAATTTGCTAAAGGAGTAGGAGATGCCTCATAAGCAACATTGAACTGACAGGTATTGGCACCTGTATTCAGTGTGGAGTCTTGATCAAAATCGTCAACACCGTCATAAAGTTCCGTGATTGTACTTGCAGATGTTCCTGTTGTGCCTGTGTAGGTTGTTAAATCAAAATCAGCAACTGTTGATAATGAGAAACCAGAATACTGACTGTCTAATGTTCCATCATTGATAATTGCCCTGTATCCAACTATTCCATTGTCATTATGATCAACTTTGAAAAATGTTGTCGCTAATGAATTGTCATAGACATTAGGAGAAGACAAAGAAACTGAATTAATTAAATTAGTTGTTGGATGGCAAACGTCAATCAGGCTTCCACCAACATAAAATTTTGTTGTCGAAGAAGTAACGGAAAATCGTATCCAACGATCACCTGTTGTTGTGAAGTCATATTCTGTCGGATGAGTTGCTGCTGCAAAGGCAGTAGAGTCAGCCGACCCAGAAGCACCTGTTAAGTACTTCAATATGCCTGTTTCATCTATAACACAAGCCCTGTAGTTAGAATTTCCAGAAGTTCCTTGTTCAAACAAAACAATGTCTTTGCTGTTGCCATAGTCGATATCGCTTACATGAAAAATGTAATCGGCAGTATCTTCAGAGCCAGATAAGCCAGTGTTGAGTGCTGCCATATTGATATGTGCACCAGACCCTGTTACAGCACTTGGGTAAAAACCAAATCCTGTGTTGTAACGTGCACCTGCGATGATGCCGTATTGTGAAGCCTTTGGATTGGAAATGCCTGCATTGACTAAACAGAGATGACGACCCGAACCTGTTTGATCTGGAATTGCGGGTGCGGCATTAGTTCCAAAACGAAACACTGTGTCATCATTAGCATCAGCACCTGATCCCGGAACATTTTTTTCTAAAAGTGTTTTAGGTTCAATAGCAAAAATACCTGCGTCCGCTGGACTAGAAGATTGTGAACCAACTACACCCGCAGACAAAGTCGGTTCCATTTCCAACTCGATACGAGTTCCCGCTGGGTCAGGATCAACATCTGGATCAAAAACATATTTCACCAAATGAGGAGATTCTCTGTCCGGAGTTTTAATCCTATGAAAAAAACTAGCAGGCGTGGATGTATCTAAAACAGTTCCAAGATACGAACGCATCGAACCGGGCTGACCACCATTTAAGCCATTAAAAGCATATTTAATTTGATTTCGATAAGAATCGACATCCTCATAGATAGATGACCTTGCAGCCACCCAAGTGCAAGCATCGTTTGCTGACTCTCCATCAATTAAATCTATTTGCTGCCAAGTAGTACTATCCGTGTCTGTGTCCCAACCCTGTAAAGAAATCCACATACTTAACCCCGTATAAGGGTTAATAAGAGTTACCCCGACTGCTTGAGCGAGCCACGACAAGTGTTCTTTTTTAGTTATCGCCGGATCAGTTAATTTTGAATTTTTTTCAACATTAGTTGTTGTATCTTCTGCACGAACATAAACCCAATTTCTGAGTTCTTCACCAATTGTGATTCCATAAGCAAAAGCAGAAGCCAAATATTTTTTCGTAAGCAACCTTTGTCCAAAAGTGCGACCCTTAGAAGGAGACTCATCTGAAGCCTGAATGTATTCAGGTAACAAATTATAAGTTGTGTTAAGAGTTGGATTGTTTAACATTCCGCTTAATTGAACTGCGGAAATATCTGTTAAAAGGAACCCTTGTCCTCCTGCCGTAGCAGATTCAACAGAATAAGTAACTCGCATATAGTTCGCAGCCTCAGGTACCCAAAACCTAATCGCACTAGCAACTTGAGGAACATCAGGATTTCGATATCCATAAGGATATGTTTCTAATGTCAAAGGAACCGAAACAGGATTTGCTGTAGTCGCAGTACTTGGAGTAACAAACTTAACTTGATGCGTTTCACTTGTTATAGCCCATTGCCCCGAAGTTTCTCTTTCACCCTCGTAAGACAATGCACTACTAACACCACCACTACTTACATCAAAATATTCAACTTTTATTTTGATTGTCTTGCCTGCTAACAATGTACCTACAGTAAACATTCCTGTAATTTTGTAAGATTCCGACGCAGTGACATTAAACAAAGGGGTCGTGATTCCCACTTCACCAGAAGCATTTGAATAAATTAAAAAACCATCTGTTCCAGTGCCAACACCTAAAGAAAGTTCTTGTGCCCCAATATCAGCCATTGTTTTAACAGTTGAATTGGTATTGGTGTACCGAATAGCGTCATAAATAGCAGAATCACCTTTAAGAAGATTCTTAGATATAATCGTGTCAACCATTTAACTCACCGTAATAGTTTGTGTACTTGGATAAGTCAATACTCCTAAATGTGCAATTCTAATATCACCAGTTAAAGCGCCATCACCTAAAGTCGAATTGCTTCCCATAACTTCTGCTCTTTTAGAAGTTCCTGTTTGAGCAAAAGTAATTGCTGTAGTTCCTAAAGTTCCAGCGGAATCACAAGTGAAACCCTTGGTTCCATTAGTTGTTCCCGCTGTACAAAACACAAACTTGTTAACACACATCTCATTTGTTATGTCTGCATCTGTCGCACGAGTCAAGACCCAGTTGGTTGAACCATCACCTACAGTTGTCACTGTATAAATACCGTTTTGCAAACCAGCAGACTGATCTTTAAGAAGCACCCGCTGTCCCACGGTTGGACTCTGACCATCAACACTGAAAGCCGCTTGGCTTCCACCATTAGTCAATGTCGCACCCACACCCGGTTTGCTACTGTCTGCTCCAGCCGCATAAACAACTGTTCCAAGATCGGCTGTAGTAGCACAAACAACTTCTTCCTCAGGCAAAGATAAAGTCACAGACTTCACATAATCAACACCTGTAACACCGTCTACCAAACTAATAATTTCATTAGCCCTAACTACCTCACCCCAGTTCCATGTATCTGGATCTAAATAACTTGTTAAGGCTGTTTGGATAGCCGTTTGAACTGTTCCCGCTGCGGCGCTAGAAGTTTTATATGCCTCTAAAGTCACACCGATACCAATTAGTTCTGCATTGTTGACCTCTACTGTTACACCCGTACCAGTTTTCGCTGAAATTGCTGTAGAAATAGTAGAAATATCAGCAGCCGCAACTGTTGCATCTTTAACAAATTCACCTGTATTCACGTTTTGTCCAGCGATAGAAACCAAAATATAACCTTTATGTTTCCCACCAGTATTTGATGTTCCACCAAAAGTCACAATGTTTCTATCGGAATACCTGCGTAAGTTATATGCCTTTACCCTGTAAACACTCGCCGTGTAATTAGTGATAACAAAAGAACGAATTTGTTCTTCTGTAGCCAACACCGAAGAATGACTAGCAAGAGCAGTTGTGCCACGAGTGAAATATTCACTATCTGTTTCGGAATTCAATCCACCAGAAGGTTTTGTATCAAAAACCGTAGTACTTACATATGGAATTGTTGAAAGAACTTGAAGGGTTGCACCATTAGAAGGAGTATTAAATGTAGTTCCAACTGCTTGTGCCGTTACAGCCTTTGAAGTTAACTGATTCGCTCCTGAGGCTACCGTGGCATCATCATCTAAAAGATAAACATAGGCAGCACCATCTGTACCATAATTAACAAATGGTGTTCCTGACGGAATCGTGTAACCAGTCGTATCCGTAAAATTAATAGTTATGGTCGCTGTTGCTTTAGTACCATTTGAACGGGTAATTCCAGCCAATTTCAATAATGTTTCAACAGTTGAAGCGGGCAAACGGTTTGCAGCGTTGGAAAGATTTGCTGTTTGATAAGCAACTGCTTCCATAATTGTTGTTTCTATTTGCCCTACACGAGGAGTCCACTGAGGAATGAGAGCACGCGCTTGTGTAATACCTTCTTCCAAGATATTTGCAACCGTGGTGTCATACGGTGTCAAGTCAACGTAATCTGAAAAATCTGGTGAAGCCATAATCTACCCCTTAAAATTCACTTCGATAGTATCAACTGCTCCTCGTCTTTTTATGATCTCAATGTCGCTAACAACAATTGAAGTTCCATAAAACTGAGCAAACTCTTCTATCAATTCTGCACCAGTAAAGTCATCAAAAGTAGGATCATCAGTACCGAAAGAAGGAAATAAAGGATGTTCTCCTTTGTGAGTTGACACAAAGGCTTTTATCTGTTCAGCCTTATATTCATCTGACGTGTCGCTAACCTTTAGAAATTCTCCATTTTTAGAAAATCCTAAAGGGATAGATAAAATATCCATGAATCCCTACTTTAACATCAGTAACTCTAGGGATTTTACCTTGTATCCCGCAGTGACAATGAAACAAACCTATGAGAGAGGTTCATCGCCCCACATTTCAGCCCAAGTCCCTGCACCTACAACCCCATCACGAGATATGCGATTAATTCTTTGAAACTGACGTACTTTTCTCCAAGTTTTCCAACCAAAAATTCCATCTGGAGTTCCACAATCAATACCTAAAGCACCTAGCCGTCGTTGCATCACTTTCACACGCTCAGACCGTTCTTTACGTCTCATAGGATTAGTTTGAATTTCAGCAGTTAATGCCTCGAAATATTTAGCCAAAGCAGCCCAATCTGTAACAGGTTCTTTAGTTTCTTCCTTAACTCCTCCACTAACTAAAGCAGGAGCGTCAAACCAGTCGGCTGACTGTCTCGGCTGATGATGCCACCATTCCGAAGCAACAGTTGGATGAATACCATATGACTTGGCAATATTTTGTACTTCCCATGTTTTGATACCGCTACCGCAAAGACCGAAGTCCACCGCGTAACAATACCCATCTTCTTGCTCCATATGCCATGACCCTCGCCATATCCCTTGACCGTTTAAACCTTTCGGTCCGAAACGTCTATCAGGGTTAGCAGCAAGATTAAATCCAGCCTTACGAGCCTTGTATCCATCATAAAAATATTTTTGTTTCGCGTAAGTTCGGCATCCGCTAGTCACTCGGACTCGCCCTTTTATACGCGGATCATTAAAAAATGCTTCCAGTCTCTTCACGAAACGTGGATGCAACAACGAAAGGTCAACGCCTTTCTTTGCGGGGATTGACATTTGTCTACACCTTCTATATTAGTGGCCTTATGAATCCCCTCTTCGTGCCACTTATAAGTATAGAAGCATCAACTCTCCAGAGCCGCAATACGTGCTTCCAACTCTTGAATTGCTTTAATNAAAGGTGCTATTAATTCACCATATCTCAACCCTTGACGGGTTTCTTCGTCTCTTGCCGGTCGAACAGGACCATCCATATACGTTGCTCCGTCTGGACCTGTTACTTCTGTTTGCTTTAGTTCTTCTTCTGCTGGGGCAGTAGTTTTTGTCCAAAAAGCAGTTTCTGATGCTTTGTCTCCTAAAACAGTTTCAACTTCTTGCCCTATAAGTCCGTAATGCTTTCTTGTGCCCGGTTCGCCTTTTGTTTCACGCCATTTGTATGAAACAGGACGAAGACTTTTAATGAAATCTAAACCTAAATCAGTATCTTCTATGTCTTTTTTAAGATTCACATCAGATGTTTGGATAGAACTATTCGTGGCGTAAATGTCGTCCCAACGATAACTCGACCACCCAAGATCAAAAGTATCATCAGAACCCGGATGAATCGAACCGTTCATATAGCCATACTGGCCCCAATTAAGCCAGTAATAACTATTTCCATTACTACTTGGATCAGTTGGACCATCAGTAGTCGCATCAAACCAATTCATATACAAAATTTCAGAGCCAGTACCATCGTTATTACCGTCGTAACTAGGTCTGATCGTAAAACCACGATAAAAATTGCCACTTGGAGTGCCATGCTTATTTCCAGCGTAAATCGTCAAACCAGTGTTTTGAGTAGTCGCTAAAGAACTTCTGGAAACACCATTCCATGTAGTGTCTGAAAATCCGCCATAAGCACCACTAGAAAACAATGACCAGCCACCCGTCTGGGCATCATAAACCCCAAAATCACCTGCCATCGCGCCATTAAGCCCAGCAGTTCCACTGCCACCTGTGAGTTGTGTCTTATCCAACCTCAGAGAAGCACGGTTAGAATTTGCATGGCTTGTGGGTTCAACATGAACCGTTACCCCTAACTCTTCCGTAGCGCCACCGAAACGGTAAACACCCTCAGTAATATCATCATTATCTTGGTGACCTGCATTAAAAATAATCAGATCGTTTTCGCGTCCTGCAACAAAACTCACCCAAACATTATCGGCAACCTGTGGTGGAGGACCGACATAAGGATATGGACCAGCATCTGCGTGTCCTAAACTTGGAACATCTACTTTGATCTGATATGGATCTAGTTCTGTAGCAAGGACTGAAGTGACAACGCCTTGATAGAACCCTGAAATTGTTCCTTTTTTAGACGCTGGTTTATTTGGAGTTGAATAATTTGTTGACATTAGAAGAAATACTTTCTATCCGCAGGATCAAGATCACTGCCCGTATTTCCAACCTCGTCCCCAGCAACTGGTGAAATTGTATCTTCTGTTTCACTAACAGATCCCGTTTTCGTACTGCTATTCGTAAAGGCCGCAGCATAAGCGCTCATATCCACATTAGCCCATTCCGTATATCGTCTCACCGTAGGCTCTGCCGCCAATAAGATTCCCCAGTCATCAGCATCAATAATACCATCAACATCATAAGTGGTGATCTGAGATAGTTCTCCAAAGAAACTTCGGTCAGCAGCATCAACTTCTGAAATTTGTGTAGTAGTTGCTGTTCCAAGTTTATTTTCTCTCTGCCATGCTTTTACAGCAGAAAGAGTCCGCTTTCCAAAAACCCCATCTTGAAGGTTCTCTGGCATTCCAAGCGCCATTTGTAAACGCTGCACATCACTGCCAGTGTCTCCTTCTTGTAAGTTCCTTGAACCGAAAGGAATAACACCACGACCAACTGAAGTATCTGCAACTGTATCGCCTGTTTCTTTCAAAGTTCTTGCATTTACACTGACCGGCTCATTTGTCCCTTCCGGCCATTTCACATCTGTCACCATATGGGTACGCGTCGGAACGCGGGCTTCAAAAGTTCCACCGGCTCCCGGTGTCGTACCAGTAAAAGCACCACCCCTCAACAATTGAATACCCATTCCGGGTCGCAACCCCTGAGCATTAACGCGAGGCAACTTTACGGTAAGAGAAGAACCTGCCCAATCATCATCATTGGTTTGAACAGTAAAAGCATACGGATACCACGGATCTTCAGGATCAGCGCCATCCTCCCCACTTCCGATGTTTACAGATATATGAGGTTGACGTTCCAGTAAATAATCTTCAGAAGTAAAATACAAAACGTTGTAAGCCTCAAAACACACATATTCAAGGTCTGCTGCTAAACGCTGTAAAACATCCCACGTTGATTCATCTCGTTCATCAGACTGTATTCTGGTTATTGAATCAACTTGAATACTTTGTTGAATAAACATTTGCATACCAAATTCGTCTGCTTTTTGTCTCGCAAATTCAGCAGCAGTAATACCATTCCAAGTAAAAGCACCTTTATCTCTAGCCAATTTTTGAACAGCACGAGACCCACATCTCACATGAACAGCATCCGGCGTGCCAGGCATACGAGAAATAGTCACAGATGCAATTTCATATTTATATCCTAGATATGAAACTTCACGTCGTACTTGAAAATAATTTGCATTAAACATTTTAAAATCAGGATCATAAACTTTAAAAATTATTGAACTTGGTTGACGAGAAGAAAGTTGAACATTTAATTCTGTAACAGATTCCGATATTTCGGCTGTTCGCTCAGTTCCTACCTCAGCAACTTTTAAGTCTCCTAATTGAAGTACAGAAATTGAATCAGCCATAAAAGCCTCTTTACAAAAAACTTCGCAATAATGCAGCGTCCGCTGTGTTCAAAGTAGGGCGATCTTCCAAATATTGCTCAATCCCATGGTAAGGATCTTCTTCAGCAAAAGCATCTTCACCGCGTGACATCTGCTCCCCATCAGGCACTGATTTCTCTTTTTCTTCTTCTTCTGTTGGAATTGCTGCTATCTTTTCCGGTTCTTCAAGAATCGACGCAAGATGGATAATGTCAACATTTAATGGCAAAATTTCTTTCAAAGACAGATCAATTTGTGCTTTAGTAATTTCTCCTTGAAGATTTCTTTCTCTGGAATTGATACCTAAAGAAGTGATACGAAGCCTTGAAGGAAAAGTTACATAACCATGACGGAATTGAAGATCTAAATCTGCTTCTGCCATGTCTTTCAATGTTTGAAGTTGTTGTTCGCAAGACCCCANCCCACGCGTTCTACGATCAGCAATAACAGCGCTCATAGAAATAGTCCTATTTTTAGGCGCTACCGCCCGCAACAAAGGTTTCCGACCCGGCCGTCTAATTTCTTGATAGTTCAAAGCATGATCTCCATATTGAACTTCTTTTGGTCCAAACGGAAATTCAAAAAACAACAAATTAGCATCTAGCGTTTTTCTTTTAATTGTGTTAGGAAAACCCCCATAGGACAATTCCACTTTTGCTAATTGTTCATTATCAGCAGTACCCGGCGAAGCGGACACACTTAATTCTTCTTCTCTTTGAAGTTGTTTCAACACAACTCGCTGAACTTGAGCCATACGACGATCAACAAGATTTCCATCAGTACTTTCTACAAAAACCTTTACTGTTCCAGTCATCAGCGTGCTCCATATCCTTGTCCGGCTGACCCTTGCAGTCCAAGTCCTGCCATTCCTGCATTACCAATTCTTGTATCACCTGCTTGCCGCTGCTTCCAGTAAGCCTCTAGTTGTCGATCTGCTTCTATTACTTTTTGTGACTGAGCCACATCTTCTGGAGTGGTGATAAATCCTGAACGAAGTTGATCTGCTAAAGAGGCAAATTCTTCAGCAGTAATCTTTGCAGCATCTTTCAAATTCACAATTTCTTTAGCAGCATCTGAATGCACCTGAGCACTAATCGCTGCTATCGCAGCATCTGGATTACTAGCGTTATAAGCACTTTCTAACATTTGATCCATATCTTTAATGCCAGCCAATTCTCCCATTTCCCTGATTGAGTTCCACAACGGAGAACTAGCGAATTCTCTATCTGAAGCAGTGCCAATCGTTTCTAAATCAGTCGTAAGCATCGAAAGTTGATCTGCATTCACATTCCAACCACCTGCTTGCGACGCTGATACTAAACCTCTACCAGCATCTCGCACAAACCTGCCGAGGTTAGTTCCACGGTGACCTCTATTGATACCTTCTTGCTCTATTTCGTTTATAGCAGCCGCAGCCAACTTAGAACCTTCACCGCTACTAAGATCGCCACCATTTTCAACAAATTGCAAGAGGCTTGACATCGCACCTCTGGTATTTGCACCTGCTTCAAAGTTATTTGCCGTTTGGAATGTTTGAGTTCCCATTTTGGCATCATTCATAATGCCTTCCATATACGTGGAAACCATTCCAGTAGTTGTATAGTCGGCAGACCATTTGTTTCTATCTCTGGTCTGTCCAGTCCTGTATTGATTGGTGTTAATTCTGATTGCGGCATCTAGTCGTTGTATATTTTGATTTAAAGAAGCGGTAAGAGCGTCTTGGCTTACATTTTGTTCTTTAGCCATTTTATCTAGTCTAGATTCATCTCCTGCGAGTGCTCTAAGTCTGTTTGCTTCCGTCTGCATTTCAGCAGGAGTCATATCCGCAAAGCCATCAATAAGATTTGTGACTAACGTATTACCAAGTTCTTTACCGGCTTTCTTCTGTCGTTCTTTTTCTTTATTACCTTTAAACCAGCCAACTGCTCCGCCTAAAATTCCTCCGATTACAGCGCCCGGAAGTCCACCAAATGCGGCACCAATTGCCGCTCCACCAGCGGCACTCTGCAATGCTCCTCCGGCCCCTGTTTCAGATTGCATACCTCTGTTCAGTAAATATCCGCCACCGAGGATCGCTCCTCCACCAAGAGCCATAGCGCCACCCATGGAACTCATTTTGGGAGCAATCTTAAGACCCGCACTCAACAAGCCCCCACCTACCTTGCTAGCCATTCCGCCTAAACCAACTTTGGACGCTACTTTGCCGATTATCCCTCTACCACCAGCGGCCATACCACCGACTATCGCAAGACTTCCTAAACCGCCCCCAGCACCAGAAACCATTCCGACTAAACCCGAAAACGCTGAAATGACAGGTAAAAGTAAATCCACTATTTTTTGAATCCAAGGCAATGCAGTAATGAATGCTTGAACAAAGACACCAGCAAAACCTTCAATCGCAGGAAACACCTTGTCGGCAAGAAAACGCAAGAAATTGTTTATTTTGTCAAGGTTTTCAAAAAACAAGTCTCCAATTCTGGCGACAACCGAAATACCAGCGACAACCACATCACCAAGATTCGTACCGAACTGTTGGAAAGCCTGACCGTTTTGCTCCATGCCTTCACGCCATTTAGACATTCGGCTACCAAAACCACCACCCAAAGAACCAAAGAAATTCTTTGTCATTCCCCATGCTTCACTAGCGGCATCTGAATAGCCTCGTAAACCCTTACTCATTCTTCCAAAGAAGTTTGAAGTTCCTTCTTTAAAGTCACCCCACCAAGCACGGATAGCACCGAAATAGCCCATCAACTTGGGAAGATCACGATTAATTAAAATGACCATCCAATCCGTGAACTTTGCCAACATATTGACAAAACCCGGAATAAATGTTTCTAAACCAAATGCACGAATAGCACCTGAAATACGGAACAAACCATTAGCAACAATATTTTCAATTTCACCCATAGCATTACGCAATGGATCTAAGAAGATTTCACCCATACTTGCTAAACGAACATACAAACGAGTGATCATTTCTTTAACACCACCAAACAACGTGGTGCTTAGAGCCGCTACAGAGCCTTGAAAGGCTTCTGGAGTTAACGCTCCGCTCTGGAGTGCATTAATGAACTCCTTGCCTCCCATAGCGCCTGCTTGCTGTGCGCTTTTCTGAAACTGTGGTCCCATAGCCTGTAAAGCCTGAACACCTGCGGCGCTACTTCCTGTCTTTTGTACATTTGCAACAGCCTGAGCAAGATTAGTAAATGCTTTGTTATCTCCAGCGGCCATATCACCTATTTGTCGTACAACCGCTTGTACATTTCCAGCCTGAATTCCAGCCTTACTCAAAACAGCGGCGACCTGTGATGCTTGTTGCCCATACATAGGCATTGCAGTCATAGCGCCTGCCATAGCAGTTCTAGCCTGATTAAGACCTCCTACAAATGGAGCCAACTGAAACTGTTGGAATTGGCGATGTGCAGCAGCCAAAGAGGAAGCCAAAGTAACTACAGATGCCGCAAGACCAGCCGTAGCCGCGCGCGCAAATTTAACTGTGTTAGTCCACGCTTTCATAAAACCACTACCAACAGCCAATGCTGCTTTCATGGCTAACATAGATGCTGTAACCGCAGCGATTTCAACTGCAAATACTTTCAAATTAAGTTTCAGCAGCGTCTTGCCGAAATCCATTAATTTGGCAGTGGTTTTACCTACAGTGACACCCATCTTTTTAAAACCAGCGTCAAAAACTCTTAAAGTGTTACTAGTCTTTTTAGTTGTGCGATCTAACTTTGTGAGAAAAGCATTTATGGCAGCACTTTTACCGAGATCTGGGTCGATCTCTACCTTGATGACTACTTTCTGTTCAACTGCCATAGCAAGGGCTTCCGTAGGTTAACTAATACTGTCTATCTAGGTGATTTAGCCTCTCGCTTACGTTCTTCTTCCGCACGATCAGCAGCAATCACCTCTGCACATGCTATCCGAACAGCCCACTCTGCTTCGGTAACATCTAGTATTTTAATGGGATCTGTACCCCATAATTCGCCAAGGCGTGCCGCAGTTTGAATAACAGCAGAATCAGTAAATTCTTCTATTATTCGTTCGTAGGGTTTTCCTCTGCTTCTACCTCGTCTCCATATCCTGCATGATCCAAAATAGTCAATGCCGTGGCTTCAAGGTGGGGGTCAACCCCATAGAACCTACGAATTCCATCAGGAATAGGTCGGACATCATTTGTCATATCAAGAATTTCTTGAGAAGCAAAAGTGACTTCTACACCATCCTGATCTACAACAACTTCATCATTCATTAAAATTGATTCACAACATGAACCAACTACATAACAAGCAAACTTTAACGGATCAAAGCCATCCTTAGAGTTCTCACCTGAGTTACGTCTCCAAGCACGCAATTGCTGTTGAGTGATGTTCGGTGAAAAACGAACTGCAACACCTTCACGTTCTGGAACTTTTATCTCGATACTTGGACGTTCAACCTTTTTTTCGATTTCTGTCCGTAATTGATCAAGAATTGTTGGTTTGGCTTTAGCACGATCTTCAATAGAAGGTTTCGTTTCTTCTAAACCCATAGTAATAGTTTTATCATCTGCCATTATAGACACTCCTGACATGCGACTTGAATACACCAAATGGTACACCTAGAGAAACAGGTGTTTCAAGTTTAGTTTATTTANGTTATTTATATTTTATTTATTGCTTAAGAAGCAAGAGGACCAATTGAGAAAGTAAGGCTGTACGAGGCGGGAGCACCCGAAGAAGCATCACCATCTGGCTCGGTCATTCCTACACACAAAGCCTCTGTGTAGTGTCGCCTTGTATTAGCAACTTCTAAATCACAATTTAATTCTGTGATAGTGACGTTGTAATAAGCCTGTCCTACTAGAGGGCGTAAAAGTTCCAACTTTGTTCCATCACGTTCACTCTCATAGTGACGAGTAACAGTGACATCACCAATATCAGCAGGAGCACAAAGGGTTTCAGGGAAACGCTGTCCACCGTCATAAACCTTTTCAACCGCTGCGGTGATCTCGCCACCACTTACTTGGGCAAAATAGCCGTCAATGCGTGGTGAAGTTGTCTCTACTGGTTCTATCTTTGCGACAATCTGCCGCTGTGAAAGTTTCTGTCCAGCCATTTAATCTAAACTCCTAACCTTTAAAGAACGCCAGCCGTCATATTCGACTTGGTGATATTGACAGTAATTTTATCACCAACCGCAGACACCCTGACTGCAACATCCGCAGTTACTTGACCAATATTTAATTGGGCTGCTGGGTTGTTGCTATCAGCGACGGTAACTGTGTAACCCGGATCTAACCGAGTTCCATCTGAAGCGTAAGCCTCATACAGTCCACCTGCTTTACGGATTGGTTCAAGAATACCGACAATTGAATTTTTAACATCATTAAACAGTGCGCCACGACCATCAACTGTTTGGAAAACATAATCTTCAAGACGCTTCTCACACTGATAAACAACATGATTAATCGTGTCACGAGAAGTAATGAATCTCCAGTCATTCTCAGTTGATGATACTGAACGAGCACCATAGACACGAACCTTGCCATTGACTACTCTCAAAGCATTGATGCGAGCATTATCCAATGAGTCGCCATTAGCCTTATTCATCGTTTCAGTCGTAGGCATCGAAAGACCACTTACCCAAGCGGCTTCTGAAATCAAACCTGCTCCGACTCGCCATGGGCCTTTAGCATCATTAGCGGCTTTTGCTCGCTTTGCACAAACATATGCGTCAGGAGCAATAGAAACTGATAAAGCAGCCTCTGCTGGATCTGGAATCTTTACCCACGGATAATAAAATGCCGCATATTCAGCATCAGCATCCGTATAAAGAGCAGGAGAAGCAGAACTTACAGAAGTTTTTGCTGCCGAAATAGTGGAAGTTGAAGCAAACGCACAAATAGCAATACGATCATTCGATTTTGCATGATCAATCAAATGATGCCAATAACTGTTTGTCGAAGCAATACCCGGAATAGCAACAGCACCCGGACCGAGATCCTTAGCAATGCGACCCAAAGCCTCAACATAGTTATCTGTAGAACTTGCATCTGTAACCAATGTTCCATCAGCACCAGCAGTTAAAGCAGTAGCGCTAGTTGTAACTGGCATATTTGAAGCACCTGACTCCTTAGCAGCAGTCACAAGATGCTTAACATCGTTAGAACCGTTAATTGTATTAACGATCTCATCCAAAGATGAAAGATCATTAGTTGTCAAAACAACTTCGCCATCAAGAACAACTTGAATGCGAACACCAGTAACATCACCGGCTAACACCTGCACGGTCAGATTTGAAGCCCACGCTCCAACATCTGCGGCAGTAAATGTTGCCACCGTAGAACCACCACTATCTGCAAAAGTTTTTGCACCTGCGGCAGCATCATCTGCTACGGCTCGTTGAATGTATAAACGACTTCCACCCTCCTCAAAATATGTTTGAGCATGGGCATACAGATTTCCTGACACATACCCACCGAAAAACTTTTTGTATTCAGTGAGATTGCGGACAAGAACTGCTTCTGATGACTTTCCTCGAACTGAGGTTCCTACAAAAAACGCCTGCCCAGAGACTACTTCCCCAGTAGTTGCTGGACCACTGCGAACTGCGGTATTTACTACTACTCCCGGCATTCGTGCGCCTCCACTTGGCTTATTCCGAACTTACGTTTTCAAATCTTACATGCCCTAAAGTGTGTTTCACGGCAGGTATCAGACCTGTAGACAACAATACCACTACTACCCATAATCAAGATGTAGGTATTACAGCGATTGAAGAAGCCGAATATGCACCTGTTCCTGCACCATTTAAGGCTGCAACTCTGAATAAATAAGAAGTGTTATTAGTCAAACTAGGAACTGTATGTGTNGGATTGGTNGAACCAGTGTCTGCAACAGTAGTTGTCCAAGTTGTTCCTTTNTCCGTGGAGAACTGAATTATGTAACCAGTAATAACATANGTGCCTCCACCGTCCCATGTAGGTGCCTTCCAAGTCAAGACAGCGTTGGTATCTCCTGCAACGGCACCTGTAAGAATTGGAGCATTAGGAACTTTAGGAATTTGAGTTTCNGNAACNACNCCAGTCAACATNGTTGCTTTNTCTGCTCTAGTNATTGTTTCGTANAGACTTAAGTCATAGGAAAGAAATGAAGCCGCTAAAAATCGTTCTCCTTTGAGAAGAGTTAAGTCGGAAAAGTCTTCTGTAATTGTTCCTTCATCTACTTTTATATCTGCGTCTGTTCCTGCGGCTGTAGCATCTCTTAACGCAGGGCGATCCAAAAGAGCATCTCTCACTACCATCGTCATGTTGTCTCGTGCTGTCGTGACTACATCTGGACCAATGGCACGAACCCAAACATACGTTCGCATTCGATAAACGACTTGATAAACAGGATGTAAACCGGCTGTTACATCATCACGAATAATTTGAGAAGTTGCTTCAACCAAAGTAATGATTGTCGGCCAATTGTCCATTGTTAATGGTTCATAGGTTAGATACTTGACTGGATTAGGTAATTCAGAATCTGACAATGTCAAAGTATTACGATAATTCATACAGCGTGTAGGTAAATCAGACGCTAGAAAATCGCTTACATATTTTTTTGCCGCTGCTGGGCCTTCCATTGTTGCAACCATTAGTCAAATACCGCCGCTTTCAACTTCCTATATTCAGCGGTTCCCTTCTTGCCGAATACTAGATATTCCCCTACTTCTTCGCCNAACTGACGAGCAAAATCTTTTGGTACAAACACAATCTTACGAGCAGGCATAAACCTAGTGCCAGTTTGATGAAACTTTGCGTAATCCAAGTCTGTTCCAAATTGAGCAGATTTTAAACCTATATGATTAGCCCTACCAGAAAGAGTCGTNAGTTCACGATAAAGATCACCTTCACGAATCATTGTTGGCAACGGACCATAATTCTGAATCTTCCAAGACTGATACTCTAAATCCAGAGCATTCCATGCTTTACCTGAAGTCATTCCCTGTGTAGCAAAGTTTTGTCTATTTGCTTTCTTGATTTCGTCTCTAGCCCAACGTAACTGTGCACTGAAATTCATAGCACGTCGTTGTATGCCTTTGAAATAGGCTTTAGTTCTCGCTACGCCTTTTACTTCTACGCGTGACATTTCCTAAGCCACCCTTACGCGCCGCCATCGTTTGACGGAATTCAGTTCCTCCGGAGTAAAGCCTGTTTCGACTGGGGCAACATTTCGTGTAGTTAAATCTTTCATACCTACTACATCATCATGCAAGTTCTGAACTTCTCGTGATGCGGCACGCAAAATAACAAGTTTAAGCGCACTAGTATTATCTGCCGTTGAATCCAAACCAGCAGTGTAATTAATAACAATCTTGTCATTATCATTAACTCGAAACATGTCTATTCCATATCTTCGGACAACATAATCATTACCTACTGTTTGTGTCGTGGCAGAGGAGTCTGTTTGCCCTTGTACGGTGACTGAAGCAACTGAAACTATTGGAGTTTGACGGGTGTACACAACATACGGAGGTTTAGTCACATCCGTAACCGTAGTTAGCGTTCTATCAATGTTGTAATCATAGAAAAAACTATATGCAGAAGAGCCTGTGTAATTTGCTTCTGCTACATAAGTCTCGCTGAAAGACGCTGCCGTAACAGGTCTTCCAATGTAGTGCTCTAAATCGGCTTCTAATCCAGTGAGAATCATCTGAGCCGCTTCTTCTTGTGTATTAGAAAAAGTTATGTCCATGTATTTTTTTAAATCTGCAACAGTTGCTAATGCCATACTAATTACCTACGCCGTCTGTTGCGGTCACGAAGACGCTGTATACCTCGCCCAATTGCCCTATTAGCACGATCTACCAAACGGGCGCGCCTTCTGCGCGGTCCACCCTCAGTATCTCTACTAGTATCTGGAATCGGCATAGTTGGACGCTCCTAACCCCTAATCTAATCTTTAAAAGTGTACCCCATTGCATGTCTCCTCTGTATCAGGTACTATCGCGTTTGATGTCGAAGCAACTAACCTTAACTAGAAGAAACAGACTTATAATGACTTTAAGGCAAAAAGGACATAGCCTGTCACAACTCGCAGAACGTTTTGATTTATCTAAGTCTAGAATCTCACAAATAGTTAATAGTGAGGATGATAATGAACGCTGATAATGAATTTGATAAAATAATTAACCGAATGACGGGAAATCCGCCCATGAAAGTAAAAAAACAATCAAGATCTGGTGCGCTATTTGGCGTAATCATGGGGGCAAGCATTATTAGTGCAATTGGTGGCACTATATTGATGTTTCTCAATAATATCCTTGTGAATTCTTTCCCAAGCGCCGATTTTCTACAACCCGGCATTGGTTTTATAGACGCTTATAAATTCTTTTTCTTAGTTCTTGTTTTAAAAATCATTTTCATTTCTTTAAATAACATCCAAAAAAATTCTTAATATTCCCTTGTGTCAATAGTTCAAAGTCTGTAATCTACTTTCACACGGTTATTTACTATTTAACTTAACTGAGGAGGATTGCCGTGGATATCACCCCAGCGGAGCAGGAAGTATTGGACCAACTCCTATCTTCCTCGCTACCCAATGAAGAAGAACAAGCAGAAGCAGCAAAAGCAAAAGAGGCTCGGAAAGTTCGCCAGCGTCGAAAGATGACTGCTGCTTACAAGGCTCACAAGGCTTTGGAAATGCTTTATCCAGACCAATATGACAAATTCTTTGATCACGCATATAGCGAACTTGGTAAAGACGAGCGTTATGCGGAGGAAAAAGAGGATCTTGTAGAGTCAGATATTTCCTAACACTGAAGGAATAGGATGTTTCTCCTGAAACTGAAACATCTGACAATACAGGATGTCGCTAATGTGGCGTTAAACCTATAAGCGACGGCCAACGTTAAGGGAGGGCTTCGGCTCTCCCTTTTCGCGTGTCCCCACAAACCAAAATTTTGGTGTAGTGTCTAAAGATGGTTGGTCGAAATGATGAAATCTCAATTCCCGGAGTGACTTTTGTCGCGCCCAGTTTTGGACCTTGCATTGTTTGCGGTCACCCCACAGGGGATTGCAACGAAGATGACCACTCCATACTTTTTAAGGACGAACAGAACGAAAACGAATTCCTCGTTGAGGAAGATGTCGTAGAAAGGAAATGGGTTACACAAAACCATTTAGCAAAAGTCGTAGTAGCAGCAGCGGGAACACGAATTACTAGACAAAAGGCTAAAGATTTAGGTCTAATTTAACCCTTTCAGTATTTACAAGTAGTGTCATACTGTGAGTCCCCCCAAATAAAAATACGCCTCACGGCAGACAATCAGAGGAAGTAATGCTCAGTAAAGAATTTTTAGAACCCTACACCCAAAAAACACCTCCTTGGGGGTTTAACGGACTTGGATACATAGTTTATAAACGGACTTATGCCCGAATTGTAGACGAGGAAACTAGGCAAACTGAAGAGTGGCTGGAGACATGCAGACGGGTTGTAGATGGTGCTAATGATATAGGTGCTGAACTAAGTGACGAAGAAGCAGAACGCTTGTTCGATTACATGTTTAACTTAAAAGGTATGCCCGGTGGACGTATGCTTTGGCAACTGGGCACTCCTAATAATTTTCGTTTAGGTGGAGACAGTCTTTGTAATTGCTGGTTTGTTGATATTCAAAAACCAGAAGATTTTTCTTGGATGTTTGAACGCCTCATGCTTGGTGGTGGAGTTGGCTTCTCGGTTCTAAATCCAATTCGTCTTGGTGTGGTACGTCAAGGCGCAGTAGATAACCACGANGTTTCAGATGCTGATTACATTGTTCCAGATAAACGAGAGGGTTGGGCTGAATGTCTTCTTCGTGCCGTTAAGACATACTTGGGAAGTGAGGATGACCCCGCCGAATTCACTTATTCGACACAACTGATCAGAGCAGCAGGGGAACCTATTCGCACGTTTGGAGGAACTGCGTCTGGTCCGGGGATACTAATAGAAGGTATTACTAAAATTTGTGCTGTTTTGAACGAAGCCATCGGTCGAAATCTTCGCGCAGTAGAAGTTCTCGATATTTGCAACATTATTGGTTCAGTGGTCGTTGCAGGAAACGTTCGCAGAAGNGCAGAGATTGCACTNGGTAGTCCTTTCGATATTGATTACCTTCATGCAAAAAGATGGGACTTAGGAAACGTGCCTCACCATCGTGCAATGTCCAATAACAGCATCGTAACTTCCGACATAGAAGGCATTCCAGATGTCTTCTGGGAAGGTTACAAAGGGAACGGCGAACCTTACGGACTATTCAATCTTGACGCATCACGTAAATATGGTCGCCGCCATGAAATCCACGAAGATAAAACAATCGAAGGAACAAATCCTTGCGCTGAGATTGGACTTGCTAATAGAGAATCATGCAATTTGGCAGAAATAATGTTGCCAAACATAGAAAGCCAAGAAGAACTAATTGATATTTCAAAACTTCTCTACAAAGTTCAAAAGGCTGTTGCTGCCCTTCCTTATCTTGATCGAGAATCAGATGAAATTACAAACAAAAATATGCGCCTTGGACTTGGAATCACTGGTGTTACTCAAGGACTAGAAAAACTAGATTGGCTTTCACCTGCTTATGAAGCGCTTTACAATTTTGACGCTTTCTGGTCGTCATACAAAGAATGGCCAACCTCTGTCCGTCTAACAACTGTTAAACCAAGCGGAACATTAAGTCTCCTCGCTGGAGTAACTCCCGGAGTTCATCCCGGATACAGCACACACCACATTCGTAGAGTTCGGATGGCTTCTACAGATCCGCTCTTGGACTATTGCGAACAGCGTGGATACCACGTTGAATGGGTCGAAAACGACAACAAAACAAAAGTTGTTGAATTCCCTTGCCAATTCCCAGAAGGAACGATTATTGCTGACGATATGACTGCGGTAGAACAATTGGAACTTCAATGTCGGATACAGCAAGAATGGGCTGATAATGCTGTTTCAGTAACTGTTTACATCAAACCCGGAGAATTGGAAAGTGTTCAAGATTTCTTAAAAGAAAACTGGCCAACAATGAAATCGGTTTCATTCCTTTTGCATAGCGAACACGGTTTTGCTCAAGCACCTTTAGAGGAAATAACAGAAGAACGATACGAAGAAATACTTTCAAAAGTAAACAATGAAAAAGTTCTTATCGGTGCTGGGATCAGCGAACTCTTAGATGACGATTGTGCTACAGGAGCCTGCCCAATCAGATAAGATTAATTTATGCCTGTTCCAGAATCTATGACAATCGACCAAGTAGTTGATGCTTTGGACACTGCCATAGATGTAGGCGCTTGGAAAGAAGTAGATGGCATTTGTGGACATTGCTATTACGTCGGACAGGTTTATGCAGCAAACCCTGAAGTAGTAGGAACTTTGCCTGATAACCCTGTCGATTCTTGTAAAGAATGTTTAGTTCATAGATCAATGTGGAATTCGTATTTAGAAAATAACCCCTAAAATGCAAAACTCAGAAAGAGTCGAGGTTTATAGAAACCTTCATAAGAACTGTTTTAGCGTGCGTGCCCTTACTGGTGAAAACAAAGGCAAAGTAATTGACCACGTTCAAGAAATCACACTTAAAGATGTCAAATTTGCAGTTCAACCAGCAGGACGTAAAAGAGTTTTAAAAGAAAAACAAAAAAACGTTCACGCATTTATTAGAGGAATACCTACTGAAGAACCTTTAGAACCTTCTTTAATGTGGGATAAGGCTCCTTACAGTGTCCGTTACGATCCCTATGTCAACGAATCGTTCATAATGAAATACCCTCAATGGACAGAAGAATCCATGAAGTTTCTCTACGAAGATGTTTACCAACGGCGACTAATGAAACGCGACGGAGGATTGTTGCCTCCTAGACCTAACCAAACATATAAGACGTTAGTAATCAAAGAAGCAAAGAAAGCCCACTTATCCTTTACAGACGATGGGCATTCAAGAATCGAAGTCTTACCCTAATTCTTCTTCCTTACGGGCTTTATGATCCGCAATAGGATCTTTTAACTTGCGTTCCACTTGCACAATGCAATCAGCATCAAAGGATTGATATCCACAACCTGTTTTAGCAGAACCAGATTTCGTATACGGCCCATAACACTCAATCCATTCGCTACCATTCGGATGAATTANATGTTCAATGAACTTGTACCAACCTGCTTTACTCACAATGCCGTAGTTAACTCCCTTGTAAATAAATTCTTTTGGTTTAAATTTGAACCGTCGCCCTTTAACTAACGGAAGACCTGCACCGTGGTACTCATCTGAAAACTGCCACCCTTGTGCAATTTTGTCCTCACGTTGTTTTTGATGCAAAGCGCGAGTACGTCGTTGGTTAATTTTAGAAGTCTCTCTCAACTCGTCCCTTACTCTCTTTTGTCCTTATCTATATATTTTATCACAAGTCATACAAGTCTGTCAAGTCAGTATTTTGGCTTAACGGAGAATGAAGAGTGTTTTTGACACATCTGGGACTATTTTCTTCATCAACCCAAACCGGATACTCATAATCATTTGTGTACCACATTCGTATGCGTCGATACTCTAAAGGCTCATCACAACGATGACAAGGAGCCTTGAACTTGTCAGGAAAAAGAAACATATTCTTATCTTAGAATGTAAAAACCCCCCAGATTGCTCTGGGGGGTTTTACTTGTTGTCAGTGTCAGTCTTTTGACTTATTCACTGTCTCCTAATTAGGGAGCAGCATCAAATGTGACTTTGACAAACGACTCTGGGCGCTTAACCGCAAGGGCTAGACGCTGCTCGGCCAGAATGACGATTGCATTCCGAACGAAGAAGTCGCTGTGCTGTTCGCTGACACGGATTGTGGCCTCTTCCCTGTCATACAACTGGGCACCCTGACCGAACGAACCGATAAGGGCTGTGCCCGAAGCGATTGCGGGGGTGTCCACAACAGGAATACGCCAGATGCGTGATTCTGCACCAGCAACGATGGAAACTGCCATCAAGTACTGACCATTTGAATCTTTGGTCAATTCGATGTCTTCCCAATCGTTGGGGTTAAGAATTACACCAGTTGGCTCGTAGTAGGCGAGGAACGACAGAGTCGCTGCACGTCTAATAGCGTCAGCCTTGGTGTCCTTAACAGGAGTGCTTGCACCTGAAGACCATGAGTAAGTCTGAATACCAGAGGTGTTCAAGATACCCGTGAGGTCTTCACTGGTGCCTGCACCTGAGAGGATCTGAGCATCCTCATGTAGGCGTAGGCCGTAAAGAAGTTCGTTGTCGATGATTGAACGCAATTGCGGTTCATCGGAAAGAACATTACGGTGAGCGGCTTCCCAGTGAGCGATGGTACGAACTGGTGCCTGCACGCCGGTGAATGCCATCGTGGTCTGTGGCTTTGCGCCAAAGGCCGAAGATGCACGCTCCGGAACGGTGCTTGCGTTGTTCGTAAATCCACTCATGCGGAAGTACTCGATAACTGCGGCGTTGGTCGAACGGCTTGGGAAAAGATCCCTTACTCGTGTACGACGCTGTGCCTGTGGGACGATTGGATCACGAGAAACGGTTCCAAATGAAGCAGGAGTACCACTTGGGAGAGATGAATAAACATCTTTCACGTTGTAGTCATCACCATAAAGGGTTTTAGTCCCATAAGGGCTATCCATGGTGCCTGCGCCACGAGTCATCATGGCTTGGAATTCGTCTGACTCAATGAAAGCCTGACCGAGGCTCTTAACGCCGGTAGGAACGGTGACCGAAGCCATAGTTCCATCTGCGTCAGCAACCTTTGCCAAAGACTCTGCGGGAGCCTCGCTACCCCAATCGGCAACTGTCTGCATGTCTTCCATGCTGTCAATGAGTGATTTAATTTCTTTGATATCACCCATGTTCTGATCAAAAGCAGCCTTGCGCTCCTGATCAATTACGATTGCACCATCTTCAGTTTTGAAAGAATCGGCAATCTCGTTATTGGCTGTCATCTTCTCACGCAATGCGCCTTGAAGTTCTTTCAGCCGACTGTCGTCAAATGCCATAGTCGCTTACTCCTTATTGTATGTCCGACTAAATATTGGGTTTATTTTCAGTCGGCGTAGGTAAGCACCATCAGCCGAAATGAACAAAATTAGTTTATGTTACGAATAAGGGTTCTCAGCGCAACTGCTATAGGTAGTGGTCTATGATTTGCGCCAATTAGCAGGAATTAAGTCCAAACGCCCTAATTTTTTGGCTCTTTTTTTAATATGACGCTTTACAGCAGGTTTATTCTTTGCTCTACCAAATGCTTGTATAGCATTTTTCAAGTCACCAACATCACGAATTGGATATGATCCATCTGGCATTGCTAAACCACGATCTGCGTACTCTTCACGTCTATCATCTGTGTAATAACGCTTACCTGCTACCAAACCACCGCCCGGCAAGGTCTCTATACCACGAATACCCCTATTGATTAAAGGCTGCCAATCTCTTTGCGTTGCCTTGGGTAATTGAATAACTCGTCTCTGTCTACGCATCGTGGGTGTATCAATGACAATACGCCTAGCGTTCGGAGAACTACGCACAGCGCTAAACTCTTCCATCGTGTTGCAAGGCATCCATTTGCCAACACCATGCTGATGTGCCCCTGAACATCCCATTTCCACAGCAGCAGATTCCGCTTCTGCACGAGTTCTAAACATTACTTTCTTGTCTGATGCATTTACTTTAATTTCAGCACAATCATCACAACAAGCGGATTTCTCTTTCTTGCCGTCTCGTGCTTCTCTATATGCTTTTGATCCTTTTTTAATAAGAATTGTCAACAACTTTTCAGACTCACAAAGACCCCAGCCATCACCCTTACGATGAGCGCCAGTGCACCCAATCATCTTCCCTACTTTTAGGGCTTGCCTCTTACTGGGCAAAACAGTCTTTGCTACGTCTTTAGCCATTTCTATTTTCTATCTCAAGAATGTACATTTCAGAGGAGTCATCTAATAAATCTTGGAATTCACCAGCATTATCTTCTTCTATTACAAGTTTCCTCGTTAAAGGATTACGGATTAAGGCTTCCCACGGGGTTTCAAACTCTTCCAAGATTTCTGCCCATCTAGAAGCCTCGGTTCTGAAATAGTCTTCCCACTCATCTAAATCAGCGGGATCATTAGATCTTATACTGAAAGCGCCATCTTCAAGAATAAAATAATTTGCTTTGCTTTCGTCATCACCTTGCAATCTGACAATATGATTTAAATATTCCATAACCAGTTCCTTTAGCCGACATCGCTTCGCACTATTGCAGGTGCTGCATTACCCAAAAATCTACCAATTACTTCATCAACGTCTATTTGCCCATTCGGAGCAAGAACGTCTAAATGTCTTTCCAATTTTCTCATTTGACTTGCTACATCATTTGGCACAAAAATTCCTTCAAATGCCCCACCTCTAAAGATTTGATTCTTCACACCATCATCGCCAATCATTTCATTGAACCTAGTAAGCATTGTTCGTATCTGCTCTTCAAGACGTTCTCTTGTTTCTGGAGACCGACTAGCAGCCAACTTCAAATCTGACAAAAGACCTGAATCCATACGGAAGTGATATTGTCTAGGATCTCGACTAGTATCTCTAAAGTTCCATGCTAAGTCAATAGGAATAGCAGCAACATCACCATCACCGTTTTGAGCCAAAATACCATTACCCGGATGTCGATCACCAACTCCTAAGAGCCAATTAACCATAAAGTTATCCAACCGAGGAGAAAGACCTTTTTCCTGATCATTCAACTCACGCGGTATAAATCTTGGCTCCATCCTCATATCGTCGCCACCTTCAACGACGTTCATTCCATGCTCTAATACGACCACTGTGCCTTGATTACGGTTTCGTGTCCTCATTTTTCCATTGCCTCTACCCGGCAATATTGGAAGACCAAGACGGTGAGCAACTTCTGCACCGACTAATTCATTTAAACCATCTACATCCCTATCTCCCGGTTCATGAGCCTTAATAACAAACCCATGTTTTCCATAAGTCCCATCAGGGCGACGTTGAACCATAACTCTCGTAGTACCAATAGCCCCACCATCAACTANAGTTATTTTGAAACGTTCNCCATCTNCTTNAGAGGCATTCTCTAAAAGAGCACCAGCCAAATATTCATCAGGTACTTGACTAATGTCACCACCAGAGCGAACAAACCGATCAGCCTTAATTTGACTGTCCATTCCCTGATTGCCAACTGGAACCGATTCCATTTCAAAGAAACCATTAGCATTTCTTCGTCCAGCAATACCTAATCCAGCAGGACGTGGCTGAACTCGTTGCAAACGATTAGCCATATTGTCTGGGACAACATCATCACCTTCAAACGGAGCAGGATCACCCAATGGTCCTAGAACGATATCTCGCCTAGCCCCTCTGACTTGTGCGTCCAACTCTCTAACTTCTTGACGGAATGCACGCCTACGTTCATTCAACTCATCGTTTTGTCTGATCCGTGGAAGGTTATTTATTTCGTCTAAAATTGCTTCAATTTCAGCAAGATCAGCGTCTATGTCGGTTTCACCCATCTCACCGGCATCAATCTTGTTTTGAAGTTCTCCTATACGAAGAGGAATATCGTTGTTTTCGCCTACAACTTCGTTAACCCGTCGAACATTGTTTCGTTCTCCAACTTTGTCTTGAAGGACTTGCAATTGTTGTTTGATGTTTCTTCTGTCATCACGAACACTGCCTCTAGGAAGATCAGGAAGACCTACTACCTGCTCATACAATTCCCTAACTTCACGGTCAATAGCAGTATTACCTTCAGGATTGTTATCTAGGATCTGACCGAGTTCATCTATTCGTGCTCGTTTCCCATCTAGGAACTCACGATTTTCTCTAATCGCCGCACGATTTTGAACTGAATCTCTTATTCTTCTTAATTCACGCCTATTTTCCCTAGCCTCATCTTTGACTCCTTGAGGGTTTGTGAAAGGATCATCGCCAATAATGTTGGCTACATTTGGATCACGATCAAAATTGGCTTGTGCATTTAATGCAAGTTCAATGTCGTTAAGCAATGCTTCATCATCAGGATCATTGTCACGCCTATTACGGAAATCATCCATATCAAGACCATTGTTCCAGTCACGCAACTGTAAGAGACCTGCTCTTGCATCACGATCTAAACGCTCTGCACGTTCACGACGCTCTTGTTCATCACGTTGACGAATGCCCCGTTCTCCTTCAATACGCTCTTGAAGACCCCGAAGTTTTGTTCTAACTCTGCCTAATTCGGCACGCTCTTCGCTTCCTCGTGGAGCCGCTCTCCAACGGCGATCCATATCATCTAAGGCACGATCAACATTTGCTTTATGTCCGTCTAAAGCGGGAACACCACCTCTACCTGCATCGTTATTTCTACCCGCTCGTCCTCCGGGGCGAGCGATTTTCTTTCTAACGTTTTCAATCAAATCTCCGATAGCACGAATAGCGTCAGGATTGTCTTCATTTCTGAAGTCACGTTGTGGGATGTCGTTAAGGGCATCTAAGGTTTCACCGGGTATACCCTCTACAGGAGCATCATTTTCAGCATTGAGCACTTTGAGAGCACTTCGACCTGCGACAACTAGGTCTCTTTGTTGTCCTATTTGTCTTGCAACTGGACTTCTGCGTTGAGCCTCTTCAAACAAAAGAGGAAGTTCAGCATTATTTTTGCGAAGTCGTTCCAAATTGTCAGCCTTGTCACCAATATCACGACGGATGTCAGACCTTAAAGCATCCATTCCTTGAATTCTTCTTGAAACAAGTTCGTTGAACTCATCTCGATCCATGTTCCGAATGAAATCCATATCCAAGTTTTCTGCTTCCGGCAGATCACGGAATTGAATCAATTCACGTCGGTGACGGCGAAGGGATCTAGTTAATCTTCCTCTGTTGCCAGCAGGAGCATCAACACCTTCCCACCTTCTCAAAACCTCAATCGCTTCGTCAAGCATTTCAGGTGTCAACCGACCTTTTAAAGCCTCTTGAAGCAAATATTCAGCCTCTACATTACGAGATTCCAAATCACGAATTATTCGACCATCACCTTCACGCAAGTTTTTAATTCTCAAAATATTGTCTTCATCTGCCTGAATCAATACCGCTTCGCGAAGAGCGTTGTCTGCTCTTTCCCAATCAGCCACATCTCTATCTCTTACAGGATTATCTCGACGGTCTTGAATCAATGCATTAACTAAGTTTTGTGCTTCTTGTCGTCGCCCTTCATCACCAACTTCACCAGCGTCTAAACCATCGAACCGCTCACGCCACTGCTCATCAACATCACGAGGCTCTGGCGCAGCATCCTCAGGAATGCCTAAATCTGGTGGATCTTCACCCAACTGAAGTGCACGTTCGTTTTGTTCCGCTAAACCATTAAGCAACAACTCATCGTTAACAGCATCACCATTTCTGTTCAACTCAATTTCATCAGCCAACTCGTTATTGTCAAGGTCACGAACACGTTCACGGTCGCTGGCAAGAAGAATGCCTTCAGGAGTGGCATCCCTTTCGTTATTGTTAACTTCACGAAGTCGTCTGTCTCTTTCTCTAAACAAACCTTGTAATTGACCACGCAAACCTTCGTCGTTTCCAACAGGATCTTGAGCCACAATACGAAGAATTCGATTATCCATTTCTTCGTCGCTTAATTGCTCTAGATCAACCAGCGTGTTACCTATTGGTCTTTCCTCATTACGACGTTGTATTTCTTCTCTAGCCGCCCTAGCAAAAAATGGTTGAGCAAGTCTTTCAGGTGAAATGTTATTAATCTCTTCACCTTCATCAAGTTCACCTCTGACAATTCGCCCTAAGTCAGCATCATCCAAATNCCTTACTTCGTTTCGTGCGATATTCTCTTGGAACTCATCGGCTCGAATTCCTCTCCGTCTTTCATGTTCTTCTCGTGCCGCTCGTCTTACTTCGTTATATCGACCGGGAAAGTTTCTTTCAACCCACTCATCTTCACGACGTAAAGCAATATCATTTAAGAAATTTCTATCAGCCGCTTCTAAATTATCTAGATCAAACCCTCCACCTTGACGTGGATCAATATCTGGATCGTTATCTACAGCAGGAAGATTGTTTGCCGGAACATCAGGGTCTGGAGCATCTTCTGGAAGATCAGGAAGCATCTCGTCCAACAAGGCACGACGTTCTTGTTCTTCTGCTACTTCTCTGTCTCTGTTAACCCAACCTCTGGCTTGCAAATCGTTACGCAACTCTGCAAGTTCGTTGTCATTTCTCCTCAAGTCACCACGACGACGTTCTTCCCGTAAAAGAAAATCTAANTCAGGTGGATCAACATCATTCAAGCGTTCTTCTAGTTGCTCATCTGTAAGATCCGCATAAAGCGCCCAACCTTCCTCTGGTCTTCCGACNTCAGGAACNTCTATGTCTTCACCCGGCACNTGCACATCAGCATCTACAACTCTGCCTGCTTCTTCTGCTGCATCCAAGTCAGCATTAACTCGCCTATCACGCTCTTGACGCTCTTCACGATTTACTTCAATTAACCGTCTGACAGGACGCATTCTNTCCGCATACCCATCCAAGTCTGCTTGTTCTAGAGCACCAGCATTAAAAGCCTCAGTTGCCTCACGATCCAATTCGTCTAGATTGAATTCAACTTCTGCTAGTTCGTTTTCATTATCACCAGCATCAAGAACTGCGGCTTCTATCGCTTCTGCTTGGTCATCAAATCTTCTTCGTAACCTTGCGTTTGGTCCATCGTCTTCTGGAATGTCAGCGTCAGGATCAGGAGCACCCCCTCCTTGACTTTCAGGAGTTTCACCTGCGCCAACTACGATTTGATCACCATCCCAATCGCCAGCGTCTCTTCGACGGCGACGTTCCTCAATTAAAGCATCTCGCTCATCTAACCTGAAACCTCTAAACCCTTCAGGATCAGCCGCTATTATGCGGTTGATACGTTGCTCTACTTCACGATCTTCCATCTCGTCATAACGTCTTGCAGGCCAAGGGGGATCTCTGTCTGCCATGCCCAAATCAGGTAAATCAGGATCAGGTTCCTGAACATCTCTTACCTCGTCGGCATCTACTTCAGGGACATCTACTTCTGGAACATCAAGATCTTCATCTGGAATAACGTTTCCATCAGCATCTAGTGGAGGTGCATCAACAAAAAACTCGCCTTCTTTTTCTAAATCTACTTCTGCATTTTCTAAACGCCTGTTCCAAGCAGCCCTATAAGCAGGATCTTCTTCCAATTTGCGACGATGTTCTTCACGATCAACACCTTCAGGAAGCACCAGATCATCAAAATCTATTTCACGTTGAGTTAATGGCTCGTTACCAGCCTCATCACCGATTCGGCGGCGTTCCCCTTCCATGCGAACTCCCCCTTGGAGAATGTTTCGCTGCTCTTCGGTTCTTTCGCCTCTGTTGTTTATTTTCCAGTTCTGCTCAACACCAGTAAAGCCTTCGACAAAGCCTTCCAAAAAACTAGACATTTTTGCACGATTATCGCCATTACGTTCTGCTTCTAGCATTCTTTCTTTACTATCAGCGGCAACCGCATTTCCTAACTTTTCTTCTTTTGCTTTTGCTTCTGCTATCGCTTCACGTTGACGACCTGCCCTGCTTTCTTCCCTGTCGGCACGATCCCTACGACGCTGTGCTCTTCGCCTACGAAATTCACCTCTACCCCTAAGAAGACGTTCTCCTGGGCCACCGCCCCTACGTCGCAACGGTGAATTTTCATGATCACCCGGTTTGTAATCCAGTTTGTTTCCATCTCTATCAACCAGTGTTGCTCCCGCAAGTGCCCTCGCTCCAGCAGCAACACCTCTGAAAATAGCCCCACTAGGACGTTCCCAAATAGTTCCTTCTTGAACTAATCCGTCGTTATCTCCATCACGAGAACCCGGATCGTAAGGAGCAGGTTTAGGTACACGCCCAACCATCCCCCCTAATCTTCTTTTTCCTTTACCTGCTTTAATCGCGACAGGGTAAAGACTCAACTCAAAAGTACGAGCCTTAAAAGCAAATTCATCAAGAGAAGAATCAGGTTTCCTCATCATTCCCCTCAGGATCAACAGGTGGATCTTGCTGTTCTTCTAACCAAGAAACAGCGTCAACATACATTGCACTTAAATCTTCTTTTCCTCTATCCGTGGACAGGTGGTATCGAGACAAGACCAGCGATTCTTCTTTGTCTTCGCCTTCTGGTAAATCTGCTAATACATACTGTGAGACAAGTTCAACGATGTTCATACGTGTGGGATTGTTGCGTGCTGTAATGTATTCGTTCATTTTGTCGATTGTTTCTGCATTTACTTTTGCCATATCAGTTACCCATAACTTCTTCTAGTCTTTTAACATCTTCTGGGTTATCAGTATCCCCTACCCAAGTCTTTAATGATCCAAAAGTTGAACCACTTCTAAAATCATCGAATCGGTCTTCTTTAGGAATATTCATCATTTCGACACTAGGTCTATTAAGAAGATTCAAAATCGCTTCCCCTGTTTCCATGTTTCCTTCAACTTTAAAATCATCCCCTTCCAAAGTAATAACAGCAGGTTCTGGACTTTTAACAACCATAAATTTTGCCATGTCACCTACTCCTATATTGTCGCCAAAGCGTCTGCTAAAGCGTCCAGTTGATTTAAAAGTTCGCCTGCTCTATCTCTAACATATGCCCCAAGACCATCTCCCTGAGCGATAATCCCCGCTCGATCAAAACCAGTTCCATACAAATCATCAGCAATAGAAGCACCCATATTACCTTCATCTTGATCAAGAATTTCAATTGTTCTATTTACAAACGACTCAATCACAGACCGTGTGGCTTCTCTGTCTCTGACTCCATCAGAAACCTGATTTCTTATATCTGCAAGAAGATTCATATTGTCAGCGCCTAGTCGATTTGTTTCAGACTCCGCATGAGTTCTTTCGAGAAATGCCAAAAAGTCTCTTGGTGCTAAAACTATGCCACCCCCTCCTGCGGAAAGCGGTTGATCTGAAAACCCAATACGACCAAAATCAATAGGCAATACGCCTCTAGCCTGACCATTCTCATCTGTTAAAATCAAAATGTTCTGTTCATGTTGGTCAATCGAACCCAAGAGATAACTCAAAACAACACCTTCAAGTCTTTGATCAGTCATCTCAGGTGTTCTCAAACTATCGACAACAGCAGGATCTCTTTGGAAGTCACCCAATTGACGAACACCCGCTGTATCAGCAACCCCATTTGCTAATTCCCCAATCATTATTGGTTCACCATTTACTTCGCCATTTCTAGCCATTCCACCATTAGCAAAACCAAGTTGATCCGCTAATTGAAGTCCAAAGGCTTCATTCACTTGACTGGTTTTGTTGTCGGCACCAAATTGTTCCAAGCCATTAGCATCAGGCATTCCGTCAATATTATTCTCATGACCGAAATCTGGTTGTTTCAATATGTAACCGTTTGCAACCTTCTCACCATTGACTTCTGGAACTCGCCCATCCTCACCTCTCCTATAAAACAAAACAGGATCAGTAACCCCAGAACCACCTTCTAAACGGAAAAACAAAGAATCTCCATCCACTTCATCAGTAGTGGAAGCAGCCTGAAGCGCATCTCTCCTCAAAGGAGCAGGAATCTCTGCAATATCCCCACCATCACGCAAGTGTTCAAACGCAGCACGACTATCTTGAATATCAGGATTGTCAACATCACCAACTATCCCACGATGATTAGGAGCATCTGGATTAACTTTTCTCAAACCACCCGGACGACGATTTATTCCACCTCTAAGTGGCTGTATGAAAGCATCAACAGGTTCAGGCATTTCGTCAGGAGTAACGTCTTCTGATCGTTCACCTAAAATTCTACGAGTTATACGATCTAACTCATCACCGAACTCGTCTTTAGCCCTCAACGCTCCAGAACTAAACGACGCATTCTGTAAGAACCATTGACCATACCTAGACTCCGATATTCCCTTACCTTTATCTGAATCAGGAATATCAGAACCATCTAGTTTCTGTCTCTGCCATGGATGCTTTCCAGCGTCTTTTCTACTAAGAATTCCATGACCCATCGCTAAAGTAATTCGCTCACCAGCGTCTTTTCTCCGAATCAACTCTTCTACCTGATCAGCCATAACCGCATCACGAATAATATTGCCGTCACTCGGACCATCAGTTCGGAAAGCAGCCAACTCAGGCACTAAAGCATCAACCATTTTTCTAGCAGCATTTTGATCATCGAAACCCTGCATTCCCCAAGCAACTTTTCCGTCACTAGCGGCTGAAACACTGACTTCTAAATCACCTAAAGCGTGCCAATGCAGAAAAGCATTGTGATTGTAAAAGCCTGCAAAACCTGCATTCTTAACGCCTGCACCGCCCGGATCAACGTACATAGTGTTGTTGCTTTGATGAACTTTCCACGTTCCATCTGCTCTAGGTGTAAGAGTTATTTCTCTAGACGAAGAACCCTCATTGTCATAATTCCAATCACCCCAGTTCCCATCAGCATCTCTTCTGCGGTATTGAATACGAGAACCAGTTGCATTGTATTTACCACCCTCCATTATGATTTTTACACGACCTTCCCTATTCCGTATACTCAACCGTGGCGCTGATTCTCCATCTTCTCTAACAATCCGAAATTCCATGTTGGGGTCTCTACCTACAAAAGAATTATCTGGACCAAGACTCAATGCATCTTGAGCCAATTTTCTGATCTTTCTTTTATCGGCTTCTGTCATTTCGTTATTACGAATTCGTTGAGCCATGTCAGCGTCAATTCCTCGACTTTCCATGTTTAGGCTCGGCTGTCTTCCTCTACGATTCCATTCGGCTTCTACGTTTCCGAATCGTTGTCTGAAAGCAGGAGCCTCAAACCGTTCCCTTCTTAAGTCTTCAAGAGCAGGAAGATCCGCTTCAGGAATTTCTGGTTCTGGAATATCAGGAAGAGGGTTCTCAATAACGTTAAGTCGATCTTCTCGACGCAATCTTTCCTTAAGTGACTGAGCAGTATCACGTTGTTCCGCTATTCGCATTCTTGCTCGCATGTGAATACGGTTATGAAGAGCGGAAGCCACAGCAGCATTCAAACGAGCCGGATTGTCAGGTTCCATCCCTAAATTTATTTGCAGATTCATATCTCTAATCGCTGGATCACGATCAGGATTATCCAAAATTGATAATGCTGCTACTGCATCATTAATAACTAAATCTAAACGTGCATCCAACAATGTGGGATCGTCAACTTCACCTGCATCTATTCTTGCCTCAACAGCATCAAAAATCTGTGTTTTAGAAGCATTCTCAGGAATATCTATTCCATTTTCGCCCCAGAGGTCACCAGCGGTAAGCCCTTGCACTGCACCAATATCNTGAGCATCCACATCGGCTGCACGACGTTTTTCGTCGCTACCGAAAACAGCCTCCATAACAGGAACTAAACCATTCTCTGCGTTTCTACCTGCATCCCTATCCTCTGCGAACTTTTCTTTAATTCGTTCCCATCTCTCGTCACCTAACCGTTCTCTTACAATGGCTTCGACAACATTCGCACGCTCTTTTGCATTGCCTTCACCTAAAGCATTTTGAAGCGCCTCCATCGTTTCAGGGTCACCTGAACCAACTATGAGTTCTTCAACACGCTGTTCCTCAGGAGCAATATCGTTATCAGCCCGATTCTTTTCTTGCTGTTCAATGTTTGCTCTGCCCTTCTCAGCAAAATCTTCTTTAATTCGATCATTGAAATCAACAGCACGNTTACGTTCTTCATTACGACGTTCTTGACGACGAGCAGTATCACCAAACTCTGCTCTTGCTCCTTCTTCACGATCNCGACGTTCTTGTCTTTGTTGACCTACAGCCCTGTCTAAACGATCAAGCCTTTCATCACGACGTTGCCTTCTCTCTGCTCTACGTCTTTCACGAGCATTATCACCAAAAGTCGCTATGCCTTCTTCACGATCACGACGCTCTTGCCTTCCTTGACCAACTCTCTCATCTATACGCTCAAGTCTTTCATCACGACGTTGCTGTCTTTGTTCACGACGTGGGTTTCTTGCTTCGAGTTCATCCCGCTCTTCACGATGTCTTGCATCCAAAGCGTCTCGTTCGATTCTGAACTGACGCAATGCTTCAGCACGATCAAGGTCAGCCTGACCTCTTTCTTCGTCCCTATCTGCACGTTCTCGTAGCCGCTCTGCCCTTCGTTCACGACGATCAGGACTTTGTTGAACTCTTTGAATTGCACGCTGCATACGGACACGTCTCAAATTGGCTCGACGGTCTATCGAATCAAAATCTGCTTCAGCACCTTCTTCTATATTGCGTCGCCTTAAACGTCCTGCTCCTGCTACACGATCTAAACGACGAAGAGGCGAAGCCTCTCCATCTCCGGGCTTGTAATCAACCCTGCGACCATCACCATCTATAAGCGTGACACCAGCCGTTAACTGTCTTGCACCCCTTGCAAGTCCTCTAAACACAGTACCGTTAGGGCGTTCCCAAATAGTTCCTTCCTGAACAAGCGCATCATTGTCGGCATCTCTAGCGTCAGGATTATAAGGAGCAATCTTCGGAACCCTTCTTGCCATACCTCCAACTCGACCGCCCCGACCACGCCTTCGACCGCCGGGAGTTACAGCCCGTCGAACAATTTTCACTGCCATTTCAGGATCTTCAGATGCAATAACAAACTTTGCTGCTTTTACATCAATGATTGAATCTTTACTCAACCCATAAGTGTTACTGATACGAATATCTGAAACACTTTTTTTACGAAGAGGAGAATCTCTAAAGCCTAAAGACTTGTATTCAATCAATAACGACGCATATTCTGCTCTCTCCACACGTTTAGTAGGGAGAACTTTTTCTGCCGATTCCTGACGAACTAAAGAAAATGGTTTTCTTGCAGATGGACGACGTGGTGCTCTTTCTGAGAGATACAACGAGAAGACCCATCGTGGTACGACTCTGCGTTCACCTGCCGCTGAAAATACGACTACACGTTCGTTAGCATTTTTGATTTTATTAAAATCTGTTTCTACTTGAATGTTTGTTGGGAACTCTCTAGCAAGTTTTTCTATAGAAACAAACGGATTGATTTTGACATCAGGATCTCTGCTTAATGCCGCCCAACGTGTACGAATCTTTGCTGCTGTGTTGGAACCTATGTTTCCTTTTCTGCTTACTCTGACAGAGCCTTCAGGGAAAACATATTGAACTGCTTGAGCACCTTTAGTGAGAAGACGCATTTCGTCTCCTGCAATACCTTTTTTGCCAATCTTTGAAGTTACAAAAACAGCATCTTTAAGATTGTCATGATCTTTCATTTTGACTAATTCTTCTGCACTTACACGAGGCTCATAGACGACACCGTCTCTTCGCACAATTCGTGTTGTGTTTCTATTTTCAGATGCATAACTAGTCACATCTTTTACAGAAGATTCACGACGTTTAGTATTTGGTCTTGACTTTGGCTTCATTGCCGCTTCACGAACGACAGCAAAAGGGTCACCTTTTGGTTTTTTAACTATTAAATCTCGTGCCACATCTTCAAGATCTTCGGGCTGTGAACCTTCAAAACGACGAGTAATTTTTCCACGATCAGCAGCAGTTACCGCACCCGGACCTTTCGCAGGAGTGTCATAAATGACCCCTCCACAGTTACTTAATTTAGGATCAGTAAATCTTCCACCATTCAAATAACCCTGAGGGCATCGCAAAGCACGTCCCCCTATAGAAGGACGACCTGCCCCTCCTCCACCAATACCGGGACCAAGTCCGCCACCGCCCGGTGTTAAAGAGCCATAAATCGCTGACCTTACAGGACTGCGATATTTACCCATATCTCCCGGAATGAAAAATGATGCAAGACTCTGAAGACTTCGACCCATCCGACCGTGTGTGTTGATTAAACCAACCTTTGCATCCATCAAGTCTTCAACGGTTTCAATTTCTACATTTTTTGCATAGTCTTCATCCCATTCAAAAGAACCGGGAATGGGAACAGACTTAAATCCTTGAGCAATACGAGCAGCCTTATATTCAACTGCATTCTGATCACCATTGATTCGTCGGGTAGACATTCCACCTAAACGTCTATAAAGTCTCCAACTCGCAATTTCCAAACCACCGTCATCACTCTTTTTTCTCCGCCTTCTACGTTTGCCGGGAACAGCACGACGCGCCGCTCCTGCACCAAACCCACGAAGAACAGGACCAAGTTTTCCACCCTCATGGTGGTTACCTTCATTCGGCCATAAGCCCGTAGTTTCATGATGAAGCCACGCACACAATGGTTGAAGTGGGTACAACTCAGGGTGATTAGCGAGAATGACTATGCAACGACGAAATCCACCCGGTTTCCGCATAATGGGTCGCCAGTACTTAAGAAGCCGCTCAAGATTCCCGCGTCTCGGTCCCCGACCACGAAGAATGTCGCCGGTAATCCTCTCCTGCGGGAGTATGTCAATTGCATCCTGAGGTGCTTTGACCTCAAGTTCTTTATCACTCATCACACTCCCTTAGGGTGATTACTTTTTCTTTGTGTTTTTCTTTGCTGCGGCCTTTTTCTTTGTTGGGGTTTTTCCGTCTTTGTACGCCTCATTTACATCAGGTGTATCAGGATCATCCTTCACATAATGACCTTTATCGTTTCTCGCCCTTTCACCTGTGGCTTCTGCCTCAGGCTCTGGTTCTGGAGCGGGAGCAGGAGCAGGAGCCTCTGGCTCTTCGCCTACATGTACGATCCTTCCCAGATTCGGGTCGAAATAACTTTTCTTATCCATGGTTTAATAACCTTCCATTGGTTTATTACGTTGTGTCATAATCCGCTCTTTTTGTTTTATTACATCCATAAGAGGATCTAACAAAGGTCTACATTCCGGACTATCAATCATTTTGCGATAAGCCATAAGAAGTAAATTCATAGGGTCATCTAAATGCTCATCATCTTTATCATGACGATGAGGTCGTTTTTCCACACGAGTCATAGACCCATCTGGATTTAGCCGTACTACCGCTTTTGCTTCTCCGAAGTCAGACACACGATCACTCCGAGTCCAAATTGTCTTCGACTTCCATCATCTGCATTTCCATCAACGAAGCCTCAAATTGTGCGACTTCAGCAGTCTTTTCTTCTGCCCATGCTTCTGGAATGCGATCAGTTGCCTCAAGAGCCTCTGCTCGTTTTGTGATGTGATCTCTGACATCTTGCGATTTCACACTAGATGCAGCAATAATGACCGTGGACAAATCCGCTTCCGTGACAATCGGATACCGACCGTCTTCCATTGCGAATCCGTCTTCAACCAGTTGTTCAGTGCGTGATGCAGGATAGAGGCGCTTTAATTCAATTTCTGCTTCAAGAACGTCTTTCTCGTTTTGAAGTTCTTTGATCTCTGCGGTCTCTTCCTCAGTTAACTCAATCATGTCTGATCCGAGGAACTGCCCATCTACACCGACGTAAGCGTCATATGACTTGCCATCAACGCCGTCGATTTCGACAACGTAAGCGTCTTCGCCTTGGAAGATGTCAACGTCAACACCGAGTGATTTGCCTTTAACGTTCTTAAGGGCAACCAATTCGGCTTCTTCAAACGAAACAATTGTTGTTCCTTCTGCTTCAGCAGTTTTTTCTTCAACATCACCATCTAGAGCGATCCATCCAAGAGAGGAACCGTTTCCAGCGTAGTAAGTCTCTATGAAGCCATCATCAGTCTTGAGATCCAAAACAAAGATGTCGTCTTTAGGTGCATAACCTGAATCAACAACTTCACCCTTGAACTCTTGTTCAGCCAAAATTTCGATCTCCAACAATCCGGGAAGACCCTTCTCGCTGGCACATCCACCACGACAGAAGTTGCAAACATCTCCTGTGCGAACATTTCTTTCTATTGCACAGAGATAATCTGTTCCACCAATTGACTTAACGTCTGTTCCTAACCTTTCAAGACGATTACCAACAGCACCTTGATCAAGATGATCGTAAATGCTCATTGTTTCTGATTCGTCTTCTTTGCCAACAAGTATTGCGGTTGGCATTTGTGGAGCAGGAACCTCTTCTTTTTCGTCGTCATCGTCACCATTAGCAAGAGCAATCAAACGAGCAAGACGATTCTTACCGGGCTTTTTACCCCAGCCTTTACCGTCGTCGTCATCTTCATCTTCCATCTCTGGCATCTCTGGCAGTTCAGGTACCTCAGGAAGATCNTCTTCCATGTGGTCTGGAACGTGGACTTTTTCGTCGTCATCTACTTCAACGACGTAAGCCTTCATGTCTTCAGTGATGTCTTCAGGACGCATCTCCACCACGATGACCCTTTTCTTTGGACCACCTTCTTTAGCGTCTTCAATTCCACCCGGAGGCTTCATTAATTCTTCTGAGTCATCTTCTTGATCTTCGTCATCTACGACTACACGATCATGAGGGAATCCCATAAGAGTTGCTGCTTTTTCGTCTGTCTCTTCACCTTCNGCAAGGACTTCTTCGACTGCTTCCGCAACTTTTTCTTCCATGTCTTCTTCAGCGTCTTTTTCTTCCAGTGCTTCCGGTTCTCCATCTTTTGCTTCTGTTTCATCAGACGCTTCTGCTTCATCAGATGCTTCNTCNGATGCTTCTGCTTCGTCGGATGCTTCTTCTGATGCTTCTTCTGAATCTTCTTCATCTTCTTCTTCGGTGGACTCTTCTTCTTCACCACCTTCAGAATCATTTGACGCGTAACTAGACACATCTGCTTTGGTATCTGCGTCGTCTTCCAAAGAAGCCGCAACCTCTTCTAACGCAGCAAGTTGATCCTCAAGAGTTTTTTCCTCAGTCTCAACTTCTTCTGTATTGTTTTCTTCAGTCATTTTTTGACTCCTATTGGGCAGGCTCGTTAACTAACCATTCGATGTTTGACAAAGCCTTACCCATTGCGTGGGCAACGCTCACTTTTACTTCCTCGTCTTCCGGCATAAGAACTTCAAGAGTCTTTACCCCAGAGGCGAATGCTTCAGGAGTTGGGAACTTAACCGCAACTCCTTTCTCAACCAATGCTTCTACAACATCGGCTATTTCGTCTTCCGTTTTACATTCAAAGGGAAGACTTTCAGAATATGTGTCATACGATCCTGCTATAAGAACCTTCTCTTCTGGTTCTTTACGCTCAAGTGGACCTGATGAAGGTTGAACTTCAGAAATAATACTTTGAAGTTGTTCAATTACTGAATTGATCTTTTGCACACTTTGAGCAGAGATCTTTCCGGAACCGCCTTTTTCTTCTGTTTCATCAACATCAGTTTTGACTGAACCGCAAGCACCTCCACAACCACAACCTGCACCTTTTGTTTCCTCGTCTAGAACTCGAACAAATGTTTCGAGAACAGCAGCCTTTGGCTGAGAAAACAAAAATTCTTTCTCCTCTTTATTGAAAGAGTATGAAATAACCCACGTCTCATCATTTTTTGTTACAACAGCCTTTGCATCATCAAAATCCCATAACGTGGCATCTTGATCAAAAGCAGTGTTAATTGCTTTTTGAAGCATTTGTTTTAACTGTGTAACCTCCTCATCTGTTTCCAAAGCCTTTTCTTCCATAGGCTCTGTAAAATCTTTTACTGCACAAAGTTCACCGTCTTTACCGCATTCGGCGTTTTCATTACCTTTAACGGAAAGCGTTCCTGTCAACTGATTGGCTCCATGTAGAACTGGAGATACTTCATAAAGTTCTACCTCTTTTAAAACATTTGCTTGATGTTGTGAGTCATAATCAGCATCAAGTGTTTTATAACCGATACTCCATTCTTGTTCCTCACCAAAGAAGTTGACATTTGCGAAGGCTTCTTTCCCTCGCTGAGAATTCATATTGAATTGAACTCGTGCATACACCCCTCCCACGCCTGCTTTTCTCATCTTTTCAGGAAGACGTTGATCACGAGGAGGTACTTCAAAAATATCCAACACTTTTCCAATAGGCTCATTCCAATTGTGTCCCCATACGACACGCGGTTTACGACGCTTTAATGAAGCATCAAAAGCACCGGGAACGATGATGTCCCCAACTGAGTCTTTATTACCGATAGCAGCGACAAAACACTCAACAATGCCTTGCGCTTTGTCAATATTGACTTGACCTGCACGAGCCTTAAATTGAATATCGCTTACTTCAGTATCATCTGGAAAAGTAAGTGTTGACATAGTTGTACCTCACATAGAGAACTAGAAAGATAGTACAACTGATTTGTATGCCAGTGGTGAAGAGTTTACTAAAACTACTTTTAGTAAAGTCGTTTATTCTCCGAATCTAATCAGACAACGACAATTAATAACTAATTCTGGTGGGGCTAAAGGGTCACCGGGGAACCTCAAAATCGCCCCTGATTTAAAACTATCCGCTATTTCAACTGTTTTATTCTCAATAACAGCGTGTCCAGCCCTTACTTTTGTGTCTTTTCGAGTAATCCACGTCTTATTTGTAGCCCCAGCACGCTTCCCGCCGAAGAACAATCCAGCGTTATATGCCGCATTACTCTCAACTTCAGAAGTCAAAGCCAGTCTTTTTGTCAATAAAGCACCGAAAACAGCAGCAACACTTGTTCCCAGCATCGCCATTTTCGCTGAAATAGACGCTTCCACCTCATCATCACCGACTAAAAGAGCCGCTAAAAGAATCGCAGCAGCCAATTCTTTCCTAGTTGTATCGTTAACAGACTGAGCACGTTCGACTTGAGAAGTCACATATTCTTGAACTTCCTCCTCAGTCGTATCCATTTTCTCATCTGATTCCTTCAAGGCTGTAGTCGCAGCCTCAAGCATGGCACCTTCTATAACGGGTCCAAGATCTTCTTGTAACTGTTTATTCCAAATGTCTATATCAAAGATATTTTCAACCTTTAATTCGCCGCCACTTAACAATCTTTTTGCCTTTGCCCCAGTTACTTTTTCTGTAACTACTCGTTCTTGTCTTTGAAAGTATCTTTCGAGAGCACGACTAAAAATTGCTTCCCAACGGTCAACATCTTGTGCTGCCTTTGTTTCCCATGTTTCTTCTAAATCAAATCGTTTAACTTCAATATCTTCTGGTTCCCCTTCTTTAGGGAAAGCACCATCAGGTAATTCTGGTTCTTCAACCGGATTCGGTGGAGGTATAGGTGGAGCGCCTTCAGGGGCAGGAGCAACTTCACCTTCCATAGGAGGCATTGGCATACCCGGAGCACCCGGAGCGGCAGGCATTGCCTCTTCTTTAGGCATTGGTTCTTCTGTGTTACCAATTGGTGCCAAATTAGGACTAGCCAACATGGAGTCCGCTAAGTACGAATCTACTTTCGGTTTACCTGTTTTCTCTCGATATTCGTTTGGAGTTATAAGTCCATTCTGAACTTCATTCAAGTAATACCTGTCACGTTCTTGTTTGCCCATTTCCAATATCGGCACAGTAGACGTATCGAACGTAACATAATAGTTATCGTCCAATATGTCTAGCCCTCTTGAAATCAATTCAAGGTGGGGGTCCATAGTTTCACCCCAAAACACACGACCTTCTTCAGCAGCATTAGCGAAAGTTCGCCCTGAAGCATTTCCAATTATTGATTCCGGAACTCCGAATGCCGCAAGAATTTCTTCTTTTGTAATTTGTCGAAGCGTGTCCCACGCCGCGTCTCTTGGACTTGCCGCTGTGTCAACGAAATCTGCTCCATCATCGGATGAGATAACACCGATCCCACCAGTCCTAGAAAGATTCCCCCTAAACCTTGCCGCGAGTTCTTGCTTGTCATCTTCATCTATCTGACCTCGTAAAACTAAAAGACCGCCCGGTCGTCCGTCATTTAACAAAAAATTTCGATTATAAAGTTTTGCTAACTGCTCTGTTTCGATTGCAACACCTGCTGACTCCATAGGTGTCATTGACAGATAAGGATCAAGCGGATGAGGACGGCGAATCCAAATTACATTCTTCGGATTAAGTCGCTGCTTTTTACCTCCGGGTAGTTCTATCTCAAACGCTGAAACAAACTTTTTTTGATCAGGAACAGGAGCCGTACTTTGAGGAGGCAACAAATGCAAAGCAACAGGTGTTCCTCCGCGACCTCTAACTATTTCTATAAAGGCTCCACGAGTGCTCATCAATAATTGTGATGAAAGTCGATAACGAAAAGCAAAAGAACTTTCACCATCATTAGAACGTTGATTTAAAATATCTGTTAACTCTTTGTTCTCTCTCTCTCGTGGAACTCTTTCCCCGAACGGAGAATTGTCTTCAAGAAACATGATAGGCAGACGTGCCTGATTACTAGCAATAGCGTCTATAGCCCTATATACCCAAGTAACCTTTCCAAGACCTTCTCTATATGCACGTTCTATGTCCCATCCATCAGAGTAGGGCTTGCCGGTAATACCAGAGTTATAAGATATGGGTGCACCGATAGAAACAGACTTTTTCTCTGTGCCACCACCTAATGCTTTATTCCCGATATTCCAAGCCATATTTATTCAGCACCTAACAAATAGCCGTATACACCTAAACTAAGACCCCACGAAACGAGACCCCAACCGATGTCAAATTGTGCAAAACCTAAACCTAATAGTATTACAGCAGATACCATACAGACATGAGCAATAGTGGATCTGGAGAAAACAGTTTTAAAGTCCATAACAGTTACTCTCCATTAATATTAGGTATACGGCTAGTGAAAGTGTAACGCACAATGGCAGATTGGACAGACATCTATGACTTCCTTCAGCCAAAACCTCCATTGTTTTGTCCTGAAGAACCATCTTTAACTCAAAAAGCCTTTCTAAGATCATCTCATTTAGAAGCACTTTTCGGAGGAGCCGCTGGTGGCGGCAAATCTTCTGCGCTTCTTATGGCAGCATTACAATATGTCGATATCCCAGACTACTCTGCAATTCTCTTTCGCCGTACATACGCTGACCTTTCTCTTCCCGGCGCTCTTATGGACAGATTTCTTTCGTGGGTTAAAGAACACGACGAAGTCAAATGGAACGGTGCAACCTATGTAGCCACATTTCCATCTGGAGCACGAATTACATTTGGATACTTAAACAATCAAAATGATTATCTTCGATACAAATCATCAGAGTTCCAATTCATAGGTATGGACGAGGTGACCGAAATTAGAGAATTTGATTACCGTTATCTTTTTTCGCGTTTGCGTAAACCAAACAGTGGTCCTCTGTCAGAAGTTCCTCTTCGGATGAGAGCAGCATCCAACCCTGCACCCAATTGGGTTAGACAAAGATTCATCACAGAAGCGGAAGAATCAGAAGATCGAGTGTTTGTCCCTAGTTTTCTAGATGACAATCCGGGCATTGACCCAGTCTCTTACCGGCGGGCGTTACAGGAAATAGATCCGGTAGAAAGACAGCGTCTTGAAAATGGCGACTGGTGGGCAGTGACTTCAGGTTCTTTGTTCGACAGAGAATCTTTTATAATTACAGAACCTACAGACCTTCCCGATTTCACCAACCCAGAATGGTGTCGCTTTTGGGATCTTGCCGCAACGGAACCTTCGCACGTCAATCCAGACCCCGACTTTACTGTTGGAGTGTTAGGGGCATTTGATAAAGGTGTCTTTTACATAATTGACATACAGAGGGTAAGAAAAAAAGGCGCAGACATAGAACGCCTAATCGCAGAGACTGCTCAGATGGATGGACCACATGTTCCCATCAGAATGGAAATGGAACCCGGAAGTAGTGGAAAGAATTTGATTGACCAATANGCNCGCTACGTCTTACCCGGTTCNGACTTTTTAGGGGTTAGAGCCACTGGAGATAAAACTACACGAGCACGACCTTTTGCCGCTGCTGTAGCAAACAGCAATGTTCGCCTTGTCCGAGGACCATGGATATCCGACTTCTTAGACGAAATGGCTACTTTCCCTGAATCAGCATGGCACGACGATCAAGTTGATGCCACTTCAGGGTGTTTCAATGAAGTTGCAGGGTTGGGGCACAAACAAAAAGGGCGAATTTCGATAATAGTTTGAATTAGGTCTTGACAAAACCGAGAGACTCAGGATACGGTCGATCCCTTACAACTTAAATCCGTCATCGGCACAGTGTTTTCCATGGCAACGGTCTCTGTGAACCTGCCTGTCGCCTTACCAGCGTCATTCGCCCGTAAGAAGGGCTTGGATTTTCACGCCCTGTGGTAGGGCGCACTGAACTACACTTTGTGGTGGAACTCGGCAGCAGTCAGCACCAACACCAGAATGGAAATTGGACAAAGTGTGGATGCCCGCTGACCGACACATTCTTTCATTCGGAATACTAGGTGCCTGTTACGACCGCTCGATAACGATACGGAGTAAATTTTGGCTTCTCCTTTTGGAGGGCCAAAAACTCTCAACTCATAACTCACAGAGTAAACAAGTTAGAAACATTAAAAAATATAAGTTTTTATAAACATAATTATAAAAAGAGGAAACTATCGAACATTTGTTCGCTTAAAACCTGCTCCAAAAATATTTTGCGATTTCTCGTTCGTAACTGTCAGACCAAGACCGACGATCTGTTAGGTAGCGATATGACTGACGGGGTTTTAATGCCTGTACTGCTTTTTTAAGTCTAGTTTTCATTACTTCTTTCTTACTTGTCGTGCCAAAACCAGCCAATAACGATACAGGACAAAAATCTTTTCAATTGGTAAGTTGCCAACTGTTAACTGGTTGGTTGTCACATCCTTGCTTTAAAATTACAGAACTGGTATTTTGGAAGAAATATCTTATTACTAGCCAGAAGAGAGAAAGGCATATGGGATTACAAGAAGAAATCCAAGAAACTCTTGAACGTCTTGATGAAGCGATTCATTACGAGCGTTCATCTGAAGACCCCGAAAGAACTATTCGGCTCATACACTTGGGATTTGTGCTTAACGAAGCCAAGAAGTATGTAACTTCATTACAGAAAGAAGCAACATCGCTTCTTCTGGACTCTGAATGGGATCAAACTCCATATCAGAGCCAGCAGTTTTCAATGGAAACGAAAACTGGAAACCCACGAAAAAAGTGGGATCACATGGCATTAGCCAATGTGGTTGCTAAAAGAATCCATGATCGCAGTATTGATATGGACACCGGAGAAGTAACGAAAACCGCTCAACAACAAATCCAAGAACTTTTAGAATACGCATCCCCTTCTTACTGGAGGGTTACAGCGTTAAAAGACATAGGAATTGATCCTGACGATTACTGCGAAGTACAAGACCCAATAACTAACTTAATTTATAGGAGCAATGAGGAAACAAATGGCTGAGAAANTACAGGCTGACGATTTAGCCGAACCTTTTGATGAAACTCTTATCTACCAACGAAGCATTGGTGGCAGGAGTTTTGATTACGTCGCTGTGGCGGAATACATCGCACGACTGAATAAAGCCTTAGGNCCGGGCAACTGGAACATGGAAATCCTTAAGTGTCATGTTCAACCAGAATATAAAGACAGTGTTATTGCTCATGTTCGAGTAACAGCCAATGTCGATGGACAAATGGCGGTAAAAGAAGCATATGGCGGTGCCAAAGTCAAAATGATGAAACAAGGTGGGGTGATGGATCTTGGTAACGATTTCAAGTCCGCCGTTTCTGATGCTTTCAAAAAAGCATGTCAAGGCTTTGGAATTGCTCTACATTTGGCTCGCAACGAAGAAGCACTAGCCCTAGAAGTTGAACAGTCTTATCCTGTCGAAGCAGAACAATGGCAGGTATTTGCTGAGAACTTCAAATCTTTGGATGATGAAAAGAAAGACATCTTTCGTGATTGGTTTAAAGAACAAGGATTTAAAGAAGCAAAGCCAAGCCGTTCAATGAACCAAGACGACTTTGCTAAATGTCAAGTAGAAGTTATCCGTTTAGCCTTCAACGGCGAATACACAGAAGAGGAAAAATACTGATGCCATTAAAGAACAGCATCAACAACGATATCCACGATCAGGGTGCAGATTGCTACACCCGTGGAGCCATTCAGCGGGCTAGAGGGGACGACCCTAAAGGTTCGTGGTATGTATTACGGCATAAGAAAGGAAAAGAGAATGCCAAAACAAAATGAAACTATTTCTTTCTTATTTGGCTATCCAGTAGTTGTTCCGACAGAAAGAGAAGATCCGGATACGTGTGATGAATTGCCGTCATTTGGAATGTCATTTCTGGAGAAAATGAAAAATAAATAATGGCAGCGTTAGAACTCCCTACGCATTTGTCTGCCTCTAGCATTTCAACGTATGAACAATGTCCGTTGAGGTACAGGTTTTCACGAATAGATCGGATTCCTGAACCAACTACGCAACCAATGATTTTGGGAACATTTGTTCATGAAATTCTAGAAGACCTGTACAAGTTGCCTTCCGCAGATAGAACTATTCCAGAAGCACGTTCAATTGCTCGTGTCCTTTGGGAAAATAAGTTTAAAGAAGAAGTTGCCACTTTAGGAATCACTAAAGAAAAAGCNATTAACGATTTTCGATGGAGTGCTTGGTGGTGTGTGGAAAATGTTTTCTCTATGGAAGATCCGACGGCTGTCAAGATTCGTGGAATTGAGGATGAGTTTTCTGCCCACATAGAAGATGTTCCTCTCTTGGGGTTCATTGACCGTTGGACAGAAGAAGCCGATGGATCTATTACAGTAACTGACTATAAAAGCGGGAAAGTATCTAAACCAAAGTATGAAGGAGACAAAATATTTCAGATCATACTTTACGCAGAGATGTTGGAACGCTTAAATAATATAGAAGTAAACAATGCTGAAATAATGTATGTGAAGTTCAAAGAACGAAAAAGATATGCCCCTACACCAGAACGTAGGGAAACGGTATTAAAAATAATTAGACAAACATGGGATGGCGTAGTGAAAGGTTGCAATACAGGTGTTTTCCAAACAAAAACAGGACCACTTTGCAATTGGTGTGCTTATAAGAACATTTGTCCGGCTTGGTCTTGAGGATTAAAAAATGGATGATTCTACTTTTGATCGCTTAGTGTCCGAGGATGTCAAAAATCTTTTATCTACAGAAAAATCTGACTTTCTTCGTTTACCAGAGAACCAAGAACGTTGGAAAGGTTCCCTTCTCCAATTAATAACAAACTTAGATGAACAAATTTCTGACCTTTCTCAAGATGAAAACATAGCCATCAAATCACTTCCAAGTCATATGGCTACTGAATACAAAATCAATAACGATGAGAAAAGAACAAAAATAAGTCGGTTTCGTTTTTATGTAATGCAAAAGATCTCTGAAGTTGAAAAATTAATTGCTTTAGGTGAAGCAGGCGACACAGAAAAAGAACTTTCTTTAGCACAATTTCTTAAAAAAGCGATTGAAGAACACAAGCGTCTTATGTCGGAAAATCAATTTGAAGCAACACCCATAGATAAGGCTTTATGGTCATGCACTTCTGGTGAATGGGGATTCATTGATATGGATCACAAAGTCAGCAAGTGGATTGACTAATATCTGTTAAATGGGATGTAATTACAAAGTCGGTTTCGCTACAGCGGATTGGTCTCAAAGCGTTATAGAAGAAGATGGAACTCCCACTATGGGAGGTTCGGGATGGATTCGCATAGGGCAATATCGTAAATATCTCCCTGATCTCAATAACGTTATTGGAACATTGGTATTCAATAACAGTTTAGGAATATTTGGAGTTACAGACTGGGAAGAAGAGCATCACTTTGATTGTGAAATNATCTACATGCAACGATGGATGTTTGACTCAATAGGTGAAAATATAAAAATTGCTAGGAAAAATGGTCAAACAATTATTAATGATTTAGACGANTGGTACTGGGGGCTTCACACAACCCACTTTGCCAAATCTAAAGTTGACCCAAGACTCAACAAAGACCAAAACATTGTTCACTANCGAAACGCCATCGCCAATTCTGACCTTGTTGTAGTTTCAACTCCCTTTCTGGAAGAAAAAGCAAAAACCAAACTTGGTGCCAAAAACGTAGTGATTTTAGAAAACCATGTTGATTTCGATAGGTTCACTCCACGGAAACANCAAGAAGGNAAAACAATNATCGGTTGGCACGGTTCTACTGGACACAGAAGCGACGATTTAAACGAGTTAAAAGGAATTTTTCCTCAACTACCTGAAGAACAATTTTCTTTCCACCATACGGGATACTACGGAGGTCATCCCACATTCTGGGAAGAAACCGGAATCACACAACAACGAGTAAGTCTTTACCCAATGGTTTCACCTACAAAACTTCCTCGAATGCTTCCATTCGACATAGGTGTCTGTCCACTAAATGACATTCCTTTTAATCACGCTAAATCGTGGATAAAACCTCTCGAATATGCTGCTGCTGGTATTCCCTTTGTAACTTCCAAAGCCCCTGAGTATTTTCGCTTTAGAGAAGAATACGGAGTGGGACGAATAGCAAGAAAATTCATTGAATGGCAAAGGGCTTTTAGAGCACTTTCCGATCCAGAAGTCCGTGCTGAAGAAGCACAAAGAAATTGGAATGCAGTCCAAAACTTAGATGTCAAAAAAGGTGCACTAAGATTAGAAAAAATCTTAGAAAGTGTTAGATGAGTAATATTTACGGCAAAGGTGCAAAAGGAAGAGCCACTAAACTACATGCACAAATTGTCAGGTCAAAAGGTAGTTGCGAAAGATGCGGAGCAGGTGAACAATCCTTTTTGCAGTGTGCACACATNATTAGTCGTAAATATTCATGGACTAGAACTGATTTAGAAAATGCTTTTTGTTTATGTGCTTCTTGTCACCGTTTTTTTACAGACAATCCTGTGGAGTTTGGGATCTTTACTATTGACAAAATCGGGGACGACAAATTTGACGAACTTATTGAAAAACGAAACTGTATTGACAAGTTCGACTGGGAAGAAGAAGCAGACAGACTTAAAGTAATAGCCAAAGAGGAAGGGCTTATATGAGGACGGCACCAATAACCCAAGTAGATGTAGAAGAAAACATCTTAAGACTGACAGAAGAATTAGAAGACCATACCGAAGCATTTGAAGTATTAGCCATAGATCAATCTAAAAAAGAAGCACGATATAAAGGATCGTGGGCTAAAGAATACCTTGCCGCTCAAGGGTCTATTAAAGAACGAGAATCGTGGGCAGACTACAAACTTGCCGACGAACTATATGACGTAAAAATGGCAGATGCCCTATTGAAAGCAAAAAAAGAAAAACTAAACTCAATTAGAACCGCTCTTGATTCTCTTAGGACTCTTGCCGCTAACGTAAGGGCACAAACATGAATCATAAAGTAAGTCCAGATNTACAAAACCTTCTCACTCCAATAGAAGACTTAAAAACACTTCCCAAAAACCCTCGCAAGGGAAACATAGAGGCGATCACTGCGTCTTATAACGAATTTGGACAAGTCAAACCAATTGTTGCAGTTGAAGACGAAGATGGAACATCAACAGTCATTGCCGGAAATCACCAGTTGGAAGCCGCAAAAAAACTTGGATGGACACATATGGCTGTCCTTAACGTTCCCTTTGATCACGAAAAAGCAATTGCATACGCATTGGCAGACAACCGAACTTCAGATTTAGGAACAGAAGACTCAGGGCTTCTCCACGAAATGCTTTTGTCTGTAGTCGAAGACATGCCTCAGTTTTTTGAAGAACTCGGTTGGGATGATTTTGAAATAGCAACTATTGAAGTACCAGAAATAACGACGATAGAAACAAGCAACGATGGTTGGACTCCACCCGTTATAGAGCCTCCAGTTGCCCCACCTGCTACTGCTGATGAAGAGACGATGAAATCATTAGTGACACAAGGCGCTACTACAACTGGGTCAGCAGGAGCAAAAACTGTTATTCAATACACACTCGTATTCAACGATCCCGAACAGCAATCTGATTGGTACAACTTTTTGCGTTATCTAAAATCGCATCCTGATTATGCAGAACTTTCTACTACTGCTTCTCAGGTCAATGCCTTTATTAAACGACACATATCTCCTACTGATTAATAGTTATTTTACAAGTCAATTCTTTACCTGTTTCCGTCTTAGCGGACGATGTAATTTGCAACTGAAGAGCCTCAATTAGAATGCTTGTTAACTCTTCAAAATCAGTTCTAACTTCATCCTCGTCTTCATCATCAAATTCAATTAGATCCATGTAAACACTCACCAAGTGTTCATGAACTAACAGTAGAGAATCATCAGGTTTTTGCATTTTCGCTCCCTTGCATTGCCTCTATAACCACGATACACTTTTTATGGCAGAGCAATCAACGATTATGTATTAGGAGATTAATATGGCACGCTCATCCGCAGATATTACTGTTAAAGGTAACAACGTCATTGACGTAGAACTTAAGTTCGCTTCCAGTGGTACCGCAATGCTCAAATTGCGACTCGCTGTAGAACGGTGGAGACGACAAAACGATCAGTGGGAAAAGACAAATACCTCTTTTGTGAACATTCAACTTTGGGGCGATCTTGCAGAACAAACAGCAGGAATTGTTCAAAAAGGTATGCGTTGTGAAGTAAAAGGATACTTGGAAGAACGCAGTTGGGAAACTGACACAGGTGAAAAGCGTTATTCAACACAGGTGGTTGCACAAGATGTTTTGATTCCTGTAGAGGACATTGAAAGCATGGTGCGAGTACAACGCAACAAGGATGGAAACAATAGTGAACGTCCTGCTGTTCAAATGAAAACACCAGCGGCTACACCCGAAGGAGACCCCTTCGATGAGGAATTGGACTTCTAAGCCATCTATTGATGTAAAGTATTCTTCATGCTAGAAGTACAAGACCACACGCAAGGCGAATACAAACGCGGCGCTGAACTACCTTTTAACGGCGCAAAACTTGTTTTAGAAACAACAGAACTAGAAGATCCTCAAGTTGCTATTGCAGGATACAACCGTGACCCGAAAGGGCATCGTCCTCACTATGTGGTCGATCCTGTGGGTTACAACATCTATAAACTTTCAGATTCTCAATACTCTGTAATAGGAAGTTACGACCCGACACAACCACAGCGCACTTCAAGGTGTGTTTTTGTTGCTATTTGCAAATCAGAAGTGATAAGTCTTTCAGACGAACATTCTGTGAACTTAGGTCGCCTTCTTCGTGCTTTGTGTGACATAGAAGGAGTTCCTGCTATTACATGGGAAGGTCAACCCGGTGACAAAATGGGTGTTGACACTCTCAAGAATTTTGAAGGAATCGTAGGATGGTACGCATTTCCGGGATTTGCTGAGGTTAAAAGTCCGGGTCATCTTGATTGGGCAAAACTTAACGATGGGTTGCAAAACTATGATGCTCCTGATCGTTTGGGTATTTCCGGTTTTGGTGAAATTGAAGTCTTTGAAGTAGATAAAGAAGACGCAGTTGAAACAGCAACCGATGATTTAGAGACATTAAAAGTCGCTGAACTTAAAGAAATCGCATCAGAACTAGACATAGATTTCAAGGGAATGAAAAAAGCGGAATTAATAGACGCTATTACTACAGCACGGGCTTAATCTATTAGTTGCAATAGGCACTAATTTACATCAAATATGATTAAGTTCTTGTCTGCCAAGGCATAGACGAAGGTTTGGAGGGGGAAGCCGAACTATGCGCTTCCAAATTATGCCCACGGTTCCGCAGTCCCCCTCCTTACCCGTTAGCCCCCCTTCCTGAACTCGGTTCTAAGAACATCAGTAAAATAAAGATCCTTATTGATGTCTCCTTGTTCGCAAAGATCGAGCATTTGTTTAATGTCGTCGGAAGTTCTTAGTCNAGAAACAACAAGAGCATTGGCGATATCACGCCATACTTCTCTTCCTGCTCTGGGTTTTTGCTTTTTAAAAAACCTATTAAGNAACTCTTTCTGAGGACGAGTTACCCAAATTGGTACTCTCGCTCTCATACTGTGTGTTTTTTCTTTATTCATTTTCCTCCTTTCTTCCTTGAAATCGTCTCTCTCAATCGCCTCCTTGTATTGCCTAAACCAATTTTCATCCCATTCGGGTTCTGGTTCTGGCATTTCATCATGAAGCAGGTCGTCTTTCAGAGCCTCCATCTCGTATAAGTGATCGAGTTCCGTGTACTCGTCNGATTCAGGAAATGTCTTATTTAATGGCATTANTACTCTCTTTCTGCTCCTCTTCGGGAGCGTTAATGGAGTCCGCTAACNCAAAAGCATCTTCAAACACTTTGTTTGAATTGAAATGCCCATGAGTATGTGCAAACTCATTTTCTGTGTCCTGAAGAGACCCTTTGTGAGGGGCAACTTCAAGACAAAGATCTGTTACTGCGTCTGAGATCAGAGCAGTTATAAACTCAGGGAAATCCCCAAAATGATGGTTCAACATGTAGAGCATCTGCGGCCAAATACCGCTACCCAGATCAGGTACGTCATCATCTTCAGGATCGTTACAATCCAAAAGATCCCACGACCTGTCTTTGTTGATTAGCCATGGTGCGATCTTTTCAAAATAAATAGCAGTTCTGATTACATCGACTTTTGTTAAAAGTGCTTCGTGTCGAAGAAGGACACCTATTTCTGCACCCCAACCGTAATTAGTTGAGTCTTCAATATCTGTATCTTCAATTTTCATATTTACCTCCTTGAGGTCTCTTTTTACTTATGTGTGTTACATGTCCAGTTCGGACATGATTTTGTCTTTCTGTTACTACCAATCGGAGAGGAAGCCGATTTCCCAACATTTTTTTTGAGATTTCTTTTGCCCTGTATAACTAGTCACTGATAACTCCAATTTTTCGGGAAAAATTTATAAAACTTCCTAAGAGTCTCATATGGAGACAGAAGCGTTTAAGGGCGCGACAAAACCAAAAAACTTTTAGAAAATTTGAAACAACATTTGACCTGCTCCTAAACGCGATGGGTTGGGAGCCGAGAGGTCTTATGCGGTCTCAGCAAATGGGTGCCTCCAGTACGGCACTCCCCGCAAGTCAAAGTGTTGGACACACACTACCAAGCGTCCAACCTCTTTACAAGCGGTTGAAGTAATCTGGTTCAAATGCCACGAAAACGACTCTTCCTAGACATGACAGTCTTAGAAGCAGCGCGAGAACGCCTTCGCCATGTCTACGACACGTTCGATACCGTGGCAGTTCAATTCAGCGGAGGTAAGGACTCCTCAGCCGTACTTCTCTTAGCCAAAGAGATTCACGAAGAACGAGGACTCGGACCAGTCACCGTCATCTTCAGAGATGAAGAAATGGTTTCCCCCTCTGTAATTAGGTACATCGAATACATCAAAGATCTCCCATGGGTGAACATGGAATGGTATTGCCTTCCTATGGGACAAGAGATATGGGTTCTCGGTAGGAGAGAATACGTTTTACTTTGGTCTGCACAACGAGAAAGAGAAGGTCGCCTAGTTAGAGACATTCCTTCTTGGGCGATCACAGCACAACACTTTGGATTAACAAATGACGAAGTTGTCCCAGAACCTGTGGACTATTACACGATGCAAGGAAAGCAAGGACAAGTTGCTTTTCTAACAGGGATTAGAGCCAACGAATCAATGATTCGCTACAGGTCAGTTGTTCAAAAACTCCACGAAAATTACATCAATCGTCCTTACCGACTAAGCAAAGCCATACCTTTAAGACTTGTTAAACCAATTTACGATTGGACTACTGACGATGTTTTGAAGTACGTCGCAGTGGATAACGATTTTCCATATTGTGAGTATTACGACTATGCGGCTATGTCAGGGGCTAATACCAGAGTAGGTATCCCTCTGCATTCTGTAGCGGCTCGCAGGTTGAACGATGTTGTAATTACAGAACCAGAATTTTATGACGACCTTTATCGTGCCTTTCCACACATAGAAGCACAAAGAAACTTATGGAAAGATTTCGACATAGAAGAATTGATTGCTTCATACGCTAGTAATGAATGGGATGGTGTACGCAGTTGCATTAATGACAATATGTTGTCAGATGGCAAGCATAAAGATGCCATGAAGTTTGCTGCCGAGTTTAGAAAAAAACGCAAAAACGATCCTTATGGTTTTCCAATAGATCATCTAATAAGAACTCTTCTTCTCAACGAGTTCAGACATTCTGCTCCGTCACCTGTTGGACCAAAAACCCGTGCTCATCGAATGAGGCTTGCAGCCCTGCAAGATGCTGATGATTTAGATAAAGTAGATGACCTGATATGAAAACAGTAGTTAAACCAGAAAATCTTAAAACACCCAATTGGAGAACAACTCACATTCTTCGTCCTGATTTGACTGGTTTAATGGAATCAATCAAAACTTTTGGAATTCTTTACCCATTGATTGCGATGGAAGATGGAACGATCATTGACGGATACGCTCGTTGGGTTGTTGCTCACAGGCTGGAGATTCCAGAAATTCCTGTTGTTTTCAAAGACTGCAATCAAGTAGAAGCAATCATATTGCATATTCAACTTAATCGTTCCCGTGGACAAGTCATTCCCTATGCTCTTAGTCGTGCTATCCGCAAACTTGCTGTTGCTATGGATGAACGAGAAATAATGAACTCTTTGAACCTAACGGCAGATGAGTTTGATGTTTTGATAGATGGCAGCCTTGTAAAGAAACGAAAAGTACAAGAACATGACTACAACGCGGCTTGGGTTCCAATTGAATCTAATTCCACTGAAGATTTTCAGATAGAAAAACCCCCAACTCCTGACAAATAACTGTAATCTTCTGATATGCCAGATTTGTCAAGTCTTATACCCAGCGAACTAGAAATCACACTGCACTTAGGTACAGATGTTTGGATTGCATTAGCAATCTCGTATGTAACTTTTCTTGGTTACTGGAAGTGGCGTACCACTCAGTAAGAGCGGACTGTAGCGCAGTTTGGTAGCGCATCCGACTGGGGGTCGGAAGGACGAGAGTTCAAATCTCTCCAGTCCGACTGTGCGACATCGCACTGGAAGAGTACGGGCTAGAAGTACACCCGCCTCTTCCGTTGTGCGGATTGTCACCTCCTAGCCTGCCAAGGTTCCGAATCGGGAACCAACTTGTGGGTTATGTGCGAAATATTACTAGGTCTATATCAAGAGGGAAGAAAGTCTTCCATAAGACTCGCAGCATTTATCTCTTTTAAGTCCTCTATAGAACCATCAGTAGCAGCATCAACTATTGTGCGTTTATAATTGATGAGTTTAAAGACTTCTTCATCAATAGTTCCTGCCGCAAGAGCATGTGTTATTTGGACTGATCCTGTAGTTCCTATGCGGTGTATGCGTGCAGAGACTTGGTCTACATCTGCTGGTGTCCACGGGTGTTCTACAAAAAGCATGTCTTGTGCTGCCGTAAGTGTGTGACCCGTTTTAGCGGCTTGTATTGACAGTACGATTACAGGAGCCTCTTCAGCATCTTTTTCCATGAAAGTTTCTTTAGCGGCTTGAACTTCTTCAGATGTCATTCCGCCTTGAATTTTCAATCCTCCATATTTATCTGCCAACAAATCAACAATTTCTCTATGGTGAGCGGCAAGCACGACTTTTCGCCCCTCATTGATTCGACTTTCAACCCATTCCTCTACAGCCTTCAGTTTAGATTTAGCCGCAATCTTTTTCAGCACAGACAATTTAATTAAGTGTTCGTGGGCTTCTGCCGCAAACTTGGCTCTAACAGCAGCACTCTTAGGGTCTTTCCCTAATTCTTTTGCTAACTCCGCAGCACGTTCAGCAACAAACTTTGCAATATCTTTTTCGGCTTTGCCATATTCAGCCAAATGTTTGGGATCTGGATCAATCATCCATTCAGAATGACGAATAGGAGGAAGATCTTGAAGAACTTGATCTTTTGGTCTACGAATGTAGCAAGAGCCTCTTAATCGTTCGTTGAGTTCATCAAGGTTGCTGGCTCCGTCAATATGCCACTGGTTGAACCTGTCTCTGAATGCGCCACAATAACGCTTGTAGAATGCCCAGAGTCCTCCAAATTCTTTAAGCCTTCCGATGATTTCCAACTGAGGACCATATTCGGCGGGTCTGTTGGTGATCGGCGTACCAGTGAGGCACAAGACCAAACCATTTCCAGAGGCTGTTTTGACAAGACTCTGTGAGCGTTTCGTTCTTTTGCTTTTTGGGTTTTTGAGGTAATGGCTTTCATCGAATATGTAGGAGGTGTAGCCCTTTAACTTTTCTGGGTGAAAGTCGATGTTGGAATAACCAACAATGGTGAAGTCCGCATCCTCTTCAGGGAAGTCGGAACGGTTCACCACTCGCTTCCACGTTCTTGTGGGAAAGAACTTATCAATTTCTTTTGCCCAATTCAAGGCTAGGTTGGGTGGGCATACAATCAAACATGGGAATGCGTTTTCGTGTTGAACACTTGCTAATGCTTGAACCGTTTTTCCTAGCCCCATTTCGTCTGCTAAGAAAACTTTTCTGTGTTTGATTATGTATTCGACTCCAGCCTTTTGATAAGGAAGAAGTTCGCCTTCTAAATCAGGAACCTCTATATCTGCACTGGTGGCTCTAGACGCTGCAATCTTTTCTGCTTGGGACTGAGAAATCTTTAGTTGCATAGACTCAAGTTCTTTTGGAACATGCAATCTGAAATTTTTTGCAAACTCAATAGCCTGAATCAGGCTTGATTTAGGACATTTCCAAACTTTGTTTTTACCGTCCCATCTGGAACCAGCAACTTGCTTTACTTCTGCCACTTTTACGGAGTCATAACGAAAACGTATTGCAATACTCTCTCCAGATAGATCTATTCCTTCTCTTTCATAAGGATGTTCAGGTAAATCTAAAACCCTTAAGTCAGGATCTAACCAATAATCAAACTTGACTGCATATGCTTTGACTTGTTTCAGAC
>PBNR01000002.1 GCA_002723195.1 Gammaproteobacteria bacterium | reverse complement strand
CTATAGTCCATGCGCCGATAAAATGTGGGGCTGCGATTTCGCCTGATGTTTCAATTCTTTTCATATTGTTCCCCTCGCAAAATACTCACTCCAGAGTCTGGATCAAAACAAATCACATGTTGGCCTAACTGTTTCATATGAAGCCCTTTTTTTACAAGCCCCTGTCGGAGATAAATATTGCCAAGACCTATATAGGCTTCTGGGAAGCCTGGTTTTAGCTGAAGCGCTTTTTTGAAACTTTTTATGGCATTTTCCGATTGCTCTAGAGTTTTTTGAGCTTGCCCAAGAACACAGTGCGCTTCGGCAAATTTTGGATTCAGCTTAATTGCCTTTTTACAATTTAGAGCAGCTTCCTCGTGTTTTCCAAGTTCCGTAAGAGAGGAAGCAAGATTCAGGTAGGCTTCTACAAAGGAAGGGTTCAGTTGTATGGCTTTCTCGTAGGTTACGATGGCCTCTTTATACTTCATTTGTCTTGTCTGGGCCGCCCCTAGCAAGTTAAGGATCGTCAGTTCCTTTGGTTGAGACTTGAGTATTTTTTTGCACTCTGCTTCAACCATTAATAGATTGCCCTGATTGTAAAGCTCGATCAAACCATTGATTTTGTCAGCACTTAACTCTAACGGTTTGTCTGTGGGCAACGTATGCTTATCAGTAGGCGACTTGTTTAGCTTTTGAAGTGATTCTTTAGCCGGCGCAAAATTGGGGTTTCGTTTCAGAATTGCCGAATAAATTTTGACTGCTTTTTGAACATTGCCGACATTGGTAGCTTCTTTCGCCTGGGACATCGCCTGTTCTATTGTTAATTTCTTTTTTCCCATCTATTTGCTCGACTCACTAGCATTGCCGCCTTCTAATATTTTTATTAAGGGGCTTAGATGCCTCTCATATCTTTTCCATTCGTCAGAGCTCCCGAGATATATCTCTTTCCTGACTTGGCTTGCGCTTGCGGTTTTTACCACTCGCTCTGTTTTGTGAAAATTTAAACACTCTTCTTGCCATTCTAGATTACAAAAATCAAGAAGTTTTTTGGATTCTATTTCTTGATATTTGGTCAGATTCTCATAAGACAGATCGTAAATTTTTCCTGGCAATTTTTTATGCCAAAAGTTCATTAAATCCTCATATAACCTGAAATAAGCGCCTAGTGATTTGAGGTTATATGCGTAGGAGTTCCCCTTATGGCTAAATAACGTTTTGTAATTTGACCAGCATGTTGCAATGGGATCCCTTCTGCAATGTATAATTTTCGCTTCCGGTAGCGCACTGAGGATAAAACCTACGAACATAAAGTTATGGGGCATCTTGTCCGTAAAGTAAGGCTCATGAATATCGAGGCTGCTGATTTTGTCATAGTAACCTTTATTAAAAGACTCTAGTTTTTGGTTTTCGGACACAGTATTTCTATTATTATGTTTATGGCTTTTTGATGATTCGAAAATTGGTGTTATTAATTCTCTTATGAATGAAAGTTCTCCGGCGCCATGCACTTTATGATGGCTCGCTAGGATTTGCTCCACTAGAGAGGTTCCTGATCGCGGCATACCCACAATAAATATAGGCTTTTGAGGCCTATGTGGTAAGGGTCTCTTCGGATTAGGAGATTGTATATCGATAGAAAGTTCTTTTATTTTGTTGAATGTATTTATATAGTTCTGGAAATTGTAATTGATTAGTTCGCTTTGGTATGAGTTCCCTTTCTCTAAGTAAGAAAAACTAGTGTTGTAGTCTTGGGTATTATCATAAATTTTCGCGAGAGCGAACAAAAAATTCACTTTATCAAAGCTAGTAGTGTTCGGGTTGCCAATAATACTGTTTAATCTTCTGATTTCTTGGTCGTTAGGTTTTACAGGGCTGAGGTTCATTAGGCAGTGGTAAGCTTGACTGTGTCGCGGATTTAATTCAACTGCTTTTTCATGACAGTAAATGGCTTCTTTTATATGCCCCATTGCGGTGTGTGCTAGCGCTTTGTTGTAATGAAAATAAGCTGAGCTTGGTTTGATTGCAATAGCGCGTTGATAGCATCTTAGTGCTTCACGTAAATTACCTAGTTCCTCGTATAGTATTCCCTTGTCGTTATGGGCTTCAGCAAATACTGCGTCAATTTTCAACACACGATCGCAATCTGCGAACGCTTCTTTTAACTTCCCTTTTTTTCTATATAGGCTAGCACGATCTAGGTATGCTTTTGGATTGGCAGGGTTCAAATGTAGTCCCTTGTTAAGGCTTTCTAGAGACTCCTCCAAGCGATTAAGTGACTCTAGGGCCAACGCTTTATTGAGATGATGGAGCGCAGTGCCCGAATTTAAAGAAATCGCTTTATCATAACTCTCAATTGCGAGGAGTGCTTCCCCTTTTTGATAAAGTATAGAACCCAAAGCCCCGTATAGTATATCCGATTCGGAGGATACAAAGATTAGCTGCTTACACAATAATTCCGCTTGCTTCAATTTCCCTGTTCGGCACAGTTTTTCTACCCTTGAAATCTGTTTTTTTTGGTGTGCTAAATCCACTCTTTTGTTTGTTTTCTGCCCATTACTTATCTTTAAAAGCTCGGATAAATTCTCCTTCGCTGAGTTATGGTTTGGGTTCTTTTTAAGAATATTTCGGTATATTTTTACCGCAGTCGTAAATTCACCTACAGCCTCTGCTCGCGACGCTCTTAACATGGCTTGTCTGGTTGTTAATTTCATATTCGTCCGGCATTATACTGTTGGTGATATCAGCCTCTTCCATCTTCTCAGTGATGGTCGTTATAATCTGCGACTGTATAAGAGATAATAACTAATGCCCGAACTTTCTCAAGAAGATAGAAAATTCCAGGAGATCGTAAAGCTTTATGAGCAGCGTGATTACGCTAAGGCTATCGAAATTGGGGAGGAATTTACGAAGAAATATTCACAAAATGGAGCTGCCTGGAACCTTTTAGGCTTATCTTATAAAGCCGCTGGAAATATTGCACAAGCAATAAGAATTTTTGAGTTCTTAATTAAATCAAAATCAATACCCGATTCTGCTATGTTTCACTCGAATTTGGGGAATACTTTCATGCTAATAGGCAGGATCACTGAGGGGATATCGTGTTTTAGGAAAGCTATAGAACTTGAACCTGACATGATTAATGCCATTGAAGCATTAGGATTAGCATACCTTGAGACTGATCAGAGAGAGGAGGCCGCGAGATCCTTCGAGCGCGTATTAAAGCTGGACTCTAATCATCAGCGATCCTTATATTTTCTGGGCAACTTATATCTTACAGAGCAAAATTGGGCTAGTGCTGCCAAGTATCTTAGAAAGTCGAATTTTGGGTTGAGCCAGAGTCACTACCTAGAGTGCCTATTATGTCTAGGGCAAGGCAAAGAGTTTCTAAATTTTTATAAGAAACTGTCAAAGCGACGTGTTATTAACCCTTTGGTTGGAGGCCTTGTTGCTCATGTACAGAAACTGTACGAAAGGGATGTTAAAAATATTTTTTGCGACGATGCAATGAATCATATATACGTGGGTAGAATAGAGGAAGAAGATGGGTTTTCAGATAAGCTCGCGAATGAATTGATTGAATATCACCGCAGCAATAAGAATGATTACAGAAGCCAGTCTTTATTACATAATGGCTCTCAATCGTCAGGGAATTTATTTTTGCTTGATGAGCCTTTCGCTACTAAGCTGAAATTTTGTATTGAGAAACAAGTCGAGCTTTATAGATCGAAATTTAAAGATAGTGAACAAGGTTTTCTGAATCACTGGCCCAAAAGCTACGAACTATTTGGTTGGTTAGTCAGCATAAAAAGTGGTGGTAACTTAGATGCCCATAACCATAAAGAAGGGTGGCTCAGTGGCAGTTTTTATCTGAGTATGCCCAGGTCTGAGGGAAGGGGGGAAGATGATGGGAATATAGCGTTTAGCTATCAAGGCCCAAAGTACCCCTCAGGTGGTCGAAGCTCAGAACGAAGGGTGGTAGATGTGAGGCCACGCGATATATGTATGTTCCCGTCGTCACTGTTCCATGAAACGGTGCCTTTTAAAGGAAATGAAGAACGGATTTCTTTCGCCTTTGATGTAAAGCCCATTAACTAAATCAAGGTGACTTTTTGATTGGCAAGTGTTGTTCTGCCAAGCTTTTTAGTTCTCCTTTGTTGGACACTTTGCTCTTGGTAGCTAGCGCCCAGATGTCTAACTGGCCTTCCCTAGATAACATCGCAACATCTTGGAAACCTGCCTCCAACAATATCGCTTGCAATGACTTCGGGGTGAAGCCGGTCTTATGCGCCATGTATTCATTGCCCTGCTCTAAAGAGGCCGAGTGCCCGTAGAGTATATCTTGGGGGGTTATCGGGCCTATAGGGGAGACATATGCTGGCTCAGTTAATTTGTCTTCAACGATAAGCCGCGCTACTGGTATTAAATTCGGGCAAGTGACCACAAAAAAACCATTTTTGTTCAGTATCCTAAGAAATTCTCGTAGCATCTTGGGGACCTGATAGGCAAAGATGTGCTCAATGTTATGGCTCGAAAAAATAGCATCAAAACTTTCTGACTCGATCATGCCTAGGTCTAAGACGCTGCCTAAGATATCAGGCTCAGCTGCTTCATCAATATCAAAGCGTACCTCCTCCCAATTACTGGAGGCAAAGGGAGCGGTAGTATTTTCTTTCCGGGATGGGCCGCAGCCCGCGTGTAAAAATTTTTTCATTTGGTTCGGCTTAGAATTAATCAGTGAAGACTAATATTACGTTAAGTTTGTATTTCAAATCCCCTAATTCCTGCGATTATGTTTCTGCCAAACTTTTATTAGAGAGCTTTCAAAGGTCTCTACAAAATTATTTGCATCAAACAAAGGAGAGGCTAGTGCTCTCCGTCGTAAACCTTGTCTTAATAGTTCTAACTTTCCTATATTAGATGCAAAAAATATCGCTTTATCGATATATTCGCTCTCGTTACTAGCAATCCAGTCGTTAAGACCGACATTCATAAGAATACTTACCCCTTGGCGCGCTACCATTGAGTCGCCTGATAAGGTTATCAATGGCACCCCCATCCAAAGTCCTTCTACACTCGTAGCACCTCCCGTGAAGGGGTATGGGTCCAAAGCAATATCTACTCTATTATACGATTTTAGATAGGTTTCGCGAGAGTCAGGTCCTTCGACCATTATTCGTTTTTTTGGCGTTCCTAGCTCCTCAAGTTTTTTGGAGACTTTCGCAATATTTTGACTATCCCTAAATTGATTATTTTTGAGGAGAAGCTGGCTATTGGGAACTAAGCTTAGAATCTTAGACCAAGTGTTCAATACACTATCATTTATTTTCGTTAAGTTATTAAAACACCCAAAAGTTACGGAGCCTGATTTCAGGGCTGGTGTCTGTGAAACTGCGACTTTATGGTGTGGCGGGGTAAAACACCACCGTGTCTTTTCAAGGCGTATTATTTTTTCCGAGAATTTATGATCTAATTCGGCGGGAGTCATATAAGGGTCACCGATAAGATAGTCGATTTCCTTCACGCCAGTGGTAGCAAAATACCCGAGCCAGCTAATCTGTACGGGAGCTGGCTTATAACCAAACATGGATAGCCGATTGCCAGCCGTGTGACCAGATAGGTCAATTAGAATTTGAACATTATCCTTCTTGATTCGCGCTGCAGCAGATTCATCATCCATACCGTAAATAGGCGTCCAATCCGAGAAATAAGGCTTTAATCTTGTACTTAGTTCGTCGAACAGCGGTTTAGTGGGATAGGCGATAATATCGATACTAGAACTTCCAAAGATTGGTAAGATTGCCTCTAGAAAATACCCAACTGGATGTGATCGAAGATCAGCAGATACGAAGCCTATCTTTAATTTCCCATCACTCCCTATTTTCTTGTATTTTGAGTAAGCATTTTTTACATTCCTAGTTACTTTTAAACCAAACTCTTGGGCGATTGCCCTAGGTTCTTCATGGTCTATATCTTGTGAATAGTTAAGAGTAGTCAATAGGTTGCTATAGGCCATTGGATAAAATTCCGTCAGACTGATGGCTTTCCGGTAGCTATCTATTGCGTCAGAGAGGCATCCTAGAGCTTGTAGTGAGGAGCCTCGGTTATTAAATCCTTCCGCGTAGGACTTGTTTAATTCTAGTGCTCTATCAAAATTTTCTATTGCTTCAGTATACAATCCCATTTTTCTCAAGAGATTGCCGAGATTATTGTAGGGTTCAGGTAAATTAGGACTGAGTGCAATAACTTTATTTAATGCCGCTAATGCTCCTTCAGTGTCTCCGGTTTCGGAAAGTACAGCGCCTAAATTGTTATAGGCAATCGCGTAGTTAGGTTCTATTTCTATTGCTTTACCGAGATGTGCAATAGCCTCGGAGTTTCGGCCTTTATGGTGTAGCGCCTTCCCTAGCCCATTGTGAGCACGAGCGAATCTTGAATCTACGGAGATTGCTTTATTAAAATCAAAAATTGATTTTCTATAATCCCCTTCATCACAATAGATCTCTCCTCGTCCGCAATAACTAATCGATGAATTAGGGTCCAGTTTGATTGCTGCAGTATACTGATATATTGCGCCTGCAAGGTCTCCAGCCTGCTTCAAGCAATATGCATAATTACTATATGCGGCAACAAACTTAGGATCTGATTTAGTGGCATCTTGAAAATAAGTGCTCGCTTCAACGAATTTTTCAAGAGCCATTAGGGTGTTGCCTAAATTGAAATATGCTTCTGTAAAATTTTCCCGCTGTGCTATAGCTTTTTTATAATCCGTAATAGCCTTTTCATGTAGGTTTAGCTTTTGAAACAAAAGCCCACGATTGTTTAAGGCTTCCGCATGATTTGGATTCAGTTCAATAGCTTTGTTGTAGTCAGTGAGGGCCTCTTCAGACTTCCCGATTGATTGTTTTGCATTAGCCCGATTGATGTATCCTTCGGTAAATTGAGGAAATAATTCTAGTGTGCTGTTGTAAGTATCTATTGCATCGCTGAATTTTTGTTGTGAAAAGAGGATAGCCCCTAGAAGGTTTAGTAACTCGGCAGAATTTACATACTGGTCTAAATGTTGGCGGCATAGCTTTTCGGCCAGGTCTGTCTTTCCTGCCAGATACAGCTTCGCTACTTTATTTAATTCATTTTCCGCTATAGTAGAGTTTTTCTTTGTAACATTATGATATTTATCAATATTTATGAGGCCATTGGACGCTTCTTTTTGCTCTGGTTTAAAATCGAGTATTGATCTATAAAGTTTACGAGCAGTTTCAACATCATTATTAGCAATAGCTTGTTTTGCTAAGAGCAATGCTTTATTTACACTAATTTTCTTTGATGGCACGATCTATTTTAGCCGTTATTTCAATATCTTAAATACTTCAAAGACTTAATAAAATTTACCCTGCTTTATCCGCCTTCATTATAGCTTATAGTCATCAAACTATTAGCTAAGATATTTTTATTTAAAACATAAAAAAGCAAATTTATTTCCTTTGGGTTATTATATGCGCAATCTTGAAGTGGTTATCAAAACCTAGTGTGCTAAGTTATTAAGCAAATACCGTTTTATGTTTAGTTAAAGAGAGGTAAATGATCCTATGCCCACAATTACAATTGATGGAAAAGAATATGATTCGGAGGATTTATCTGATGAAACAAAGAAGCAGTTGGTGGCCCTACAGTTTGTTCAAGCGGAATTAACAAGACTTAGTCATAAGCAAGCTGCGCTAGAGACCGCAAGACTAGCCTACAGCCGAGCACTAAAGGAAGCACTTGGTGAGGAGCCAGAAGAGGACTTTGAGATAGTTGGTGACGAATTAAATTTTGATTGAGTGTCTTTACTTAATTTAACTCTATACCCACAAAACTCGTTTTTCATTAGATTTCTATGGTAAAGCTCAACTGCAGATTTGTTTACCGGAAAGTTTAATACGTGCAACAAGCGACGAGCGTAGAATTAAAACAAATGTAGGCCGCAAGAGTCTAAAGTACAATACTGATTACTAGAAGTTATAATTTACTGTAAGACGTATTTTTATTATCAGTCAAGAAGGTTTAAGTCTTCAGGTTGATATCCTTCGTGGAATCTTTGATTGACAATCACGTAGGCAGATTCTAATTTTTTAGTAAAGTATTTTGTGTCAAACAACTTACTTTTTTCTTTAGATTCTACAATTTCTTGGCGAATATTTTTCAAGCTTTCTGGGTTTGTCGATAATTCCATAGCTAACATTTCATATTCCTCCCCAGTTTGGGCTATAAGCTTATTGAGGGAAAGTTCTTTAAGTAGGCTGCTAGCCATTCTTGAGGTATAGCTCTTGCCTATCTTCGTTACAACAGGTAAGTCGCACCAAAGTGAATCATTAGCTGTAGCTCCTGCATTAAAGTTAAAAGTATCTAGAAATAAATCTGCCGCAGTTAATCTTTCCAAATACTCATGATAACTACAGTATTCGGCAAACAGAACTCGTTCAGTATTTATACCGTTATTGACAATATATTTCCGGAGGTTTTGTTTCGCGTCACGATTATCAGTTACCAACCAGAGCTTGGCATTTTCTACCTTTTTCAAAAGTGAAAGCCAAATATCGAATTCAGTCTCAGTTATTTTTATAAGATTATTGAATGAGCATAATATAAAATCATTATTCTTGAAACCGTATTTCATTCTAGCAATATCGCGATTATATTTAGGACGAGTGTCGTCGCTAACTTGATAAGTACTCGGCATGAAGATTATTTTTTCAGAGTAAAAAGGTCTGCTTTCAGGAGTTACAAGAGTATCATCAGCTATAAGGTAATCGATCTCATTCATACCCATTGTTCCAGGATACCCAAGATAGTTAATCTGAATTGGTGCAGCTCGATAGTCGAAAATCGTTGGTCTGCCGTATTTCGTATGGCCTGACAAATCTATAGCTATATCGATTTTGTTTTCTCTTGCCAGTTTTGCAATCTCATAATCGGAAAGCGAGCTTACTTCATAAAATTTATCGAAGACTTTAATAAGCCTGTTGGTTAAATGATCGTTCGCTTTAGGACCAACCGAGAAAGCATAGATTTCGAAGTTCGTTTTATCGTGTAGATCAAATAATCTTGCGATTAAATGCATGACAGGGTGAGTGTGGAATTCAGAAGAGAAATAGCCCAATCTGATTGGTTTGCTCCCCGGATTTTTATTTCTGGGAAAATTAACTTTATGTCTAGCCTTTCTTTTTGAATTCCAGTAAATATTTGCGCGTTGATAATGTCTTTCGGGGTTATCATCTAGATATAGCATTGAAAAAGGCGTTACAGGGCTGTAATTAGTGCCAAGAATAGGAATACGATGAGAATGATTCTTTATGCTCTCCCAGTCACAAATCGTAGCGTGTTGATTTAATTTTCGGGCCAGAACCATTTCTAAATCAGGTTTAATCTTTAGAGCATTGTCGTAACATCTAATAGCTTCAGCACATTGGTCCATTGATTGAAATACAATTCCCAATTGTACCAAGGGTTCAAAAGACTTTTCGTTCGCCTTTATGGCCTTTAAGAAATACTTCTTAGCGATTTCTAATTGATTTTTGGTTTTGTGGACTAGTCCCAGATTATTTAATGCATCAGCGGAGTTTGGCTTTAGTAATAAAGCTTTTTTAAGCCAAGATTCAGCGGATTTAAGGTCGCCTTTTTCTAGGAATAAATTTCCAATATTATTAAGGGCGTTGAATTCTTGGGGATTAAGATCGATTGCCCTACGATATTCGGTTATGGCTTCATCGTAGTTGCCTAAAACTTTATATACGACGCCAAGATTTATCCGAGCATCGATGAAATTGGGGTTTAGCTCAATAGCCCTTCGATACTGAATAATAGCTTTATTGTGCTGCTCTAACTTATAAGAACATATGCCTCCAAGATTAAAAAGACGGAAATCATTTGGGTACTTTTTGGTTAATCTTTTTATTGTCTCAGCAAGATCTGTAAATCTACCATTGTTGTAAATTTCAATTAAATTAGAATAATCAACGGTTTGTAGAAACTTAGTGGTCATCGAAATCCAATGCCCGTTGGCCTTTTTATGAGATGCACAATTTATATTTTGGCGCTATACCTAATATTGGAGCGGAATATATCACCATCTAGGGACTACTTGGATTTAATTTAGAGAGTACCCAGTCAAACTAATTTACGATAGTATTCGTCTGATTGTGTAAATAAGTTAATTTCGTTAAGAGTCCTTTAAAGTTAGGCAACCTATTTACTCTAGTCGGAGCGAACGATGCAATCAATAGTTATAGTACCACTCTTGCTAATGCGCAAAATTTGCTTGTTTATGGCATATGTATTATTTGTTTCTAGTATACAAGCACAAGAGCTGAGTTTGTTTGAAGAGATTGAACCCGACAATGATGCAAATAGTCGAGGTCGTTCACCTCGCATGAATGCGATCCCGAGGGATAACGAGCCGAGTTTGAGCCTTATCGGCATCACTCGCATAGGTAATACCTATTCCGTTATATTGAGAACCGGCGAAGATAATTCGATCTTAGTAAAAGCTCCGGAAAACAATAGTGTAATAATTCCAGGTTTTCCAGGGTATAGTATTTCCCAAATAGGCTCAAAAAATATCAATCTAAATTATCCTGAAAATTCTTCATGTGTTGAGTCATTGGCAAGTGGAATAAAATGCTTAGATGACCAAGTTGCTCGCCTATCGTTAACAAAAACGGAACCTTTAAAGGCAGCTAGATCAAGTGAATTAGAATCTTCACAGCAAACCGAAAATGATGTCGAAGCGCCAATAAATCCTTTTGAGGCAATAACTCGAAGGGCCGCAAGACCGGATTCTGAATTGAGGCAAGACAATCAGTTCCGACCTAGAAGGATCAATCCGGAAGATGTGCCTCCGGGTATGCGAATAGTGTCTACCCCCTTTGGGGATCGTTTGGTCGAAGATGAGTAATAGCAAACTTATTTTATGTTCCCTTATTTTAAGGCAAAACACTTACTCGCCGGATCAACATTTATTTACTATTAGAAAAAACAATACAACCCTTTAGTTTGTTACCGAACACACATATATCTCTTTCGATCTGCATAGTCTGTTATGATACGCCGCTTGAGCAACTAGTAAATTTAATTGATACTCTCTCTACCTCGCTTAGAAAACTCCAAGAACGATACAAGGTTCCAACTGTACCTGTATATATAGTTGACAATTCTGACGAGAGTGGCGATTTTAATTATCTTATCAGTGGTCAAAGCGCTTCGTTCGATGGATCNCTAATAGAGATTGACTATATTCAAGGTCAAGGCAATATTGGCTACGGCAGCGCTCATAACCTAGTATTAGATAATTTGAATAGTGACTTCCATTTAATGCTTAATCCCGATGTAATTGTCGANGAGGAAGCTCTGTTAAATGCGATAAGTTTAATTGAGAGAGGGAATAGGGTAATTGGTATTAGCCCTAATGCATATAACATGTTGGGAGAAAAGCAATACCTTTGCAAGAGATATCCTAGTGTGTTTACTCTTTTTTTGCGAGGCTTCCTACCCAAACCGTTTGAGAATATTTTCTCAAAAAGGTTTGCTGCTTATGAAATGCGAGAGATTTGTAAAACGGAAGAACCAAAGGAGGTCGAGCTTATTAGTGGATGCTTTATGCTTTTAAATACCCAGGTATTAAAATTAGTAGGTGGGTTCAACGAACATTACTTTCTGTACTTTGAAGATTTTGATTTATCAATACGCCTTAGAAAATATGGGAAACTTGTTTATGCACCAAAAGTTCGTATTAAACATTTAGGTGGGGGTGCTGCTAAGAAAGGGCTCAGCCATATAATTTTGTTTTGTAGGTCAGGTATCAGGTTTTTTAATTCCTACAGGTGGGAATTTTTTTAGTAAGTTAGAATAAATTTTGAGATGGGAAAAAGCATTAACAAAGTACTTTTAACTGGAGCGTCAGGTTTCATTGGTAGTCATACTTGTAAAAATCTGCTCAATTCAGGTTATCGGGTACGTAGATTGATTAGAAAACACCAATCTTTGGATTTGATTCCACAGTCGAACTTAGAAAACGTCATTGGGGATCTGCAAAACGCTGCCAGTCTGCATGCTGCTTGTGATTCGGTAGATATTGTAGTTCATATTGCTGGTATTGCGCATACCAATAACATAAGCTCAGAAAAACTATTTGACTTGAATACCTTCGGGACAGAGTCTTTATTGGCTGCTGCAGTTGCTCAAAGGGTAAAAACATTTATTTTTGTAAGCAGCACATTGGCGGAGACCCTTGATACAGATGGAGGTCCGACTACTACCTATGGAGAATCAAAGTCGAGAGCCGAAAAGCTTCTGTTTGCGGCCCATCAAGCAGGCTCGATTAAGGTTTTGGTGTTAAGGCCGGTTAATGTCTATGGCCCGGGTATGAGGGGTAGCATTTCGACTCTAATTGCACTAATTTCAAGAAATCGTATACCACTTCTTCCGCTATTAAAAACACGCATCTCTCTAATAGGTGTAAATGATGTTGCTCAGGCGATTAAATTGGCCGTAGAAAACAGTACTGCCGACGGCAAGGCTTACGTTCTAACGGATGGACAAGTGTATACCATTAACAATTTGGAAAAGGAAATCTACAAAGCGCTAGGTAAAGAAATGCCAACCTGGAGGTGTCCTCGTTTTGCACTTTACTTAGGTTTGTTTTTTGCAAGGATATTTGCAAAGTTCTTAAACATGATCGGGCTGCATATACCTACGATTTCTGGTGTGAGCTCAAGGACCTATAGCAATTTGATTACTGATAATGTTTTCGATAATTCTGAAGCTTGTATCATACTTGGATTCCAACCAAGAGAAACGTTTTATAGCTCATTGGTCGAATGGGTAGATAGTTCTGAGTGCGACGGTCCATAAATTTGTCTATAGTTTAAGTGGGAGGTGCTTACAAGCATGACCAAAGGGATAATACTCGCTGGTGGTAGCGGTAGCCGCTTGCATCCAATGACTATTGCAATGAGCAAACAATTATTGCCTATATATGACAAACCGATGATTTATTATCCACTGTCTACTTTAATGCTAGCAGGGATTCGAGAAATTTTAGTAATTACTACACCTGAAGATGCGGAACAATATAAAAAATTACTGGGTAATGGCCAACACTGGGGCATCGAACTTCATTATGCCGAGCAATCTAGGCCAGAGGGTTTGGCACAAGCATTTTTGATCGGAGAGGAATTTATTGGACAAAGCCGAGTCTGTCTTATATTGGGTGATAATATTTTTTATGGCAACCGAATAGAAGAAACACTAAAAAGAACTGTTTTTCAAAGTGTGGGAGCAAATATTTTTGCGTATTATGTCAATGACCCTGGCCGCTATGGTGTAGTCGTGTTGGATAAAAATAATACAGCCATTGATTTAGAAGAAAAACCCAAAAATCCAAAGTCTCACTATGCCATAACAGGGCTCTACATGTACGATAATAAAGTTGTTGAAATTGCTAAAACAATAAAACCCTCAATAAGGGGAGAGCTTGAGATTACTGACATTAATAAAGCCTATTTAGAAGAAAAAGCACTTAATGTCGAATTGTTTGACCGTGGCACTGCCTGGCTCGATACAGGAACTACGCAATCGCTAATTGATGCGGCAAACTTTATTAGAGTTCTTGAGGAAAGGCAGGGCTTAAAAATTGGTTGTCCGGAGGAAACCGCCTGGCGCCAGGGGTTTATAGATGATGAGCAACTAAGAATGCTTGCAGATAATTTTATTAATGGTGGCTATGGGAGATATCTTAAATCTTTGCTGTGAGAAGATAGATAAGACTCTGAGCAAATTAGATGAAGCAATTAAAAACTAAAATTCCTGAAGTTATTGTCTTTGAGCCCACAGTCTATGAAGATTCTCGAGGCTACTTTATGGAAACTTTTCGCTGTTCCCAATTTTCTGAAAATGGATATGATATTAGTTTTGTACAGGATAATCAGAGCAGGTCCATAAAAGGTACATTGCGGGGACTTCACTACCAAGTAAATTATCCTCAAGGGAAATTAGTGCGTGTGCTCTCAGGCGAGATTTTTGATGTCGCGGTAGATTTGAGAAAAAATTCTCCAACCTTTGGGCAATGGGTTGGTGAAATACTGTCTTCCAAGAATAAAAAACAATTATGGATACCAGCAGGTTTTGCTCATGGTTTCTATGTCTTGTCAGAGGAAGCTGATATTTTCTATAAATGTACCGAATACTATCGACAGGAGTATGACCGAGGATTAAGTTGGGATGACCCCGATATCGGGATACGCTGGCCGTTATTAAATAGACACCCACTGATTTCAAAAAAAGACAGTGAGGCAAGCTCTTTCGCAAATGCCGAATTATATCAGTGAAAAAAAAATCAATCGTTTTAACTGGTGCCGCTGGTCAATTAGGGCTCACATTAAAAGAGTGCTGGTCAAGCTTTTCATTAGCAAAAGATTTTGAACTCGTTTGTAAAGACAAGAAGCAGTTAGACGTCACATCACGCGATTCGCTAGAAAACACTTTTAAGGGAAAAGAAATTGCTTTAGTTATCAATACGGCAGCCTATACTGCCGTTGATAAAGCCGAATCGGAACCAGATCAAGCATATCTCTTGAATCAGTTTGCTCCTCAATTTCTTGCCATATGGTCAATGAAATCAAATTGTAATTTGATCCACCTATCGACTGATTTTATATTCTCAGGGAAGAGTAATTCACCGTATTTAACCACCGATATAGCAGAACCATTGAATGTTTATGGGAAGAGTAAACTAGCTGGCGAAATTGCCTTATTAAAGGAGAATCCACAACACTCTACAATAATTAGAACTTCATGGTTATACTCCCATCAAAGGAGCAACTTTGTTAAGTCCATGATTAAGCTGATGTCGGAGAAGGATGAATTACGAATCGTTGATGACCAAATAGGATCACCAACTGCTACAGATTCAATTGTAGAATTAATATTCGCGATGCTAAAGGCTGAGCACTATTCTGGGGTTTATCATTGGAGTGACCAGGGTTCAGTAAGTCGATATGACTTTGCGCTGGCTATCCAAGAGTATAGTTTAAATGCCGGTTTATTAAAGTCGAAAATACCGATTATTCCGATCAGTACGGACCAGTATCAGACTCCAGCCGAGCGCCCCAAGTATTCAGTACTGGATCTAGAATTAACAAAAAATAAGTTTTCAATAGAACCTAAACTTTGGANAGAGAGACTACAAGATGTGATTCGTCGAATAGCGGACAACGAAAAGTGAGGAGATTACTGATTACAGGAGCGGCAGGATTTATCGGGTCTAATTTCGTTTATTATTGGCGTAATAGGCACCAAAGCGATGAAATCATTGCATTAGACGATCTCACGTATGCCGGAAATAAAGCTAATTTATTAACTCTCATTAATGGAGGGTCTATTCAATTTGTTAAAGGGTCGATATGTAATTTTGACCTAGTAAGGGATTTGGTAATTGAGAATTCGATAAACACAATTGTGCATTTTGCAGCCGAAAGTCACGTGGATAGGTCTATTGAAAGCCCTGATCAATTCATCCAAACTAATGTTATTGGAACACATACATTACTTAAAGTAGCGCGGGCAGCTTGGTTAGGTGAAGATGGGCAAAAAGAGCATTTATTTCACCATGTATCTACGGATGAAGTCTTTGGTTCACTTAATGATTTTGATGATGCTTTTACTGAACAAACCTCCTATGCACCAAACTCACCCTATGCTGCAAGTAAAGCAGCATCGGACCATCTAGTTAGGGCATACCATAAAACTTACGGGTTAAATGTTACTTCTAGTAACTGCTCAAATAATTATGGGCCGTTCCAATTTCCGGAAAAGCTAATACCTTTATGTCTATTGAATGTGCTTATAGGCAAACCATTGCCTATTTATGGTGATGGAAGGCAGACCAGAGACTGGTTGTATGTAGAAGATCATTGTCGCGCGATTGAGCTAATAATTGACGAAGGACAATATGGAGATTCATATAATGTTGGTGGTAATAACGAGTTGGCAAATATCGATGTTATTAAATCACTGTGCGAAATATTAAATCAAAAATTTAGTTCTAATCCGGAACTGCAAAAGCAATATCCTAATTCACCATGTTCTAATAATAGGCCAGCAGAGAGCCTTATAAACTTTGTTGAAGATCGTCTTGGTCACGACCGGAGGTATGCGATCGACGCAAGGAAGATATCTAAAGAACTAGAATTCGTGCCAATAGAAAGTTTTGGGACAGGACTAAATAAAACAGTTGATTGGTATATAAACAATAGAGATTGGTGGATGGCAATACTGGATGGTACATACAGAAATAAAAATTTAGTTTGAAAAATTTGGCATCTAGCACTACTAACTATTTACATCATTTACTAGAGTAAAACCTTGTTTCCCTTTCTCCATTTATTAATATTGATTTATTCCCTAATATTTTTTACATTCGAATTGAGTGCTTATGAAATTACGGGTAAAAAATGGATTGGCTCGAACGCTGACTTCTACGTTGACTTCCCCGGTACCTCACAATTAGGCCGTTCATGGAATGCAGCTTTTATTAACGCTCTAAATGAATGGAGCGCCAAAACACCGTTTAATTTCAATGTGAATTCCACTTATTTTGATCCATGTCAGGATGATGGCCTAAATAGTGTGAAATTTTCTGAAAATATTTGTGGACAAGAATTTGCTGCGGGCACTTTGGCGGTAACAATATTGACTTATGAATCGCAGCTACTTGGACCGCCCGCAATAGTTGAAGCTGATATATATATCGACCAGGTGAATGACATAGAAATTTATGATGGGGAGTTAAAAAGCTTTCCAGATCAGATACTCGATTTTAGAAGAATTGTCTTGCACGAACTCGGGCATGTAATCGGATTGGAGCATGAGACAGCGTCACCTGCAATAATGATGCCTTCTATAAGTAATCTAGATAGGTTGCAGGAGGATGATATTAAAGCGGTCGAAATACTTTACGGTGGGAAAGAAAATTGTCAGATTAGAACCTTAAAATTTGGAGTTACTAAGAACTCATTGTCGCCACCAGATTGCACAGTTAATCAGTTTACTGTGGGAAGCGAAGATGACAGCCATCTCGATGTTTACTCTTTTTCATTAAATCAATTAACGAAACTGGAATTTAGCTTGAAATCTGACGATCTAGAGACGGTCATACTGGTTGCTGACGAATATTTAAACTACTTGGCTGCAGATACAGATATTGCAAATGATTGTCATTCTTCTTTGAATACCGAGCTTACAAGCGGAAATTATTTTCTGATTGTGAATACTTGGAATGTTCAAATGAAACCCGCATGCGGTACTACCGGCTCCTATGAGTTAGTAGCGGGTTATTCTGCTACCGGGGCTACTAATTTAGGGAATAATATTAGTCTAGAAGGAGGCGTATCTGATGCTGTTTTCACTGGAAGTATTACATCTACGAAGGGCCAGAACTTTGGAAACATTTTTAAATCTTCGGATTCAATAGATATTTCGGCTACGATTTCCATCGATCCAAACCATCAAGGGAAGCCGGGCTTTATTATTGTCGCAGCAGTTATAGGAGACCAGATTTTATTGCTCAATGAAAATGGTAATTTTATTGACACAAGAGCTCAGCCTGGTGTTCTAATACCTGCCAGGCGCAAGGAGCTTGGCAGCGTAGAGCTGATTGAAATATTCGAAAACCTTATAACAGCGGATCTAGGGATTTATGAGATAAGCGTGGATTTCGTAGTAGGTTACGGGTTAAGCGATATGCCCAGTGAAGTTTTCTACCACGAAGACCCATTAAACCTTACTATTCAAATGTAATCTTTTACGGTACATCCTGCTAACCTTGTGAATAAAATTCGAGCTAATTAATAATTAGATTGCTAAATCGCGTTTTTCAGAAAGAAGAATTCCGGTATAATCACTCCCTCCATTATTGTTGATGGGGCCATTTATAAGGTTTGCGGGGGAATAAAAATTCAGGGGTGCTTACTTTGGGTTCATTAAAAATATACAAATTTCTGGGATTTCTGTTGCTTGTAAGCTTTTTTGTTTATAAAAACACGATAGTTTTAGCACAGTCTATTGTGGAAAATATTAGGCCGATTGGCGAGGTTTGTTTGGTGGGGCAAAGCTGTGTCGGTGTTAAGGCTGAGTTAAGTATCAATGGAGTAGGCTCGAGTACAAATGAGCTCGAACTATCCCCAATTGAGGAAAAGCCGGAAGATACTCAGAGTGAAGTAAATACCAATGAGCCGCTAGGTGGGGAGTCAAATGGTTTCGATGTTTCAGCGGCCTATCAGAGTAGTTGTTTTGCATGTCATGCGAGTGGTGCTGCCGGAGCCCCATTGTTAGGTGACGCGGAGGCGTGGGAAAGCCGATTGGAAAAGGGTATGGATGCATTAATGACTAATGTGATAAATGGGATGAATGCAATGCCTGCGAAGGGCCTATGTATGGATTGTTCTGATAATGAATTGCAGGCGATAGTAGACTATATGATTTCCCAGTGAAATCTGATCGCCTTTCCTAGTTAAAATTTTTGCACAGGAGTTTAGTAGTGTTTAACGTCCAAGAGATTAGTATTTCGTCATTCGCCAAGCTTATCGTGGCTTTTGGTGCTATTTTTTTTGTTTCCACAGGTATCGCTGATCAAAATCCTTCAATAGACCTAGCTCAATTGAGTGACGGTTTTAATGCGGAACAGAAGTATATGGCTTCGTGCTTTGCTTGCCACAGTACGGGTGCTGCTGGTGCTCCTAAAGTTGGCGAAGGAATGGCTGAGGAGTGGGGTCCGAGATTGGAAAAAGGATTGGATGCTGTGGTTGCGAACGCAATTAACGGCATCAATACGATGCCGGCTAAAGGTCTCTGCTTTGATTGTACAGACGATGATTTAAGAGCGCTTGTTGAATACATGATCGAAACTAGCCAATAGTTTCTGACTAGCCTAAAAAAAGGGCTGCCTGCAGCTCTTTTTTCTTTAAGATAGTGGGAAAATAACCGGTCATCACAAATTTCTAAAATCTATCTGCTGCAATAAATTAACTCGAAGTAGAGAGGGTTCTCTACGAATCATTCTGGTCGTTACCGATTCGCTTTTCTAGCTCATTGATCAGTGACTCTAATTCGGCAATTCTCGATTCAGCACGCTTTAATGCTTTTGATTGGCGTTCGAAATCACTTCGAGTTAAAAGGTTCATTTCTTGAAAGGCAGTACTTAGAGTTTTCTCAATTTTAACCCTAAGCTTTTCTCGTAGTCCATCGGTTGCAGGAACAAGTGATGCCACACGCTGAACGATATCATTTAGTACTGATTTATCAATCATTTTTACCATGGAATTCTGTTACTAAAAATTTCATTCTAACATTTCCCAAGACTAGATACTTGTTAATAAGGATTGTGGTGAAAACCGCATTACCGTCACTACATTTCATTTCGGCGCACTCTCTTGGTGCGAAATAATTGAAAACGCACTGCCGATGTTCATAGCTTACTTTAATGCTAGATCGAGAAAATCCTAAATAGCTAATCTCATGCATATTCGTTTGTCATTCAAATTGGGAAAAATTGACACGACCCCTGCATCAGAACATTTAAGTTTTAAGAGTAAAGACGGTTACTAAAGTCTTTACTATTATGAGGAGCAATGCAAAAAAGCTAGTCACAGCCCTAATTAAGCCATTCAAACTGGAAGATATGCGCGAAAATTTATCCAAAATCGGTGTGCAGGGAATTACTATTACCGAATCAAAAAGTTTCGTTAGACAATCGGGACATACGGAGCATTATCTAGGTGATGAATATGCTGCGGACCTACTTTCTAATGTAAAAATTGAGACCGCTATATCAGATAGGTTACTTGAACAGACAATCGAAGTAATAACGGGTGATACTAATGCAGGAGGTATTGGAGACGGGAAAATTTCTGTTACCGATCTTGTTCAAATAATTAGGATTCGCACAGATGAAACTGGCGAGGACGCAGTCTAGAACTTAAATCTACTAATAGATTAAAAAGTGATCTAGGAAAATGCCACTACGGATGTATAGATGGGAAATCAAATATTTGAACCCCTGTATGCTATTGGTGGATATAGTAGGCTAATTTGCGAATCCATTTTAAGTTACCAATTCCCAAACTTACTTTGTAATATCGCAGTTGCCGCTACCGGGGCCGTTTCTGTGCGTAATATTCTGGGACCTAGATTAACTGGTTGGTATCCATGATTTTTTGCTATCTTTAATTCTTGGTTAGAAAAACCACCTTCGGGGCCTATTAATATTTCAAATGCATCGGCTTGACCAATTTCAGAAATATTTTTACTAGCCTGTACGTCAAGTATAAGTCTTGTGCTGGATACTTTCCTCTGTACAAAACTAACGATTTTTGTAGGGTTATTTATTTGTAAAGGTATGTGTGCGCCGCTTTGTTCACAAGCGGAAATCGCTATTCGTTGCCAATGACCGATTTTTTTTTGTTGGCGTCTAGATTCAGTAAACTTAACTTCACAGAATTCAGAAAAAAGAGGAGTAATTTCATTTACACCAAGTTCGGTAGATTTTTGAATTCCATAGTCCATTCGATCGCCTTTGGATATTACGAGCCCAAGATGAATGTATAGGTCAGAGACTAGTGGTGTAGTAATTTTTTCATTGAGTTTAATACTGAGTTCCTGCTTTGTTATCGAAGTAATTGTGCCTATTACATCACCAGCATCCTCATTGAATAGGATGACCTCATTACCTTCCTTTAATCGCAATACATTTCCTAAATAATGCGCGGAGTCAGTATTTAGAATAATTGAAGAGCCTACTGTAAGGCTATCTTTATAGTAAACGCGCGAAGTACGCATCGGTGTCGAGGATCCTTAGCGTTCCGATAAAGAGAGATTATCCCAGATTTTTGTTACGTACCCAGCCAGATTCATCGAGTAGAAATGTAATCCTGGAGCACCTCCGTCTAACAGTGTGCCACAAAGTTCAGTGACGAATTCGATACCAAATTCTTTTAAGCTTTCTCGGTTATCTCCAAAGTCCTCTAATCTGACTCTTAACCATCTAGGAATTTCAGCGCCACAATTACTACTAAAATGCGAGAGTTTTTGATAATTTGTTATGGGCATGATGCCAGGGACGATAGGTATATCTATACCTTTATATTGACAGTATTCAACAAATCGAAAGTAAGCATCCGCGTTATAAAAATACTGAGTGATTGCGGAATTTGCGCCTGATTCAACTTTTTGTTTGAAGTATTCTACGTTGGCTTCATAGCTTTTTGAATCCGGGTGGGATTCGGGGTAGCAAGCAACGTCGATATGGAAATGCTCTCCAGTTTCTTTGCGTATAAATGTGACCAGTTCACTGGCGTATCGCTGATGATCTGGCTCAGTAGAAGGTAAGTCACCGCGCAATGCTACTAGCCGAGCTATACCTGCCTCTTTATAGTTCCTTAAAAGACTTCTTACTTCTTCATCGTCGGTTCCGCCAAATGAAAGATGGGGTGCCACATTAGAACCAAGTTCGGCATAACGTAGTACGAGCCTTTCGGTACCTTTTTTTGTCGAACCACCCGCTCCGTAGGTTACGGAGAAAAAATCCGGTTTAAGTTTAGTCAGTTGCGCATGTACATTATCCAAATTTTTTTCACCATCTGCACTGCGTGGCGGGTAAAATTCGATACTAAATTTGTTAGTTTCTTCAATATTCATAGGTGGTTAGAAAGAATAAGCTAACTAGATCAGTATTTATAGCTGTCGTTCTTAAATGGGCCTGCTACTTCTACATTGATATATTCAGCTTGTCTCGGAGTTAACTCTGTTAATACGCCGCCGAAACCTTTCACCATTAAGAAAGCTACCTCTTCATCCAGGTGTTTTGGTAGTACGTCAACGGTTATATTGGATTTCTTAACACTTTTAGATAGGTCTGCAAATTTCTTTTTGAACAGAAACATTTGTGCGAGAACCTGGTTAGCAAATGATCCATCCATAATCCTGGAAGGATGTCCAGTCGCGTTACCCAGATTGATCAGCCGCCCTTCAGATAACAGTATTAGATAATCTTCGCGAATACATGATCCTGAACGATAAATCTTGTGCACTTGCGGCTTAACTTCCTCCCATTCCCAATTTTCTCGCATATAAGCTGTGTCAATTTCATTGTCGAAGTGACCGATATTACAGATTACGGATCCAGATTTAACTCTTTCTAGCATATGTTTATCGCATACGTTGATATTACCGGTCGCGGTAACTATTAGATCGAGCTTGCCCAATAGATCCGTATCCAGAGACTCAGCTTTACCAGTATTTTTGCCATCGGTGTAAGGGGAAACCACTTCGAATCCATCCATACATGCTTGCATAGCGCAAATAGGGTCGATTTCGGCAATTTTTACAATCATACCTTCCTGACGGAGACTTTGAGCAGAGCCCTTCCCAACATCGCCGTACCCAACTACCAAAGCATGCTTGCCAGCTAGTAACATATCAGTACCACGTTTAATGCCGTCATTAAGACTGTGACGACATCCATACTTATTATCGTTTTTCGACTTTGTTACTGAGTCGTTCACATTAATGGCTGGCACTTTTAGGCTCCCTTCCTCCATCATTTCAAATAGCCTATGCACACCTGTGGTGGTCTCTTCAGTGATACCATGTATCCGCTCTAGTATCTTCGGATATTTCTTATGCACCATGTCTGTAAGGTCACCGCCATCGTCTAGTATCATATTAGCTTCCCAAGGCTCACCATCTTTTAGAATAGTTTGCTCAATACACCACATGCCTTCCTCCTCTGTCTGTCCTTTCCATGCATAAACTGCTATTCCCTCAGCAGCAATACATGCGGCGGCGTGATCTTGGGTAGAAAAAATATTACAGGACGACCATCTTACTTCTGCACCGAGTGCGATAAGAGTCTCTATAAGAACTGCGGTTTGAACCGTCATGTGAATACAGCCTAAAATTTTAGCACCGTCTAAAGGTTGCTCTTTTTCATATTTCGCTCGTAAAGACATCAGTGCTGGCATTTCTGCTTCGGCTAGTGTGATTTCTTTGCGGCCAAAATCAGCAAGACTAATGTCGGCAACTTTATAATCTTCCGTTTCCACGATAGGTCCTTGTATAGATAAATTATTCATAGATTTCTCCTGTCGTATTTACAGACCCGCGTCACTTTTAAGAGCTTGCGCTTTGTCAGTTCTTTCCCAGGTGAAATTTTCCTCCTCTCGACCGAAGTGGCCATAAGCAGCAGTTTCACGATAAATAGGCCTTAATAAATCTAGCATCGCAATTAATCCTTTTGGACGTAGTTCGAAGTGATTTCTTACGAGCTCGACAATTTTATTGTCATCGATTTTTCCGGTACCAAAGGTTTCGACACTGATTGAAGTGGGTTCGGCTACCCCGATTGCATAAGACAACTGTAACTCACAGCGGTCGGCGATATTTGCGGCTACTAGATTTTTGGCTATATAGCGCGCCAGGTAAGCAGCTGAGCGATCTACTTTTGATGGATCTTTACCAGAAAAAGCTCCACCCCCGTGACGAGCCATACCNCCATATGTATCTACAATNATCTTGCGGCCAGTGAGTCCGCAGTCGCCTTGAGGCCCTCCTGTTACAAATCTTCCGGTGGGGTTAATGAAGTACTTGGTATTATCATCGACCCACTCAATTGGTAGCACCGGCTTTATAATTTCCTCCATAACTGCTTCGCGCAAGTCTTTTAAAGAAATTTCGTCACGATGTTGAGTCGAAAGCACGACTGCGTCTATTCCGACCGGACTTCCATCCTCGTAGCGCATTGTTATCTGACTTTTTGCATCGGGCTCAAGCCANGGTAGAGNGCCCTNTTTTCTNACCTCAGATTGTCGTTTNACTAAAAGTTGGGAGTAGGTTATTGGTGCGGGCATCAAGACGTCCGTTTCATTTGATGCGTAACCAAACATCAGTCCTTGATCTCCAGCCCCTTGTTCATGATCTTCAGTCTCGTCAACTCCCATAGCTATGTCTTGGGATTGCTTGCCAATTGCGTTTAATACAGCACAAGTATTGCCATCGAAACCGCTGTCGGAATGTTTGTATCCGATTTCACTAACGACACGCCTGACTATTTTTTCGGCGTCCACTGATCCTTTCGTGGTGACCTCTCCAGAAACTATGACCATTCCAGTATTCACCATAGTTTCGCAAGCNACNCGAGATTCCTGATCCTGTTCTAATAANGCATCCAGTATAGCGTCAGATATTTGATCTGCCATTTTGTCGGGGTGACCCTCCGAAACTGACTCGGAAGTAAAAAAATTTGTTTTTGCCATGCTTGATCCCTTATAAACTCAAAATAAAATCATTAACTCAAAGTTTTTTAAACACACGGATTTGAATTTGAAATCCGTTTCTTAAACCTAAATAAGAGCTCTGTCCGGTCACTAAGCCCGCTTTATCTGCCCAATGATCCAAGTCATTTTCGTCGAAACCTAGCCATAGGTCGCCACANGANTCTCTTACCCAGTCTTGGCCGTGGGTGGAAAGCTCAACAATTAATAAAAACCCACCTTTATTAAGCAATTTTGCAGAATGTTTTATAGTTCTAGCAGGGGAAGAAATATGGTGTAACACCATATCAAAAATAATCAGGTCGCAATATGACTCTAATTTTCTTGCAACGGCTATGTCACCAAAAATAAATTGGACATTGCTGTGCTTTGATTTATTTATTGCTTTTTTCGACTTGTTTAACATTTCTTTCGAATTGTCTAAAGCAATAAGCTTTTTAAATTTCTTTGCTAAGTCTTTTAGCAGTCGTCCTTCGCCTGGCCCCACTTCCAATACAATTGCACTATCCGAAAGACTAAGACTATCTATAACATCGTGAAGCACTGATCCGTAGTCATTATGAACTGCGATTAAACCTTGCTTTTCACGAAATTTATCCGCATTTTTATTAAAGAATTTTAAAGACTGCTGTGATCGCTCAAGTTGAATCTGATTTATTTTCTTTTTCGCGGATTTGGTAACGTCTAGCTGATCGATTTGCGCGAAAACACTTTCTTTTATGTCACGATAAGGGTCCCCATCAAAGAGAAATACGCGTCGATAAAAAACTGAATTGCCTTCGCGGCGAGTTGATACCAAGTTTGCGTTAGACAGTATTTTTAAATGGTGACTCAGGGCGGATTGGCGAATATCCAGAATTCTACATAGTTCCAGAACTCCAAAAGATTCACTTTTCAATAGGCGCAAAATTTGCAAACGCAATCTGTCCCCGAGAGCTTTATTCAATTCGGTAAGGCTGTCTAGAGCACCTGCATCGGGTGCTTTGCTATTATTTACATGCGCTGCTTGCATAAGATTGGATTTGCTCTGCAGGGCGCCAACATATCAGGATTTTCGTTAAATAGCAATTCTATATCAAAATATTTTGATATAGAAAATAAAATTCTAGAGATAAAGATTTGTTAAATCACGAATCTTTGAATTGACTTAAATCCTAGGTGGTATATTCGATTCAGGTGCGGGAGAATAGTCGTCGTCTTGAGCGAAGTAGAAAAACTCAGTTTCAGCTAGTCAAAATAGATTAAAAATTATCAACATATTTTTTGCTATCCCAAGCCCGTGAGGAGATTAGTTAATGGCACACAACATTGTTTCGCGGAAAGAATGTGCAAACGCAATCCGCGTTCTGAGTATGGATGCGGTGCAAAAAGCTAACTCCGGGCACCCCGGGGCACCGATGGGAATGGCAGATATAGCTGAAGTCCTATGGCGTGACTATTTGGTCCACAATCCTAGCAACCCAAGTTGGTTAAACCGCGATCGTTTTATACTTTCAAATGGTCATGGATCCATGTTGGTTTATTCATTGTTGCATTTGTCTGGCTACGAACTCTCAATTAATGAAATTAAAAATTTTCGTCAACTACACTCAAAAACTCCGGGCCACCCAGAATATGGCTACACTCCGGGGGTTGAGACTACAACAGGACCTCTAGGACAAGGTCTGGCTAATGCAGTAGGGATGGCTATAGCTGAAAAGACACTGGCCGCTCAATTCAACCGAGGCGGTCATGAGATCATTGACCATCATACCTACGTATTTGCAGGTGATGGGTGCCTAATGGAAGGTATCTCTCATGAAGTATGTTCGTTGGCAGGTACCTTAAGGCTAGGAAAGCTAATTGTTATCTACGATGATAATGGCATATCAATCGACGGTGAAGTGGATCAATGGTTTTCTGATGATACAGGCAAACGTTTTGAGGCATACGGTTGGCAAGTGCTATCAGCTGATGGCCACGATGCAGAAGCTATTAGTTCCGTTATAGAGCAAGCTAGAGATAATTTAGACAAACCTACTTTGATTATTTGCAAAACCGTCATTGGTTTCGGGTCGCCAAACAAACAGGGAACAGCCGCGACACATGGTGCCCCACTTGGAGACGAAGAGGTTAATGCCGTTCGGAATTCTCTAGGCTGGCCGCATGCTCCATTTGTCATTCCTGATGAAATTAAACTAGCTTGGGATTGCAGAGATAAAGGTTCTAACGCTGAATCTGCTTGGAACGAAAGAATGGCGGCTTACGGCGAAGAACATCCAGAATTAGCTCAGGAGTTGCGGCGACGTATCACAGGAGAGCTCCCTGCCTCATTTGCCGAAAAAGCCGATAAATATATCCTCGAGTCTCAGCAAACGGAAGATAATATCGCCAGTCGCAAGGCTTCCCAGAACTCAATAGAAGCTTACGGATCTATATTACCCGAACTAATTGGGGGTAGTGCGGATTTAACCGGATCGAATCTGACTCTATGGTCAGGCAGCGCTCCAATTTCAGAAAGTGAAAATGGGAACTACATCTATTACGGAGTTCGTGAATTTGGAATGACCGCCATAGCTTCAGGTATTGCGCTGCATGGGGGCTTTATTCCCTATACAGCAACGTTTTTGATCTTTATGGAATATGCCCGCAATGCTGTCCGAATGGCTGCATTGATGAAACAGCGCAGCATTCTGATATATACCCACGACTCCATTGGCCAAGGAGAGGATGGCCCAACACACCAGCCGATTGAACAACTTACCGCGCTCCGAGTTACGCCAAGGATGTCCGTTTGGCGGCCTTGTGACAATGTAGAAACTGCTGTAGCGTGGAAAGCAGCAATAGAACGCAATGAAGGACCTACTGCGCTTGTTTTTTCGCGACAGAGTATCTCGCATCAAACTAGGACCATCGAACAAGTAGGTGCGATTTCTCGAGGGGCTTATGTTCTAGAAGATTGTGAAGGCGCGCCAGACTTAATTCTTATCGCTACGGGATCGGAAGTCGATATCTGTCGAGAGGCTACCAAGTTATTGCACGCAAGTGGTATTGCCGCGCGCCTAGTTTCTATGCCAAGTACTNATGTTTTCGATGCACAAGACAGAAATTATCGAGAGCAAATACTGCCAGACTCTGTCAGTAAGCGTTTAGCGGTAGAGGCAGGAGCCACGACTTATTGGTATAGATATGTAGGTCTAAAAGGAAAGGTAATTGGCTTGGATCGCTATGGTGAATCGGCGCCAGGNGGAGTTTTATCTGAGCACTTTGGGTTTACAGNTGCCAATGTTGTGAAAGTTGCTAAGTCTTTGGAATCTTGACTACTNGGCTACTTTAATTCGGGAACATTCATGACATATCGAATCGCCATTAATGGCTATGGTCGTATTGGGCGTTGTGTGTTGCGCGGATTTTATGAATCAACAAATTATGTGGACTTACGCTTGGTGGCTATAAACGATGTCGCCAGCATAGATAAACTAGCGCATCTAACTAGATATGATAGTACTCATGGCCGATTTCTTGGCACAGTTGAAGAGNGGGAATCTAAAATTGTTGTTAACGGCGATCCAATAGTAGTCGTAAATAGCTCAAGTCTTGATTCACTGCCCTGGCAGGAATTATCCGTTGATCTCGTAATGGAGTGCAGTGGTTCGTTTACCTCGCGAGAAATAGCCGAAAAACATCTTGCAGTAGGAGCGAAAAAAGTTTTGTTCTCACACCCTGCCGAAAGTGATGTGGATGCTACGCTTGTTTATGGCATCAATCACGAAAAACTAGATCCAGCAGCGACCATAATTTCGAACGCTAGTTGCACAACGAATTGTATTGTTCCGGTGCTAAAAGTTTTGGACGATAAATTCGGAATAGATTCCGGCGTAATTACTACTATCCACTCTGCCATGAATGATCAACCGATTATTGATAGTTATCATACCAACGATCTGCGCCGCACTCGCAGTGCGATGCAATCTATTATTCCCGTGGATACTGAGCTTGCCAAGGGAATCGAACGTATCCTCCCGCATCTGAATGGGGTTTTAGAAGTCCAGGCTATCAGAGTGCCAACTGTTAACGTGTCCGCTATGGATTTAACAGTTTCAGTAAATAAGCCTACTACTTCAGAGTTAATCAACCAAAGTATGCGAGAAGCTAGCAGCGCGTTTTTACCTAATGTCCTTGGTGTAACTGATGAACCTCTGGCATCCTGTGATTTTATCCACGATCCACGTTCTGCCATCGTAGATCTGACTCAAACACGGGTAGCGGCAAATCATCTTGTTAAATTATTAATCTGGTTTGACAATGAATGGGCCTATGCAAATAGGATGTTAGATGTTGCACAGTTTATTTACCGCCAGTCTAAATACACCGGGGGCGTTTAGATGAACCTCCTCCTCATGCAAGATCAAGACTTAGCCGACAAGCGTGTACTTATTCGTGAGGATTTAAATGTACCAATAATAAATGGCAGGGTAGGAAATGATGCGCGTATTAGAGCTGCTCTACCAACTATAAAATTAGTTAAAAAAAAGGCCAAACAGGTAATTATAATGTCCCACCTCGGCAGGCCCACGGAAGGAAAGGGAATTGCAGAACAGAATGAATTTTCCCTAGCGCCCGTCGCTAAAAAACTTGAAAAGCTATTGGAGTGTCAAGTTAATCTGGTTACAGGTTACCTCGATGCATCCGCACACCTGTCTAACCTAGAAGGTGTAATTCTACTAGAGAACGTACGCATAAATGTTGGTGAAAAAACGAATGCTCGTGGTTTAGCTAAACAATATGCTTCATTTTGTGACGTTTTTGTCATGGACGCTTTTGGAGCTTCTCATCGCCAGCACGCGAGTACGCACGGTGTCGCTAATTATGCGCCCGTCGCTTGCGCAGGCCCCCTGCTGACTCGAGAATTAGATGCATTAGAAAANTCACTGGAAAATCCTGCCCGACCAATGCTGGCAATTGTAGGAGGTGCTAAAATCTCCACGAAATTAAAGGTTTTAAAAACACTTTCAAAAAAAGTGGACCAGTTAATTGTTGGGGGTGGAATTGCAAATACATTTCTGTTAGCCGCAGGATTTGAAGTTGGGAACTCTTTATGCGAACCCGATTTGGTGGAGACCGCCAAGCACATATTAGACAGCACGGAGGTACCGCTACCCAGTGATGTTGTTGTCGCTAACGAATTTTCTGAATTTGCATCACCGAAAATCAAAGCAGTTACTGAAATTGAGCAAACAGACATGGTTTTAGATATAGGACCAGAAACGGTTGCGGAACTGAGTCAGCTTATNAATAAAATGGAAACTATAATTTGGAATGGCCCCGTTGGTGTGTTCGAATTTGACCAATTTTCTGCGGGTACTCGGCATCTTGCTGCTGCTGTAGCGGCAAACAAAGGATTTTCAATAGCTGGAGGTGGAGAGACCATCGCCGCTATCGACAAATTTCAAGTTGCGGATTCAATTTCATACATTTCCACTGGGGGCGGTGCTTTTTTAGAGTANGTACAAGATGAAAATCTTCCNGCTGTAGAAATATTGAAGGAAAGAGGGAATGACACGCGCCGTTAATTGAAATAAACAAATGTGGCCAAAAACATTTAGCTTGGAAATAATTTAAACTACTTTAATGGACCTAAAGATACTCAACCTAAAGAGGGGGTGTAATCATGGCTCTAATCAGCTTAAGACAGTTACTTGATCATGCCGCGGAGAACGACTATGGTGTTCCCGCATTTAATGTAAATAATCTGGAGCAGGTTCGCGCTATTATGGAAGGCGCCAGCGAGGTGGACAGCTCAGTTATATTGCAGGCATCGGCAGGTGCTAGAAAGTATGCTGGTTCTAATTTTCTCAAGCATTTAATTCAGGGAGCTATAGAAGAATTCCCTCATATACATATCGTCATGCATCAGGACCACGGAGTGTCTCCTGCCGTTTGCCAACGCTCTATTCAATTAGGTTTTTCCTCAGTCATGATGGATGGCTCTTTGGCTGAAGATGGTAAAACACCTACTGATTTCGACTATAACGTAAGTGTTACCAAGAAGACTGTTGAAATGGCTCACGCCTGTGGTGTTTCTGTAGAAGGAGAAATCGGATGCTTAGGGTCGTTAGAAACTGGCATGGCTGGAGAAGAGGATGGCATTGGCGCAGAAGGTAAGTTATCAATGTCACAATTACTTACCGACCCTCAGGAGGCGGCAGACTTTGTAGAGGCGACGGGAGTAGATGCCTTAGCGATTGCAGTGGGTACAAGCCATGGTGCGTATAAATTCAGCCGTCCACCCACCGGGGATATCTTAGCAATCGATCGCATTAAAGAGATTCATGCAATGATTCCGAATACCCATCTTGTCATGCACGGCTCTTCATCTGTACCGCAGGAATGGTTAGCTATAATTAACGAGTTTGGCGGAGAGATACCTGAAACCTACGGTGTTCCGGTCGAGGAGATCCAGGAAGGTATTCGCCATGGCGTGCGAAAAGTTAACATTGACACTGATTTGCGCTTAGCTTCTACTGGAGCGGTGAGGAAATTTCTTTTCGAGAATAAATCAGAATTTGATCCGCGTAAATTTTTAATACCAACAATTAATGCGATGAAGGATATTGTAAAAGCACGACTGCGAGCATTTAAAGCAGCAGGCCAAGCATCTAAGATCGGCAAAGTCTACAGCTTGGAGGAAATGCATCACCGTTATGTCAATGGCATCTAGTTTTAAAGTAAAAAAGAGAAAGTAATTTTTCCAATTCTTAATATTGAAAACTCTCTACCTTGTTTTCAGGACATTGGATGAATCTCAATAGAGCGGAGTTGCTCAGGCAGCTTGACGAAATCTTTGGACCAGAATGGGTTAAGACCAGCGATTTCGATTTGCAATATTTCGGAAAAGACTGGACCCAAGTATTTCAGCCTAATCCTATGGCGATAGTATTTCCATCTTCTATCGAAGAAGTTCAGAAGCTAGTTCAAATGGCGTGTCAGAATGAAGTGCCACTAGTGCCCTCAGGTGGCAGAACTGGATTAAGTGGTGGAGCTGTCGCTGAAAACCGTGAAATTGTAATCGTCTTCGATCGCATGAATAAGATCCTCGATTTTGATATCACGGATCGCCAAGTGGTATGTGAACCTGGGGTTATTACTAAGGAACTTCAACTTTTCGCCGAAGAAAAAGGCCTCTTCTATCCTGTTGACTTCGCCTCTTCTAGCTCCAGTCAGTTAGGAGGTAATGTTGCGACCAATGCAGGTGGTATTAAAGTTATCCGTTATGGTATGACTCGTCAGTGGATTGTTGGAATGAAAGTAGTAACTGGGACTGGTGAACTAATTGATTTAAATCGAGGGCTTACTAAAAATGCAACAGGATATGATTTTCGTCATTTGTTTATCGGGTCAGAAGGCACTTTAGGTATAATTGTTGAGATTACACTCTCTCTTTGTTCTAAACCAAGGGATCCTACGGTTTTACTTTTTGGTGCTGAGCAAATGACGGACACGGTGGAGGTGCTTAAGGCGTTTCAAAATAATGTTACATTGACGGCTTTCGAGTTTTTTTCCGATAAAGCTTTGAATCACGTGATAGGTGAAAAAAATTTACGAAGGCCGTTCGAAACGCACCCTTCCTTTTATGTGTTGGTTGAATTTGAGAACCTTTCGGAAAAAGATCTTTTGAAAGCAGCCCAGCTTTTTGAGCATTGTTTGAAGCAGGGGTGGGTTGTCGACGGCGTCATTAGTCAAAGTAGTAGACAATCACAGAATCTATGGAGTTTAAGAGAAGGAATTTCTGAATCCATTTCGAAATTTTCACCCTATAAAAATGACATATCCGTAACAGTCTCCCGTATTCCAGCCTTTTTAAGGGAAGTCGAGACTCTGGTTAACCAAGCCTATCCAGATTTCGAGATCATTTGGTTTGGTCACATTGGCGACGGTAATGTGCATCTTAATATTTTAAAGCCGGAAGAGCTTGAGCGTGAAGACTTTAACCAGCAATGCAGAAAAATCTCCCAGTCGGTGTACGACCTTGTTGCGGTACACGGAGGTAGCATTTCTGCTGAGCACGGCATAGGATTGATGAAAAAACCTTTCCTTCACTATTCCCGCAGTGACGCAGAATTAGAACTGATGAAGGGAGTTAAACGCGTTTTTGATCCGAAAAATATCATGAATCCCGGTAAACTAATTGATATTTAATGGTTTAGATGCGCTTTACTAGCCAAGGGGCATCGGTCAGAGAATCGAGCTGCCAAAAATAACTCGGTTTAGTAGTTTCGTTACAATTTAAGACAATTCTTGTTTCCATCTGTTGGGCGAAAGGCGTAAACTGGCCGCGTGGTCGTTATGGATCACAGAATTGCGTTAGCGTGGTTCGAGTTTTTACATTTTTACTAGCACGAGAGAAATATGTCAGAATCAGTAGAGGGTACCGTTAAGTGGTTTAACGATGAGAAGGGATTCGGTTTTATAGAGCAAGAAGGTGGAAAAGATGTCTTCGTACATTTCAGCGCCATTAATGGCTCTGGAAGAAGAACTCTTCATGAAGGGCAAAAGGTAACTATGGACGTTACGCAAGGTCAGAAAGGTCCCCAAGCGGAGAATGTAACTCCGTTGTAAAACGATACTAAGCGGCATTGCCTGCTAGAATAATTAATGCTTGAGAAATTAGATCTAGAAATAAGCCAGTAGTATTTCGATTTAGTGGAACTCTTCGATCATTTCTTTGCGATTTATCTTATTCTTAAGGTGAATAGAATCACCCGTATTTAATCAAGCTTCTATTGTCTTGACGTCTGAGCCTGTGCCGATAAACAGGCGGTCTGCTGTGCGCTCTGCAAAAAGTCCATTGGTAACCACGCCCGCAATTCGATTTATATCATTCTCTAGTTTCCGAGGGTCAAGTATTTCAAGATTGAAAACATCGAGAATATAATTGCCATTATCAGTCACGCAGTTTTCTCGGTAAACGGGATCCCCGCCAAGTTTAACAAGTTGTCTTCCCACGTAACTTCGAGCCATGGGAATTACTTCTACGGGTAGTGGAAATTTGCCTAGTACTTTAACTAATTTTGACTCATCGGCAATACATAGAAACTCTTTTGAAGCAGCGGCTATTATTTTTTCGCGCGTTAAGGCGGCTCCACCCCCTTTAATTAGTTGTAAATACTCATTGGATTCGTCTGCGCCATCTACATAGATTTCAACTTCACCAACGCTGTTTAAATCAAAGACCGGAATGTTAATTTCTTTCAGTCGCCTAGCTGACTCTTCTGAACTAGCCACTGCCCCGTTTATTTTATGTCGAATGTTACCCAATTCTTTNATAAAGAAATTGGNTGTAGATCCTGTGCCNACTCCGANAATTGTGCTGTCTTCTAGTATAGATTCAACATATTCAAATGCGGCCCTTGCAACCGCGCGCTTTAGATCATCTTGTGACATCTTGGATTCCTATTTAACTCTGGGGTTATTACTTTCAGAGGATTTTCCCCAAAATCTGGCCCATTCTCACTTGGCTACTCACCTTCAAGGAGTCTTCTAATTTGATTTTTCCCCTTGGAAAAAGTGCAATTGCAGTTGATCCAAGCTTAAACCTACCTATCTCTGCTCCAGTAGACAGTTTAATTGGTGGCTGATGGTTATTATAGTCTTTAATAATAATCGAGTATTTCTTGCTTTTAGGAGCTATCTGATTCGCCCAAACCATCTCAATGCCGGACACAATCAGGGCGCCAACTAAGATCACACACATAGTCCCCATTTTAGTGCTAAATATGCAAATGATTCTTTCATTTCGGGCAAATAAGTTAGAAACTGAGTCAGTAGTCATTTTGTTGACGGAAAATAGCCGCCCTGGGATATAGATGGTTTTTATTAAGCTTCCAGCCAATGGGAGATGAACTCGGTGATAGTCACGGGGCGACAAATACACCGTGGCGAAACAACCATCTAGGAATTCTTTTGCAAGTGTTTCATCGCCAGCCAGTAAGTCGCGTAGGTTGAACTCACGGCTTTTTGCTTGCAGTAATTTGTCGTTTTGGATAGAGCCAATCGCACTGATTTCGCCATCAACGGGGCAGACTACTATGTTTTGTTCTGCTGGAATCGGCCTTGTGCCTAACTTTAATTCGCGGGTAAAGAANGCATTAAAGTTNGGGTAATCCGATGGATCAGAAAGTNAAGCCTCATTCATATCTACCTTGTAATATCGAATAAATGAGCGAATAAAGAAATTTTTCAGGAATGATTTTTGTGCGAAGTATCCGACTAAGTTAGAGAGCAAATGATGAGGAAGCAAATATTGGAGTAATACCAAAAGATAAGACATGCTCTAAACTAGGTTTCGATTTTTTCGACTGGAGTATTGGGATGATTGCCCCATTCCGACCAAGAGCCATCGTAAGCTTTAATGTTTAAACCCAATAGTTTACCGGCAAAATAAGTTAGCCCGGAGCGATGATGAGTTTGGCAATGCGTAATGACTTGCTTTTTAGCCGTTATTCCTAATGATTCTAATTTTTTACGCAGGTAGTCAAGATCAACAAGTTTTAATTGCCTATTGTGATCCATTACTTCAAGCCAATCGAGATTAATCGCACCGGGAATATGCCCATTTTTCTTTGCGGTAATTTTAGACCCTTCGTATTCTTCCTTGGCGCGCGCATCCCAAATAATCACTTCTTCATCACAAATACTTGCTAGCACTTCGTTTATATCTGCAATATAGCTCCTATCAATAGTGACATCATAGTCAGTGCTTTCTAATTCGCAATTCTCCGTTGTAATCGGTAATCCGGCTTTCGCCCAAGCGATCTGTCCACCGTTAAGAAAAGAATATGAAGTATGACCAATTACATCCAGAGTCCATAATAGTCTGCCGGCCCAACCCCCCCCTTCATCATCGTAGACGACTACATGCATGTCATCGCTTAGTCCAATGCGAGAAAATACGCTATCTAGTTGCTCCTTTGTAGGTAGCATTCCGATTGCAGGCTTTATCCCTCTGACTAACTCATCAGGCCTAATCAAAATAGCACCTGGCAAGTGCCCTTCGGCAAAAACATTTTCGTTTACGACGGCTAGTACCAAAACATGTTTTGAAGGTAAANACCTAAACAATTCATGTGCTTCAACNACTAATGGTAATAAATTTTTCATNCAATGGGTTGCCGAAAACGAATCATATTATTATAAAACTTACCGATTTAATCCATCAATTTCATTGATGAAAGGATATGCATATAACTCTTAAAGCGTTCAGAGCTGACTTCCCCGTTTTTTATTGCTGCCTCGATGGCACAGCCAGGTTCGCTTTTATGCCTGCAATCCCTAAACTTACATTGCAATGAAAATTTTTTTAATTCGATAAAACCGTTCAGCACCTCCGTAGCTGCCATTTGGCTGAGACTAAATTCCCTAATTCCCGGAGAGTCTATTAAGTCAAAATTTCTGAGATGAAAAAGGCGAGCAGTTGTAGTGTTGTGGGTACCTTTATTTTTAGAACTTGAAAGATCACCAACAGATGTTAATTCTTCGAAACCCAAGCAATTGACCAGAGAGGATTTGCCAACCCCGGACTGCCCAACCAGAACAGCAGTTTTATCTCTTAGTTGTTCCTCTAATGCCTTTATTCCGGAGCCCTGCAGAGCAGAAACTTGTAAGACAGAATAACCTAGCTCCTCATATATTGACATCATATTGTCTAATTTCTGCTCGCTTTCCTCGACCAATAAGTCAATCTTATTCAGTATAATGAGTGGTTCTAGGTTTAAATAATTAACGGCTACGAGATAGCGATCTACTAAATTGGGAAATGGTTTCGGAATTACCGCGAAGACTATAATTACATAATCTAGGTTAGCAGCAATGGGTCTTAACTGCCCTTTCCCATCAGGTCTGCCAAAAAGGTTATGGCGTCCTCCGTGAGCGACGATAATCCCCAAATCATCGATACCTGGGTGCCAAAGAACATTATCCCCTGGAACCAACGTTGGGAGATTGGCTCTCTGGTGGCAACGAATGATTGAGCCGGTGCCCTCACCTTTTAGAATCTCAACATCCAATTGCTGACCATAATGGCTGATGACTCTGCCGTTCCAATCCCCGCCGTCTGTCGAATCTATATCTCCAGCACCCCCAAATTCATCTTGTTGGTTTTTAGCGATTCGAGTCTTCTGTTGAACACTTAGTTTGCGTTTAGTCATTTTCGAAGTAGCGATTTGACAGTGGCCCTTGCCAATAATTATTGCATATTCCATTTTGAGAAGCTTTGTTACAATCCTAAGTTTTAATTATCAATCCTTATTATATGAATAAAAAACTCAATCTTGTCTGGATCGACTTGGAAATGACCGGGCTAGTACCGAATGTTGACCGTATAATTGAGGTTGCAACACTTATTACAGATATTGAGCTCAATGTCATCGCAGATGGGCCAAATATCGCTCTTAAGCAAAGTGATGATTTAATGTCTGGAATGGATGAGTGGAACCGAAAACACCATAGTGCTACGGGTTTGATCGATCGGGTAAAGAAAAGCTCCATAGATGAGCGCCAAGCTGAGCTTCTCACTATTGAGTTTTTGGAACAATATTCCGAGAAGAATGCATCGCCGATGTGTGGCAATAGCATATGTCAAGATCGGCGATTTCTCGCCAACTACATGCCAGAGTTAGAAAAGTTTTTCCATTATCGGAATTTGGACGTCAGCACTCTAAAAGAACTAGTGCGCCGCTGGAAGCCACAAATACTTGATGGCTTCGTTAAGAGAGGAAAACATGCAGCAATGGATGATATAAATGATTCCGTGGCTGAACTTCGATATTACCGTGAGCATTTTATAAATACTTAGATATATCTAGTAGTACATACTGTCCTCATGACGCGTCAATGCCCATTCGACATGTTCTCTAACCATTGGTGAAGGGTTTTCTAATCCTTCTCTAAGAGCATTAATTACTTCACTACAAGATTCTGCGTTACCCAGTGCTACAGCTAAATTTCTTTGCCAACATTCATACCCGATTCTACGAATAGCTGAGCCTTCAGTCTTTTTTAGAAANTCAGANTCACTCCAGGTAAATAACCAAACAAGTTCTACATCATCGAAATTATGTCGAGGGACGAAATCGCTCTCCTTCGACAACTGAGTAAATTTATTCCAGGGACAAACTAATTGACAGTCATCACATCCGAATACTCTATTTCCTATCGCCTTTCGAAATTCTTTGGGAATGGCCTCTTTTTGTTCGATAGTTAAATAGGATATACAACGTTTCGCGTCTAACAAATTGGGCTTTACAAATGCTTTAGTAGGGCAAACTTCTATACATTCGGAGCAGGTACCACAATGATTTTTGACGGGTCTGTCAATTGGTAATGGCAAATCCGTAAAGAGTTCGCCAAGAAAAAACCAAGATCCTGCTCGTTTATTAATGAGCATAGTGTTTTTACCGATCCATCCTAACCCTGATTTTTCAGCTAGTGCTCGTTCCAGAACTGGGGCGCTATCGACAAAGGCCCGGTAACCGAATTCACCAACGGATTCTATGATTTTATCAGCTAAGGATTGCAATCTTTTTCGGACTGTTTTGTGATAATCCCTTCCACGGGCATATCGTGAAATATAGGCTTTATTGGACTTTTTTAGCGGCGCGAGTGAATTAGATTTATCGTAAGCGTAGTCCATNCGTACGCTTATTATACGAACTGTACCAGGAACTAGCTGTTCTGGATTGCAGCGTTTTTNATGGTTGCGGGCCATGTAAGCCATGGCGCCATGATATCCATTTCCAATCCAAGATTTTAGTAAATGATCATATGCGCTTAAATCGATATCGGAAATTGCTGTTTCCTGAAAGCCGATTTCTCGGGACCAGTATTTAATGTCGCGGGCGAGTTCTGAAAAATCGATTTGGCTCATTAATAAATTATAACTTGGAAACTTTACTGCGTGGTTTTGTCAAGTAAAAAAAAGCCGCTATAAAGCGGCTCTTTGCGCTTGAAACATTAAAATAGGTGCTATGTGTCTGTCAACCAAACATTTAGATCTAGAACATCTTGAGGAGTTAGTATCCCNGCAACCTGTTTNAGTATCAAACTATCTATAACATAATCAAATCGCGCGTCAGCATAAAGACGCAACGCTCGATANAGGTTTTCTCGCGCCAATAACACTTCAACGATATTGCGGGTTCCAACTTCTGCACCTAACTCTGTGGCGTCTAAAGCACTTTGTGCTGAGATAATGGATTGCTGTCGTTGAGCAATTACTAAAACATCAGTGTTAACTCTACGATATGCATTTCGAATATTTTGGGTAAGTTGTCTTTTTGTAAATTCCAAAGACTCTTGGGCCGCGATCACCTGGTACTCTGCTGCTCTTCGGCGAGAACTGGTAGCACCGCCGGAGTAGATAGGAATATTTAAATTGAGTGCAATTTGCGACCTGTCGCTGGCGCCCCCACCAATTTGTATTCCTTGGTTTACTATTGGGGCAGTAACAATATGACCATAAAAGCCCGACAAATCGATAGTTGGGAGATGCTCTGTCTTCCTCGCTCTTAATGTTTTTCGCGTTGCATCCAGTGTAAATTCCGCAGCGGCAACCGTGAGATTATTGTTATTAGCTTGACTCTCCCATTCTGGCAACGAGCCACTAACTTCAACAATTGGGAAATTTTCTTGTAATTCGTCCACGTTTGGATGAGGCTCACCAGTTAATGCTTCTAACCCCTCAAAGCGGGCTTGCAGAATATCGCGTTGCAGAATAGATGTATTCCGGGCTAAGTCGTACGCAGCCTGCGCATCGTAAACATCAGTAATGGCGACTAAACCTACAGCCTCTCTCTGCGTAGTTTGCTGAAGCGAAGTAAGAGCGGCTTCCTCTTCTTGCAAATTAGTTTCCAGCAATTCTTGTGCTCGCAAGACATCGAAGTAGGCCATTGATACTCGCATAATCAAATCTTGCTCCTGAGCGGCAAGATTGACTGCAGCTGCACGATCACTAGCCTGTGCGCTTCGAAAGTTATACCAATTACTGAGATTGACGATGCTTTGGCTAAGTCCGATACCCCAATTGTGGTTATTTATTCCAGGTCTAAAACTGTGNTCTTCGGCGACTCTGGTTCTGACNATTTCTCCAGTTATTGGATCTGGGAGCTCTAGATATCGAGAGTCCGTAGGGCCGGAAGTTAAGCGTGTGGTTGCGGCAGAAATTCCAAAAGAAGGCAACAAAGGGGATCGACTTTGGTTTACCGTTTCGCGGTTTGCACGGTAGTTTGCTTGTGCCTGTCTTAGGGTAGGGTCGTTTTGCAACGCCAGATTCAAAATAGTGACCAAATCATCTCCATAACTGAACGTGGAGCTAAGATTGCACACCATTAAAATTCCAAGAAATTTCACTATACGTCCCATAGTTCGTACCTTTCTACTAAAAAGATTTTATCGATCAATCGCTAATACTTTTGATCGAATAGAGCCCTGACTGGCGGATTTGAAACATTCTACACAGTGTAACTAAAAGTGACAATTTAAACAGGGTTTTGCGATAGCCTGCTTGTTTGTAGCTATTAAATACCCAAAATCTGCTATTGCTTATGCTCCTTATTCATTTTTAAGGTTGTTGTCACTTTTGCCTTTAATTCGGGCATAATGAAGACGGTAAAATTTGTTGGTTTGATCCTGTCGGCATCAGACGGTTAATAACTTATTCCCCGATAGCAATTAGTCTACAAAATCTAATTTACAAGTAGACAGCATAGGTATCCTGAATGAATGCGAACCCTGAACATTTTCTAGCAAAAATGAGTAGCTTGGACACATCGACTGAGCAACATTTCCCAAATTCCAGCAAAATATATGTTCAGGGGTCTCGCCCAGACATTCGAGTCCCCATGCGTGAAATCAGTTTAACAGCTACAGAGACAGAGTCTGGAACTGAAAAGAACTCACCAGTGCGAGTTTACGATTCATCAGGGATCTATTCAGACAAAGAAGTATCGATTAATCTTAGGCAGGGTCTACCTGCTATTCGTAAAAACTGGATTATTGAACGAGCAGACACTGAAGTACTGGAAAGTGTCTCTTCAACTTATGGTGGGGCTAGACAGGTAGATCTCAAGACTGCGCACCTTCGCTTCGAACACTTGAAAAAACCGAGACGGGCTAAAGCAGGGCGCAACGTTACCCAATTATACTATGCNCGTCAGGGAATGATTACTCCGGAAATGGAATTCATCGCCATTCGTGAAAATATGGCGAGGCAACAAGCAAAAGAGCAAGCTTCAATTGCCGGGCAACATAAAGGCAAGTCTTTTGATGCGAATATCCCAGATGAAATAACACCGGAATTTGTGCGGGCGGAGGTCGCTGCAGGTAGAGCGATAATCCCTGCCAACATAAATCATCCGGAAATCGAACCAATGATTATTGGTCGCAATTTCCTGGTTAAAGTAAATGCGAATATCGGTAACTCTGCTGTTACTTCATCTATAGAGGAAGAAGTAGAAAAACTTACGTGGGCTGCGCTTTGGGGTGCCGACACGGTTATGGATTTGTCTACTGGAAGAAATATTCATGAAACGAGAGAATGGATTATCCGCAATTCAATGGTGCCTATCGGCACTGTGCCGATCTATCAAGCGCTAGAAAAAGTCGAAGGGGTTGCCGAAGATCTTACTTGGGAAATATACCTTGATACATTGATCGAGCAGGCTGANCAAGGCGTTGATTATTTCACAATTCATGCCGGGGTTTTATTGCGTTATATACCTCTTACTGCGAAAAGAGTAACTGGAATAGTTTCGAGGGGTGGCTCCATTATGGCGAAATGGTGTCTTGCACACCATCAAGAAAACTTTCTCTACACCCACTTTAGCGAAATTTGTGAAGTTATGAAAACCTATGATGTTTCTTTCTCCTTAGGTGATGGATTAAGGCCAGGGTCAGTAGCTGATGCAAACGACCCTGCCCAGTTTGGCGAATTAGAAACTTTAGGCGAATTAACTGAGATNGCGTGGCANCAAGATGTGCAAACTATGATTGAAGGACCAGGGCATGTGCCGATGCATCTGATCAAGGAAAACATGGACAAGCAATTGGAAGTATGTGACGAAGCGCCATTTTATACACTAGGCCCTCTCACTACCGACATTGCTCCTGGGTACGATCACATTACTTCTGGCATCGGCGCCGCAATGATTGGTTGGTTTGGGTGCGCTATGCTTTGTTATGTAACGCCTAAAGAACACTTGGGGTTGCCAAATAAACAGGATGTTAAAGATGGGTTAATAGCCTATAAGATTGCGGCTCATGCAGCAGACATTGCCAAAGGCCATCCCGGCGCTCAGCTCAGAGATAACGCGCTATCTAAAGCACGATTTGAATTCCGTTGGGAAGACCAATTTAACTTGGGGTTAGATCCAGTTACCGCTCGTGAGTACCACGACGAGACTTTGCCGAAGCAGTCTGGCAAGGTCGCTCATTTTTGCTCTATGTGCGGTCCAAAATTCTGTTCCATGAAAATTTCCCAGGAAGTAAGGGAATATGCTGCAACAAAAAATCAGAAAAATATCGACGATGCTATTGAAAACGGCATGCAAGAGATGTCTGAAATATATAACCAAACTGGCCGTAAGTTGTACCATAAAATCTAAACGTCAATACCAGAAATCTTTTTCGAAATAAACTCTTCCATTACCTGCAAACAGGAATGTGAGAGGGTCTTGCTTCTTTGAGCGGACCAACCATACTTTTTATCAGGTGTTGCGGTTGTATCTTTGAATGGCATTTCCAGAGTCATTGCTAAACAATCGTGCATCGAAGCGATTTGAGTCGTGCTCATTGCCATGTTTGCCTGCCCAGGTTGTTTGGCTGGATAACCATTTTCTGTTTGGAAATCGGGATTCACTTCAGCCAATCGATTTTTGAAGAAATCTNGCTCTGATTGTTTTCTGGCATTCCAATTCTTTAGCCCTTCTGTTCCGGCGATAAAACAATAGGGAAGTGTTTCATCACCATGTACATCCAACATAAAATTAACACCCGTCTTGTTCATTTTTTCTTTTACGAAAAAAACCTCTGGGCTAAANTGTATAGACGGAGTTTCCCACTCTCGATTTAAATTCCTNCCAGCAGCATTAGTGCGAAGATGCCCTCTACGACTTCCGTCTGGATTCATATTAGGAATAAGGTACATATTGCAATTCGAAAGAATTTTCTTTGTAAGGAGATCATCCATATCAAGCAGTTTTTCTATAAAACCTTCCATAAACCATTCCGCCATAGTTTCACCAGGATGTTGTCTAGCAATTATCCAGCAATTCTGTTTAGTTGTTTTATCCCCCATTGAAAAGCTTAGTAAATCCAAATCTTGGCCATCCAGTGTTTTGCCTAGCAACTCGCTAGAACAGTGTAGATAGTTAAGTGCACCTGCTATCAAGTCATAGTGGCGTTCCATGGAATATGGAATGAAATAAGCAAAATAGATCGAATCNCGGGTTGGTGTAATTTCAATTCTAAGAGTACTTCCTTCCAATTTTGTATCGTGTCTTAACCATTCCTTACGGTCATAAGAATAGAGAATGCGATAATTCCTGAATCCCTCTGGGTAAGCAGCTGAGTTGGCATTAACTATGGATAGCCTGCAATTCCGGGCCTTCGCTCCGCATAGGCGAAAATAAAACCATTGGTAAAAGTTTGAATTCTGGTCCTTTCTTATCTCCAATTGAATATTGGATGGTTTCTCACATTCAATTACGGAGATATTGCCCCCATCAAAATTCTGGCTAATTTCCACGTTTGCCCCTTATTTTCAAAAAACCCCCAACGAATATAACTTTGATTTACAATTTGATATGATTACCGCGTTTTTTGGCTCCTCACAAACTATCCAATTAGATGGCACTCATAACGGATAACCTAAATATAGCGTCAAACGACGCGTTAATCACTCCAGAGCAGCTGAAAGCAGAAATGCCTTTAGTAGGCACGTCGCAGGAGTCTGTAAAGCGTGCTCGTGACACTATCTTTTCTATCCTAGATAGAAAGGATCCGCGCCTGTTTGTAGTTGTGGGTCCTTGCTCTATCCATGATGCCGAAGCTGCGATTGATTATGCTAAACGTCTGAAGGAATTGGCCCACAGAGTGTCAGACACCCTTTTCATAGTTATGCGCGTATATTTTGAAAAACCTCGAACATCTGTTGGGTGGAAGGGACTAATTAATGACCCCTATTTAGACGATTCTTTTAAGATAGAAGAAGGGTTACGAAAAGGCCGTAAATTATTGTTGGATATTGTTGAGCTTGGATTGCCAACTTCAACTGAAGCTCTTGACCCCATTTCGCCACAGTATTTACAGGATTTGATAGCTTGGTCAGCTATTGGCGCTCGTACAACTGAATCCCAAACTCACCGTGAGATGTCTTCAGGACTATCCTCCGCTGTAGGTTTCAAGAACGGCACAGATGGAGGTTTAATGGTTGCAGTGAATGCTATGCAATCAGTGTCTAGCCCTCACAGGTTCTTGGGAATTAATAGCAGAGGTCAGGTATCGGTAGTAACCACAAAGGGTAATCCTTATGCACATGTGGTGTTGCGTGGTGGCAGTAATGGCCCGAACTATGATTCGGTTCACGTTATTCAGTGTGAGAGAGCGCTAGCGGATGGAGGAGTAAGCAAAAACATAATGATAGATTGCAGTCATGCAAATTCGAGCAAAAATCCAGATATACAACCGCTAGTCTTGAAAGATATAACTCATCAAATTCTCGAGGGCAATAAATCTGTTATCGGGGTTATGTTAGAAGGTTTCATCAATGCCGGTAATCAATCTATTCCAAAGAATTTACATGAATTAAAATACGGAGTATCGGTTACAGATGCATGCATGGACTGGGAAACTACTGAGAAATCGATACTCNAAATGGCAGAAAAATTGAACGACGTTTTACCGCATCGTTTGCCTGACTAAAAGTTTAACCTTGGGCCAGCTAGAAATTTTTTTTCAGGTATAGATTGTCGTTTTAGAACTTGATTTCGGTAGGGATACCTTCCAAATCTATCAATTACTTCTTTACGCTTTAGTTCGTAGTTGTAGCTGTCCTCCATGCCTGGATGATCGAACAAATACATGGCAATTTCAAGCATCTCTGCTGATTCGCTATGCATAAAAGGCATATATAGTAATGCTTTTTTTACGGGANCCAATTTGGAATCAAACTTCTTGCGAATAGCTTCTTGTGCCAGAACTAGTGCCAGAGTGTCGTAGGCAAATGCTTCCGCAGTATCTCTAAATATATTTCGGGAAAACTAATCTAGAATGATAATTTCTGCCAGAGAATCTAGGGGGTGTTCACGCCAGGCATAAAGCAGTCCTCGAGCAGCTCTCGCGTGCAATTCGGAAAAACGGGACCTGACGATACTATCGAATAGGAATCCTTTCCAAACCATTGGCTAGGTCTGATTTCTTCGAACCAGAATTTAATGACTTNAGGTGNTGACAATTTATATCAATAAAACTGTTAACATATTTTATATATCGTCGTTTAATAGGCTAAATTTACCTTCTATGGGCAAAAACGAAAAGCCTCGAGGGAGGCCTTTTTCGTAAGTATCTCTGTGAAGGTAGGCGATAGTCTAAGCGCTATTAGCGTAGGCAATCGATAGAGGCTCTCTCTCCCGCCTGCCCTTAGCAACCCATTTTTGTATAAATGGATTATCAAGCAGCGCTTGCATATATTTATTAGCTTCACCGCATAGTTCTACTCGATATGACTCAAAACTAATAGCAATTGGCGCGAACATACAATCCGCTATTGAGAACCGACCAAATAGATAGGTGCCGTTTTCCCCAAAGCGCCGTCTACAGCAACTCCAAATGGCGTCTATGCGNGCAATTTCCTCTTCAAGTTTCTCTGATGGAGCGAGCTTGTAGGAAAGTTTACAATTCATTGGCCATTCCCTTTTAAGTGTTAGGAATTCAGAGTGCGCTTCTGCACTAATGGATCTAGCATTAGCTTTACGTTTCGTGTTTACAGGCCAGCCAGCGCCCGCTATTAAGTTCTCCGATATGTACTCGCAGATTGCCAGTGAGTCCCATACTGTTATGTCTTTATGTAGCAATACCGGAACTTTAAGTGAAGGTGAATAAGGCCCTATTTTTTCCGCAGTGTTATCTTGATAAAGCGCAATTTGAATTTCTTCAAATTGCACATCGAACATCTTTAACAGTAACCATGGGCATAGTGACCATGAAGAATAGTTTTTGTTCCCAACTACAAGTCTAATTTTATGCATAGTAATCTCCGCGTATTTCTGACAGTCATTTGGGATCCGGCATTTGCGAAAGCAATGTTCGATTATTTACTCTAAGTCGAACGGTGACGCGTCGATCAAAGAAGTCTGACTCGAGACTTTGAGTGGGCTGAAGTGGACGAGTATCTCCATAAGCCGCAGTGATTATCGAAGTGTCATTGATACCAGATGCAGCAAAAAAACCTCTTACTTCTTCACTGCGACGACGTGACAAACTTAAGTTTCCGGCGGCATCTCCATTGCGGTCTGCAAAACCCGTAATTTCAATCTTCGTACCAGGTATTTCCTTTGCGATTTCGGAGACGCTTCTAAGGTGTTCTTCATAGTACGATTCAATATCACTAGAACCGGTTTTAAAGTGAATTGAGAAAACAGTATTGTCACAGCAAGTTTTATTCAAATTGGTTGATTGGAGAGCCGTCAGTATTTGAGGCTCGGTGTTACTATAGAGGGCTAATTTGGCTTTAGAAATTTCATTTTCTTTCTCAACGAGATCTAGNTTTTCTTTAGTTGCTAATAATTCCAGTTGAGTTTNGCTAAGAGATGTTCGTAAATTTATNACTTGCTCTNTGGCTTGCCAGGTGTTTCCAATTATTGCTCCTACGCTAGCGCCAACNACCACGCCAGGAGGGCCGCCGACCGCGCCTCCAAGAATGGCGCCAGTTAGCACCCCTGTGGATTCTTGGCTAGAAGAACTTGTATTATGGTTTATACCGCTAATATCTCCGGCTCTAGCAGTGCTTACAGCAAAGCAAAGAATTAGTATGTTTGGGATGATTTTGACCATGGTCATTTCCTTTAATATTCTCGATTAAATACATGTTGTCGATGCTCAGCCATTTACATCGTTTTCCAACAGACGCTTTGTAAAATAGTAAGTGTATTTAACACGATGTTTCTTGCTTCAAGCGGTGATTATTAGGGCTATGTGATGATTAAATATGGCAGAATCATGGCAAACCATGGGATATGAAAACCTTTTCTCTTTATGTGTCGAAAAATAAGGTATAGTCACGAAAAAGTTACTTACTGTGAAATCGGGAAATACTAGTTGGAAATTGCACTATTAGAATATGAGCAGAAGAATCGCAATAGTAGAAGATGAGGCGGCAATTCGAGAAAATTATGCTGATGTCCTGCGTAACCAAGGTTACGAAGTNCAGACTTACGCTAATCGGAAAGATGCNATTTCTGCTTTTAATATCAGACTTCCAAACTTGGCCATAATCGACATTGGTTTAGAGAATGAAATCGATGGGGGATTCACTCTTTGTCAATCATTGCGGTCCATGTCCGATACTTTGCCTATTATTTTTTTGACAGCACGAGACAATGACTTTGACACAGTAAGTGGTTTGCGCATGGGGGCTGATGATTACCTAACTAAAGATATTAGTCTTCCCCACCTGACCGCGAGAATCGCGGCGCTCTTCCGTCGCCTTGATGTAATAGATCAACCACCGTCACCAGAAAATTTGATCGAGCGAGATAGACTTATTCTCGATATTGGACGTCTANCNGTGCAATGGGACAATAATCCAGTGCCTTTAACTGTGACGGAATTTTGGATGGTGCATGCACTGGCAAAATTTCCAGGGCATGTAAAAAGTCGTCAAGTGTTAATGCAAGAATCAAAAATATTTGTGGATGGAAGTACGATAACTTCACATGTCAAAAGAATTAGAAAGAAGTTTATACATATCGATGCAAAATTCGACTGCATAGAAACCGTTTATGGTATGGGCTACCGCTGGAATATTAGTTTGGCAGAAAGCGAATAGCATTCAAACATTTTTCGAAATTCTATAACAGTAAAGATATATCTTTAATAAGAAATTGAACAGCCTGGTATTTCGCTTTACTTATGAAATTAGTATTTAAAAATCCTTTTGGAATTCGTTTTAAGTTAGTTTTTCTTTCAAGTTTTTTATTGGTTGTTCCTTACTTAGGCTACCAATATATTTTGGAAATGGAAGAATATTTGCAGCGAGGCCAAGAACAAGCTGTACTTGGCACAGCTCAGGCTCTAGCGACTGCTCTAAACGAAAGACCAGAATTATTTGATGAAGGTAGTTACAGCCCTGCACGTCGTAGCGAAGATCTCTATGTTTATCCTATCTTTTCACCATTAGAACTAGATGACGGCTCACTATTAGATTGGCGCGAGTACCAACAATACGAAGTTGAGTTCGATAGCCTCAACTACTTACGGACACCACTCAATCCAGTGCGCCACTATGATAANGANAATTCACTTAACTTTACTAATATGGTAGGTGAGTATAATGGCTCGCTTTATGCTTATTTTAAAGTCCAAGATGATCAACTTGTCTATCGAGATCGCGAAGCTTTGAGTGTCCATAGAAGCGACTTCCTTCAGATCACTATGTTGGCCAAAGATGGATACGAGATAGATCGTTATGTTATTGCACCTTATGGGCCAGAACCTATTTATCCATTTAAAGTAGACAGCGATTATTCGAATCCAGAATACGAAGGTCGGATTACCGGTCAATGGTACGAAGTGGAAGGTGGATATGAAGTGGAGTTACAGATCCCAATGCAAATGCTAGGCGATCGCTTAGGTTTTGCTATATTTGATGTCGATGATCCTGTAAAAAGGTCAATTACCACTATAGTCGCCACTTACAAAGTAGCAGATGCTGAGCGACTAGGATCTTTGCGCCTACCGACGCCCGAGATTGACCGTATCGTGGCGGGTATGAACCATAATAATTCGCGTATCCAGGTTGTAGACGGAACTGGTCGTGTGTTACTGACGGTCGGTGATATACAGTCAGCAACTGGGCTTCAGCTTACGGATTCCTCGATAGTAGAACCAAGTAATAGGTATTGGTTCTATGTGCAGAATCGTATTCTAGATCCGCTTTATTATCAGTTACTGACCAAACCTAGTAATGATTTCATTGACGAACTGTACTCTGATGTATCTCGTGCAGGGGAACACATAAATTCAGCGNTGCGTGGNATATCTATGACTCAGTTTCGAACGTTGGCGGATACGGATACGCGGCTCCTTGAAGCTGCCCACCCAATAGTATCCGCAGATGAAGTAATGGGAGCTGTAGTTGTTGACCAAAATATGAATGGTATTCGAACTTTCCGCAACCAAGCTCTGGAACAGTTGTTCAATACNATTCTNGCGGTAATGTTAATCGTTGCCCTGGTATTATTCTTCTTTGCTTCGCGAATTTCTAACCGTATTCGAGGGCTGCGTAATCAAGCAGAAAATATCATTGATGATGTAGGTCGGGTACAAAATACAATCGTGCCTTCACGNAACTCAGATGANATTGGGGACTTATCCCGAAGTTTTTCTAATATTGTTGAGCGTCTTACNCAGTATACTAATTATCTTGAAAATATGTCTTCTCGGCTCTCTCATGAACTNCGAACGCCCGTAACAGTTGTGCGTTCTTCGCTAGAAAATTTGAGTATGCAAGACAATAACGANGCATCGACTATCTATTTAGAGCGCGCTGAAGAAGGGTTAAATCGCCTTAATCTTATTCTTACAAATATGAGTGAGGCAACGCGTCTAGAGCAAATGTTACAAACTTCTGAGAAAGAAAAGATCGAATTAAGTGAAGTGGTGTATGGTTGTGTAGAAGGTTACAAGATAGCTTATCCAGATCAGGAGTTTGAATCCGATTTACCTAAGTATCATATACAGATTAATAGTGTGCCCGAGTATATTGCGCAGCTTCTTGACAAACTAGTTGCTAATGCTGTGGAGTTTTCTTATCAAGGGCAACCGATTTTGGTTTACTGCAGAAAACTTAGAGATCATGCAGTAATAAAGGTTTCTAACGCGGGGCCATTTTTACCTGAGGAGATGAAGGAAAGGTTATTTGACTCTATGATTTCAGTTAGACCCCAAGGAAAGCAAAAGCAACCGCATCTTGGCATGGGGCTGCATATTGCTCGCTTAATTACGGAATTTCATGGTGGTCAAATTAGTGCCGAAAATCGAAAAGATCGCGAAGGTGTCATCATTAGTGTTGTCATTCCTTTATATTACGGTTAGCAGTGTAATATTGCGGCGAATTTTCTTTTACGATAGGGGAATCGGAAGCCCATGCATGGCAAGTGTCCAGTATCATGGGGCGCTCTTGAGAGCTCTTCTTCTTTCTTTCTGTTTTATGTTTAGGTTTCTTAATCAATGGCCATATAGTTTGCATTGCTACCGTAGCCATGGGAAATAGCAACTCAGTTAAATGGGTGCAACCTTGAGTGCCCCCAACTCTTTTGCGAATAGCCCTTCGCCATCCAGGACCCATCTTGATGCCGATGAGTGATTTATATTTAGGAGCTATATTTGGGCACATCTCGAATGGGCTATTTTCCGTAACTGCAACAATGTCGCGAATCCGAAAATCCTCGTCTACGGTTACCCTAAGAAGCATTTGATGTAAAGGTTCGCCTACTTCCATCTCTCCCCGCCATTTATTGGTAAATTTGTAGGTTTTCGTATCCGTCAGATGGGCTTCAATATCCCATAACCCATCTTTTCTCTCGTAACCCCGATAATCTATAGCACGAGTGTGAACATGCTTTCTTATGGATGGTTCCGGCAACGGCATAAAACACCTACCTATCAGTAATTTATAAGTAAAGAAATCTTAGAGTGATTTGATACGAAAAGCTAAACTTCAAAATCAATAGTGCTGTAATTATAGCGTATTTAATATTAAGTGTGCCCGGTAGTTAAGTATCATGCATAATTGGCGCGTACCAAACTGGAGAGCGATATATGACACTTGCAACTGCGCGACATATACTAGTGAGCACAGAAGAAGAATGCTTGGAATTAAAGAGCAGGATATTAGGAGGGGAGGATTTTGAAAAAATTGCACGGGCCTATTCCACCTGCCCTTCAAAACATCATGGTGGTGACCTCGGTCAATTTGGCCCGGGCATGATGGTAAAGGAATTCGATGAAGTGGTTTTTAGTGCAGACTTGAGCACTCTGCAGGGTCCGGTTAAAACACAGTTTGGTTATCATCTTTTAGAAGTAACTAGTCGGGAATAATTGAATAAAAGATGAATAAACTCGAATCGAAATTCTCCAAAGAAGATGTAAACATATTTGAAAGAAAAATCAGTTTCAAGGATTTCTTACGTGTAGATAAACTATGTCTAAAGCATAAATTGTACAATGGAGAATGGAGTGATCCTATATGTCGTGAGTTATTAGTTCGAACCGCAGCTGTCGGCGTTTTACTGTTTGATCCAATACGCGACGAAATCGTAATGATACGACAATTTAGAGTAGGCGCTATGAACGAGAAAAGTTCACCTTGGCCATTGGAACTAGTAGCAGGAATGGCAGAACAGGATGAGTTATTAGAGAGTGTCGCAATTCGAGAGACTAAGGAAGAGTCGAATTGTGAAATTACCAAGCTTATCAGAATATGCTAATATTTAAACAGCCCAGGAATCAGCGATGAAAAGGTAACGTTGTTTTGTGGGAAAATCAATTCCGATAAAGCAGAGGGTATTTTCGGTCTTTCGGAAGAGAATGAAGATATTGAAGTGGTGAGATTGACTTATAGTGAGGCATTGGCGGCGATTGAATCTGGCCATATCAATAATGCTATGTCCATTATAGCGCTGCAATGGCTGGCGCTTAAAAAGGAAGAAGTACTTTTTGCTTGGCAGTAGTTCCTGAAGTTTAAGGGATATACATTGTCACCAAAAATATCTTCCTATAGACTCGAAAAAATCTGCTATATCATTACAATTAGGATACTTTATTCTTCAGGTATTGCGAAACTAAGAAGGTCTAATTCGGTGCCAATTAAGGGTATTTGGCTAATAAACTGGTTCTTAATTAGTATTGTATGTTAGGCAAATGGCAATAAATTTTAGGAAAGAATCTTAATGTCTTTTGGTACTCAAAGTGTAAAGAAGATAAAAGAATAAGCATGCCTAATTACAGCATAGATCTAATCAAGCAAATGGCGGAATGTGACGCGAATTACATTCGCTTGCTGAAATTAGTTCCACAATTACAGGCCCATCGGGATAGGTCTTCCATAAACTATATTAATAAAGACTGCGAGTCTCTTAATTGTACTATGCCTTCAAATTATGACGAGCCTAAAGAGGCAATGGACGGATCGGTTACAAAATTCTGTATTGCCGATATAGAAGGGTCCAACCAAAAGGTAACGGTTGAAATTAAAATTCTTGAAGCCTTTAAATATACAACGACACTGGAAATTATACAAAGGCCAGAAATCAAAATATTGATGAATAATCCTTCTATTTTAGTAAGAGCCTATCACGATGCCTGTACAGCCGAAGTCATTTCTTATCAAGGGCATAAAAATCTTAAACCAAGGTATTCCCAGCCGAATCCAAAAATGTACCATATAGACGAAAAAAGACAGATCAATGCTTTTCTGGGTGAATGGTTAACGCATTGTCTTAAGGTAGGTAGAAGTATAAAAACACCGAATCTAATATTTACTACATAACCAATGATGTTAAAGCCACGATCGTGACAAATTTAGTTTCCGCTATATTTAGTCCTAAATAATAACCGATTCTTATGATTTAAATTGTACGAACCTTTATTCTTGTACCTGCACGGTTTTCTAAGTTCGCCTCTTTCACGAAAAGCACAGCAAACTATTAGTTACTGGGAGCAGAAAGGGTTTAAGAAATCTATTAAGGCGCCGAGACTGTGCCAAGGTCCGGCAGACTCTATAGATCAATTAAAGGCTATATTGCGCACTTATAGGCGTGAGAATATAGCACTGATAGGGAGTTCCTTAGGCGGTTATTATGCCGCTTATTTATCAGAGCATTACAATGTCCCCGCGGTTCTTATAAACCCTGTCGTCCGACCATTCGAGCAGTGGGAGAATTATATCGGCACGCACAAAAACTATTATTCCGATGACATGTACACCGTTACAGAACGCCACATAGAAGAGCTGCGAAGCATATATGTGAAGGATATTTCGCACCCGGATAAGATAATGGTGTTAGTACAAACTGGAGATCAGGTTCTAGACTACCGTATAGCTGAACAAAAATACCTAAAAGGAAGATGTATTATCCGAGAGGGAGGCAACCATAGCTATGAGAATTATGTTTC
>PBNR01000001.1 GCA_002723195.1 Gammaproteobacteria bacterium | reverse complement strand
AGCAACTGGATCGAGCGTCATCGTTAAACCGGCAGTCAAAGTCAGAGGTAACTAAGCGTGGAATTAGCTTTAGCCTTACCCGGAAAGAAAAAAGCCGGTAAAGAAAAGATCTCTCTCTCAGACGAGTCATTTGACCGTGCGTACAACGAGCCGCTTGTTCATCAAACCGTTGTTACTTATTTAGCAGGAGCACGCCAGGGCTCTGTAAAGCAGAAAAATCGCTCAGAAGTGCGCGGTGGTGGGCGGAAGCCATGGCGACAAAAGGGAACAGGCCGTGCTCGCGCAGGTACTATTCGCAGCCCGATCTGGCGTTCTGGCGGTGTAACATTTGCAGCACGCCCTCAGGATTACAGCAAGAAACTGAATAAAAAAATGTACCGTGGAGCGATGCAATGCATCCTCTCTGAACTGATCCGACAAGACCGATTGATTGTCGTTAATGAATTTACAGTCGAAACACATAAAACGAAAGATTTGGTTGTCAAGCTTAAAGAATTCGATCTGGAAAACGTCCTTATTGTTTCAGATCAAGTAGAAAAAAATCTTTATCTCGCCGCAAGAAACCTGCATAAAGTCGACGCATTAGATGTCTCAGGACTAGATCCAGTAAGCCTTATTGGTTTTGAAAAAGTGTTGATGACTGTGCCTGCTTTAAAGAAAGTTGAGGAGATGCTGTCATGAATACAGAGCGCATGTACACCATCGTCTTAGCACCTCACGTGTCCGAAAAGTCGACCATTCAAGGCGAGCTAAATAATCAATATACATTTAAGGTAGCGAAAGATGCCACCAAACCAGAAATCAAAACTGCGATTGAAGCGCTCTTTAACGTTGTTGTAGCTGATCTTCAGGTTTTAAATGTGAAAGGGAAAACAAAGAGAAATCTTCGTGGGAAAACGATGNGNCGTTCAGGCTGGAAGAAAGCNTACGTCCGCCTTGAAGAAGGNCACGAAATTGATTTTGCGGATATAGGCTAATTGGGGGTGGAGAGTTAGATCATGCCGGTAGTTAAGTGTAAACCTACATCACCAGGGCGTCGTTTCGTCGTGAAAGTTGTTCATCCCGAATTGCATAAAGGTTCTCCTTTTGGGCCTTTGACGGCTGCGAAATCAAAATCCGGTGGTCGAAATAACAAAGGGAGAATTACTCGCCGACACCAAGGCGGAGGCCATAAACAGAAGTATCGCATGGTTGACTTCCGTCGCAATAAAGATGGTATCGAAGCTAAAGTGGAACGCTTGGAATATGATCCGAATCGTTCTGCGAATATTGCTTTATTGCTTTATGCCGATGGTGAGAGGCGTTACATCATCGCTCCTAATAAGGTTGGCAAAGGAGATATATTGCTATCCGGTGAAGATGCTCCAATTAAGGCTGGAAATTGTTTGCCAATACGGAATATACCTTTGGGTAGTACATTGCACTGTGTTGAAATGAAGCCTGGTAAAGGGGCGCAAATTGCTCGCAGTGCCGGTACATCTTTACAACTCGTAGCTCGAGAAGGTGATTATGCAACTTTAAGGTTACGCTCGGGAGAAATGCGAAAGGTGTTAAGTGATTGTCGCGCAACTCTGGGCGAAGTTTCCAATTCGGAGCATTCATTGCGATCTCTCGGCAAAGCCGGGGCCAAACGTTGGCGAGGAGTCCGTCCAACAGTCCGCGGNGTTGCAATGAATCCGGTTGATCACCCNCACGGAGGAGGTGAGGGTCGAACATCAGGCGGNCGCCATCCGGTGTCACCTTGGGGTGTTCCTACTAAGGGGTACAAAACTAGAACCAACAAACGGACTGATAACATGATAGTTCGCCGTAGAAATGCAAGTCGCAAATAGCGGCGAGTGATAGAGGATTTTATTCGTGCCACGCTCACTTAAAAAAGGTCCATTCATAGATCTTCATTTGCTTAAGAAGATCCAGACCGCCCAGGAAAATAAAGATAAACGCCCTATTAAAACATGGTCGCGTCGTTCAATGATTTCTCCTGAGATGCTTGGGTTGACAATAGCAGTGCATAATGGAAGGCAACATGTTCCAGTGTTTATCACTGAAGATATGGTGGGTCATAAGTTAGGGGAGTTTTCGCAAACACGCACCTATCGTGGCCACGCTGCTGACAAAAAGGCACGCTAGGAGAGGTTAAAATGGAAGTACAAGCTAAATTAAGAGGTGTCCGCCTCTCAGCACAAAAAGCCCGATTGGTCGCTGACCAGGTTCGCGGCAAAGGCGTGGAAGAAGCNTTGGACGTTCTGACTTATAGCCCAAAAAAAGGGGCCTCTATTATTAAGAAAGTTCTAAACTCCGCGATTGCTAATGCAGAGCACAATGAAGGTGCTGACGTGGATGATTTGAAGATATCAACGATTTGTGTTGATGAAGGAATGACGATGAAACGAATCATGCCGAGAGCGAAAGGTCGCGCTGACCGCATACTTAAGCGTTCATGTCACATAACAATCACGGTCGCTGATAGCTAGGAGATTCGGATGGGTCAAAAAGTACATCCAACTGGTATTCGCCTCGGAATCGTTAAGAAGCATACCTCTGTATGGTTTGCCGAAGGTCAGGAGTATGCAGACAACTTGTTAGTTGATTTGCGGGTTCGAGAATTCGTAAAGAAACGACTGGTAAGCGCGTCTGTGTCCAGGGTTGAAATAGAACGACCTGCGCAAACGGCTAAGGTGACAATCTATACAGCAAGACCAGGTATCGTTATTGGCAAAAAAGGTGANGATGTTGAAAAGCTTCGCGGAATTCTGACTCAGAAAATGGGTATTCCTGTCCAAATTAATATCGAAGAAATTAGGAAGCCGGATCTAGACGCGCAACTGGTTGCTGATAGTGTTGCGCAGCAGTTGGAGCGTCGGGTGATGTTCCGCAGAGCTATGAAAAGGGCGGTACAGAATGCTATGCGACAGGGTGCGGAAGGAATAAAGGTGCAAGTAGGTGGTCGTTTAGGGGGCGCAGAAATTGCGCGCTCAGAATGGTATCGTGAAGGCAGAGTACCGTTGCACACGCTCCGCGCAGATATTGATTATGCTACTTCAGAAGCAAGTACAACTTATGGAATTATTGGCGTGAAAGTTTGGATCTTCAAAGGCGAGATTTTAGCCCTTGACGAAGCTATCACACCTAAGCAGCAGCCAAAGAAAAATTAAGCGTGCAGGAAGAGGAATAGGGGAAGAAAGACGTGTTACAACCAAAGCGTACAAAATTTCGCAAGATGATGAAGGGGCGTAANAGAGGGTTATCGCATCGAGGCAGCAAAGTGGATTTTGGTGAATACGGATTAAAAGCTATCTCGCGCGGCCGTTTAACAGCGCGCCAGATTGAAGCCGCTCGTCGAGCGATGACTCGTCGTATTAAGCGCGGAGGGAAAATATGGATCCGTGTCTTCCCTGATAAGCCAATTACTCAAAAGCCGCTTGAAGTGCGACAGGGCAAAGGCAAGGGTAATGTTGAGTATTGGGTGGCTCAAATCCAACCAGGGCGCGTTATGTTTGAAATTGAAGGTGTTGAGGAAGAGCTAGCTAGAGAAGCGTTCAATTTAGCCTCGGCTAAACTGCCTTTTGAAACAACTTTTGTGAAAAGAACGGTAATGTAAGAGAAGACGGGTCCAAACAGATGTGGTTGAAGAAGCGGAAGATCAATTAGGTAATGTAATGAAGGCTGAAGACATTAGAGGCAAGTCAGTAGAAGAATTGCAAGAGCAACTGCAAGAGCTCTACAAAGATCAATTTAATTATCGTATGCAGAATAGCACTGGTCAACTTGGACAAGTTCACCTAGTTAAAGAGGTGCGTAAAGATATAGCTCGAGTTAAAACAATTCTTGCTGAAAAAGAACGTTCAGTAAGTGAAAAAGAGAAGGGTGAAGAATAATCATGTCGGACACTGGAATTTCAGAGAGCGAGACTGTTGCAGAAAGCCGGGAAAAGAAATCACGGACCGTGACAGGTCGAGTCGTAAGCAACAAAATGGACAAGTCTGTTGTCGTGCTTGTTGAACGACGTGTCAAGCATCCCGTTTATGGGAAAATTATAAAGCGCTCGACTAAAATTCATGCGCACGATGCAAATAATGAATGCGGTCTGGGTGATGAGGTTACAATTAAAGAGGTTCGTCCAATTTCTAAGACTAAGAGCTGGGCTCATGTTTCGGTAGATGAGCGAGCTACGCAGGTTTGATTTGAAATTTGGTTTTGCATTAGCACAACAAATGCAAGTTGGAGTGAATCAATGATTCAAGTGCAGTCATACTTAGATGTCGCTGATAACAGCGGTGCAAGGCGAGTCATGTGTATTAAGGTGTTAGGTGGTTCGCACCGGCGATATGCACGTATAGGAGATGTTATTAAAGTAACGATCAAGGAAGCTATTCCTCGCGGGAAAGTAAAGAAGGGTCAAGTTATGACTGCTTTGGTAGTTAGGACTAAGAAAGGTGTAAGACGTGGTGATGGATCATTGATTAAGTTTGATGATAACGCCGCGATTTTGCTTAACAACCAGGAGGCACCGATTGGTACCCGTGTTTTCGGGCCAGTTACACGCGAGTTGCGCAATGAAAAATTTATGCGAATTATTTCTTTGGCACCCGAAGTTCTGTAAAGAATCTGAAAATGAAGTAGAAAGCGCGTAATGTTTAGGAAGGTAGAGGTTGGGAAATGAATAAGTTAAAGAATGATGATGAAGTGATTGTGATCGCTGGCAAAGACAAAGGAAAGCGCGGATCTATTTCTAAAGTAGCGGGGGATAAGGTTTTTGTTGCGGGTGTTAACATGGTCAAGCGTCATACCAAACCTAATCCTAACGCGGGACAACCTGGTGGAATCATAGAAAGAGAGGCGGCGATTCATATTTCTAATGTCGCAATTTTTAATCCTGAAGCTAACACTGCAGATCGTGTTGGGATTCGGTTAGATCAAGATAACAAGAAGCAGCGCTACTTTAAATCTAACGGACAGACTATAGATTAAGAGATGATCATGGCTCATTTAAAAGAGTATTATCAAAAAGAAGTTGTACCTGCTTTGGCTCAACAGCTTGGTTTTTCCAACACAATGCGTGTGCCGAAAATTACAAAGGTTGTTCTAAACATGGGCTTGGGCGAAGCTGTTGCAGATAAAAAAATACTAGAAAATGCCGCGAATGATCTCGAGCTAATAAGTGGCCAGAAGGTGGTGGTTACCAAAGCTCGGAAGAGTATTGCAGGCTTTAAGATTCGAGAAGGTTGGCCCATTGGATGCAAGGTTACGCTTCGGGGCGAACGCATGTATGAATTTTTAGAAAGGCTAGTGAGTATAGCCATACCGAGAATTAGGGACTTTCGTGGACTTAGCCCTAGATCTTTTGATGGTCGCGGGAACTTCGCTATGGGAGTTAATGAGCAAATAATTTTCCCCGAAATCGATTACGATAAAATCGATACCTTAAGAGGTCTAGATATTACCATTACTACAACAGCACGGAATGACCATGAAGGACGTGCTTTGTTAACCGCGCTTCGTTTTCCATTCCGTGGAATGGCGCCTGCAACCGACGAAAAATCGGGAATGGAAGAGGAAGTTATAGCAGAAGATGTTGCAGAGAGTTCTGAAATAGATGAAGTAAAACTCACGAAATCACAAGTAGATGCAACGAACGAAACTGGTGAAGCTATAGCGGAAAATGACAGCGAAACTACAGAAAAAAGCCAAGAGGAACCTTAATATGGCTAAAGCATCGATGATAGCCAGAGAGAACAAGCGTGCTAGGACTGTTGCAAAATATGCGGAAAAGCGCGCTGCTCTTCGAGCTATTCTGAGAGACTCTAAAGCAAGTGATGAAGATAAGTGGGGGGCACAAGTTAAGTTGCAGAAGCTTCCCCGAGATGCAAGCCCAAGCAGGCAGCAAAGGAGATGTCGAATCACAGGCCGTCCACACGGTGTTTATAGAAAGTTTGGTCTTTGCCGGAACAAATTGCGCGAAGCGGCCATGCGTGGTGATGTCCCAGGCTTGACTAAGGCAAGTTGGTAGTTGGCCTTGCTAGTCCACTATGGTGAATTAGATTGAGTTAACTGACTATATTGATTTACAAATTGAACTAACCAGAAATAAAGACTTTTTAGAAATGTGCTTAATTAGAATCGAGAAAAACTTAGCTTCATATGCTGGATCTTCCCGTTTTAGTGGTAGTGATTGCTATGGGTCTGCGGGAAAAGACCAAATCTGGCTCACCATTTTTCCCTTACCCAAAATTCTTTCTTGGATTGGTTGAGTATAGGAGCAACATCATGAGCATGTCAGATCCAATTGCAGACTTCTTGACCCGCATCCGAAATGCGCAGATGGCCCGTTTGCCAAATATTAGCTGCCCTTCATCCAAGACCAAGACGGCAATTAGCCAAGTTCTGCAAAATGAAGGATTTATTGGATCCTACAATGTGTCCGATGAAGACGGCAAAGCAGTAATTAATATTGAGCTAAGATATTTTCAAGGGAAGCCAGTTATTGAAGAAATCCGTCGAGTGAGTAGGCCTGGCCTTCGGGCATATAAAGGTGCGCAAAATATACCAAAGAACAGAGCTGGTTTAGGCGTAGCTATTTTGTCAACCAATCAAGGGTTGATGACAGATCGTCAGGCTGAAGCCGCAGGTATTGGTGGCGAAGTGCTCTGTACAGTTTTCTGAATAATTGTGCTTGCTAAGTAACGAGAAACGAAAAGATGTCTAGAATTGCAAATGCTCCAATAAAATTGCCTAAGGGTGTAGAAGCATCTATGAATGATGGTGCAATTTCAGTTAAAGGATCGAAAGGAGATCTAGACCTTGCAATCCATCATTTGGTTGATGTTGCGCAAGAAGGCGAAGAGTTAAAAGTATCTGCTAAAGAAGAGTCTCGTCAGGCTGGGGCACTTGCTGGAACTTTTCGCGCATTAATTAACAATATGGTTGTTGGTGTTAGTGAGGGATTCCAGAAAAAATTGGAATTACAGGGCGTTGGTTATCGCGCGAAAGCGTCCGGCAAATCGGTTAATTTGACTGTTGGATACTCCCATCCAATCGATTATCAATTGCCAGCGGGAGTAACTGCCGAAACGCCTTCTCAAACTGAAATTGTCGTTTCAGGAATCGATAAACAGTTGGTTGGGCAAGTTGCAGCAGATTTAAGAGGATTTCGCCCGCCTGAGCCCTACAAAGGAAAAGGCATCCGCTATAGTGATGAAAGGGTATTTAGAAAAGAAGCAAAGAAGAAATAGCCAATTTATGACTAAGAGATTACAAGAGAGATGAGCGTTAAAAAGAACGCGCGTTTGCGAAGAGCTAAACGTGCTAGGGCTAAGATTAGTGAACTGCGAATGAACCGCCTTTGCGTGTATCGTTCGCCAAAACATATTTATGCACAAATTATTTCACAAGCTGGTAATGAAGTTATAGTGAGCGCATCGACTGTGGAAAAGAAGAATAGAAAAGGTGTGACGGGCAATATTAAAGCTGCTGGCAAGATTGGGGCCTTAATTGCAGAGCGGGCTAAAAAAGCTGGAATCGAAGAGGTGGCTTTTGATCGTTCGGGTTATGCCTATCATGGTCGTGTTAAAGCATTAGCGGAAGCGGCTCGCGAAGGCGGATTGAAATTCTAGGGTACTGACATATGGCATTTAAAGAAGAGCCTGGTAAGAATGAGGAAGGTTTGCAAGAGAAACTTATCCAAGTTAACCGTGTGGCAAAAGTGGTTAAAGGTGGCAGGATATTTGGATTTACCGCGTTAACTGCAGTCGGTGATGGTAAAGGCCGTGTCGGGTTTGGGCGAGGCAAAGCTCGGGAGGTTCCACTGGCTATTCAAAAAGCAATGGAGTCCGCGCGACGCAATATGATTACGGTATCCTTAGACGGACACACTCTGCAGTATCCAATTAAGTCTCGTCATGGCGCCTCAAAAGTTTATATGCAGCCTGCATCAGAGGGTACAGGTGTAATAGCGGGCGGTGCGATGCGCGCAATATTGGAATTGGCTGGGGTGCAAAACGTATTGGCGAAATGCTACGGTTCAACTAACCCGGTAAATGTTGTACAAGCAACATTTAAAGGGCTAAGGGATATGCGCTCGCCAGAAGATGTGGCAGTTAAGCGTGGTAAAACTGTAGAAGAGATCGTCGGTTAGGCAAAATAAGGAACCCAACGATGGCCAAGAAAAAAACTGTCAAAGTTACTCTGGTAAAGAGCCCGATTGGGACATTGCCGAGGCATAAACTTTGTTTAAAAGGCCTTGGGTTAAGGCGTATGCATCAATCTGTAGAAGTGGAGGATACACCTGCAGTGCGCGGCATGATCAATAAGGTTAACTACATGTTAGCTGTAGAAGGTGAGAGTTAATCATGCAATTAAACACATTAAGCCCAGCGCAAGGTAGCACTAAGTCGAAGAGACGTGTTGGTCGCGGTATAGGTAGTGGGTGGGGAAAAACCTGTGGAACTGGTCACAAAGGTCAGAAGTCTCGCAGTGGCGGAAGTATTAAGCCTGGTTTTGAAGGCGGTCAAATGCCGTTGCAGATGCGCTTGCCAAAGTATGGCTTCAGTTCACGTATTGGAAGAATGACAGCAGAGGTTCGCACAGCAGAATTGAATAAAATTGAAGGCGATTCCGCAACCCTTGAAAGCCTTCGAAAAGCTGGCGTGATCTCCGCAAATATTAAGCGCGCTAAAATTATGCTTTCTGGAGAAGTAAAAAAGAAAGTAACTATCGAAGATATAAATATAGCTGTCACTAAGGGTGCAAGAGAATCTATTGAAAAAGCTGGCGGTAAAGTCCTAGACGCTGAAGCAAAGTCAGCCCAGAAAGTGAAAACAGCCGCTAATAAGAAAGAGAAAGCAAAAGTACAAAAGAAAAACGCTGAAAAGGGAGCCAAATCCGGTGACAATGCCGCTCAGGCGGAGGTCGGTGGTAAGACGGAACAGAATGAAAATAACGCCTAATTATTTAAACGTATCGACAAACAATAAGCACTATGGCTAATAGACCAAACTTAAATCCAGAGAATATAGGCGCGGGTCTTGGTGAACTGAAGGCTCGCCTTTTATTCTTGTTGTTTGCTATTTTCGTTTATCGGGTAGGCACGCATATTCCTGTGCCTGGAATTGATCCGTTGCAATTGCAAGCTTTTTTCGCTCAAAATGAAGGGACATTCGCCGGTCTTTTTAACATGTTTTCTGGTGGTGCATTAGAGCGCATGAGCATTGTCGCGCTTGGCATTATGCCTTACATTTCTGCTTCGATCATTATGCAATTGCTAACTGCAGTAAGCCCTCAATTGGATCAATTAAAGAAAGAAGGAGAGTCAGGACGCCGTAAGATTACCCAATATACACGTTATGGCGCGTTAGCTCTTGCAACTGTTCAGGGAACTGGGATGACCGTCGGCTTGTTATCGCCTATGGCGTACAACCCTGGTCTGGCGTTTAATTTAACAGCAGTCATTTCACTGGTTACTGGCGCCATGTTTCTTATGTGGTTGGGAGAACAAATTACTGAGAAAGGTATTGGTAATGGAATTTCCATGCTTATTTTCGCGGGTATTGTCGCTTTATTCCCTGCGGCGGTTGGTACATCTCTAACCCAAGCTTACGAAGGGCAGATTAGCGGAGTACTTCTATTAGTCGTAGCGCTTATTGCGGTAGGTGTTGTAGCCGGTATCGTTTATGTAGAGCGAGCCCAACGTAGAATTACGGTGAATTATGCTAAGCGTCAACAAGGCCGTAAGATGTATCAGGCTCAGGCAAGCCATTTACCTTTAAAGATCAATATGGCCGGTGTGATTCCGGCGATTTTTGCAAGCTCAATCTTGTTGTTTCCAGCGTCTCTGGGTCAGTGGTTCGGCCAGTCAGAAGGTGCAGAGTGGTTGCAGGATCTTGCTTTATTAATAGGGCCGGGACAGCCTTTATATATCATCATTTTTAGCGCCATGATTATTTTCTTTTGCTTCTTTTATACTGCATTAGTTTTCAATCCAAGGGATGTAGCAGAAAACTTGAAGAGGTCAGGAGCTTTTATTCCTGGTATTCGACCAGGAGAGCAGACAGCAAAGTATATCGACGGAGTTATTACTCGTCTCACCATGTTTGGCGCTATTTACATCACGTTGGTTTGTTTGTTGCCAAACTTCATGCAGATGATGGCTAATGTACCATTTAACTTGGGTGGGACAGCATTACTTATTTCTGTCGTTGTGACTATGGACTTTTGGTCTCAGGTTCAATCTCATTTAATGTCTCACCAATATGATTCTCTGATGAAGAAATCAAAGCTGGGGAACTATGGTAGGAGTGGCATCTAGCTGGCGAATATAGGAATAGAAATATGAAAGTAAGAGCTTCAGTAAAAAAAATGTGCCGCAACTGTAAAGTCATTAGACGCAATGGCGCAGTGCGGGTAATTTGCAGCGTTGAGCCAAGACATAAACAACGCCAAGGCTAAGACGAGAGAAAACGGAGTAATTCTATGGCGCGTATTGCCGGAGTTAATATACCAGACAATAAACACATCGTGGTGTCACTGCGTTATGTTTATGGGGTTGGATTAACCACTGCTAGAAGCATATGTGAGGCGACTGGTATCGAACCGTCGACTAAAGTATCCGATTTGAGTCCAGAGCAGCTCGATGGAATTCGGGCTGAGGTAGCGAAAGTTCCAAATGAAGGTGATTTGCGCCGAGAAGTCTCAATGAACATTAAACGGTTGATGGATTTGGGTTGTAACCGTGGGATTCGTCACAGAAGATCTTTGCCGGTCCGTGGACAAAGAACAAAAACTAATGCGCGCACTCGAAAGGGTCCACGTAAACCAATCAGGAAGTAAAAGATGGCGACTCCTAAAGCAACTAAGAAGAAGGCTCGCAGCACAGTAGTAGACGGTATCGCGTTTATTCATGCTTCCTTTAATAACACTATTATCACGATTACTGATCGACAAGGTAATGCATTAGCTTGGGCTACTGCGGGTGGGTCAGGTTTTCGAGGATCAAGAAAGAGTACTCCTTTTGCTGCTCAGGTAGCTGCTGAAAAGGCAGGTAAACAAGCAATAGAGAGCTATGGTCTAAAGAATTTAGATGTAAAAGTAAACGGACCTGGTCCAGGTCGCGAATCAGCAGTTCGTGCTCTGAACACTTGTGGATTAAAAGTGGGAAATATCACAGACGTTACCCCAATCCCGCACAATGGTTGCCGTCCACCTAAAAAGCGACGTGTGTAAACTAGGAGAGAAAGTATGGCCCGTTATCTAGGCCCTAAGTGTAAGCTGTCTCGACGAGAAGGAACGGACCTATTTTTAAAAAGTGGTGTTCGCCCTATAGACAGCAAATGTAAGACCGACACTATCCCTGGCCAGCATGGCCAGCGCCGTGGTCGCCTTTCAGATTATGGAGTGCAGCTTCGTGAAAAGCAAAAAGTACGTCGTACTTACGGTGTATTAGAAAAGCAATTCCGTGGCTATTATAAAGAGGCTGCGCGTTTGAAAGGCGCGACCGGTGAGAATTTGTTGCAGCTACTAGAATGTCGTTTAGATAATGTTGTTTATAGGATGGGATTTGGCTCGACTCGTGCTGAAGCGAGGCAGCTTGTTTCGCACAAATCTATTTGTGTTAACGGAGACGTGGTCAACATCCCTTCCTTCCAGGTAGCAGAGGGAGATGTTGTAGCCGTGAGGAATAAGTCTAGGGAACAGCTAAGAATTAAATCTGCATTGGATTTGGCATCTCAACGCTCTGAAATAGATTGGGTTTCAGTTGATTCTTCGAAAATGGAAGGGCAGTTAACTCGTAAGCCAGATAGGGCAGATCTCCCTCCCGAAATTAATGAAAACCTAATTGTCGAGCTTTATTCCAAGTAGTGACTTAATCACAGAAAGGGTGGATTACATGCAAATTTCTTTATCAGACTTCTTAACACCACAAGTGATACAAGTTGATGAGTACGATATGTGTCATTCGAAGGTAGTATTGGAACCCCTAGAGCGCGGTTTTGGTCATACTTTGGGAAATGCTCTTCGTCGGATTCTTCTTTCTTCTATGCCTGGCTGTGCAATAGAGGAAGTTGAAATTGATGGTGTTGTTCATGAATATAGTACCATCGAAGGTGTTCGTGAAGACGTAATCGAAATATTACTTAATCTTAAAGGTGTTGCTGTTATCTTAAATAGCAATGAAGAAGCAATACTAACTCTGTCTAAAAAAGGTTCGGGTACTGTGGTTGCTGGTGATATTGCCGAAGATCATGATGTGGAGATTGCAAACCCAGATCACGTAATTGCAAATTTGAATAGCAATGGTGAGCTAAATATGCGACTTACTGTTCGTAAAGGGCGAGGATATTCGCCTGCAGATAGCAGAGTCAGCGATGATGACGAAACTCGTTCAGTAGGTAAGCTTTTGTTAGATGCATCCTACAGCCCGGTAATAAGGGTCGCTTATTCAGTTGAGAATGCTAGGGTAGAGCAGCGTACTGATCTAGACAAGCTAATTATTGATCTTGAAACTAACGGTACAATTGAACCAGAAGAAGCGATTCGCAGAGCCGCTACCATTCTGCAACATCAGTTGAGTGTTTTTGTTGATCTGCAAAGTGAAGTTATTGCTGAGCCTGAAGAGCATGAAGATGAAATTGACCCTATTTTACTGCGGCCAGTTGACGATTTAGAACTTACTGTTAGATCTGCAAACTGTTTGAAAGCAGAAGATATCTACTATATTGGAGACCTAATTCAACGTACTGAAGTTGAGCTACTTAAGACTCCAAACTTAGGTAAGAAATCTCTTACAGAAATTAAAGATGTATTGGCTACACGTGGGCTATCTTTGGGTCTGCGTTTAGAGAATTGGCCGCCATCCAGTCTCAAAACTGATGATAGAGCTGCTTAGGAAGAGAGAAAAAAGGGTATAGGACTATGCGTCACAGACACAGTGGTCGCCAATTAAATCGGAACAGTTCGCATAGAACGGCGATGTTTCGTAATATGACTTCGTCACTCGTGGAACACGAAATTATAAAAACCACGCTGGTTAAGGCAAAGGAACTACGTTCAGTTGCTGAGCCTCTTATTACGATAGCAAAGAAGGATTCCGTTGCGAATCGGCGTCTAGCGTTTGCTCGTACTCGGAATAAAGCAACGGTAGGCAAATTGTTTACCGAACTTGGTCCGCGTTATGCAGACCGTCCAGGTGGTTACATCCGTATTCTCAAATGTGGCCAAAGGCCAGGCGATAAGGCACCCATGGCGTACGTTGAATTGGTTGATCGCCCTCTACACGATCCAGATGGTTCTGATGATAAATCACAAACGGTAGAAGAAGAGTCATAAGGTCTTTGCCCTAAACAAGCAAAGTGGAAACCCGGCCATTCGACGTCGGGTTTTTTCTGCATCGGAAAATGAAAAACATCATTCATGTCTAGTGAGACCATTCGAGATCTTATTGAGTTATTAATTTTATCCGCTCTCTGGGGATCTTCTTTCCTATTTCTAAGAATCGCATCTCCAGAATTTGGCCCCGTCTTCTTGATTGAAATAAGAGTAGCGAGTGGTCTTGTAGTGTTATTTCCTATCTGTTTTCTAATGGGAAAGCTTGGAGAATTAATAAGCCACTGGAAGATGATCTTTATTGTCGGTCTTTCCAACATGGCCATTCCATTTTGTTTTTTTGCTTATTCTGCATTAAATATGGGAGCGGGTGTTTTATCTCTTATGAATGCTACAGTTCCTTTCTTTACGGCTATTATCGCTTTTGTTTTTTTTCGGCAGGGAATGAATAGACTAGCCTTAGTTGGGTTGTTGGTTGGTTTTTTCGGGGTGGTAGTACTAGTATTTGATCCTTCGGAATCCTCCGAAGTAACAAGTCAGTTAGCAATCCTTTCTGCTCTTTTCGCCTGTGTCTTATATGGCGCCGCACTTAATCTCGTGGCTCACAAACTTCGAGGAGTTTCTGGGATTTCAATTACAACAGGGGGGTTGTTATTTTCTACAATAGTTTTGCTACCGCTTGCAATAATACAGCAACCAGAAATTATGCCTCAGGGCCAAGTTTGGTTAAGTGTCCTTGCTTTGGGCATAATTTGTACTGGATTTGGTTTTCTACTCTTTTATCGATTGATTTCCAGGATTGGCTCCCAACGAGCAATCATGACAACTTATTTGATTCCGCTTTTCAGTATCTTATGGGGGAGCCTCTTTCTTGAAGAAAGCATCACATTATTTATGATATTTGGCGGTANGCTCGTGCTTATGGGAGTTGGTATGACCACCGCTAGATCGATAGTTCCCGGTGAAAAATCGAGAAGGGCTCGTTGAATCTTAGAAATTGATAAGAGAATTATAAATTGAATAATTTAACGTCGCCTAGGGTTTTCNAACTCCTGTTGCCTAGATAAAATCTAGCATTCGGTTTTTGAAGTGTAATTATAGAATCTGGTGGTACATCCTTCGAAGGGTGCAGGATCTGGCGGTGTTCCAGCGGTTAGCTTAGAGCTGTTTTACGGATGCCCATCACCAGACCAGGAGTTCATGCCATATCGACTTCTAGCGAGCACTTTTATTGCGCACATAGCGCCGCCATCATCTTTATTTACTGCATAAGACATTGGAATTTGGTTATATTTTTTGATTTAGTGGTTTTTTCGATTTAATAATTTCAATTCGCTACACACTTTTATCAAAATAACCTTTATGATTGTACTTAAATAATCACCGAAGAAAGGTATCCATGTTTAAAAAGAAACCAGTCGCACTCGCCATTGCTTTGAGCAGTATCGGCACATCCCCCGCCTACACGCAAATAGAAGAAGTAATCGTCACAGCAACAAAACGAGAAGAAAGCATGCAGGACATCCCTGTGGCTGTCTCGGCGCTCCAAGAAGAATCTCTTGATCAATTGGGAGTTTCAAATTTTGAGGACTACTTGCTTCAAATGCCCAACGTTACAGCAGGTGGAAGCGGTCCGGGCCAAAACACCATATATATCAGAGGTGTAGCCTCTACCACGCCTGCCTTGACTACTGCCGGAGTTGCGGGTCTTGCGCCGAATGTGGCTCTCTATCTTGATGAGCAACCATTGGCCCAACCCGGTCGCAATCTGGACGTATATGCGGCTGACTTGGCGCGAGTAGAGGTTCTTTCGGGCCCACAAGGTACTTTATTCGGAGCTAGCTCCCAAGCAGGAACCGTGCGACTTATTACCAACAAGCCCGATCCTTCTTCATCTGATGCCAATGTGAAATTTGGCACCGCTTTCACCAAAGACGGTGAAATGAGTAACAATGTTGAAGCTATGTTTAATATGCCTATATCTGACACGTTTACGCTTCGAGGCGTAGTGTATGTGGATAACCAAGGCGGTTACATTGATAATGTGCCGGGTCTACTGAATCTAACTGAGAGCGGCAGGTTTCGACCTGAAGGGACGGTGAGAGCCAACGGATTACCAGTCAGCGCTGGTCGCGCAGGCTTTCAATCTACAGCGGACCTTAGTGGGGTGACTTTTATTGATGCTGACAACAGCACCAGGGTCGAAGATGACTTTAACAGTGCGACCTATTCTGGTTTCCGCATGACCGGACTTTGGGAGATCAATCCAGACTGGAGCCTGATGGTTGCTCACGCGCGCCAGGATCTGGAAACAGATGGTGTTTTCTTTTCAGACCCGCTATTAGACGATTTTGAGATACAACGCTATCAGGAAGACCGGCTAGATGATTCTTTTAATAATACTAGCTGGACATTAGAAGGAAGAATTGGCTCGCTTGAAGCGCTCTATACTGGAGCCTACACCGATCGCGAAGCAGATCAGATTGTCGATTACGCTGATTACATGTTTGTAGGGCAGTATCTCCCCTATTATGTTTGCGATGGCAGTGTGACCTACCCCTCAGGCAACCCGTCGGGCACATGTCAGGCCCCTGATATGTTTGTCAACAGCATGACTGAAACTGAAATAAATACTCATGAGCTACGTTTCTCTACGGACCCTGATCAACCTATTAGAGCTACTTTTGGTGGATTCTATAGCGACCTGGAGCTACGCGAACTTAATAGCTTTACCTATCTGGGCGCTAATCAGGCTATCGCTTTTAACGGTAAAACGGGATTCGGACCAAATTTCTCGGCACAAGGCGCTAACGTAAAAGACACAGGGCAGTGGCCAAACGGCGTCATCTGGCGGAACGATGTAATGAGAACCGATGAGCAGCAGGGGATTTTTGGCGAAGTAGCGTTCGACCTTAATGAGCAATTTTCAATTATTGCTGGTGCTCGGTGGTACGACATCGAAGTTGATTTGGAAGGAAGCGCGGCAGGTTCATTCGGNNATTTTGGCGCTAGTACGGACAATAATGCTGGAAATAATTTGGACACCTTGTTTAGCGGAGTTAATCCTGACACCGCCTCAACCGATGGAACCATTACTAAATTAAGTTTGAGCTGGACACCGAATAGTGACTCTCTTTTCTATGCCACNTATTCAGAAGGCTTCCGGCCGGGTTTGCTGAATCGCCCGGGCGGGAAAACTAATCCTGCCGGAACTTTTACTGTTCCATTCGCTATTGATACTGATGAACTTACGAACTTTGAATTAGGATGGAAACTAGATCTGCTGGATTCCACTCTGCGTTTCAATGCAGCAGTTTTTTTCTCTGACATAGAAGATCTGCAAACCACGATCTTCGACCCCAGCATAACTAATTTATTTTTCTCAGATAATGCCGCTGATGCTGAGGTAAAGGGCTTCGAGGGCGATTTCCTATGGATGCCCGAATCGATAAGTGGGCTTACGGTGTCTGGTGCATTTTCATTTAATGATTCTGAAATTACACGTGTCATCACGCCCACAAATGATGTAGTGAAAGGAGACTCCTTAGCCTTTGCACCCGAATCCCAGTTTAGCCTGAGAGCACGCTACGAATGGAGTATTGGTTCTGGGAGGATTGCTCACTTCATGCCTCATGCCACATACTCTGATCAATCATACAGTGACATTATCACTATCAACCGAGCCAGAATGGACGACTGGTTAATGCTAGGATTCACGGCTGGTATAACTCTTGATCAATGGTCAGCAGAGTTCTTCGCTGAGAATATTACAGATGAAATGGCGGAAATTTCGCGGTCGTTTATTTATGATAGGCACCGAGTTTCTTATGCAAGACCTTTCACTGGCGGGATTAGAATAACATACGATTTCTAGGAAAAAGCGTCTCAACAAAACAGGCACCGAGAGAGTGCCTGTTGCTTATTGAAGCTTTTATTTAGTAGGTGAACACCTTGGTAGATACGCTTGAAGAGATTCAGCGAAAGATAATCGCTAAGGAATTTAAGCCTGCTTTAGAGTCTCTTAAATTGTTGCTTGCGCAAGAGGAACCGCCTCCCGATGCGCTCTATATGCAAGCAGTTTGCTACCGCTACACAAACCAATTTCAGTTAGCCCTTAAAAGCCTAAACCAACTCAAGCAAATTTGGCCTGATCATGGCCGCGCGCATCAGGAAGAAGGTCATACATATCGTGCTTTAGGCGAATTGCAACTAGCCCTCCGTGCCTACGAACGGGCTAGTTATTATAACCCGGCGCTCGAATCTAGTCTTCGAGCTCAAATTGAACTCTTAAATAGTAAAGAGCAACCTGATCGAGTCCAGCGCGTGCAGACCCAACTCGAATACTTNCTTAATATGCCGAAACCATTGGTTGCTGTCATGGACCTGATCTCACAAGGGAAGTTANTTAAGGCTGAAGACCTCTGTCGTAAGTTNATGCAGAAAGTGCCGCACCACATCGAAGGCATGCGACTATTAGCGGATATAGGGGTCCGTCTAGGTGTTCTGGAAGATGCGGAATTCTTGCTAGAATCTGCGGTCGCGTTAGATCCAACTAACACTAAAGCTAGAATAGATTATATTAATGCACTTCGAAAACGCCAGAAATATACCAAGGCCCTTAATCAGGCAGAACAATTAACAATTTCAGCACCGGAAAACCTTCAGTTTCAGTCAATTTTTGCGATTGAATGTATGCAAACTGGTGACTTTGAAACGGCTCTAGAAAAATTTGATGCTATTTTGAAGCAGCTGCCCGGAGATGCAGNAACTCTGACTTCCAGAGGCCATGCGNTTAAAACCAAAGGCGATAGTGTCGAGGCTGTCGCTTCTTATCATAAAGCAATTCATTACCATCGAGCTCATGGAGAAGCATATTATTCGTTAGCTAATTTAAAGACCTATCGTTTCGATGAGCTTGAAATATCGGCAATGCAGGAAATTGTAAAGGATAACAATCTTTCTTTCATGGATCGTGTTTACTTAAATTTTGCTCTTGGCAAAGGTCATGAGGATGCAAAATATTATTCGGAGTCATTCAAATATTATCAACAAGGCAATTTGCTGAAAAAGTCACAAAGTCGTTACAAAGCAGATCAGATGACGCAAGAACTGCAAGCTCAGAGAAATTTTTTCGATGCTGATTTTTTCCACGGCCATAGGAATGTCGGGTATGAGTCGAAAGACCCCATTTTTATATTGGGCCTTCCGCGAGCAGGTTCTACTCTGTTGGAGCAAATTCTTTCGAGCCATAGCGGTATCGATGGGACACTCGAATTGCCTAATATTCTCTCGCTATCTCAGCGGCTTCGTCGACTAGCAAATGAAGATCAAGTGCCGGGTTACCCACAGATCTGCTCTTTTCTAAAAAACGAACAGTTCAACGAATTCGGAAAAGCGTATATAGAAGATACTCGAATTCATCGACAGGGAGCGACAATGTTTATTGATAAGATGCCCAACAATTTCCGGCATATCGGCTTGATAAAGCTAATATTGCCTAATGCAAAGATAATTGACGCACGCCGCAATCCTCTGGACTGTTGCTTTAGTGGTTTTAAACAGCTGTTCGCTGAAGGGCAGGAGTTTTCTTACGATTTGCGCGATATTGGCCAGTATTACCGCGATTATCTAGAACTGATGGCCCATTGGGATGAAATACTTCCAGGGTTTATCTTACGAGTAAATAATGAGGATGTTATTGATGATCTTGAAGGACAGGTTCGACGTATGCTGGACTTTTGCGGATTGAATTTTGAAGAGTCTTGTTTGGATTTTCATCGAACTAAAAGAAACGTGCGGACACCAAGCGCAGAGCAAGTGCGAAAGCCTGTCAGTCGGGCAGGTGTGGCTACCTGGCAACCATTTGAAGAATTCTTAACCCCGCTTAAAGAAACTCTTGGCAAAGAAATTCTTGCTCACTCTATTGGAATTTAAATGAAATGCAAAAACAAGTTTTTGAAACCCCTAAGCCCAGAAATCTATTCGGAACAATGCACAAACCCGTATTCTTTGCTTCGGCTTTGCTGATTATATTTTTTAGTTTTTATGGTGGCGCTTTCAGTGAACATGCTGCCTCTACGTTCGCTGCCATCCAGGCATGGTTAGTTACCTATATGGGCTGGTTTTATATGGGCGTCGTGGCGCTATTTTTTATATTTATCCTTTATTTAGCTTGTGGCAGGTATGCTCATATCAAGTTGGGGTCTGATGACTCCAAACCAGACTATTCCTATGCAAGTTGGTTCTCAATGCTATTTAGTGCTGGCATGGGGATTGGGTTATTATTTTTTGGGGTTGCAGAACCAATAACTCATTTTAACGCTCCTCCTGTCGGCGATGGTAATAGTGTAGAAGCTGCACGTAACGCTATGCTCTTCACCTACTTTCATTGGGGGCTGCAAGCCTGGGGAACTTATATTGTAGTAGGTTTAGCTCTCGCTTATTTCTCTTTCCGTCACGGTCTACCGCTCACCATGCGCTCTTCGCTATATCCGATTATCGGTGAAAGGATCCATGGCCGCATCGGACATGCCGTCGATGTTTTTGCTGTATTAGGAACGATGTTTGGAGTAGCGACTTCACTAGGTATTGGAGCAATGCAGATTAATGCGGGTCTCTACTATCTGTTTGAGATAAATGTGTCTTCTATGACACAGGTGGTATTAATAGCGATCATAACTAGTTTCGCTACGATCTCCGTCGTCTCTGGACTGGACGCCGGCATCAAAAGAATTAGTGAACTAAACATAATACTAGCTGTTCTTCTGCTTACTTTTGTCCTGCTAGTTGGTTCCACTGCATCTCTTCTAAGTGGTTTTATCCAAAATGTCGGGAATTATTTAAGTAACATGGTGTCGCTGACATTTAATCTTTATACCTATCAACCTAATGATTGGATGGGCCAGTGGACTTTATTTTATTGGGCATGGTGGATTGCGTGGTCACCATTTGTGGGTATGTTCATTGCTAGAATTTCCAGAGGTCGTACCATTAGAGAATTTATATTGGGCGTATTGCTAGTACCAACAGGGTTTACTTTCCTTTGGCTTAGTATCTTTGGGAACTCTGCCTTGTTTATTGAGTTAGGTACTGAAGGAGGTGATATTTCAACTGCAACGTTAAACGATATGCCCACAGCATTATTTGTGCTGTTAGAACAGTTGCCTTTTACTGCGTTGGTTTCGATGATTGCTATTTTGCTGATCGTAACCTTTTTTGTAACCTCTTCGGACTCGGGCTCTTTAGTGATTGATACCATAACCTCTGGAGGCAATAAAGATCCTGCAGTATGGCAAAGAGTATTTTGGGCAGTCTCTCAAGGAGTTGTTGCTTCAGTTCTTCTTGTTGGTGGCGGTTTAGCGGCACTCCAAGCGGCCACTCTTAGCAGCGCCTTACCTGTTGCTTTCATAATGTTGCTAATGTGCTATGGCCTACATAAAAAGCTAAAAAAGGAAAATCTATAATCTTGCTGTGATAGATCAAATTCTATTGCAAAAAAACCGACTACTAAGAAGTAGTCGGTTTTTGCAGGTCGGTATTAAATTCAGTGGTAACCGCCTGCCACAGGCGCGGCCGCTGGTAGTGCGACAGCCGTTAGCTTAGAGCCAGTTTGCAACATGATGTACTGATGTCCGTCATGAGTCCACGAACTCATGCCGTATCGGCTTCGATCGGGAACTTCAATAGCACCCATAGTTTCGCCATTCGCCTTATTAACCGCGTAAAGCATTGGTGTGCCGTCACTAGCTGTATCAGAATACACGAGCATGTTTGGTGTTACTACCATTGGTACTAATGCTCCAGTTCCGGTATTGCCAACGTCGATGTTATTTTCATTGATCACTTCTTGCACGCGCGCGGGCGTTTCCCCAGTAGGGATTGCCCAAGCATGCTCTCCCGTATTCATATCGATCGCAGTGATGCGGCTAAATGGTGGTTTAAATAGCGGAATACCTTGCGGGTGACGAGGTGCGCCGGCGCCAGGTCCGGACGCGTACTGAGCATATGTGGTCCCTGTTGGTTTCTCATATTGCAGATCTGCTTCTTCACCTGGAACCAAAACAACTGGACTGCAGGCCGAGCGTGAAGAAATGAATAGGTAGCCTGAATTAGGATCGGCCACAGAAGGTGAAGTGATATTCGCACCTCCACCCCCACCAGGGCAGAACATTGCTGCGCGCTTGCCTGATTCATTCTCGCGCTGAATAGGTGGGTTAAACAATGGCCCCATCTGGTAATCAGCAAAGGCGTTTATCGCTTGCTGTCTGATTTCTGGGGTCCAATCGATCAGATCATCTATTGTTACACCCTGTATATCAAAAGGAGCAGGCCTCGTAGGGAAGGGTTGAGTTTCGGAAAGCACTTCACCCGGCACAGTTGACTGGGGCACTGGTCGTTCAACAATTGGCCAAATAGGTTCGCCAGTGAGTCGATTAAATGCGTAGACAAAACTTTGTTTCGTAACTTGCATAACGGCAGGAACTTGGCCCTGTCCCGGGACGTCTAAGTCCAGCAAAACAGGTGCCATCGGATTGTCATAATTCCAGATATCATGATGCACCATTTGGAAGTGCCAGGCGCGTTCACCAGTACTTGCATTCAATGCAATCATACTGGTACCGAAAAGATTATCTCCAGGACGAAACCCACCATAGTAATCAATGGTTGCCCCATTTGTGGGGATAAATACTAGATCGTTTTCTACATCGGCTGAAATAGGAGCCCAGGAAGATACGTCGCCCGTCCATTGCCAGGCATCATTCTCCCAAGTTTCATGACCATACTCACCCGGGCGCGGAATTACATTGAATTTCCACTTGAATTCACCCGTGCGTTTGTCATAGCCCAAAATATCACCAGGAACGTTCTCAATACGCGCTTGGTTGTAACCCTGTTCAGCAGAATTACCTACAACAACTGTGTCATTGACAACTATCGGGGGAGATGAGCCGGTGATATAACCGGTTTCTAAAGGGATACCTTCGTAAGGGTCATACGGGTGACCAAGATCAGCTAACAGATCTACAACACCCGTATTAGGGAAACCATCAATTGGCACGGGTTGTCCGAAACCTTGCAAAGGAGCTCCAGTTTCTGCGTCTAAAGCGGTTAAGAAGAATCCAGGTGTGATCATGTAGATAACGCCTCTACCGTCGACCTCTGAATAGCCAATGCCCTTGCCGTAATCGGCTCGCATAGAGTATTCCCATCGACCTGTATTAGGTAGCCGATAACTCCATAGTTGTTCTCCAGTCTTTGGATCGATCGCGACAACATGGCGGCGAGGGCCGGCAACGGTATATAAAGTGCCGTTAATATAGCTGGGTGTAGACCGACCGCTGGAAGCTCCAAGGCTGGCACCATCCCATTCCCAGACTACTTCCAATTCGCCAAAATTTTCAGAACTAATTTCGCTGGANGTTGTATATCGGGTATTGGCGTAATCGTTGCCCAATGTAAACCATTCCACGTCGTCTTGAGCTGCAAAGAGACTGCCTGAACCGCTTAACAATAACCCGCCTAAAATGAATTTTGGCCAGCATTTCCAACTGTCTACTTTTCTTATCATTTTTCGCCTCGTAGATAAAAATGAGTATCAATTTTCTAGAGCCGCTTCTGTAAATTGGATTTTATAGATTTAGTAAAAATTCCAATAATAACCAATAGAATCAGTGGCTTATGTTTTCTCATCATAGCCATTAGTTCAAAACGGCTTAAGTTCGAGGCTACCGGAAGGAAAGGACATTGTCTACGTAGAAAAAGTTACGAGATTTGTCAGACTTAGAGCATCTTAAAACCAATTCCAGACAGTTCAGCAGAAAGTTTTGAATATTGCTGATCGGTAATTTGGGTAAGGGGAGGTCTCACTCGTAACCAGGCGGAATCTTGGTTATAAATCGCAGTTGCGGCTTTTAATGCAGGTATCATTGGGTAGGCTTGGAAAATATCTCTAATTTGAGTTAATTGTTCCTGTAATCGTTCGGCTTCTGAATCTTTCCAGCACTTATACAGATGGTTTATAAGAAATGGATTAACGTTTGCCGTTGCTGAAATACATCCAGCCCCACCAGCCCTCATATTTTGTAATAGATAGCTTTCGGATCCACAAAACACAGCGAAATTTTCAATTCCCAAATCATTGAATGCTTGGGTGTGAGTCCAGTCGCCAGAACTATCTTTAATGCCTGCAATATTATTGGGATACCTCGTAGCTAAACGCTCTATTAATTGCAGAGAGATTGGTATCTGCNAGATTGGTGGGATATGGTAGAGGTATATATGTAAACTCTCATCTGCAACTTCTTCTATTACTGAAGCATAGAAATCGAAGAGACCTTGATCCGATACTTTCTTGTAATAAAAGGGAGGAAGCATAAGCACTCCGGCACACTTCACCTCAACTGCTTTTTTCGTGAGCGCTATACTGTCGCTGATAGCGCAGCAGCCCGTTCCTGGCATAAGCTTTTTTGGAGAGACTCCCGATTCGACTAGCGCTTCCAGCAATTGAGACTTTTCATAAATGCTTAATGAGTTGGACTCACTATTGGTGCCGAACACTGCTAGGCTTGGCCCTTGAGAAACTATCCATTTGCAATGTTTTACGAATCTTAGAGGGTCAGGGGCCAGATCATTGTTAAACGGTGTTATGACTGGCGCTAACACACCACTGAAACGATTTTGAGACACGATTCTTCCTTTTTCATAATATTTTTTTATAGACCCGTCAGAAATACTGTGCGTAATATACCGGTCAATGAGCCTTAAGCTTGCACTACTACTGAACTCGAATTTAAAAACTAGACTTAAGATTCCTTTGCAGTTTTGTGAGAAAAGATGCTAATTATTAGCATGGGCCAAATTCCTATGTGAACCATAACGTCAGCGGTGTTGAAAACGTAATTCCAATAGGGGATATGTTGAATGTTAATAAAATCTATAACACTGCCATAGATTAGTCGATCTAGAAGATTGCTTGCTCCACCTCCAACGATAAAACCGAAGCAAATAAACTCATATCGACTAGCTTGCGTGTTTAGCCAAAGGTATGCAGTTACAGCGATCAGTAAACTTATGGAGACAAGTCCAAATAGCCAACCCATTCCCTGGCCGATTCCGAAAATACCGCCATAATTACGGATATGCGTGAAATGAATCAAGCTATTTATTTCCCATGTCGTGTTTAGAGCAATATTATTATTAACCCAATATCCAATCAGTTGGGAAAAAGTTAACACAAGAAGAGTGATTCCTAAATATAGGAATTTGTTCGCCGCTTTTTCGCTCATACTAGATCTTTTAATTAATTTTAGAAATAGAAGCTATTCTCCAAGCATAGCATATTCCTTCACGACTAATTGCAGAATGCATGGGATATATCAATGAACTAGATATATAGCATGGTCGCTAAAGCCTTTTACAGTCTTATTGTGTCTCGATTCCTAGCGGTTATAGATTTTTATAATCGTGAATTTGTTTGAATTGCAATTGGCGGTAAACGTACGATTTTTCGATACCCCTATGTTGGGCTTATAATTGTAATCGCGATTGAGCCACTTAACGTTCAAGTTCGGAAAAAGGTATGTCCGCGTATTGGATTATATTTTCTATGCCATCTTTATTAATTTTGATGATGCTATGAGCGCAATTATGCATATGAGGTGGTGACCATAGTTCACTCATTGATCTTCCTTCAGCGTAACAAAGAATAGTCTTGATTAAGGCGCCATGGCTGACTATTACGATACACTGATTGGGGTGGGTTTTTGCGATATGGAAGATCGTGTTAAGTGCTCGCGTTTGTAGGTCGAAAAAATTTTCTGCACCAGAAACGTCGAATAAGTGTGGTTCCTCCCAGAAATGACGAAAGGAATCAGGTTCTCGTTGTTCGATTTCATCATAAAGGATACCTTCCCATGGCCCGAGGAATATTTCCCGAAGGGTGTCGAGATATTCAATTTGCAATTCAGTGCCGGTAAAAAGATTTTCTGCGGTTTGTCGAGCTCGCAGAGAACTGCTACAAAAAACTTTGTCAAAATCAATCAAATTAAGTTTTTTCCCAAGCGCTGAGGCTTGCTCTTCNCCGAGCTTTGTGAGCCGAGACTCGCTTTGCCCTTGTACTCTTCTTTCTTCGTTCCAGTCGGTTTGGCCATGACGAATTAGATGCAATTCCATACTAATTATTAATCCTGAGTTCGGGTTCTATCGATTGCTTTTTTCCAGCCAGCATAAGCGGTGCTGCGCCACTTATCGTCTTTGCTTGGTTTGAAAGTCTGATCCAGCTTCCATTTTTGTTTAATTTCTTCAATCGAGGAAAACACACCTGCTCGAAGACCGGCTATATAAGCCGCGCCTAAAGCTGTAGTTTCCGTGCTTATCGGTCGCTGCACTTCACAATTGAGTAAGTCAGCTAACTTTTGTATTACATAATTATTATTGGCCATACCGCCATCGACTTTCAGAGTCGACAATTTTGGCCCATCAGCAGCGATCGCTTCGACTAAATCTTTAGTTTGATAGCAAACTGACATTAATGCGGCTACAACGATTTCATTTATGCCAGTGTCTCTTGTCATTCCGTATATTGAGCCCCGTGCATATGGATCCCAGTAGGGTGCCCCTAATCCCGTAAACGCTGGCACTAAATAAACGCTTAGTGTGTCGGCAGCATCTCTGGCAAGTTGTTCCGATTCGGATGCGGTCTTAATGAATTTTAAATTGTCNCGAACCCATTGTATGGTTGCGCCAGCCATGAAAATACTTCCTTCGATAGCGTAAGTGGTCTCATTTCCCAAGCGATATGCTACAGTAGATAGAAGGCGGTTAGACGATTTAACCAGCTCCGAGCCGGTATTTAATAATAGAAAACAGCCAGTTCCATAAGTGCTTTTAGCGTCACCAGGGGAGAAACACCCTTGACCAAAGGCTGCCGCTTGTTGATCGCCAATCATACCGGTAATAGGAATTTCTTTGCCTAAGATCTCTTCCTTGCAGTTACCGAAATCAGCGGCACAATCTTTAACTTCAGGGAGTACTGACTTTGGGATCTCAAACAGTGCTAATAATTCCTCATCCCATCTTTGTTCTACTATATTAAACAGCATTGTGCGAGAAGCGTTTGTTGCGTCTGTGCAGTGACTCTTCCCGCCGGTTAATTTCCATAAAAGAAAGCTGTCAATAGTCCCGAAGGCAAGATATCCGTTCTCGGCTTTGTTCCTGGCATTTGAAGTATTGTCTAGTATCCAGCGCAGCTTTGTTGCGGAAAAGTAAGGGTCCAGTAATAACCCTGTTTTATTCTGAATTGAATCAGAAACACCTTCTTGTCTTAACTCGTCGCAATAGTTACTGGTTCGACGGTCTTGCCATACAATTGCCTTTGATATTGGTTCGCCGGTTGTTCTGTCCCAAACAACCGTTGTTTCTCTCTGATTAGTTATCCCGATGCAGATAATATCACTAGCGTTAGCTGAAGCTTCCGATAAGGCGCTGTGAATACTACTCAGAGTTGTGTCCCAAATCTCTTCGGCATCGTGTTCAACCCAACCATCTTTAGGGAAAAATTGCGTGAATTCTTGTTGGCCTAAAGAAATTTGTACTCCTTCTTTATTGAACAATAAGGCGCGACTGCTAGTCGTGCCTTGATCGATTGCTAAAATATATTTACTCATGGACTCACTGCTCTAGTTTACAAAAAATAAAGTCAGGACTTGTTTAAAGCTGGAAGCTTTATTAGTGCAGTCGACTAAATGGGCTGCCATGTTACACTAAGTTTTACTTTCAAAGGCATGTTTTATAGCAATAAGAGATATCAAGGGTCCCGTATATTCTGTTTCTGAGGTTTTGATAGCAGAAACAGCCTGTGGTGAGGTGTTTGATGCGTCGAATTCAGCAGTGGAGGTCTATTCTCTAACTTGCAAAAAGGGGCATCCTGACGAGCCGCATTAATTAAAGTCTCACTTTAAACTGTGTGAAATACTTACTTAGCGATACAATGCAACTAATTGATACGAAGGATGATCTCATTATGGGCTATGTTAGATCAAATTTGTGCGGTGTAACCTTATTTTTGATTGCTAGTGCGATAACGCTAGTGGCAAGTGCTCAAACTCGTTTCTATCCTGATGCTAGAAGCGGGGGGAATTACATGCACAATTTCTACTTTCCTCCGTCTCCCAGTTCGACTCCTTGGGCACCTGATTGGTCGCCAGACGGAGGCTGGATAGCAGTCGCTATGCACGGTTCCATCTGGCGAGTCGACCCCACTTCTGGGATAGCATATGAGATGACTTACAGTGAAGAGGCGTACCACTCTTCACCGAACTACTCGCCTGACGGGCACTGGCTAGTCTTTACGGCCGACTATGATCACCAACGTATCCAATTAGAAATACTGAATACTGAAACGGGAGAGATCAACAAACTGACCGACGATCAGGCGACATATACTGACCCGATATTTTCTCCAGACGGTTCAAGGATTGCGTATGTATCTACTAATCCAAATGGTTACTTTAATTTGTATGTGCGCGAAATTTCGAATGGGAGTTGGGCAGGAGAACCAATTGCAGTTTCTATCGACAATGACTTTGGGCGAAATCGATTGTACTTTGGCAGGTGGGATATGCATATCACGCCAAGTTGGTTTCCTGGCAGTGAAGAATTATTAGTGGTTTCGAATCGCAATGTGCCTCTCGGTTCAGGCAATGTGTTGAGAGTGCCAGCCGTAGCAGGAGGAATTAGTCACGCAAAAACGGTATTGGCAGAGCAATCGTTGTATCGAACTAGGCCAGACGTATCTATTGACGGTAGACGTTTCATTTATACATCCACCAGTGGCTCTGCGGACCAATACAATAATCTCTATGTACAGCCAACAATAGGAGGCGAGCCTTATAAATTAACCTTCTATGAGCATGATGCGTTTCATCCTCGTTGGTCGCCAGATGGCGAAACTATAGCTTTTATATCTAATGAGTCGGGCCTTTCTGAACTTTGGCTACTTGAGACATATGGAGGAAAACTCATCAGGCGTGATATTAGAGAATTGCGTTACAAGCGTCCCATGGGCACTCTTTCCGTTAGAGTTCTGGATTCTGATTTGCGATTATTAACACCAAATAGAATTCATCTCACAGCCAGTGATGGGAAATTTTATGCACCTAACGACGCCTATGCTAGAGCAGGCACACTCGGTGAACAAATATTTCACAATGAAGGACAGTTTACTGTTTCACTTCCAGTAGGCGCAGCCAAAATAACATCGGTGAAAGGGTTTGAGTTCATTCCTGAAGACCACGAAGTAATAATCAGGGCAGGTGAAGTCACCAATTTAACCATTGAGCTTGAAAGATTGACCGACATGGCTGCAAAGGGTTGGTATAGCGCTTCTACCCATGTTCATGCGAACTATGGGGGGAACTTACACAACACATTAAAAAACTTAATGATGATGTCTCGAGCTGAGGACCAAGATTTAGTATTGGAGCAAGTTGCGAATAAAGACAATCGAATTCTCGATTATCAATTCTTTGAACCAGGGGGCGGCGCACATTCTGTTTCTGAGAAGGATCAAATTGTAGTTGTAGGTCAAGAATATCGACCTCCTTTTTATGGTCATGTTTTTATGTTTGGTTTAAAAGAGCACTTAATTTCACCTTTTGTTACAGGCTATGAAGGGACGGCTATTGAGAGTCTTTATCCGAGTAATACCGATATGTTTATCAAAGCAAAAGAACAAGGTGCAGTAACCGGCTATGTCCACCCCTTTCTCGGTGAGAGCGATCCTCTAGCCGGAACATTGGGCGGTGGCAAGGGGTTCATAGTTGATGCAGCACTCGGAACTGCGGATGCTCTGGAGTGGTCTGACTCGAACCGTGCTGGATTCTTTCCTCTTTATGCAGTTTGGAACAGCGGACTGAAAGTAACGGCAACCGGAGGCGAGGATTCTATTAGTTCTCTTCATCGCAGCAAACTAGTCGGATCTTTTCGCACTTATGTTTATACCGGCAATCAAGGCCTTACCATGGAAGCATGGTTTGACGGGCTAACTCGGGGACGCGCCATGGTTAGTTCAGGGCCGTTATTGGAGATGGAAGTCGGCTCAGCTATCCCCGGTGATACATTGGAATTACCTAATGGTGGAGCACAGCTCGAAATTACTGTGCGGCTGCGTTCCATTACTGAACTTAACGAGGTCATTTTGGTTTGTAATGGTGAAGAAAAAGCAAGGTTCCCTGTGCGTGGCAACGGCACAAGCCTTGATACTCAGTATTCTCTAAATGTTGATTCATCAGGTTGGTGTCACTTGCGCACAGAAGGAAATCCGGAATACAGAGGTATATTAGATGTTGCTTACGCTCAGGCATTCACTAACCCAATTTGGTTTCAGGTTGGCAATGAGCCTATCCAAGATAGTGATTCAGCGAGATATGCACTGCAATGGATCGATAAGTTGCAGGAACTTGCGGATCAATGGCCGGGATGGCGATCGCAAAGGGAAAAAAATCACGTATATGGGCAGTTTGACGAGGCCCGTGAAGTGTATCGGAATAAACTGAATTAAGAATATCTGGATTTTAGATACAAAAGATTGAGGTGGTTATTTAATGAAGGGAATAAATTTTGTGATCGTTTTTGTTTCTTTGGGGCTGATTGCTAAGCTTTCTATGGCGGCTGTTCCAACAGCACGGATTATTGGTCCTATAGAAGCTGATCCGCCTGGCCATCCATCGCGTAATTCTATTTATGCCGCTTCTGCGATCGAACTAAATGCCAATGGGTATGTAGAAGAAGAGTTTTTTATTGAAGGAATAGCCAATCAATATAGTAATTCGGAATTGGCCACGGCAGAAGTTATTGATAAGGATAAACGCTATCGGACTCGTTTAATCGTGCGGAGACCGCGAGTTGAAGACTTTAATGGAATTGTCATCGTGGAATGGATTAATGTAACAGGTGGTCCTGATAAAGATATTGATTGGTGGTATTCAGGAGCGCATTTTGTGCGCAATGGGTATGCTTACGTGGCAGTTTCCGCTCAGCAAATGGGTATCGATACTATGAAGGAATGGAGCCCTAATCGTTATAGTAGTCTTGATACTACTCATGATGGGACAGTTGTTGGGGACGCCCTTTCTTACGACATTTTTTCTGCGGTTGGGAAAGCAATAAACCGGTTGGGAGAATCAACTTCCGAAGGCCAAGTAGATATACTCGACGGGCTAGAAGCCGAATTGATAATAGCGACAGGGCATTCCCAATCCGCGAGTCGTCTAGCTGTATATCTCAATAGTATTCATCCTCTGGAGCTAATCTATGATGGCGTTATGGTGCATGGTGGTGGCGGCAGAATTAGGGATGACCAAGACACCAAGATCTTTAAGATCATGGCAGAAACTGATATGGTGCGCCGTGCTGCGCAACCACAACCAAACTCAGATACATTTGTACAATGGGAGATCGCTGGGACTTCCCATGCCGATTATGACTTTGAAATAGAATATTCCAGGCTTCGTTTACTGCGTGATGGACTCCCTGTTTCTGAGGCGGAGGCGAGGGACGTAGGCTGCGATATTTCAGCTCATAGCAGGATTCCTTTCCGTGATCCGTTTAATGCAGCTTTCGAGCATTTAGTTAAATGGATTAGGGAGGATATCCGTCCGCCGAGCGCCGAACCACTGCAAGTTTCTCGCATGATGCCTGAAGTGGTATTTGCGCGCGATGAATATGGTAATGTATTAGGTGGTATCAGACTAGCAGAGCATGTAGTCGCTACAGCAACCAATACGGGTATGAACAACAGCGCAACAAATCGATTCTGCTTTTTGTATGGGTCTCATGAGCCATTCGATAAGAAGACCCTGGATCGTTTGTACCCGAGTCATAATTCATATGTGGAGGCAATAAGAGGAGTGGTTAAGCAGAACCTGGAAGATGGTTATATACTCCCGTTTGCCGCCGCGAAGACGATTCGAGAAGCAGAAGCATCTACTATAGGTAGGCGATAGTTACTTGAATCTGCCGCCAAGTAAAGTGAGCCTCGCTGCCCAAATTTTTTTAGTGTCCTTTATATGCTCACTAAGCACTGCTGGTAGCTTTGCAGTGAGTTTTATTTTTGTCTTGCCGTTCATAGGATTAAATTTTACGCTAATTTGACTTTCTGCTTTAGTGTGAGGGCTCTCTATCCACGAGAAAGCTAGGTGTTCAGGTATTTCGAGCTCCAGGATCCGGCCAGTTATAATGATTTTTTGTCCTTTTCGATCGACTAGAAACTTGAACTCACCACCTTTGCGTACTTTATTTTCGAGACTGATAATAGATTCTTTTTGAATTTTCGGGTCAAACATCCAGCCACCAATAAATATAGGAATAAGCCATTGGTCAAAAACTGCGTGCACTGGAGCATTAATAGTTTTTGTAATAGAGAAGTTGGATGATTTGGTGATTTGACTTCTATCGAACAAATTTTGTTCACGATCATTCCTGTCAAAAAATGAAAGTTGGCTTGGGTGCATTAATTGACGGTCTCATAGGGATTTATAGGTAATAGATTTTCTGCTAGGGGGGCTCTACGGGAAGCTTCTTTTTGACCGTAATTCTCCACTAGATAATTAAGAATTTTTTCTTCTAGGACGATATTCAAGTTATGCATTCCTTGCGCCTCTTGCATCCAGCGAATCCTGCTTTCCCAAACCGCTTTGTTTCCAGAATTTTGAATAATTAGCTGAGTGGAGTGACATTCAGTGCAATTGGCCTGTACCTCTAGCCAACCATCAGCAACAATCAGCCCTGTAACTCTTTCGATCTCCTGGGCGCGGAGATTGTCATCGATTGAGGCGCAAATTGAGAGCGAAATAAAAAGTAGTAAGCAAGTAAATTTATTCATTAAACTGCTTGCACGGCTATGCGGTGACAGGCATTGTTCAAGTAGCCTCTTGGGTTCCAGCCAGGAACAACCATGGGTTGTGAACGGCCCTGATTATCCATTGCTCGCGCCCACACTTCATAGTAACCCGGCTCTGGAAATTGCACCCAGGACTGGAAAGTTTGCCAAGATAGCCTATTCGCTGCCGGGGCAACTGCTGTAGGTAGCCAGGTTGCACCAAAATCAATAGATAGAAAAACGCTACTAATCTGATCATCTCCTGCCCAGGCATGACCTCTGACAGTCATTCGCTGTCTGAAATCATGGCTAAACCCAGATTTTGGTAACGTGATTAGAGATTTTACAGGCATTGATTCTATGATGCGCATATCTGTGTCAGGGACGCGACTACCAGGCGCAACAGGCAACGCTGGGACAGTGTATGAAGGCGGCGCCATTTTCTCCCCGTCATGAATTCGATTACGGATCACGATGCGATCTATCCACTTTCCAGATACTGAGCCGGGCCAGCCGCCACAAACTAAGCGTAAGGGATGTCCGTTTTGCAACGGAATATCTCCTCCATTCATGGCCCATGCAATTAAAGACTCTCTTTCCATTGCTTTGGCGATCGGCACTCCACGAGATATCGGATCTAGATTCGGGTCACCACTGGTATGAGTATCAGCTCCATAATACCCTACATATGCAGCATTTCTTGCCACGCCACAGAAATTTAATACATCACGTAAACGCACTCCGGTAAATGTAGGACAGCCAATTGCACCAGTAGTCCACTGGTTTCCACTTGCCCCTGGGACAAATTCACTGCGACCATTACCGCCACATTCTATTTGCAACTGCAGAGTCACTTCTTCGAAGCGAGTCTTCAAATCTGCGATAGAAAAAGTAGTGGGGGTTATACAGGATTCACCGCCAATCTCCAGTTCCCAATTATCCGGATCTAAGTTATCTGGAGGTAGGCCATTGTTGCGGATAAACATATACCGATTAGGTGTAACATCATCATTTAACAGGTGGGCGGGAGTTTCTGCATTTAGGGGTCTGTCATTTAAGATAACTAAACCTTCTTTTCCAACAATTGTATCTGGTGCTCCTTCTGCTGCAAATGCGGCCGGAATTAAACCTGCAGGCATAAATCGCGAAAAAGGGATCGTCGCACCTAATGCAGTAGAAAGAGCTATAAGCCCTGATTTTTTTAAAAAACCGCGTCGGGAAACAGCACTAGATGTCCGGTTCCATAGAAATTTGTCTGCTGCGATAGGATCTTTAGCATAAGTCTTGTTGAGTGCCAGATGTTTTTTATTTCTCATTTCCGCTTCTCAAAACAGCCAGTTCTTTGGTATTGAGACTATCAAATATGGGGAGTTCTTACTAATTAAATACACAATAGTGTCCTAAGTTCCCATGGCGCTAGTTATTAATTCGATACAGAGAGACTTTGTGCTTGTTCAAGTTCAATAGTAAGCGATTTATATTTTTGATAAGACATGGATAAAAAAAGTTCTTCGATGGTCAGCATGAGAGTTACGCAAAATATCGCTGCTTTTAATCCTGAATCCGGTTCTGCTGTGAGCATAGTCGTTTCAGCTATCCACATAAGTGCTGACTTTATGCATGCTAGGTCAGAGAGCCTATTCCTCGCGCGATCAAATATGCGAGACTAGGTATTACCAAAAGTAAGAGTAATTCAATTTTTACTAAAACCAAGATAATTTTAGGGACGCTAAGATTAGCTGATTCGGATTTTCTATTCTTTATGAAAAATACTGTTGGATATATTGAGAACAGAACGATCATTATGAACAGTACGATTTTAATTTGAAAGATCAGGTTGTTGCTATAAAAGTCACTGGGTTTTCCTATTAAGAACCAGAGCACTAAGCCAAAGATGGCAACAAAAAGTGTACATAGACCAAATACTCTATCCACCTTAGCTAAATTTCTAGCGTCTTCTCCGCTTATAGAAGGTTTAATTGCTAAATTTTCAATAATGAGCGCACCTGTAAGCCCAATGATTGCGAAAAAATGCAAATATCTGAACACAATGTAAAGCATAGCTCAGATGATACTGGAAATATTACCTAAATAGATGAAGAATCGGTTATATTCTTGGTATGCTTTAGGCGCCTGAAGGTAATAAATATAAAGCCAGGTAACGGGGGAATAATGTCTGATCCAACTGAAACGAATGATATGGTCAAGGATGACACGAATCTAGAATCCAATATGCGCAAAGTCGCATTAACCGCCTTAGCAGGCACCAGTATCGAATGGTATGATTTCTTTTTGTATGCCACTGCTGCTGCACTAGTCTTCCCGGCTGCTTTTTTTCCAGAATCAACTCCTACGATGGGGTTGATACTATCATTTGGAACCTTTGCCTTTGGTTTTATTGCGCGTCCAGTAGGTGGAATATTATTTGGGCATTTTGGTGATCGAATTGGTCGTAAGCGGACTTTAGTAATCGCTTTAATGCTTATGGGCATAGCGTCTACACTAATCGGACTATTGCCTACTTATGCCACTATTGGTATCGCAGCACCAATAATTTTAACTCTCTTGCGTTTTGCTCAAGGACTAGCCATTGGTGGGCAATGGGGCGGTGCAATGTTGCTAGTAACTGAATCTGCGCCAGCTGATCAACGTGGTTACTATGGTGCGTACGCTCAGGCAGGAGCGCCTGTTGGAGTTATTTTAGCGAATCTTGCGTTTATTATTATCAGCGCTTCTGTCTCCGAAGAATTCTTTCAAACTTGGGGTTGGCGTATTCCATTTCTAGCCAGCGTTGTTTTAATAGGAATTTCTATGTATGTGCAATTGCATATGGAAGACACAGAAGCTTTTAAAGAATTGGAGGCATTGAAGGCAAAGCGACTTCAGGAACAAGTGGATGGTAGTGCTGCAACTAAGCGTTCCCCTGTATTGGAGGCAATAATTAAATACCCAAAGCGGATCTCTTTGGCTGCCGGAGCGTTCGTATCGGTGCAAGTTAATTTCTACATACTAATTGCATTTATAATTGCTTATGGGAGTGATCCGAACGGTGGCGGTATGGCTCGCAATACGGTATTGATGGCAGTGCTTCTAGCATCTGCTTTACAGGTTCCAACACAGTTCTGGGCTTCTGCCTATTCGGACAGACACGGTCGTAAGGGAATATTCATGCTTGGAGCTGCTTTAACTGGTCTTGCTGCATTTGCATTATTTCCATTAGTTGATACCGGTAACTTTTGGCTAAGTGTCGTAGGTATTAGCGCGGGGCTTTGTTTCCTCGGGATGATGTATGGTCCGCAAGCCGCGTTGTTCACTGAACTTTTCTCAACCGAAGTCAGATACTCTGGTGCTTCATTGGGATATCAGTTGGGCGCTATAATTGGGGGGGCATTTGCGCCAACCGTAGCTACGATTTTATGGACGGAATATTCGATAATTTGGGTCGCGGTTTATATGGCATTGGCATCTCTAATTTCTATAATTTCAGTTGCTATGCTAAGCGAAACTTATAAAACTAGTCTTTCGGCAACCGAATAAAACGCATACATAGAGATTTTTCCGTTCTGGCTAGCTAATTGAGCTGGTTTTTACTGAAGCTAACTATCCTGGGTGACTAACGTAATCTGAAACACCCAAGATATTATAGCCATTCTTCTCGTGCCGAATTTAGCGTTTCCAAATTTAGTTCTGTATAGTAAACCTTTGATTTATTCACTGGGAGAATAGCTAAAGAGAGCTATTTCTGGATCCATTCACCAGAAGCATTTTGAATATAGTGGCCAGATTCGGTTGCTTCCACTGCGCGTTCGTACGCTACTGCAGCAACTTGCTCGATTGTAATCCCATTCTGATTCGCTATCTCTTGATAGCGTTGTTCACGCTGTGTGTTGACACCCTGAATCAATGCCAGTATTTCCGCAGAAGCGCTGGTTACTACTAGTCCGACGAAGCCATTTATTTGCTCTCCAACTATCCCTTCGGCTTTTGCTTCCTGCAAAGTGGTGGCAAGGGTTTTGGGAACAAGCAAAAAAGAAAAAGCCAGCACCGTAAGTATTTTTCTAGTATTGTTCATAATCCTCTCCTTCAAAATAAACCACTATTGGCAGAGAATATGTCGTCAAGGTCTTCTTCGACCTGGACCCTTATTTCGTGCTCTATACGAACATTAAGGTTTATAGTAATAGGTTCATTTGGGACAGCAACTTGAACGGTTGGCGTACATGCTGTAAGAGCAGTGAGTGTGCTCGTAACAATTAGTTTGAAAGCTTTTGACATATGTAATGCTCTATTTGGAGGTATGTTGTAAGTCATCTTCAATGGACTAGCTTTATTTTGTCTATTAAAGTTATGTGTTTTTCAGATTTATTTACCTGATATTTCCTTTTCGAGAGCATCCGTTATTATCCGGCTAGCACGCAGACTTTTGAGTAATGTTGGGATGTTATCGGTAATATTTATATTCAGGTTAATAGGTTGGCCCCCATTCATATCAGGGTTAACTCCTGCCAGCTGAACTTCCATCCGCAAGTCTCCATTCTCCATATAATAGATTTCGGTGTCCATGGTTTCATATTGGTAATTAGACAAGGCTTCATTAAGCAACTTTAGGCTGGGATTAGGATCGGGAAATTCTTCTTCTGGTGCATACTGAATAATCCCGCCCGGTTTCAGTGTGCTAACTAAACCTTCGTTGATAATTAAACTATCACCAGCTATTAAAAGTGGTAAGTATCCGCTAATTAGACCATCTACTTTAAGGTTAGGGTAGTTTGCAAGTGAAACAATCTCTTCTAAATCAAGACCGTTCAACACGATATTAAATCTATTTTCTTTTGAATTGTTATCGTAGTTAAATTCTGGGATCTCAATGGCCCCCCCTAAAACCTCTGATTCTAGATTTGCCAGGATGAAGTTCCCGGTGCTTGTATCGAAACCGTAATCCCAAGAAACCTGTTCTAATGCTATACCAGGGTCGATAATCGCAACTGTGGCTTTGATCTTATCCTGTGATATTAAGCCTAAAGGATTGGTAAAAAAAGCATTAACCTCAGAAGATAGGCCAACAAAATAAGTTTCGTTTAGATATCCGCTCAGTTTCTCTAATTTTAATTGCGCCGGTCCTGAAAACACCAGTTCTTGATTTTCTGTGAATTGCCACTCTAAAGTGGCAATGGCACTTGCTTCACCTTGTGTTAAATGCGCGGGAAATATTGACTGAGAAACTAAGGAATTAAGTTGGAGGAGGTGACCGAATTTAAAAGGCTTTAGTTCTATTTCCAGAGAGCCAGTATCAGAATCTTGGTCGTGTTGTAGTAAAATAGCAGTATCGACTAGGTTATTGATCTGAACGTCCAATGATGCTTCGAGTTGGTGATTTTCATATCCGAAAGTGCCATAAATAACAGGGTTTATGAGCCTGAAATTTTCATTGGAAATATCAAATAGATTTGATTTAATCTGAGCGCTGGCAGTTAATTTATTATCGAATGCAAGTACGGAGTTTGACGCTTGCAAATTTATTCTTGATTCTATTCCTGCTATCCTTAATGTTGGAACAATTAAAGAAAATTCCGACGGGTTTAGCCGAAAGCTAGAGTCTTCGAACGTTGCAGAAAATTCACCACTTAACTCTGCGGAGCCGACTTCTAGGCCATCTATAAGCTCTGCGCCTTCCATTGTTGTATGTAGCTCGCCCTTAACTAAACAGCTATTAAGGCTTTCACAACTAAATTGTACATCTTTCATCGAACTACTAATTATTGGGGAAGGGGTTTCCAATAATTCTAGAATGAAGTCAAAATCAGAAAGTGCAATCGTATAGGAATTCGTATCCGATTTTTGCGCTGAATAAATTACTGGTGTAGGAATGCTAGCATTATAGCTCAGCGACCCCGCTACCATCTCAAGATTAATCTGATTCTCTAAAGAGTTTAGTTGTACATCTAGGGATTCGAAATACGGGAAATCGTCCTCAGCATCTAACTCTGCTGAAAAATCCACTTGTAACTGTTCGTTATTAATTGAGCTAATTGTAAAAAATTCTGCGAGTTCGAGCTGTGATTTAAGGGTTGCGGGGTAAATACTTGCTGACCCGATAAGAGATAATTTCTTATCACTTATTTCGACAGTTGCCGATGATTTTGATAATTCTTGCATGTCCGCAGTAGACGAAATTGATACAGTAACAGTAAGTTTCTCTAGATCATCCGAAGAAAATGAACCATTAAATCTCCAATCTTGGAGCCTATTTAGAGTCATTTCACCATTAAGGTCTATTAATTCCGACGTGATAGATAAAGAACCACTGGCAGAATAATTCTCGTTGACCACATTCAGCGCGATGACGTTAAGTTCGTTTATTGGGAAATTTTTAACTTGCGGTAAATATCGATTCCATCCGAGACTCTCGTCAAAAGTGCTGTTATCGAAAGAACCCCTTAGTTCGGCATGCACCTTGTTGGCCTCAAGGGTTTCAATTTTCCCATAAATCAGGTTAGTCAAAGAGTAAGTGGTGCTTAGATCTTCGAATCGGATTTTATTTTCTCCGAAGATGAAGGCTCCAGACTCTAAGTTGGCAGATCCAAGTCCAATGGTAAGACCTTCTAAGTTATGTAGTTTGATGCCCTGCGTACTTAACGCTAAATTCCCTAAAGGAATTACTATCGTAGCTGGGCTAATTATGATTAGGGCAAAAAAACCTAAAGTCATAAATAGCAGATATTTTACAATGGTCTTTAGGGTTTTCATGTTTTGGCTAGATTCCCCCCTATTTGCTATACGACCTAATTAGATTTTCAAATATGTGTCAAGTATTTTCTTTTTTGATTAGCGGGTTCGAATTTCACTTTTTTGCAGCTTTTAGTCTCGTCACTTGTTATTGTGTTTTTTAATATTGTAGAAAAAGTACTGTAGCAGTCATAAAAGGTGCTGCAGACCTTTTGTTCATAGCGGGATCGATAGTATCCAACTGTCAAACAGGTAATATTTTTACAGTTAAAAAAAAGNCCGCTTAAGCGGGCTTTTTNTTAACTGGCGTATTCCTTATAGCCTGTAAGTGCCGCCCAGGAAAAACATGCGGCCACGAGGGCTTGCTGGAAATGCATTTTCAGTCATAAATGGATCCTTTTCGTTCAGATTCCTTATGCCACCATAAACGGTGATTTCATCGCTATAGGTGTAGCTAGCGCTGATATCATGAATCCATGTTTCATCCATATAAACTTTTTTGCCATACAATGTGTCAGCGGTTTCTACTTCAACGGTACCAAGCAGCATTTCGTCAAGATACTGCGACTGAAATGCCACATTAAAGTCACCATAATTCCAGCTTAGATAGACATTACCTGCGCGTTCTGGCCTTAAAATCTCACCCAGTTCAGGATTTACTTCATTAAGGTCAGCAGGGTTTGTGTAGAAGTCAATCTCATTCACTTTCGTCCCTTGCACATTTGCGCTGAAGTTATGAGCTCCGATAGTAAAATCATAACCTATCGCCAGATCAATACCGCTCGTTTCTAAATTGGCAAAGTTGATATCGGTTGAGCGCAAAAAGTTGAAACCACCATGTTGCATAGATGATGAATCTGCGTTTCGAGTAAACAAGCTACAGAATGCATCGTTCAATGACGCTTCTTTATAACAACCGTCCACAATATCTTGAGAGGACACTGAAGAGATCGCATCTTCGATTTCAATTTCCCAGTAGTCGATGGTAAAGCTTAGACCCTCTAGAAAGTTTGGTTGATAAACTAAACCGTAGGTAGTGGTGTCCGCGGTCTCTTCAGTGAGATTGCGGTTGCCACCAGCAACACCGCCGAATGAGGCAGAAAGTGGATCGGCAAATACATAGGCACCATTGCTATCGAATGGGTCCACACCGATGCTTTGTAAATCCGCCACACAGTTACTTTGATAATTGGCTGCTAGGGCCGGCTGACCAGATGCAAGGGCATTGATCTGTGCAGCATCACAAGGGTCATTAGGGCGGTAGTTTTGGCCAATTTCCGGTCCGAATAATTCGGTAATATTCGGAGCACGAACCGCTTGAGAGACGCTGCCTCGGAATGCCAGATCATCGATAGGCGCCCAAACAAGATTAGTTTTCCAGGAAGTGGTGCTTCCAATAGTTGAATAATCTGCCCAGCGACCTGCTCCATCCACAGTTAGCTCACGGGCAAAAGGTGCGTCAGAAAGAAGTGGTAGAGATACTTCAACATAAACGTCTGTAGTGTCGTAATCGCCACTCTCATTCTTGTTTCCGAGTTGCGGTCGAAAAACTAGATTAGAGTTTGCAGAATGACTTTCCAAAAGCGATCCAGCTGGAAATGGTGAGCCCGCAGGAATTACTCCTAACTGCCATGGGTCGAATTTAGCAGTTGATTCTTCTTCACGCCATTCGATACCGGTTGCGAATCCGATCGGTCCCCCAGGAAGATTTACAAATTCCTCTGTATCACCGACTAATGAAGCAGCAAAAACAGTCTGTTCTAGTTCTAACTCGTTCCAAGTCGGGGTGGTAACCCAGTCATGTGCTGCAGACCTAACGCCTCCCTGGCCTGCCCAAATATTCAAAGGCACGCAAGTCCCAGCGCCTGGAGTGAAGGAGAAATATCCGGCCTCATACGAAGGAATTTTAAACGGCGTATTCATTGCAGGTGCCGACGGATCGACATCTGCGCGGCACGCAGGCTGGCCAGTAGCAGGATCAGTTACGGCATCGATTGCTGCGAAGAATCNATCATTAATAACTTGGCCTGTAGTGTTACGGTCTTGTTCGAAGCGACCGTAGTTTGCACTGATTTCCCAGCTCCAACCATTATTTAATTCCCCTTCGAGTCCGCCCACTATGCGCAATGTATCTCTCTCAGTCGTCCTGTGGGCATCAAAGAAGAGTGGGTCTACCGTGTTGGCAACGCCTCCGGTTTGTTGAGCAATACCTTGTATAAATGAAGGCAGGTAGGGATTGTCTGCAGCGCCGAAGAGTAAATCCCAGAAAGAATTAGGACGGGCATCGGTATCAGTCTCCTGGGTTACATACTTAAATTCGCCGAAAAGTGTGGTTTGATCAGTAAGATCGTAATGAGATAGCAGATTAAGAGTTAGTTTCTCATCAGGTAATATGACGTCAAACGCATCATTGCCGTACACGTTCCATGAGTCCCCTCCGAAACCAGCAAAGTTGCCTGCTACTAACCCATCTTGGACCGGTGCATAGAAGCCGTCAGGGCTTATATTCCAGCAGCCACCCACAACNCCAAAGGAAGCTGCTCCGAATACTGAGTTGTAACCTGTAAAAGAATCTAGACAGTCTGGATTACCATTACCATCTAGATCAATCGGCGTTTCAGGGTCGAATCCAGAGAAGGTGAAAGGATTTCCAGGAATTATATAACCGTAACCAGAAGTAAATGGAAAGGTCCTCTGCGGAAGTATTGCTCTTTGCGGAGCAGTAGCTGCCCTGTTGATTAAAGCTGATTCTGCTGAAGTTAATGTTGGAGCGGAGCCGAACTGACTAGTGTAGTCAGCGATAAAGGCATCTGCCGTAGGAATTTTTAAGCCAAAATTGGTCAGGCCTGTATTGGCATAGTTATAGTACTGCGNGAAATTTGGGGTCGCAGAACCAATCTCACCTTGTTGAAAGCGCAAAGCTGGATTGGTCCAATTGCTGGCGGAGCCAATTGAATATCCGTTTGAACGTTCGCCCATTGTCAGGCCGTCATCATTTCTGATATCTACAGACACAGTCACATTTCCGCGGCCATTATCGAAATTCTCCCCGAAAACCACCGATAATGCACTTTGCTCGCTATCGCCATCGCCTGACAGACCATAGTTCGCATTAACTTCAATGCCTTCAAAATCATCTTTAAGAATAAAGTTGACAACACCAGTTACGGCATCAGCACCATAAACTGCAGAAGCACCGCCACTTAAAACTTCCACTCTTTCGACCAAGGGCATAGGTATGGATCCAACATCAACGGAAGAAGTACCTTGCAGGCCTCCAACATGGCGTCGACCGTCGACCAATACCAAAGTTCTGGCTGCGCCTAATCCGCGCAAATTTAATGTGTTCTGCCCATCAATCCCATTATCGATTGACTGCTCTGATGTTACAGAAGTTAAAAGGGCCGGTATGTCATTGACGACGTCGGTAATAGAGAATTCACCGGACATCCGAATATCATCTGCGTTCACCGATTGAACTGGCAAAGCTCCAGTTAGGTTAGAATCTCTTGATATTCTTGAACCGGTAACTATTACCTCTTCAATTGAATCTTCTTGAGCTAAGATTTGGCCACTAAATGGAAGCGTACTCGCCGCCAAAAGGGCTACAGCGCCACCATTTACTTGGTGGCGGAGTTGTTTAGTCTTCATGTGGGTCCTCGTTTATAGCTTGTTTTCTGTTAAGTACTCTCGTTATGTTGCACATATAAAGCCACTTTTATGTACTGGCATTATATGTGCAAGTTGCCTGGATGGGAACTCGGTAAAAGCTCAAATCAACCTAAAATTCAATGTTTTAGGCGGTTTTTTCGAAATCCTGCCTTAAGAATGATACAAGGCATTGTTTTGGTGCAATTTTGGCTTGCTTGCGCTTATTTATTATATAGGAAAAGATACATAAGCCCTTTTTTTCTGATCTTGGTAATCTATATTTAGAAAATATTCGTTGGAGGGAATAGTGTCTGAGAAAAACCTAAACATACCAAAGGAACATCCAAGGGCTGCATTATGGCCTAACTACAGCCCGCCAGAAGAGCCGGTTTTCAGTCATGGCGAGGGCAGCGAATTATTTACCAAAGCGGGTGATGCTTACCTAGATTTTCTTTCCGGAATTGCTGTTACCAGTTTTGGCCATTGTCACCCGCGCCTGGTCGAGGCGCTGAAGGTACAAGCATCAAAGATTTGGCATCTTTCTAATGTATTTAGAATTCCGTCCGCAGAGGAATTAGCTCGTAGACTTGTAGCAAACAGTTTTGCAGACAATGTGTTTTTTGCAAACTCTGGGACGGAAGCCATTGAGGCTGGTATTAAGGCTATTCGAGCATTCCATTATGGCAAAGGAAATCATGAGCGTTATCGTATAATCGGCTTTTCTGAAAGCTTCCATGGTCGATCTCTCGCCGCTTTAGCTGCAGCTGGCAATGAGTCCCACATGCAAAATTTTGTTCCGACTGATTATGGTTTTGATCAGGTGGAGTGGGGNAATTTGCCTGCCTTAAAGAGTGTAATTGGGCCAAATACTGCTGGCATTATATTGGAACCTATTCAGGGAGAGGGAGGAATTCGTTCGGTAAGCGAGTCATTTTTAAAATCCGTTAGGGAGCTCTGTAATGAGCTCGGTTTATTGCTAATGTTTGATGAAGTACAGTGTGGCATTGGTCGCTCCGGTTTTTTATTCGCCCATGAAACTTTTGGGATTAGTCCTGATGTCATGGCATTGGCCAAAGGTCTGGGAGGTGGTTTTCCAATCGGAGTTTGCCTTACAACCAAAGAGATTGGAGAAACTATGGTGGTAGGTACTCACGGAAGTACTTTCGGTGGGAATCCATTAGCAGCTACGGTAGGAAATGTTGTTCTGGATCTGCTTCTTGAAGAGGGGTTGCTGGATTCTGTTAGATCAAAAGGCCTGTTTTTGCGAGAAAAAATACAGCAATTAATCGCCAAGTATCCAAGTGCGATCGAATCAGTGCACGGTCAGGGGCTGATGATTGGCATTAAATGTAAAGTCTCTAACGGAGAAGCGCTAGTTGCGTTAAGGGAAAATAAATTACTAGTAGGTAAATCTGGATCAAATATGATTAGGCTGTTGCCTCCTCTTAATGTTTCTTTGGAACACTTATCAAAAGCAATTGCTATTTTGGATGCTACTATTTCAGAACTTTAGAGAGTCAATATGAATTTTAATGAAAGTTGTATTTGGATCGAAGCTCAGAAAAATGATTTGCTTAGTCATCTCATTCAGCTTTCAGAAATTAATTCAGGTACTAGCAATTTTAATGGTATTAAAGAGGTAGGCCGTTATTTTCAAACATATTTTGCGGGAACAGCTGATAGCTGCGAAGAAATTCCTTCTAAACCGAGAGAACATATAGATATTAATGGCGATAGAGTAACGGAAGAGTTCGGCAATATTTTGCGTTTTCAGAAAAGAGCTAAAGCCTCACTACAAGTTTTATTAGTAGGACATTTGGACACGGTTTTTTCGTCGACTCACGGTTTTCAATTTCCTCAAAAGCTTGATGAAAGAACCTTGCTTGGCCCTGGGGTTGCAGACATGAAAGGTGGAATCCTGGTAATGCTTACGGCTTTGCAGGCCTTTGAGGCATTAGACCAATCTGGCCAGCTAGGCTGGCAGGTGATTCTAAATGCTGATGAAGAAACGGGTTCCCATGGATCGATTGAAACCCTGGTAAATGTGGCAGAAAAAGCCGATGTTGGCCTGATTTATGAGCCGTCGCTAGCGGATGGAACTTTATCTAGGGCTAGGAAGGGATCTGGTAATTTTACAATCGTGGCAAAGGGAAGAGCTGCTCACGCTGGAAGGGAATTCGCTCTGGGTCGTAACGCAATAACAGCACTTTATTCATATGCGATTAGGATGGAGCAGCTCACGGATTTAAAAAAAGGCATAAGCGTAAATATTGCGCGCATGTCTGGAGGTACAGCTTTCAATGTGGTGCCCGAAAAAGCCGTCTTACAATTAAATATTCGTTGCAGAACGGTTGAACAGCAACATTCGCTTGAGTCGAATATGCGGGAGATTTTGGAGGAAATTTCGAGCCGGAACGAGGTGTCGCTAGAATTAAGTGGTTGCTTTTCTCGCCCGCCTAAAACCATTTCTGCGGCGAATCAATTATTGATGGATTGGGTGGTTGACTCTGGGAATTTGCTGAATATTGAAGTGCAGTTTAAAGATACCGGAGGATGTTGTGACGGAAATAATTTGGCCGCGGCAGGCCTGCCCAACGTTGACACGCTAGGTGTGCAGGGTGGCAAGATTCACACGGCAGAGGAATTCATGATTATCCCTAGTCTGACAGAGNGANCAAAACTCAGTCTAAGTATTTTAGAAAAACTTGCTAGGGAAGGAGAATATATAAAGGAACTGAACGATCGACGAATGGTGAATTCGTGTTAATAAGAACAGCAACTAAGGATGATTTATCTAAATTGGTAAAGTTATCCTCCCGTATATCTCCAGCTATGACCTCAATGCCATTTGACGAGAAAACTTGGGGGAAAAAGCTCGACCTTCTCGAGACAAGCTTGAACAGTGAAAAAAGTACAGACTCGGAATCGGCGTATTTACTGGTTCTAGAAGATCTCGAGAAAAAAGCAATAGTGGGAACCTCGGGCATTGTCGCTGGAGTTGGGTTAACGAGGCCTTTTTATAATTACAAATTATCTAAGGAATCGAAGTTTTCAGAAGCGCTTGATATTCGTGTTACCAGTAATTTGTTGAATCTTGTGAATGATTTTACGGGAGAGACCGAGCTTGTTTCGTTGTTTTTGACGCCTCAATACCGCAAGAACAACATGGGCCAATTTCTGTCTCGATCTCGTTATTTATTAATGAGCGATTTTCCTGAGCGCTTTAGCGATATCGTTTTTGCTGAGATTCGGGGTTGGTTAAATGAGAATGAAAAGTCGCCTTTTTGGGAACATTTAGGGGAAAAGTTTTTCAATCTGCCATTCGCTCGCGCTGATTTTATTAGCGCCGTAAATGGCTCCCAGTTTATCTCTGATCTTATGCCGCGGTTCCCTGTTTACTTAGAATTGTTGCCTGCGGATGCTGTTGAGGTGATTGGTAAAGCGCATCGAGATTCTATTCCGGCTCAGAAACTGTTAGAACGCGAAGGATTTAATTATCAGGGAACTGTTGATATTTTTGATGCAGGACCAGTTATGGAGTGTGAGCGCGTTAACATCAAGTCAATTAAGGAAACACGTACCCTTAGAATTAAATCTTTGTCTAAAAAAGTAGAAGAGTCTGACGTTGCTCCAATTTGTATTGTGAGTAATCGGCAGCTATCGGATTATCGGCTAGTTATGGCTCCAGTTCAGGACAAAGGTTCAAATGAAGTATCAATTTCCTATCAGAATGCAGAAATCTTAGGGGTTGCTGTAGGCTCTGAAATTCAAACCCTGGAGTTGCGCTAACATAATCATGCAACTGCGACAGCTAAATTTTATTGACGGAAAATGGTTGCGAGGTAGCGGGGGTGAATTTTCTTCGGAAAATCCTGCTTTAGGGGAGACTATTTGGACAGCGTATTCGGCTGATAGAAAAGCAGTCGATGCAGCCGTCGCAGCAGCAAAAAAAGCATTTCGAAAGTGGAAACTACTGGGTTTCAAAGAGCGCTGCTCGTACATAGATGCTTTTATAGAAAAAATAGAAAACCATTCTAATGATTTAGCGCAGGCGATTCACAGAGAAACTGGTAAACCTTTATGGGAAAGTAAAACAGAAGTAGCGACTATGATTGCTAAGGCATCTGTCTCCTTAAAAGCTTACCAAGAGAGAACTGGTGAGAGTAAAAAAGAAGTAAATAATGTTCTAATTCAATTGGTGCACAGACCAATCGGCGTATTTGCCGTATTAGGGCCCTACAATTTCCCTGGTCATTTGCCAAATGGCCATATCATTCCGGCGCTGCTGGCCGGTAATACAATTGTGTTTAAGCCTTCCGAACTAACACCGTTGTTTGGTGAATTAATGATGCAGTGCTGGGAGGAGGCGGGAATCCCGTCAGGTGTGATTAACCTTGTGCAAGGGGCGCGAGAAACAGGACAATTTCTGGTTAATGCTCAGGAGCTAAACGGTGTTTTATTTACTGGTAGCTCTAAGACAGGCCATGCTATTCATACTGCCTTGGCTGGGCAACCTCATAAAATGTTGGCGTTGGAAATGGGGGGAAACAATCCTCTTGTAGTTGATGAAGTAAAAAATGTTAAAGCCGCCATTCATGCCGTGATTCAATCTGCATTTATTTCTGCAGGACAAAGGTGCACTTGTGCGAGACGACTAATTCTTGTGCGTAACAGAATCAATGAGGAATTGTTAGAAAAACTAGTCACTGCGATGAGGCGAATTAAAGTGGGTAGCAGTGACGAGTGTTTTATGGGCCCAGTTATATCAAATGCAGCGGCTGACCATGTGGAGGCTTTTGAAAAGCTACTCCTAGAAAAAGGTGCCAAGCAGCTTGTTCCTCTTCTTAGGCTGAAAGATAACTTGCCATTCCTGCGTCCTGCGCTTATCGATGTCACTAACTTAGAAGAAATTCAGGACGAAGAATGTTTTGGGCCACTGTTGCAAGTGAAGTGGGTTGAAGACTTGGATGCTGCAATTGAAGAGGCAAATAACACCAACTATGGCTTATCTGCTGGATTGCTTAGTGATCACAGTTCTTCATGGGATAAATTCTTCTCGAAGGTTCGTGCCGGTATCATAAATTTCAATAGACCTATTACCGGCGCCAGCGGAGCGGCGCCATTTGGTGGAGTAGGGGCCAGCGGAAACTATAGGCCAGGAGCGTATTATGCTGCAGACTACAGCGCGTATCCCATTGCAAGCATGCTCAGCGAGACGGTTGAGCTTCCAGAAGATTTAGTTCCGGGCATTGCATTATGAGTGATTTCAATTGTTTTGAGGTCAACTTTGACGGTCTAGTTGGCCAAACTCATAACTATGCTGGTTTGTCTTTCGGAAATGTCGCATCTTCTGATAATGGAGGGCTCACTTCATCGCCGAAGGCAGCAGCCCTGCAGGGGTTGGAAAAGATGATGGCGCTCCATCGGTTAGGGTTAAAACAGGCGGTAATTCCACCTCAAGAACGCCCTCACATTCCTACATTAAAAAAACTTGGTTTTAGCGGAAATAGTGATGCTGAAATAATTGCCAAGGCATCCAGGGCCGAACCATATGTTCTGGCTTCTGTATGTTCCGCGTCTTCTATGTGGGTTGCGAATGCCGCAACTATAAGCCCTTTTCCGGACTCATCCGATGGTAAGACTCATATTACTCCTGCCAATTTAAACAGTATGTTTCATCGCTCAATAGAAGTAGAGACCACAACACGGATATTGAACTCAATATTCAGCACTGACAGTTTCGTTGTCCATGATCCATTGCCTTCTTGTTCAATATATGGCGATGAAGGGGCGGCTAACCACACCAGGTTCTGTGAAGAGTATGGCGACACTGGCGTTGAGCTTTTTGTGTATGGGAGCAGCAAAGTCGGGCCGACTTTTGCACCGGGTAAGTTTCCAGCTAGACAAAAACGCGAATCATGTGAAGTGATTGCGCGTAGTCACGGATTAACAAGTAGAAATACAATTTTTGCACAACAGAATCCCAACGCCATTGATAGGGGAGTTTTTCATAATGACGTGATCGCTGTTGGCAATAGGAATCTTTGGTTCTATCATCAGGAAGCGTTTCTTAACAATGAAGAAGTATGTAGACAGTTAAATGCTGCGTTTGGTGGAGCAGGTCTTACTTTGATTGAAGTGCCCAGTAATAGAATTAGCCTAGAAAATGCCATTTCATCATACTTGTTTAACTCTCAATTAGTTAGTGTTCCGGGTCAAGAAGGAACTACGATCATTGTGCCTATAGAATGTCAGGAAAATAGCGAGGTAAATGATTACTTGAGCCTATTGGAAGCAGAACATGCGGCTATAAATCACGTAGAGTATTTTGATTTGCGCCAAAGCATGAAAAATGGAGGGGGGCCAGCCTGTTTACGTCTTCGTGTTGTAATGACCGATGAACAAATAGCAGGATGCAAAGCAAACGTTTTTTTATCGGAAGGCTTGTACCGAGATTTAAAACGGTGGATTGAGAAGCATTATAGAGAAAGTTTGGCGCCTGAACAGTTAACTGATCCTGCTCTAGTAGAAGAATGTCGTTTGGCTCTGGATGAGCTTTCTGAGTTATTAAACCTGGGCTCGGTTTACCATTTCCAGTTAAGCTAACGTGAATCCATTTGTGAGGCTTCCATCATAACGTGAAAGATTACATTCTGCTCCATTACCCCGCGGATTAGGTCCGAACCTGGTCCAATTGCATAAATTGCCACGTCTTCTCCTCCGTGGGTTTCGTCGCTGAGAGGAATAAGAGATTCGGAATGAAAACCTTCGTGTGTAGTGTCTACATCGCTAAGATCGTTCCGCCTATTTTCTTGAATCGGAACAGTGTAGATAGCATCGGCAGTATTCCTGTTGGGCAATTCAGCGTGACCCCTGCCATTGGCATAGCCGAGTGTTGTATATGGCATACCATCGCGCGCAATGCTGGGCTCATCTCTCGGGTTTCCAGCATTGTCTAATCCAACAACCTTGCCCAATATGGGATTTCCTCTTTTCGGATACCCAGCTATAGTAAATACATGACTGTGATCTGCTGTTACGATTATTAGTGTGTCATTGAGGTCGACCATTTCTGTTGCCGTCTTAACTGCATTGGCCAGTTCTATAGTGTCGTTTAAGGCCCTGAAAGGGTTTACTGCATGGTGCGCGTGATCAATACGGCCCGCTTCAACATTTAGGTAGTAGCCCTCATCATTTTGGCTTAGGAGTTCAATGGCTTTGGCTGTCATTTCGCTTAAACTGGGTTCTCCACCAGGATCATTAGGTGTATCGAAGGCGTATTGCATGTGAGACGGATTAAATAAACCTAATAAATGATTAACGTTCTGTGGATCAATTGCATCGAACTGTTCTTTATTCCAAACGTAGGCGCTATTATCGTGGGTGTCTAGCCATTCCTGTGTGAGATCTCTTCCGTCGAGGCGTTCTCCTTGGCCGCCGTTTTCCGGGTCAGCCCCATCAACTCTAGGAATGAAACTGCGGCGGCCACCACCAAGCGCTACCTCGATACCATCACTACCCGGCACGTTGCTGAAGAATTCAATTAATTGTCTGGCGATGTCTGGGCAATTACCAACAACACGCAGGCTTTCAGCATCTCTATCGTCTTCATAATTGCGTTCCATTGTATGGGCGTAGTTCCCAGCGGGCGTCGCGTGGGTCAGTCGAGCGGTAGTTACTACGCCAGTTGACATACCTTTTAACTCTGCTCGTTCAAGAAATGTCTGAAGTTCGTTACCGCTAACTGTATTGCAGTCACCTCGTTCAACATATTGGTTAACGTTTATTATGCCGCGGTCCGTTTTTATGCCGGTAGTCATTGCCGTCATCGTTCCGGCTGAATCAGGGACTTGAGCATCTGTGTTATAGGTTTTTGACAGCGCGATATTTGGGAATGTTTCGAAGAATAATTCGTTTTCTTCTCCTGGGCTGCCCTCTAACTGTCCAGCGAGAATTCGTGCTGCAGTGACGGTAGATACGCCCATACCATCCCCGATGAATAAAATTACATTCTTAGCGTGTGGCACTTCACTGTTGACGTAACGATAAGACTTATTGCGCTCTACCACGGCACGCCCGTCTGCAAACCAAGATTCGGGCGTTTCCTGTGCCGCAGAGCTAGTCGAGAGAGCATGTAGCAGGGCTATTAGCCAAATATAAATATTTTTTCTTTTGAGGTGCATATCAATAGGTCCGAAAATTTGGTGTGATTCTACTCAGCGAATACTACATGAAAATAACTATAAATGCGGATGTCTGGTCCTTTTATATTCATTTACAATAATGAATCTTATAGGGTTTAATTATTGAGATTCAAAAACTGGACGTAAGAATATGGAAGTCGAAATCATTTATTGCATGGCTTGAAACTATCAGCCAGATGCCGACCGTGTGTCGGCTGAAATCAAAGAGGCGATCAGTGTTGAAGCCAACTTAGTAGCCAGCGCTGGGGGTGTTTTTAATGTAATGCTCGATGGTAAACTAATTTTTTCAAAGCACAAATTCGGAAGATTTCCCGAAGAGGGTGAAATTACCAAACTACTAAACATAAGTTGAATAGACTACTCGATCATGTGATGCTTTTTGTCTACTGGCCGCATGAGGGCGTTACTTACCAGGGCTATCGCTAGCAGGGCTGCCATTAACACCATGGTTGAATTATAAAGACTACTAGTAGGGTCTGTGGTACCTGGTGGCACTATCTCCATTAATCTTGAAATCGTAACTGTATTGGAGGCCACAAGAAGTTCTAATTGATCGACTCCGGCGCCAAATTGCGCCTGAAAGACGGCAGGGTCAATTAATGGCACTAAATCTGCGATTGCGTTATTTACGGAGTTTTGTCGGAGTGAGGTGATTGCTAGGGGGCCGAGCACACCCGCTGTACTCCATGCTGTAAGTAAACGTCCATGAATTCCTCCCACGTACTTAGTTCCGAAAATATCCGCAAGGTAAGCCGGAATCGTAGCAAAACCACCACCATACATGGTGAAAATAATCATAGTTGCAGCATAAAAATAAACGAGCCAAACCACGGAAGGGCTAACACTTACTTGTTGCGCGGCAACAGGGACCGACAGATATAGCACAATACCTAATGCAAAGAAGATCCAATAGGTATTGCGCCTGCCAATGTAGTCTGAGGCACTGGCCCAGATAAACCTTCCAACCATATTGAATGCGCTTATCATAATTACGTAGGTAGCAGCAAAGGCAGTATCAACGACTTGAGGCAGAGAAGAACCAAAGATTTCGGTAATCATTGTCCTTGCTACACCTAATACGCCTATTCCAGCAGTAACATTAAAGCAGAGTACGAGCCAGAGCTGATAAAACTGCCTTGTCTTAAGTGCTTCATCGATATGTACATTGTGACTTGAGATCAGCGCGCCTCTTTCTTGATCCCGGGGTTCCTCCCACCCGCTGGGCTTCCATCCTTCAGCAGGAATACGATAGGAAAAAGCTGCTAGTAACATTACAACTAGATAAATAAGGCCTATCACGAGGAAGGCTTCGGCAACACCAACGGCACCGGTTTGAACTACATAGACACCTTCCGGCCCCGGCACAGTCATGTCTCTAATCTCAGCTGCGCCGATTACAACTACTTCTTTCAAAGAGCCGCCAATCTCCGCGAACCTTCGACCCGCCTCTGTGACTAGATCTACATCTGCGACAGTTCCGAGGTATTCAGGTGCTCGATAAAAAGTGCGAATGAAGAATTCCTTCATGGGTGTCCCTATCATTGCACCGCCACCGAAACCCATTATGGCCATGCCCGTCGCCATACCTCGTCGATCAGGAAACCAGCGAATTAAAGTGCTAACAGGCGAAACATATCCCATTCCTAGGCCGATACCACCAATCACACCATACCCTAGATAAAGTAGCCATAGTTGATGTGTCAGTATGCCGATGGCTCCAATTATGTATCCACCGCCCCAACAGCAAGCTGCAACTACCCCGACTTTGCGAGGACCAGCTTCCTCTAACCATTTTCCTGCGAATGCTGCAGCTAGGCCAAGTGAAACAATTGCAACGGTAAATACCCAAACAACCGCACTTAAACTCCAGTCATCCGCTGCGCTAGTAACGACGCCATAGACTCGAGTTAAGGGTGGATTGTAAATACTCCACGCATAAACTGACCCAATGCAGAGATGGATAGCAACTGAAGCTACAGGAACGCGCCAACGGTTATAGTCAGCAGGGGCAACGATGCGGTCTTTGGATAGAAGTCCAGCCATATTGGGAGTCCTTTCTGCCATTCCCAGCGGAGTGGCAAATATTTTTTATTATTAATCTCGCTTTTCGTAAAACTAACGCATTACGGGGAAACTGTAAAAGGTGAGAGCCTTTAATGTTTAGCCAGAAAGGGTGAAATACACTAGGATAGTGCCAAATAGAAATCGCAGGGGAATAAAATGTCGGAAACTTATACTCGTGGGCAGAAAATCTTGCATTGGCTATTGGCAGTTCTGGTTTTGTTTTGGCTTTTGATCTCTGGGCAGCTAGCAGAATCGGCGGAAGGAGATCAGAAAGGAATGATTCTGATGTTTCACTCCGGGGGTGCATTAATTATTTTTGCTCTGATGACGTGGCGCTATGTCAAGCGGCGCAAAAATTTGGTACAGCCTTTGTCGGCTTTAAAGCCATGAGAGAAAACCTGGAGTGCACGTAACCATGTGGCTTTTTATATGCTCGTCGCTCTAATGGTCATTAGTGGTATTTTGCAAGGCGTGTTTTTTGAACAAGACGTAAATATTTTTGGCGTGTTGAATATCACTGTCGGGCACAACGCTTCGCTTATGTTAGTTTTTAATTGGATTCATGCTGTTGCATCCAAGCTGCTCTTGGTATTGATAGCAATACATGTATTGGCAGCACTCAAGCATCAGTTTATTGATAAACAGCCTTTGCTAAGACGTATGTTCTGAGGTTTTCCCATGTTTTAGCGAGGAAGGATCGGGCGGAATTAAAGAGTAACAAAGAAAACGGTCCGTGTGGTACGACCATGGAACTAATTTATCTTTGAAATAGATAAGAAAACTTTACAAAAAATTGGTCGCCGTCGCGGCGAAGATCATTAGCTGTAATCAATTCTTTTTCCCCTTCGAACTCTACAATATCAAAGTTACTTTGGTTAGAGTTATAGCCTATGTAGAAAGCTGACCAAGGATTAATTACATAGCGAAGGAGGATGTCGAAGTTTAAATTCTCCTCGTCCTTTAATCGCGTTGCCGGGCCGGCTTCGGTCTTATCGTATTGAGTGATGAATCGCAATGAGAGTTCTTTTGTAAACTGATAATTCCAATTTGAACGAATGATTTCATTGGAAAAAACTTTCGCTCCGCTCTTAGTTTCGAGTTCAGTCAAGAAATAGGTGTTATCGATGCTCAATTGGTCGAAAGGCCGAACAAGTACATTTAAATCTATTCTGCTGGTGTCAGCGACTGACGGCAGGTAACCAGCCTTTGGAACTAAGTTTAAGGCAGTGCCGTACCGATAATTAGCGCTGACCTGTAAACTTTCGAGCGTATTATTGTCCAAGCTTACTTGCCAGTTATCGTAATGGTAAGACCTAATCGTATTCAGTCCAGGAAAGTCTCCGGGTATAAGAATCTCTTCCATATCAGTCCAGCGAAATTCTAGTTCGGTTGTTTCAAAACGCAGATCTAGTGTTGGTTGAAGTTGCGTATAAATCTTTTGGCCTTGTTGGTTTTCTAAATAGACCCCAAAAACACTTCCTCCCCATCTATTTAAGGTAGAGTTCTCAGGATAAAAATTCAAACCAGAACTTTGATGAACCCCTGACGTATTTGGCTTAGACCAGCGATTCTGGAAACCTAGTTCAGTTTTAAAATCAGAAGTCGTTTCGATAAAGTGAGTATGGTTAGTATAGGTTCTCCCTTCCCGGTTAATCATTATGTTGCGCTGATAACCGAATACTTCGTCTCCCCCAGCAGAAGGTTCGCTCTCAGTTCCGATGAGCTGCATTTGTGTTGACCAGTTCTCGTTAAATTTAAAGCGCCCATCGAGACTAAGTACTCTATTATAGCCATCTCCCAGCTGACGCTCTGTGGCCAAAAACCCAACACGATCCTGTTCGCCGAGGTCCCTAAAGCCCCTGATTATGGCGATATTGGCTTTTTCGCCTCGCAGTGGATCATTAGCCTCTCTATTCAAGCCAGGTGCTGCATCATTGATTAATATGCCACCAAAACCGTACTCACCCGATCGGCCGGTCAGTCTAATACCGCCTTCCGGATCAACTATCCTTCTCGTGAACACTAGAGTGCTATCGGTAGCGAAAAAATCCGCGTTTTCAATAAAAAAGGGCCGCCGTTCAGGAAACTGGACTTCGAATCTTTCATTGACTGTGACCTGAGGTTCATCTGATTCTATTTGACTGAAATCGGGGTTTAGAGTGAGATCCAGCGCCCAGCTGTCATTAAACACAAACTTAGCATCGAGCCCCACTTCTTGTTCCGAGGATCTATCAAATTTAGGGCCTCCGAAGGCATTTTTGTCCAAGGCATCAAGTTCGCGGGCAAAGAAAAAAGGAATAACTTGATAATTATTACCTGGCGACACATCCCTAATTCCGACAAGCGGGGCGGCCTGATTCAAACGACCTTCCACATCAATAGAATATTCTGGCCAATGAGATTCTTCCCCGTATCTGGGGATGCTTCGGTTAAATTGAATACGCCATGTTTGTTCATCCGCTTCGTTAAAACGAAGACTCCTAAGTGGGACTATAAAAGAGACCATATAACCTTGATCAGTTAATTCTCCTTCGCTGAACCAAACCGCATCGAAAGTCAAGTCAAACCCTCCGCGCCTGGAAGAGCTTTCTGTCCATCTTGAATCTGATTGAATGCCTCGAGAATTTGAATAGAAGCCAAATGCAGATCGTTGATCGTTAAAGGTGTCGACAATAAAACCGACATGATCATCTTCAAACATATTCTCTCGTGGAGAAAGGTTGGATCGTATGAGCTCGGGGTTATTATCAAACGCTAGAAAGACTACGTAGAGATTGCTTTCGTTATAGCCTATATAAACCTCAGTGCTTTGCTCAGAGCGTTGCCCAGGGTAAGGTTCTCTCTGAATAAAGCCTTCTACTTTAGTCATAGACCTTGCGAGTGATGAACTAGGTTGCATCCCTGAAAAATCAGCTAGAATTGGTTCCCCTTCGATGCGAGAGATGGTTAGTCTATTTTCTGCTCCGTTTACAAAATTGGCTAAAGAGATGCACAACGCGGCGCAAATTGCTATATGGGAAAATTTGGGTGACTTCATCTAAATACCCGCAGAAAATCGACGTGGCCGAATAGTATTATATTTTGGCGTGACTACAAGGAGAGGTTTCAATTAATTTCAGGTTGTAATGGTTCGGAATTCCAATATTGACGAGTAATGGAAGCTTAAGGAAAAAAGCTATCATTTAATTGGAATGAATATTACTCCTATCGATAAAGCCTTTGGCGTTGGGCATCTCGATACTTAGAAGAGTTCTGGCATTAAGTTCTGCATCCTCACTAATGATTCCATTCATAAACAGAACGTATGCGGTTACTTGGTAGACCTGTTCATTGGTAAGCGATTTAGGCGCAGTTGCGGGCATAGCCCGACGTATAAAATCGAATACTGTGCTGGCATAGGGCCAATAACTTCCAACCGTTCTCAGTGGTGGGCCTTCTGATTGCATGTCGCCACCTACGATAACTGTGTTACCGGACGTTCCTTCGCCGTCGGGGCCATGGCAAACCGCACAATTGATATCGTATACTGATTTGCCTTGTTTGGCAGTTCCGCTTCCATCAGGCAACCCAGTTCCGTCAGGCTCAGCAATTAAATCAAATTCCGCCAATTGTGATTCTGTTATCGGAGTGCCAAGTCGCACTCTTTCCTGGGAATTCACAACAATTGAGCTAAACGAGAGGTAAATTATTAAAAATAGGAAAATAAATTTCTTAGACATAAACGTTTGTAACCTCACCGACATTGCTTACTCCCCAGCTCTGGATACAGTGGTTGTGATAAAAGCTAATATTTCCTCTTTCTACGAGAGTCGCTTCGCGTGTTGGCTGGACATTGCCCCGACTATCCGTCGCCCTACTTTGTAATATTGCAGAGCTGCCATTCCATTCCCAGGGAACAGAGAAACGGGTTAACGCTTTCCCGAGTTGAAGTCCCTGTATGGCAGCATCAGCCCATGTTTGGCCGCCGTCTGCACTGACTTCTACGCGACGGATACTGCCGCTTCCACTCCATGCAATGCCTGTTATTTGATAAATTCCAGTACGCTCGAGTGACATTTGACCTGATGGAGAGGTAATTAAAGATTTTGATCCCATAGGAAAAGAGAATTGAAAGCTCGACCGGTTGGGCAAAGTGTCAGTGTACTTGCTGGTTTCGTCTCTAAATTGTGCTGGACCACGCGTGAGTTTAATCTGGGTAAGCCATTTAACGCTGATATTCCCCTCCCACCCAGGACAAAAAAGGCGCATTGGGTAGCCTTGACCAGGCATTATAGGTTCGCCATTTTGATATAATGCGATCATCACATCATCCAATGCTTTATCGATTGGCACAGAGCGTCCCATACTAGCGGCATCAGCCCCGACCGCCGCAACCCATTTAGCGTCAGATAATATGCCTGCCTCATCTAGTATGGTAGACAAAGGAACGCCTGTCCATTCTGCGCAGGACACCAACCCGTGAAGGCTTTGCGCAGTGCCATTTGTATTGCCACCGCGGAGCAACGCGCCACTATTACCTGCGCATTCCAAAAAATAAACGCGACTAATCATTTGATATTTGAGTAGGTCTTCATAAGTGAAGACTAGTGGTTGGCGAACCAATCCATTAATAACTAACTTGTGACCAGTAGGGTTTATATCCGGTATACCTGCATGATGCCGTTCGAAATGTAAGCTATTTGGTGTAATAGTGCCTTGAAGGTGCTGTAAGGGGGAGCGCGATGAACCACCACCAGGATAGGTTGGATTTGCGGCTGCGTGGGTTCGCCGAAGATATTCGGCGTGCCTTGAGCGGGTGCCGTAAGCGCTCGCACCTGGCCCCGGCGTCCGTGACCAACTAGGTATCTCAAAGGTGATCCCCGCATCAGCTCCCAGCACTTCGCTGGAAGCTATTGCTCCGACACCGGTAGCTCCCATACCCAGTAAGTGTCGCCGACTAATCAATCCATTGCGAGCAACTTTTTCATACATTTTATGCTGCACGGGGATTTCTTATTGATTGCCCATTAAAGACCTAGGTATCTTTTAGTTTCATCTATTTCAGCAATGTTGGTGTTGCTCCAAAGCGTATAGAAATCCTGATACCTCTGTCTAGCATTGTAATCGTCATTCATGTCAGCGTAACTTCGTGCTGCTCCCAATAGTGCACGTGGCCGATTCGCCATGCGTCCCAAAGAAGTTTCATAAAGTACTGCGGCTTGTTCAGGATTTCCCATAGCCAAAAGCAGATCACCTGCCAGCTCGTGTACCGGTTTTAGAGGGCTTGCTGCTCCCCTAGGTGGCGATTGGCTTTCTGTAATGGAGACAGCATCCATTAGAAGCTCAATGGCTTCTTTTTCTTGCCCTTTCTTAAACATGGTTAAAGCTGATACTTCCATGTTGATTAGATTAAGCGTTGTATTGCCAGGATTCTGTGATGCTAGATTTTCTAGTCTATCGGATACAGCTTGCGCTAGATTGAGATCACCTAAATTGGCGGCACTTAGGCCGAGGGCTAACAATTCGTCTGCATTTAATGAATCAGTTAATTCATAAGTCTGCCAGTTTTCCGTCTCGATTATGTGTCGGGCTTTCATGGTTTTAAGAGTCCCAGTTGAGCGTGGGTCGCCGGGATTTTTTGCTAGGACATCGTCCGCTCTGCCAATCCACATTTCGGAGCGTTCGAAATCTCCGAGTTGAAGATCGCCATACTGACCCCAGTCAGATGAGTGGTTCTGATCGCCAGCAGCGTCACCTGGTTCCCAAAGGTCCCAACCAGCCTGGAAGGCCGAATCATTCCATTCTGCAACTTTATCCCACATACCATGTTGAATAAAAATGTGGGTAGGCATATGTCGCGCATGTGATACAGCTGGGGCGATGCTGGCATATTTCTCGGCTGCAGTTAGAGCGAGGGGTGCATAAGTCGGATGATCGAATGAGTGAATTATGTAGTGGGCGGCTCCTGGGTGATTAGGATTTTCCCTAAAAATGTCCATTGCTATTGCCCCAGCCTGCATGCTGATCTCTGTTCCAGATTCGGTAAGGAAATTGTTCAGTACTCTGTCATCCGCAGATACTGTAGCCCCGCTTAGCATAGAAACAGCTGTGAAAGCAGCTACTTCTCTATCTTCGGGGAAGCCTTCATAAAGATCTTGCATGGCGTACATCCAGGCTAACCTTTTGTCTCCCAACGATCCTTCCGTAAAAGCAAATGCTTCTGCCGCTCTTACGAACCCTTTTTCTCTTTGGGTGGGTGCCTTCGACAATCTTTCTTCTGAAGTGTTTCCTAGGCGATTAAGCGTTTCCTTTGGTGAATCTGGGTCTTGTAGTACGGGTATGAGCGGGTGGTTGTAGGTAAATGCTTCGCCCCAATAAGCTAAAGCAAAATCGGGCTCGATTTCTTGTGCTTTACGGAATTCATTTCGAGCCTGCTTCCAGCCGAAGCTGTGTAAGTAGCCGACTCCAAGTTCGAAATGCTTTTGAGCTTCTGCGGACGCTGAAGTAGGAAAATCGAAGGTTCCAACCTGTTCTAGCTCGGCCCCGGTAACATTTGCAGAGATGGAGCAGCAAAAAACAAACCAAGCGGTTAAATTTAAGTAGTTCTTCATATTTAGTCCTCAAACTTATTTTACCTATACCTCTAGGGTGCCAAGTACTATTCTGCATTGCAAACACTTCTTCTAGGGAATTGGCAGTTAGGCGACAATTACTGTGGTATTTTTAATAATTGGGTACTATTTTTTCAATTAATGGGCGTATTTTTTGTGAAGAAAGCCGCTTTTGCCGTTTGTTTGTCTGTCTCTTTATTTTTGAGCGTTAGCGCAACTGGCCAGGAGCTTGGTTGTGAAATGTTGCCCGGGTTTAATGAATTCGATTTTTGGGTGGGAGAGTGGGACGTTTTTGATAGCTCCGGATCAATACAGATAGGATCGAATAGCGTTCAAAAGTTGCAGTCTGGTTGTATGATTTCCGAAAAATGGACTGGTACTGATGGCCAAACAGGCTCTAGCTTGAATTATTTTAATCCCGTGACTAATGAATGGCGATATGTATGGGTATCCGCTAGCCGTTTCTCAATTGATATGGTTGGCGGGATAAGATCGGAGTCCATGCTTCTTGAGGGGAGTATTTATAATTTTGCCGGAGCTGTGTGGAATTTTCGTGGCACTTGGACACCTAATTCAGATGGTTCGGTACGACAATTTTTTGAGCAATACAATCATAGTAGCGAGCAGTGGGACCTTTGGTTCGATAGGAGTTATAAAAGGAAATAAACATTTTAGTTGAGGCCATGAATAGCCATTACTTTCTGTACGCTAGGCCGCTTTTTCATCCGTAAATGATGATCATGAATTAGGGGAAATTCTTTTATTTCGACGTTGTCCCCTTTTAGCCAATTCGATATGCAAAAAATATAACAATCGGTAATACTGAAATTATCACCTAATGTCCAAGGGCCTATAAACATTTCCTGTTCGATTAGGCTGAATGAATCGTGCATAGTTTTTGGCACTTTTGCTGTCATTGCAGCTTTTGATTGTGCATCTTTATCTTCTACCCAGCGATTACCTCTCATTTTATGTGCATGATTCACGTGGACAGTTGAGCAAAGGTAGCTATTAATGTCCTGAAGCTTTGCAAATAAGAATGGGTCATCTAAAGGCGCTAGCCTTGCCTTGGGAAACGCTTGTGCGATGTAAGCAAGAATGGCGGGAGTTTCAGTAATTATCCCTCGATCGGTTACTAGTGCGGGTACTCTTCCTTTCGGGTTTATCTGGAGATAGTCTTTGGACTGTTGCTCAGTCGTTTTAAAATCAATCAAGCGACTTTCATATACTGCTCCAGCTTCTTCCAGAGCAATTTGCGAGGCGACAGAAACTGTTTGGATGGCATAGTAAAAAATCACTATTAACTTTCTCCTGTTAATATAAATTCAGCGCCTTTTTCGGCGATCATGACAGTTGGGGCGTTCGTGTTACCGGAGCTTATGCGCGGCATGATAGACGCATCTATCACCCTTAAATTATCGACCCCATGAACTTGAAGTCGATCATTGACTACCGCCATACCATCATTTCCCATTTTACAGGTTCCGACTGGATGGAAAATAGTTGTGCCTAGGTTGCGTGCAGCATCTAGTAATTGTTCGTCACTTTCGATTTCAGGGCCAGGTTTTAGTTCAGTAGGTTTAAATTTTTGCAATGCAGTTGCAGCCATAATTCGACGAGTAAATTTCAAGCCTGTTACAGCAACCTTCTCATCTTCAGAGGTCGATAGATAATTAAGTGTTATAGCTGGATAGTCTTGAAACTCTTTAGATTTAATCCGCACATGACCTCGGCTGATAGGGCGCAAGTTGCAGACGGAAGGTGTTATAGCGTTGTAGTTGTGTAAAGGGTCTCCGAATTTATCCAGAGACAGCGGTTGTACATGCCATTCGATGTTTGGTGAAGTCTGATTGGGGTCGCTTTTTGCAAAGGCACCCAGTTGCGAAGGGGGCATAGTGAGTGGGCCCGTCTTAAAAAATAAGTATTCCAGACCCATTGCTGCTTTGCCGAAGAGTGAGTTTGCTCTTTGATTCAACGTTATGGTGTTATGAACTTTGTATATGGAGCGAACTTGTAAATGATCATGAAGATTTTCGCCAACTCCAGCCAGTTCCAATTTGGGCTCTATGCCTTTTTCACTCAGCAGTGCACCCGGTCCGATTCCCGACAGCTGCAAGATCTGTGGTGAACCTATCGCCCCGGCTGAAATAAGTACTTCTTTTCGTGCTTCAAAGAGTTGAGAGCGTTCATTGTCAATACATACTTGAACGCCTTCAGCCGAAAGTTTTCCAGAATCTGCTCTAAAGGTAATTTTTTCGACATGGGAATTAGTAATCACTGTTAAGTTGGGGCGCGATTCTGCTGGTCGAAGGTATGCCTTGGTTGCACTCCAACGAGATCCGCGCCGCTGATTCATTTGGAAATAAGCATTACCAAAGTTGTCACCGCGATTAAATTCATCAATCTTTGGAATACCGCATTCTTCTGCTGCATCACGCCAAGCATCCAGTATTTCCCAGTTTACCCGCCGCTCTTCAACCCGCAGTTCGCCGCCACTGCCATGGAAATCATCTGCCCCGTGCTGATAGTCTTCTGACTTCTTGAATACAGGAAGTACATCATTCCAGCCCCAACCTCTATTTCCTAATGAAGCCCAATAATCATAGTCGCTTTTCTGACCTCGCATATAGATCATTGCGTTTATAGAGGAGCAGCCTCCTAGTACTTTCCCCCTGGCATAACCGATAGTCCTTCCGTTAAGTCCAAAGTCAGGTTCAGTTTGATAGCACCAGTCAGTTCGTGGATTTGCTATTGTGTAGAGATAGCCAACAGGTATGTCGATCCAGAAGTAATTGTCCTTGCCGCCGGCCTCCAAGAGCAAAACTCTATTCCGAGAGTCTTCAGAGAGTCGATTCGCTAACACGCACCCTGCTGTGCCTGCACCCGCGATTATATAGTCATATTGTTTGGGCATATCTTCGCTCTGATGTAGCTTGTTTAAAACTGGGAACTTACCTTATTGCTCTTTAAATGGGTACTGAGAGAAATTATTCTTTCGCGAAAACCCTAAGTTATGTCTGATTTTATAGTAATTTTTGAATGCCAGGCTAAAATCGGCCGCAGGTATTTTTTGTTAGTATCAATGGTGTTGGAGTTTTTAATAAACAGTGACCGTTGTAATGTCTGATCCAGTTCTAGCTGCGCTTAGCTCCTTTTTTCAGAGCAGGCAACGCGAATCGCGGCGAGTATTTCACGGACGAGGGAAAATACACCCGGGCTTTGAGCATATTTGCATTGATTGGTATTCACCTACTTTGCTCATCACTGTCTACGAGCCAGAATGTCACCTTGATTCAATCTTATCTGCAGTCGAAGACTCGGATATACATTCGCAAGTTACCTCGATACTTTTGCAAATGCGCTATAAGACTGGCTCTCCAGCAAAAACGCTAAAAGGCAAAGTGCCGAACAGAGTTTTAATATTCGAAGATGGCCTAAGTTTTGAGGTCCATTTGGGTACGCAGCAAAACAGTGGTTTTTTTCTTGATATGCGGCCATTGCGAGGTTGGATAAAAGCAAACAGTTCTCATAAAAATGTATTAAATCTCTTTGCCTATACTTGTTCTTTTTCGGTGGCTGCATTGGCTGGAGGTGCTAAGTCAGTAACCAATGTGGATATGTCCAAGACGAGCTTGCGTTGGGGCTTGCTTAATCATTCCCATAATCATCAGGATTGTCGCTTAGTAAATCAAATCCCCCATAATATTTTTACTTCTTGGGGACGCATAAAACAGCTAGGCCGATACGATCTTTTGATAATTGATCCGCCGACGAGGCAGCATCGCAGTTTTAACGCAGAAAAAAATTATGCTGCAATAATTAAGCGTATACCTCAGGTCTGTAACGATGGGGCGGATATAATTGCTACCCTTAATAGTCCATTTCTTGATAAAAAATTTCTATTAGGGAAATTTGCTCGGCATGCACCAACGGCGGAATTTATCGCGTCGATTCCTGCATCGCCAGAATTTAGAGATAAACATCCTGAAAAAGCTTTAAAAATACTCAGGTTTAAACACAGGTTTTGACCAATAAGCCTTTTTAATGATTCTTATTTAACAGGTGCTTGCTTTACGACGTTTTTGCTTTTGGCCTAAGCACTAACCACTCGCGGATACTCTATTGATTAGGTTTGAAAAATGGGAAGCCGTGAAAAATTGCTGCGTTATAGCTTTATCTATTTTTCGGTAATCTCAAAGGTAAAACTGCTGCGAAGCGACTGTCCAAATTCGTCAGTACTAGAGACATTGATATGATTCAGCCCTGTTTTTAGATTTTCGCTAAGGTTCAATTCCCAAATGTGGGACGAGCGAGCTGGGGCTGGGTACTCATCAGCCGAATCAACAAATTTTTTGTATAAGTTTTCAATAAATGGATCAGTTCGCACTTTATAACTCATTAAGATTTCTGGTGCGCCGTTTATTGAAGCCCAGACTAGATCTCTTGAGCCACCATCGAACAAGTTTACAACTATCTTGGTATTAGGTTTTAAGCTTCCACGATTTATTCCGTTTTTTTCTTGCAATTCGATGGGCGGATCAAGAGTTATTCGCATGCGATTGGTGCCATCGGCGCTTGAAGGAAAGGGAATAAACTCAGGTGTAAGAGATGTGTTGTTAAATCTTAAGAGGTAGAAGCCATTTGGATTGCCATCTTCCATAATGGCATCTCTAACACCGCGAAGGTCTCTAGGTCCTCGGGTCCAGCCACTTCCCCTGACTTCGGCTAGCGTATGTGCGACCCAAGGTCTTCCTTGCCAGCCGTGCCGATGATTAACTTCTACTTTAAAGCTATTGCTAGTGTCGTGCCCAGCCAAGCTATATATATGCTTAAAAGGTTGGAGAATATCTAATAGTTCGGAGAAGTTTTCTGTATTAGGCCCAGTCAAAATTTGAGAAACACCATCGTCTGCTTCTGCAATTAAAGGAATGTGGCTGGCAATTACGATAAGTTTATCAGGCGAAACTTTTGCGAGATCGTTGCGCAGCCATTGTAGTTGTACGTTGCTGATATAACCCCGGTAAATACCGTTATTAAACGCATTTTCATAACCGGCGTATTCTACATTGTTCAAAGCGACGAAATGAACATTGCCGTAATCGAACGAGTAGTAGGTAGGTCCGAAGTGTTTTTTGTAGGTTTCGTTGGAAAATTGATCATTAGGCGATTCAAAGTTTATGTCATGGTTGCCAGGAAGATACCACTGAGGGATATCCATTAGACCCATCATTGCTTTGTGGCGGTCATAAAGGCCTAGATTATCGAATACGATGTCTCCTACCGTCAGGCCAAACTCTACTCCATAAGGATTTCCTATTAGTGGGTTTACGAGTTCTTCCCGAATCATATCTTGGCCAATTTCATACTGCGCTTGAGTATCCGCGAAAACGTGGGCTAGAAACTTTGTGTCGTGTTCGTCTGGTATTAGTGGAAAATCAATTGAAGCAGGCAAGCTTCCTGTATGATTGACAACTGGCCACAGCCATTCAACGGATGTTCCAATAATTTGCTCGGGAGTGCCATTCGGATAGTGCCTGTAGAAAAATTGTGGCACATTAGTTGCGTCCACAGGCACCAGAAAATTGGCGGGTTTTGAAATGAAAATTATCTCCGCCGGCGCAATTGATATTTCATAAACACCTGCGTTATTTGTTTGAACAACTTCACACCCATTCGACACAGCCACACCTGCAATGCCAGGTTCATTAGCGTCTTGTATTCCGTTTTTATTAATATCTGTAAATACTATGCCCTGTGCTGACTCCACTCCATCGCGGCTATTATCGCATTGTGCAATTGCTGTATTGCCTAAAAAAATGCAAGTGCAGGCTAAAAAAAGTTTAATCGACAGATTTAAGTACATAATTTTACTAAGCGTTGACAAATTGTTCGGATTAGCTTTGTTGCCAGAAATGAAAAATAGTTTCACTCTTTTTTGAAAATGATCTTTAGTTCAGAAGCGCATTCGCTTATTCCTTCTTTCGCTTTGTCAATTTTACCTGGCATAGTTAGGAACCCATGAATCATTCCGCCATAATGTGAGTGTTTTATAGCAACCCCCGCGTTTTTCAGCTTTTCGGCATAGGCTTTGTTTTCATCTTGAAGAGGGTCATAGCCCGCGCTAATCATGAATGCTGGCGGTAGGTCGCTGAAATCTTTGGCATTCAGGGGAGATGCTTTCCAATGAGTAATGTCATCGTTTTGAGAAAAGTAATGATCATAAAACCAGTCGATTAGTTCATTCGTTAATCTGTAGCCCTCGCCAAATTTTTTATGTGATTCGAATGAGCAGGTCATATCTGTGCATGGATATATCAATAATTGAAATACAAATCTTGGATTTTTAGCCGCTTTTGCGAGTAAAGACACGACAGCGGTAAGATTGCCCCCAGCACTGTCCCCACCTATAGCAATATTTTTTGGATCAACACTCAGAGTATGAGCGTGCTCAACGACCCATTTTGCTGCATCCCAAGCGTCTTGAACAGCTGCTGGATATTTATGCTCCGGAGCTAGGCGATAATCTATTGAGATCACAATACATTGTGCCTCGACACAAATTCCGCGACAGACGCAGTCGTGGCTTTTAAGAGAGCCAATAGTGTACCCACCGCCATGATAATAAATCAGGGTAGGTAGATTGCTATCAGCAGATGGCTTATAAATCCAGGCTAGGATGGGACCATCGCTGCCGGGTATTACTATTTCCTCGATGCTAAATGGTTCAGGGGGAGTGCCTCTGACTAGCTCGCTGGCCTGATCATAAATTTTTCGCGCTTCTTGGGCAGAATAAGCATTAAAGGGACGGGCTCCTGACTCTTTGATACTTTCTAGCAGTATCTCGGCTTGTGGGTCTAGCGTCATCTAAATTCCAATTGAATGTTCATCAATTGCCAGTCTAACATTGAGTATTCAATTATAGCCATTGCTTACCTGTACATGAGTCATGTATTGCGGCATCCTAATAAACATGCACACAACAATGTTCAACCGACTATTACTTATTACATTCATACTGGGTGTCCCGTTAAAGGGTGCTATAGCGGCGGAGTCTAATGAATTTTCTGCGGCAACGAGCTGGGAAGAAGTTCAGCGACGCCAAAGGCTGCTGCCTAAAGAGGATATTTGGTGGACTGTAACAGGTGAACAGATGGCTTGGATGCATAAGAATGTGCATCAACTTTTCCCTACGGTTAATGTTTACCGATCGGGCCAGGTTAAAGATTTGGAGAAAACTCCGAATGCTGCAATAGCTCAATTCCCAGTTGAAACAGCTAATGGAGAAACTACTTTTAATGATTTTTTAGCGAGCGAAGTAGCGACAGCGTTAGGGGTATTGGTTCTCCACCGAGGAAAGATAGTTTATGAGTTTTATCCAAGGATGGAGCCGTATGAAAAACCTATTTATTGGTCGGTTGCTAAGGTGATGCCTGCTCTATTGGTAAGGCTTTTTGAAGAAAGAGGCATTATCAATACTGAGGAAAAGATTGAGTTCTACATTCCTGAGCTTTCTGGATCAGATTTTGCCAGTATAACGGTGAGGAATATACTCGATATGGCCAGCGGTCTAAACTGTCAAGATGAGTATGAGGATCGACAATCCTGCTACTATCAATATTCTATGGCAATAGGTGACGGCTTTCGGGATGACAGTGCGCCGGATAATCCCTATGATTTCTTAAGTACACTAAAAGTTGTTAAAAACAGCGAACAAGGTAAGAATTTCTCTTATTCGGGAGTGAACACGTTTATTTTGAGTTGGTTGATCGAAAGGCTAACCGGTGAACCGTTTCAAGATACATTTACGCGAGAAATATGGAAAAACATCGGGGCGGAGTCAGATGCCTCTTTTCTTGCGTATCGCTATGGAATTCCTTTAACCCATGGAGGATTTCTTTCTAATATGCGAGACATGGCTCGCTTTGGGTTGCTATTTACTCCTTCCTATTCAGTAGTGAGCGAAGACAGAATAGTATCACTGGAATTTATTGAATTCTTATTGAATGAACCGAACCCAGATTTAGTTAGAGAAGACGGGAGTCATAACAGTTATCAATGGGACTATATCAGCAATGACGGCTTTATGATTAAAGGAGGCTGGGGAGGCCAGGCTTTAGTAGTGAACCCGCGGTATGATTTGGTCGCTGTCTACACCAGTTATTTTAAAGAAGACTTTAGTCAACGCAATTTAAGGCAGCCTTTACTGAATCTATTGCGCGAATTGTACCTNAAGGACAGAGGAGAGAATTATGATTAATACAATGCTTGTAGCATTTCGGATCTTAATTTTGCTGTTGATGCCTTTGACTGTTTTTGCGGAAGCAAAACAACCTAATATAGTTTTTATATTCGCCGATGATCTCGGTTATGGTGACACTAGTGTTTATGGGAGTGAAGTTATCCAAACTCCTCATATCGATACACTAGCAGCTGAAGGAATTCAATTTACCCAAGCCTATGTGTCGCATCCGGTTTGCAGTCCTTCTCGCGCGGGCCTAATGACAGGGCGCTACCAACAAAGGCACGGTTGGGAATTTAATCCGGCGCGCCGTGATACTGGTGCTGGTATGGCTGTTTCGCAGCAAACAATAGCGGATAAATTAAAAGTTCAGGGCTATATAACTGGTATGGTAGGCAAGTGGCACTTGGGCCACGGCGAGGACCATCACCCACTGAGTCGCGGCTTTGATTCATATTTTGGCGTTTTAGCAGGTGGTTCTCAGTTTTTCGAAACTTTACCTGCAGGTGCTGCGGTTGCCCGTAATGGTGAGCCACAAAAACGCTCAAGATATAACGGGGTTTATCGAGGCAGGGATCTGGTCCAAGTTGACGAATACCTGACTGATGTATTCACCAAAGAGGCGCTTACATTTATCGATAATCATGCGGATGAACCGTTTTTTCTATATTTGAGCCACACTACGCCGCATACGCCATTGCAAGCAACTAAAGAATATCTAGACAGATACGGTCATATTCGTAACATGGCTACCCGAGTTTACGCTGCAATGGTCGCATCCCTAGATGATAGTGTTGGTAAGGTCGTACAAAAATTAAAAGACATTGGCGAATATGAAAATACTATCATTGCTTTTCTTAGCGATAATGGTTGCGCAGGATATATTGGCAATGCCTGTTCTAATGGTGAGCTCTCTGGTTTCAAACGCTACCACCAAGAAGGCGGAATTCGAATCCCTTATATTTTAAGTTGGCCAGCCGAATTGGAAGGCAATCACCGATTGGATACTCTCGTGAGTTCGCTGGACCTGATGGCTACTTTTACAGCAGCGGCAGGTCAGGAGGCGGAGACTGAGGACTCAGTTAATCTCATTCCCTATTTAAAAAGGGAAGTGGAAGGTAATCCTCATGAATATCTCTATTGGCGTTCCGGGGCCACGATGGCGATCCGTGATGAGCGCTGGAAACTTATTAAGTTTAAGATCAGTAATTTTGATGATGAAGCAGTGGATTCGACGGGTCGCTTAACCGCGCCATCAAATGGTTGGCCTGTCGATGCGCCTTTAGGACATAAAGTAGTTCTATATGATTTAGTAAATGACCCAGGAGAGACTATAAATCTAGCTGAAGAGTACACTGATGTCGTTGAAAGGCTGGAGGCAGAGTATAGCCAATGGAATGCTGAGTTGCCTCCAGCGAGTGAAGCGATACTTCCTGGTTTGCGATCAATACAAACTGAAATAGATGGCGAAAATGTGCAGCTCATTTTTTGATTNCAAACAAAGGATTATTTATCCATCTTTGGCTAATTACCTTCAGGAAAGATAAGTGGAAAATTCAACACCAATAATTGTAGGAGGAGGCCAATTTACAGAGAAAGACTTTGTTATAGAAGAGGCTCATTCTCCGATGGGAATAGCGGGTGCGGCGGCTCAGGCAGCTTTAGCTGATACAGGCCTTGGCGATACGATCGCTGCGTATATCGATACGATCGTTTCTATTCGTATTTTCCCAGATTCGACCAATCGCCCGAGGCTGCAAGTTCCATTTGGACGGGCGGAGAATCCTCCAAGGGCCGTTGCTGAGCGAATTGGTGCAAATCCTGTTAATGCAATTTATGGCAATGTTGGTGGCAATACTCCTCAGAAATACATTAACGAATTGGCTGAAAAAATATCCGAGAATGAAATCGGGGTAGCCTTATTAGCAGGGTCAGAAGCTATCAAAACAGCCCAAACTGCAATGCGTACAAATACCAAGTTGGATTGGCAAGAAGAACACCAAGGATCTTTGGAAGATCGAGGATTAGGAGAGAGATTATTTACGCCGCATGAATTTGCCCATGGCATTGGGGTTCCAATTCAAACATATCCGCTGTTTGAGAACGCGTTGCGTCACCACAAAAGGTTAAGTATTGAAAATCACATGCAGCAAATGGGATCCTTGTTTGAGAAGTTTTCGGAAGTGGCGGCTAAAAATCNTTTTTCCTTCTATGGTAAATACAGAACGGCAAAAGAGCTTATAAATATTACACCGGAAAATCGCTGGATTGGATTTCCTTATCCTAAATGGATGAATGCTATGGACGGGGTAAACCTTGGGGCGGCTGTAATTTTAACTTCCGTCGGTAAAGCTAAAGAGATGGGAATTGATTCTAGTAAGTGGGTATTTATTCATGGTTGCGGCCAAGCCAACGAAAAAATAAATGTAACGGATCGAGTGAACTATCATTCGGCTCCCGCGATTGGAGTAAATGCTCGTCACGCCTTGGATATGGCAGGAATAACTGAAAAAGAGATAAACTATTTCGATTTTTNCTCCTGCTTTCCGTCAGCGGTAGAACTGGCCTGCGAAGAGCTCGGATTGGCGTATGATGATCCTCGTGGCTTCACAGTGACCGGTGGTCTTCCTTTTTTTGGCGGACCTGGAAACAATTATTCCACGCACGGTTTGGTGTCCATGTTACCTATGTTACGTGCTAACCCAGATCATTTTGGTATGGTTACAGCTAACGGTGGGTATTTATCAAAGCATGCCACCGGTGTCTATTCTGCGACGCCTTATAGTGGGAAATGGCAAAGAGTGAATCCAGCTAAATATCAGTATGAAATAGATGAGTTAGCGAGCCCCAAAGTTACAGAAACTCCTGATGGACAAGCAACTATCGAAACGTACACCGTGTGCTTTGTAAAAGGAGAGCCAGAAAAAGGGATAGTGATTGGTAGGATGGATGATACGGATCTTCGATTCGTAGCAAATACTCCAAATGATCCAGCATTATTAATGGCCATGACATATTCCGAGCAAATTGGTAGATCAGGATCTGTAACGCGTAAAGACAGCCTGAATATTTTCACCCCTCATTGAGGTCAAACTTTAAAGTAATATAATACGTAAGGCTTCGTGGTCGCTGCGCGAGTAGAAAGGTAATGTAAGACCTTCCAGTATATGATTTAAATAACATAAAGCTTGCTTAAAAACTCGAAATTTTGGCTACCTAATCCGAAAAAGGCTTCAATATATGCACGAATTTAAAGTTATGGTTCCTGGTGCTNATGCGATTGATACGCTTGAGNTCGTTTCGCCTTACGATGGGGCAGTAGTTGGCACTGTGGAACGTATTGATGCCCGAGGAGCAGAATTGGCTCTTAATATCGTTGACGAATTATTTAAAGATAGATCTCGTTGGTTGACGGTGCATGAGCGTATTGAAATTTTGGAGGAAACTGTTGGGCTAATGCAGTCGCAATTTGGAGAGTTGGTGCAATTGGCATTGAGCGAAGGAGGCAAGCCCTACATAGATTCGGAAATCGAAGTCGCTCGAGCTATAGACGGAGTAAAAAATTGTATCGAATGTGCGCGTTCTGAGCACGGCACTGAAATTCCTATGGGAATCAATCCGGCGTCCATGAACCGTATTGCGATGACTTCGAAAGAACCAATTGGACCAGTGATGGCGGTGAGCGCTTTTAATCATCCACTTAACTTAATCGTTCATCAAGTGGGACCTGCAGTGGCAAGCGGATGCCCAGTAATTGTTAAGCCGGCCAGTGATACCCCTTTATCCTGTTTCAAATTTATATCTTTGCTAAGAGAGGCTGGGCTCCCTGAAGAATATGTTCAAGCAGTGGTAGGAACCGATAATGATGTTGTGGTTAACATGGTTACGGATTCTAGAATTGCCTTTTTTAGCTTTATTGGCAGCGGTGCCGTAGGTTGGATGCTAAAGAGTAAGCTTGCAGCGGGCACTCGGTGCGCTCTTGAGCATGGCGGAGCGGCTCCTGCAATTGTTGCTGAAGATGCAGATCTGGATGCCATGCTACCTCTTTTAGCAAAAGGTGGTTTTTATCATTCTGGCCAAGTTTGTGTTTCTGTGCAAAGAATCTTTGCTCATCACTCGGTCGCAGAAGATATAGCCACACGTTTGGGCAAGATAGCGAGAACTCTCAGAATTGGAGATCCGGCGGATCCAAAAACGGAGATAGGTCCCATTATTCGGCCAGAAGAAACTTTTCGCATCGGGGAATGGGTAGATGAAGCGGTTGCGGCTGGAGCTCAACTTATTTGCGGTGGCGAAAAAATTTCCGATGCGTTTTATCAACCGACGGTTTTGTTAAATCCGCCTGCTGAGGTAACGCTATGCAAGCATGAAATTTTCGGACCAGTCATCAGCGTTAGTGCTTACGAAGATATTGCGCACGCAATCGCTATGGCTAACTCTGTTCCTTATTCATTCCAAGCCTCGGTCATGACCCAAGATATAGATAAAGCAATGTATGCTTACCGAACACTTGATGCTTCGGCAGTCATGGTTAACGACCATACTGCTTTTCGCGTGGATTGGATGCCTTTTGCAGGCTTGAAGGAGTCCGGTTACGGGGTCGGCGGTATTCCATACACCTATGAAGACATGCAGATCGCAAAAATGCTAGTTGTCAAATCCAAAGACCTATAATTTGTTAGCCATAAATTACGTTAAAAATTTACAATGCGGAAAGTCAAATTAGTTTTTGAAATTGTTAGTGAGTTAATTAACAGTAAGCACAATTTTTAGATGAGGTCTATCTTTCTCTAGCCTCCCCCTCGATTTCAAGGATTAGGTGGATTTAATCCAGTTTATGGTTTTAATAATCGATAGGGCCTAAGGGGCTCTGAGGGCAGTTCTCTATTTCTAATGTCCAACTTGAGTTACTGATGAGCCACTGACCTGCTTGTTTTATTAGCTGAAATGAATCTACGCCACAATGGCTGAATTCGCCGTCTAAGTGAAAATCATATGGGGTCCAAACTACAGCTATATTCCCCTGGGTTAGCACCGTCTCATCCCAGGAGCGCTCCTTGGCATTTCTGCCTGATCTCGTCAGGGCGGCCACCATTTCTTCATAGCTCATGATGTTGAATGTGGCCTCCTCATCTTCGGCTTTCCTGACGGAAATATTAAGTGAGCCGGGCACTAAAATCGATTCTAACAATTCCCTATTTCGTGTTTCTATAGAATCGAAAAACTTCTGGACTGTTTCTAGTATAAGGATGTGCTCGTTCGTTTGGCTGAAGCCAAACGAAGAAATAATAAAAGCAGTTATTAATAAGAATGCTTTCAACATTTTTGCCTCTCAATTGCAATTTTACTTCAATGATTCGATTTTGCTAGCGCTGATGAGCTCACCTTTATTGCCAAAAGAATTGCGTACATAATTAATTATTGAAGCCATATCATCTGAGGAGATTGCACCATCAAATGAAGGCATTTCACCTCGGCCAATAATAAGTACTAGAGCAACATCTAATCCGTTCCCTAATACAAGTTCGTTTCCTGCTAACGGTGGGTAGATGTTTGGGATGCCCAGGCCATCTGCTTGATGGCATTCCGCACAGTTATCCAGAAATAGTCTCTCACCGGAACTTTCCGCAGCTTTGCTTTGGATTTCAGGCAAGCAACAGCAAATGATAAGCAAAATACTTTCGCTAAGTTTCAAGTTAGTTGTTCCCATTAAACCAGCGTCCAACTATAACACGCAGTGCTGCTTTAGCCAGCTGGACAACAGGGCGATAAAAAGTGCTATAAATCATGTTTTGCAGGCTTTAAAGAGTGAATGATGAAATTATCGCTGACTAATACGGTGGTCCCATTGCTAATAGCCATTTTTTTTGCGAGCAACGTTATTGCTCAAGAAGAAAATATCGAGCAGGCTGCAGCGCCCCGACCTCCTGGCATGGAAACAGTTGAATTCTATAGTTCTGCGGTAGACCGCATGATGAAATTTGACATCATTTTTCCGAGTAACTACTGGACAACAGAAAATCGTTACCCTGTGCTGTACCTGTTGCACGGATACATGCAAAACTATACTGTTTGGGGTCGTAATTTGGCTGCCGGTTTTTACGCACGCAATCTCGATGATTTGATGCTCGTACTTCCTGATGGAGGTAATAGCTGGTATGTAAATTATGCAAGGAGTGAGGGTGGGCAATCTAATAATTGGGAAGACCACATTATTAGAGATGTGATCGGTTATGTGGATGAGAATTTCCGAACAATCTCCCGTAAAGAGGGTCGAGCAATATCAGGACTATCGATGGGGGGGTTTGGCGCTTTTGCTCTGGGGCTTAGGCACCCTGAAATGTTTATTTCTATCGGTTCAACTAGTGGCGCACTCAGTTTTGCTCGTAATGTTGGCGCTTCAATTGCCGCAGGCCGAGAACCTCAAGCCCGGGAGCGAACACCGCAAGAAGAGGCGCGGTTCGCCCAAGCAGATTCCTATATTTCAAAGGTTATTGATATTCCCGGGTTTTCCACTCAGATAGAACGCTCGCCTCAAGGCTCCCTTTTCGAGACGGAAAATCAAGCAAATTCTTATGATCCGTTTCAAATTATCTATAACATCCCAAAAGCTCAAGTACCCCACATTTATATTGATTCTGGCACAGAAGATGGATTGATTACCGATGCTCGGGAATTTGCGCAATTATTAATGATTAATAACATCCCGTTCGATTATATGCAGTCTCGGGGTGGTCATACTTCCGAATATTGGCGTCGTTCCATAGGGCATATGATGACTATTCAGCATGAGGTTATGCAAAGAGCATTGGGCAATCGACCATAACAGCGGCTATATCTAAGAAAAAACCGGCATTTAAAGACAATGATCACCTTACTTAATATCGATAGTGCTATGTGTCGTATTGGACGGCGCAAAGTAATGCGAATAAAAAAATTTAAAGTTGAGCAAGGGCAACACTGGTGTTTGTTTGGACCTAATGGTGCGGGCAAATCTTTATTGGCAAATCTAATATCTTTTAAAAGAGTTGAATCAGGGTATTATGTTGAATATGCCGAAGGATTTGATCCTAGGCGCGATTTGCATATCGTGTCCTTTGAAGAACAGCAGAAACTTTGGCAAAGGGACAACAGGCTAGATATTAGTGAATACAATGCCGACGTCAGGGACGTTGGCACGACAGTTAGCGAGCTGATAACAAGTTCCAGAGCTACTAAATATTATGATGAGCTCTTGTTGGTAAAGCTTGTAACAGAACTCGGAATTTCTAACTTAATTGAAAAAGGAATTCGTTTTCTTTCTTCAGGGCAGATCCGCAAGGTATTAATTGCAAGGGCTCTTTATGCGTTTCGCCCTGATGTCCCGCAGTTACTAATATTAGATGACCCGCTCGAAAGTATAGATGCCGACTCTCGGGAGAAGATAAAGACTTGCATAGGAAAGTTCTTAAATTCTGGTTTCTCCAGTATTCAGTTATCCCGACGAAATTCAGATATCTTGCCAAGTGTAAACTGTATAGCAGTGATGCGAGACCTTGGCATTATTGTGCAGGGGCAACGTCGCGAAATAGAATCGAGTGAGGCTTTCAATGAAATTTTGAATCAGGTTCCAGTAATCCCGCACACAATTCCTAGAAAACCCGTTAAAAGTGATCATGACCTAGATAAACGTAGCCGGCCGTTGGTAGAGCTGATAAAAGTTAATGCAGGCTATGACGGCATTGCGATCTTGAAAAATTTCTGCTGGACCATGAAGTCAGATGACCATGTTCTTATTGAGGGGCCTAATGGTTGTGGAAAGTCTACCCTGCTTAGCCTAATCAACGGAGAAAATCATAAGGCATATGGGCAAAATGTCTCCCTTTTTGGCGTTAGGAGAGGAAGTGGGGAGAGCATTTGGGATGTTAAAGCAAAATTTGGGGTGGTATCTAATGAATTGCATAATAAATATGTTAAAGGGTGGAAAGTGTTGGATGTAGTCGTTTCAGGCTTCTATGATTCAGTCGGTCTTTACGATCATAGTGGTGCTCGAGAGATTGAAATCGCTAGAAATTGGCTATCTGCCCTGGGAATTTCCGACTTAGAAAAGGACTTTTATGAAGAAGTTTCATTCGGTGAGCAGAGGCTGTCACTATTGGCCCGAGCAATGGTTAAGTTTCCGAAGATTTTAATTTTAGATGAACCTTGCGTAGGACTTGATGATTACCATCGTTCCCTTATTCTGGGATTTCTCGACAAAATTGCTCAACAATCTGATACTAACATTATCTATGTTAGCCACGTGGTGGGTGAAAAACCAGAATGCATTAATCGGCGTCTCAGTTTTGAGCCTGAGAAAGACGGAGGGTTTAGAATCACAGAGGCTAAGTTTTAAACTCCTATAAATTGTCATGTTTTTAACTTGAATCTGAAAAATTCTTCAGTATACGAAGCAGTGCAGAGAGCTCAAGTTATTGAGCTTACAAGAAGAATGCTCTTTGCGCCTTTTCTCATTATTGTGACGGATAAGATTGAGTCTATAAGAATATTTAGGTGCAACTGAAATTCAGAACTTTTATTTAGACTGGTCTGAGCTTCTGGGTAGACCCCGATGGTAAAAAATTCCAAAGTTTATTTCCCTTTCCAGTTAGGCTTTCTCTTCTCTATAAAAGCCTTTCTAGCCTCTTTGCTATCTTCAGTGTCAAAGGCCGACGAAAGAGCTTCGACGGCTACTTCAGGTACCTGTTGGAAATCCATATCTTCCATCTGGTAAAGCAAATCCCGGGTGCGTTTCAGTGCTAAGGGAGACATTTCAGCAATTTCCGCAGCCATTTCTTCCGCCTCTGACATTAAGCTATTGGCATCAACTACTTTAGTAATTAACCCCATGTGCTCAGCTTTTTCTGCGCTAAGTGATTTTCCAGTAAAGATAAGCTCGGCTGTTTTCATTCTGCCTATAAGGCGTTGCAGTATCCATACATGCATGCCAGGTGGTGCCGCTAGATTTGCTACCCCTGGATAACCAAAATCTGCATCAACAGCAGCAATAATTATGTCGCAAGCAAAGGCTAAAGTGCATGCCCCTTCTCGGGCATAACCATGAACGGCCGCTATTATTGGTTTCGATAATTCCCTCACTATATTGACAGTGTCGACATAAAATATGTCTAAGAACTCCTTCATCGCTTTCGAATCGAAATTTTCTATGTAATTTAAATCGACTCCTCCAGAAAGTCCTTTGCCATTGCCGGCGACTATTATAACTCTCACAGCTGGGTCATTATCAGCCATTCTAAGTGCGGCGTGAAACTCAAGAGTCATGTCGCGGTTGATTAAATTTGCTGGTGGTCGATCCAGTATTATTTTGGCGGTTTGGTCTGCGACTTCGTAAAGAAGGGAGGAATAGCTAGGGTTAGGCATTTCTTCAGGACTCATTTTTTATATAGCTCGGTAAGGACTCGTTGTAGCATTTTATTTGGTATTCTTGCCACGATTTAATGTTTTGCAGTTCTTAGGGAATAAATGGCACTATTACAATCTTTCAAATGGTGGTTGGGTCTCCGGGCGCACTTTTTATTTAATCCGACAACTAAATTTATCAAACGGAACTAAAACATGAAAATAGCTCTTACTATTTTATCTACCACTTTCATATTTAATATGCCTCTCTTGGCTGCAGATTCCCGACCAGAACCTTTGTCTGATCCGATTCCTCAGAAAATTCAGAAAGGAGACATTTCAGTAGCGCTTAATCATTTTGTTCAGATCCCTGAATCGGGGGAGTCAGCAAATCCGGAAAGAACTAATGCTGCTCGCGCTCGCATTCAAGCGATGACTCCGCTGCCGGATGGTTCTGGCCGCCTAGTTGTTAATGATTTACGGGGATTACTTTATCTGATTACAGAAAATGATGGGCAGTTAAATCTTTTTCTTGATGTTCGGAACTATGACATAGATTTTGATGATTCTATGTTCCCCAATGAGACAGGGTTGGCAGGAGTCGCTTTTCATCCTGACTATGGAAGGGAAGGAGCGGAGGGATATGGGAAACTTTATACTGCCATAAGTGTGAGTTCGGATAGCGGCGTCGCTAATTACCTTGACGATAATGCCGAGAATCACGAAAGTGTAATAAGAGAGTGGACAGCCACTGATCCCTCATCAAGTTCATTTTCTGGTTCAACCCGAGAAATATTCCGCATCGGGCAATTTGACCAGAACCATAATATTGGGACCCTTGCCTTCAACCCAGCTGCAGCTCCAGGTGACTCGGACTACGGTATGCTTTATGCAAGCCTCGGCGATGGTGGAGGCGCTAATGATCCAATGGAATTCGGGCAATCTACGACTGAACCAATGTCTGGCATCTTGCGAATTGACCCCTTAGGAGGAGAAGATGAAGCGGCTTACGGTATTCCCAGTGATAATCCTTTTGTGGCAAATCCAAGTTTCGCTCCAGAAATCTGGGCGTATGGCCTGCGGCATCCGCAAGCTTTCTCTTTTGATCGCGATGGCACCATGTATATATGTGACATCGGTCAAACCCAGATCGAAGAAGTAAATATCGGAGTTGCGGGTGCGAATTACGGTTGGCGGATAAGGGAAGGCACCTTTGCGACGGCTTTTGGTATTGGCGGAGTTAGGCCGAATCCTGTTTATCCAAAGCCGGCAGACGCGCAAGATTTAACTTACCCGGTCGCCCAGTTCGATCACGATGAAGGCAATGCTATCAGCAGTGGTTTTGTATACAGAGGCTCGGCCATTCCAGAATTACAGGGTAAGTTTGTTTTTACTGATATGGTGACGGGAAGGGTATTTTATATCGACGCTGGGAATTTGGAACCAGGCAATCCAGCAACGATTCTCGAATTACGGGTTGAGTTTTTTGGTTTTGAAAGGAATGTTGCTGACGCTTTGGGCTTCCCTAATACTTATTCGAGAGGTAATCGGGCCGGTTTGAGGCTCGGTATTGACTCTGTTGGTGAGTTATATTTTTTGACTAAGGGCGATGGCATGATCCGGAGAATGGTGCCGGCCTCCTAAGTAATGGCTTGCTTACTAGTGCCCCAGTTAACTTTTCTTCATATACTTTCAAGCCAAGGTTGTCTTGCTAAAATGATGTAGCTTTTCGGGGCGTCTTTTTTTATGAGTAGTCCTGTCTGTCTATATTCTGTTATGGTCTAGGTACTAAATTAGCGAGGATAAAATATGAACCGCAGAAAGTTCATTCGCGATAGTGGGCTGCTAACAAGTTCTTTGGCCTGGCCTTCATTGGCTCGCGCTGCTGATAATTGGTCCGGTGGTCAGATTCAGCACATTATTCCCCTAGCTAATCATGATTCCATTACGTTAAAGGTTTCTTTCGTTGAGCCGCAAAGAAATCCGATATTAAGGATTGGCTCAGGTGTGATTGAAGGTGTTCAAACAGACACTTTAGGACGCTTTTGGAGCTTTATTGCGAGCGGATTGGAAAGTGGCCAGCAATATGAACTAAGTTTGCAACAACAAGGTAGCCGTTACGCGGAATCTTGGCCATTAAGTACTTCACCATCTTTGGACACGGAGGCCGAAAACGTTCGCTTGCTAATATTTAGCTGCGCTGGTGGTCCGGACAACGCTCAAACTGATACAGGTGCATGGCGCTACTTACCTTTATCCACTCGCCAACGCTTGTTTACTCGTGCTCTAACTTATGCTCCTGACCTGGCTATAGGTATTGGTGACCAAGTTTATTGGGATCAGAATATTGCGCGTCGCTGGAGAGGTGATGCGAGAGCTCAGGCAAATCGAGAACGGATATGGGGTAAATACGGTTCGTTTGACGAAGATTTGCCGGTTTATGGGTCTCCAAATGAAGCAACACTAACTGGTTGTCTAGATGAACAGATAGCCTCTCTTTATGGCACAAATTTTCGATCCACGCCGCTGATTCTCACTCAGGACGATCACGACTATTTTGAAAATGACGAAGGAACCGATGACATAATTACTTTCCCGCCGCGAAACTTTACGTCGCAATTGGGCAGAGCATCACAGCAACTTTATTTTCCTGAATACTTACCGGACTTAAATAGGCCTGTTCATTTGGCCGGTTCCGCTAGAAATGGCTTCAGTGAGTCCTACGGTTCCTATCGATGGGGTTCGTTATTGGAATTATTGCTTTACGATTGTCGCCGTTTTATAACTTTGGCTGGCCCTACCGCTGTGTTTGTTGAAGAGCAATCCGAAAGATGGATCGCTAGTAGGACCGCTGACGAAAACAGCACCCGACATTTGATTCATATACCGTCTACGCCTTTCGGGTGGTCTGCAGGAAAGTGGGGTGAATGGTATCCGGACTTTTTGCAACCAGGCGGGCAACTTGGTATCGAAAATCCAAAGCCTTACTGGCAATCAGGATGGTTTCAGCAACACCAGCGCATCTTGTCTGGCATTGCGAATCAGGATGAGCGTATTCCAATAATAGTTTCAGGTGATCTTCACGCTATCGGCTCAGGTGTAATTACTCGGAGTGGGACGCTGAATTTTGAAAACCCTGTGCATTCAATCTTGGCAGGCCCTATTAGTACAGGCACAGGATGGCCAAGCGGTGTTCGGGGCATTGGCGCACAAGTTCCAACAGACCTGACGGTCGAAGAGAGAGTTCACCCAATTGAGAATAACGGTTTTTCGATCTTCGATATAAACACAGACACTATCGAGGTTCGGCAATTTGCTTGGCTACCACAACAAGGCTTAGATGCTATAGATAATTTGGAGCCATTCTCTTCATTTTCGATTAGTCGTTAGCTCACGAAAAATATTGGTTTTGCGAATCGTTCGGGCTCGTTTCGCATTTGTCCTCCGGTGGTCCAAAAAATGCTGCGCTAATGACATAATCGTTGGGTTTAAATTGATTAGCTGAATGATCGATACAGGAAATACAAATGAAGGACTGGATTTTTCTTATAGTAGCGATAACATCGGAAGTAATTGCTACCTCTGCACTTAAGGCTAGTGAAGGATTTACGGAACTCATTCCTTCAATAATTGTGGTTATTGGCTATAGTGCAGCGTTCTATTTTTTATCGCTTACTTTAAAGACTATTCCGGTGGGTATAGCCTACGCTGTTTGGTCTGGGGTTGGTGTAGCACTTATAACATTGATTGGCTGGTTTGTTTTCAATCAAAGGCTTGATGCGCCAGCTATTTTAGGAATACTTCTAATTGTTACAGGAGTAATTTTACTGTACAGCTTCTCAAAACNGCTTACTAATTAAAAAAGCATTTTTTCGGTGTGTGGCGGTGCTCGGCAGAGGGTTTNCTGAGAAATATAAGAAAACCAAGCAGCTTAAGCTATCGCTTAAAACCTCTTCCACGACACTTGTTTTAGTTTTCGAGTATTTTTTAGGACGAACTTAAATTTTATTGCATAGAAGTATTGTATGGTGTACTTATAAAGCTCAAATAAAAAACATCCTGGTTTTGTGAAATATAGTGGAAAATATGAATAAAAAAATGAATAAAAAGGCTGTCGAATTATCTAGAAAACTGACTTTTGCTATTCCATTTCTTGTTTTGATAATTAGCTCNCCAGATCTGATGGCCCAAGATCGATTAGCCATTGAAGAAGTTAAAAACGGTCTCTATATGATCACTGGGCCCGGGGGGAACGTTGGTGTTAGGGTAACCTCTGAAGGTGTGATCCTTATTGATGATAAATTTCCTCAAGACTTTGATGAGATTCAGGCCCTGGTGGCTACTGTTAGCAGCCTGCCTGTTCGTTACGTTATTAATACCCATCACCATGGAGATCACTCAGGAAGTAATCCAGGGTTTTTGCCGATCGCTGAGGTTATTGCCCACAAAAACGCTCGGGAGAATATGATTCGCGGTGACCAAGATGGGCTGCCTCGAGTTGTATATAGCGATGAAACTTCGGTCTATCTNGGAGAAACAGAAGTACAGGTTTTTCATATGGGAAGAGGGCATACCAATGGCGATTCTGTCGTTTACTTCCCTGACTTGAAAACTGTGCATGGAGGCGACCTGTTGCATGGTACAGCACCTTTTATTGATTACGGTAATGGTGGTAGCAGTCGCGGTTGGGTAGGCACGATTAACAATATTTTATCTCTAGATTTCGATACTGCGATTCCTGGGCATGGAGTAATAATGGATCGAAGAGATGTGCTTAATTTCCGAAATCAAATGGAAGAGGTGCGTGGTCGCATGGCTAGTTTAATTCGTAATGGTTTAGAAGTAGATGATGCTCCTGAGGAAATAAGAGATAGAGACCTTAGCTGGACGCAGGCAGAAAACGGATTGTTTATGCAGCGCAGTATTCCTGGATTTTATGAAGAGGTGTCTCAAGAAATCGAATAGGGTTATTGAGATGAAAAGGTAGGCTCATGTCAGGTGAAACTGAGCTAGAGCATTTAATAGCTTTAATGGAGCCTAAATTAATAGAGGGCGAGTTTGTTTTTTGTACTGAAAAAGATAAAGTTTATGGTGACCGTGTTGAGCTTAATCCGCTAGCTAGCTACCAGGNAGCGGAAGGTCTCAGTCTTCTACTAGACAAGCGGCAAGCGGATTTAGCAGGGTTGGAATATGTATCTGTATTCAGAGGCATAAGCTTGACTGTTCACTCAAGTCTGGATGCGGTAGGTTTTACTGCAGCAATTGCAAGTAAACTGGCAGCGAATTCGATACCTGCTAATGTAATTGCCGCGCATTTCCATGATTATGTTTTTGTACCGGTTGAAAAAGCCGAAGATACGTTACGGCTGCTTAACGAATTGAAAATATGAGACATAGCTGGATGCTACTTCTCTAGGGTATAGTTAAAATACTATTAGCAAAGATAAGGTATAAAAATAGACTAAAGATCCGAGGTTTTGGGGGGCTTTGGAATCAAAAATCGTGTTAACAAAGAGGTGTCCAGTAATGACTGCTTTCCTACGTAAGGCTCTCATAGGAATCTTAATTCTAGTCAGCAATAAATTTACGCTAGCGCAATCAACTTTCCATATTGACGTAAGTGGTCTTGAGCGGCCCGTCGAAATTTTAAAAGATCGGTGGGGTATCTCTCATATTTACGCCGAAACTGAACACGATTTATTTTTTGCTCAGGGTTATAACGCCGCGAGGGATAGATTGTTTCAATTTGAGATCTGGCGTGCTCAGGCTACGGGAACGACTTCCGAAATTCTCGGCTCGAGAGCTATCGATCGTGATCATGGTACACGCCTGTTTAAATTTCGCGGTGATATGACTCAAGAAATGAATCACTACCATCCACGGGGAGCAGCTATCATTACTGCTTTTGTTGATGGTGTTAATGCTTACATAGATGAAGCACTAGAAAAGCCAGAAGATTTGCCCTTGCCTTTCCACCTACTTGGTATTGAACCTAAACATTGGACGCCGGAAGTTATCATTTCGCGTCATCAAGGCTTATTAGGAAACATTGGTTTAGAACTCAGCACTGGCAGGGCAGTTTGCGCTATCGGTGAAGAGAAAGTGAGGGAGCTTCGTTACTTTCATCCCCATGACCCGATTTTAACTCTAGATGAAAAAATTAACTGTAGTTCATTACTCAACAACGACATTCTTCACTTATATAACAGCTATCGACGAAGTATTCGCTTTCAGCCTAGTGATATCGCTCTTGCCCAATATCGCAACGACGAATCTGAGTTCGCAAATATTGCTGCAATACTCTTAGCTGAAGAAAAAGAACTAAATAAGCGCAGTATTGATGACATAGGTAGCAATAACTGGGTTGTGAGTGGTGAATTAACCCAGGATGGTTGGCCAATGATGATTAATGATCCACATCGGTCTCAAGCAGTGCCGTCCTTACGTTACTGGGCCCATCTGGTGGGCCCAGGATGGAATGTAATTGGGGGTGGTGAACCGGAAATTCCGGGTATTTCTATTGGGCATAATGAGCATGGAGCGTGGGGTCTTACAGTTTTTAACACCGATGGAGAAGACCTTTACGTTTATGAAATAAACCCAGTTAATTCAAATCAGTATCTTTATAACGGGCAATGGGAAGAGATGCGGATTATCACGGAGACTTTTAATGTAAAAGAGTCTGACCCTGTCACTGTTGAGTTAAAGTACACCCGACATGGTCCAATAGCATTCGAAGACGCTGTTAATAATCTTGCTTATGCCATCAGGCCGGCTTGGATGGAAGTGGGAGGCGCGCCTTATCTTGCTTCATTACGTATGGATCAAGCTCGAACGTGGGAGGAGTTCCGCGAAGCGTCAAATTACAGCAATATTCCTGGTGAAAACATGATTTGGGCTGATCGAGATGGCAATATTGGTTGGCAAGCTGTGGGAATCGCGCCGATCCGCAGAAACTTTAGTGGTATGGTTCCTGTGTCGGGAGATGGGCGTTATGAATGGGATGGCTACCTGCCAATTAAAGCGAAGCCCAATGAATACAATCCAAGACGTGGCTATATAGAAACTTCAAACAGTAACTACACCTCGCCGCAGTTTCCGTATCTTGATGCTATAGGCTATACCTGGACTGACCCTTTTCGTTGGGCGCGGGGAAGCGAAGTGCTTGGTTCCGGTCGTAAATTCAACATGACAGACATGATTGAGCTACAACACGATTATTTATCTATTCCGGCACGCACTTTAGTTCCTTTTTTTCGTGACCTGGAATCGGAAAATTCGCAAGTAGAAGAAGCTCGTCAAATGCTTCTGAATTGGGACTTTGTATTGGATAAGAATTCCATAGAGGCAGGCATCTACGTTGCCTTTGAACGACAACTTTTGGATAACATTGAATTATTGAAGGTGCCAGAGAGCGCGCAAAGTTATATCTCGATTGGAATGAAAACCACTATCGACATGTTGTTGGCGCCTGACGGCGATTTTGGTGAAGATCCGATTCGAGGACGTGACGAATTTTTGTTAAATACTTTAGCTCAGGGGGTTGCCAACCTGCGTGAAAAACTCGGACCGAATATTGCAGATTGGGTGTATGGCCAGGAAGATTACAAACATGCAATTATTCGCCACCCGTTAGGAGCAGCCGTAAATGATGAACTGCGGGCTAGATTGAACGTGGGTCCGGCGCCAAGAGGTGGAAATGGTTTTACGTTGGGAAATACTGGCAGCGGAGATAATCAGACTTCAGGAGCTTCATTCCGAATTTTTGTAGATACTCGTGATTGGGATAATACACTCGGCATGAATACTCCTGGTCAGGTAGGCGATCCCGATAGCCCGTTATATGACAATCTTTTCGACCTATGGGCTAACGATAAAGTATTCCCAGTTTTCTATTCACGAAATAAGATAGAGTCAGTGGTTTATGAAAAACTAGAATTAGGTCCGACAAATTAAAAAATAATCCAAGAGATAGTAATAATGAAAAAAGTAGATTTGCTAGATAAAGAAGGTTTCAGGCTTCCGATTAAGATAGATAGCACTTCCAATGGTGAGTACGAGCCGCTGCCGATTTCGGATTGCAATGAACAGGGGAATAAGCTTGCAATGGAATGGGCTACAGAGAATGCTAGGAAGAAAGGCCAGTCTCGTCGCCAATTTCTTGTTTCCGGCTGTGGCGCGGCTAGTACCTTGTTGGCGATGAATCACGCTAATGCTTATCATGGTAAGCGCGGGGGATATTTTGATATCACCCAAGAAAGCGCTCTAGACGACGATTCGGCGAACGCTGAAGTTGGTGGCGGTGAATTTATCTTTGATGTTCAAGGTCATTATGTTAATCCAGAAGGAGATTGGCTAAGTCGCATACCACCTGATGCCAGACCCTATGCGGGTATGGAAAAAGCTCGCTGTGAAGCGGGTAACGACGGCGGTGACCGAGGCTATCTTGGTTGTTTGTCTGAAAGTGAATTTATTAAAGACATCTTCCTCGATAGTGACACCGATATTATGGTTCTCTCATTTGTTCCTTCTACTTATGAAACTGAACCAGTCACAATCGAGGATGCTGATAAAACTCGACAGATTGTAGCTGAGCTAGATGGTAGTAAGCGGCTAATGATTCACGGTCGCGTTAATCCAAATCAGGAAGGTGACTTAGAAGCGATGGATGAGTTAGCAGAAAACTGGGACATCTCTGCTTTTAAAACATATACCCAATATGGGCCGGGGGGTATTGGATTCTTTCTCCACGACGATCCTGGTATAGCTATGATTGAGCGAGCTCAGCGGCTAGGCGTTCGCAATATTTGTATTCATAAAGGGTTGCCGTTTGGTCCCAGATCTTATGAGCATAGCCAGTCGAGCGATGTGGGAATAGTAGCGAAGATGTTTCCCGAAATGAATTTTCTGATCTACCACTCGAGTTTTGTTAGTAGTAATGAAGAATTGGCTTTTGCAGATGGGGCAGGGCGTGACGGAATTGATACTCTCATCCAGTCTTTGGTTGATAATGAAGTTGCGCCAAACTCCAATGTCTATGCTGAATTAGGGAGCACTTGGCGGTTATTGATGCGTGATCCTGACAACGCAGCGCATTCCCTCGGCAAACTACTGACGTACTGTGGCGAAAATAATGTGCTGTGGGGCACGGATTCTATCTGGTATGGGTCTCCACAGGATCAGATTCAGGCGTTTAGAACTTTCCAGATTTCTGAAGAATTTCAAGAGCGATATGGATACCCTGAAATAACACCTGAGATTCGCAGAAAAGTGTTCGGTTTGAACGCTACCGTGCCTTATGGGATTGATGAGGCTGAAGTTCGAGCATTAACTTCTAAAGACTTCGTAAGTAAAGAGAAGCTAGCGTATCAAGAAAACCCTCAGCCAAACTATTTAACTTATGGCCCGAAAAATCGTAGAGAGTTTCTTAATTTTCTTAAGTGGGGAGGATAATTTTTTAGTACAGCATTAGCTGGTTAGGATTGTGCATGTGACAACCTTGAACTGGGCGGCGAATATGAATGTTTGCTGCCTGTTTCTGTTCTGAGAAGTTCATGATTCTTAAATAGGTCGATAAATAGAGCGCTGAAGCTCTCAGATTAATATCCTTCTTTGTAAGTATGCACTTTAAGACTACTGTGGTGCGGCTGTGCTTTATAGGGAGCAAAAATGAAAAAGTTAGTTATGATTGTTTTTTTAAGTGTATTTAGTTTGACGTCTCTTGCCGTCGAAGAGCCTGCTCCTGAGTTGGCAGAAATCATTAATTTCCGTCAATACGGTGACAGATTTGCAAGTGCTGGGCAGCCTACGCGAGAACAATTCCAAACCATAGCTGAGCATGGATTCGAACGGGTTGTATATATTGCCTTTACTAATAATCCAAATGCTTTGCCGGACGCAGATCAAGTTGTTAAGCAATTAGGTATGGAATACATGCAAGTACCGGTGGATTTCTCTAATCCGCTTCCTGATGAATTTTATGTCTTTGCAGATTCCATGGAGCGCAGCCGCAATAAGAAGACGCTTCTTCATTGCCAAGTCAACGCTAGGGCTACAGCCTTTAGTTTTCTCTATCGTGTTATCTATGACAATGTGTCCGTAGCGGACGCGAAATCAGATATGAATACGGTATGGCAGCCAAACGAGGTATGGCGTGATTTTATTTTTGAGGTGCTGGCGCAAAATAACATCGATCCAAATTGTGATTCATGTGACTGGACGCCAAGAGACGTTGGCAACTGATCTAACTTGTATACTGCTATACTGCTACATTATGCGGAAGATAAAAAAAGGGATCTTCTTAGATCCCTTTTTTGTATTTTTCTATAAGGAATAAAAGTTTCCTAATCTCCGCCGCCTTGATCGACATTCTTCCAAGAATAGAAACCCATAAACATTTCTTCCCAGCTTTGCTCGCCCCAGTTTATCTCAATCGAAGGGTCTGGATTTGCCGGGTTTTGTGTTGAGTTATCAAAAGCCCCTGTGGCTATGATTTGAGTACCGGCTGGAACGCGATAAGGTTCAGCAAATTCGTGAGCTAACTGCCAGTTAAAATCATAGTCAGGTACTGATAGTAGGAGTTCCTCTGAGCCATCGGGATATTTCGCAACAAATTTCATACGTTTGCCACGGAAATGCATATGAGGCATTAGGCTATAAAGCTCAGCTTCGTCCTTGATGTGCGTGACCAGTTGCATTTCATGATCCTTTGCGCCCGGCGGTATAGATATTGTGAAGGAATTTCCTACGCCTCCAGACATGCGTTGCTCGGGGGCTTCACCTTCAGGGTAGAACCAGATACCTATCTCGGTCTCGTCGGTTACTTCTTTGCCCGAAGTCGTATAGTGTAATTGCAGATTCAAGGTGGTCCCGGCTTTTAATAATCCACCCACACCTTGCTCTGCGAGCTGCACACTATTTCCAGGTGCATAGCCTGCCACCGAACCCATATCGGGATCGCTCCCACCTAAAAGCCCACCCAGATCGATATCCGGGTTTTCTTGAAAAATTTTGTCGATTGGGGGAGGGTTTCCTGCTGCCAGTGCAGCGAAAACTTCGGCTCTTATTGCGGCAGCCCTTTCCTCAGGTAGGCTATTTATTGCTTCTACAAAAAGGGTTTGTGGGTCCGCTGCTCCCTCAGGAGGAATTACTGTGGTAATTATGTGGTGGAGAACTTCCTTCTTATCGGGAGCTACTTCTGAACCCCGAACCCAGCGATCCTCTGTCAAGTTAAGGTCGATAGGTATGTCTCGATAGTCTACTACACCAGTTGCTGGAACTGCTTGAGGCGGGATCTTTACAATAAGATCTGGTGCCCCCAACTCTTCTGAAATTACCCACTTTGTGTCAGGCCATTCTATGCCGACAAGAGGATCTATCTCGCCATCAACCGGAGAGCCTGCGTTAACCCATCGAACCAGTGTTTGCATTTCCCCATCAGATAGATTCATTTCGTTTCTCATGAGGTGGCTGACCTTGTTATCGATTTGGCCAGGCGGCATGCGCTTGGTCATTACTACTTCACGAATCATTGGAGACCATCCCTGAAGTGCCAGCTTGCTATCCATCGCAAACGGTGCGATCCCACCTTCACGATGACAGGTTGCGCAGTTTTCCTGGATGATTGGTGCTACATCTGTCACATAGGACGGGATACTCTCTGAGCCAGGACCGGTGTATGCAATCAAGGCGCCATCGGTTTTTATGCTAACCAGAGAGTCGTCCGAGCCTTCCAAAAGACGTTGAACTGACGCTTCTAAACCAGCATCAACAGGACCACGATAGATCAGTTCAAAAGAAGTAGGNTCGTAAACAACTGCTTCATCTAAACGAGTTATACCAAGTGCTTCAGTAGCGAGTTGGGCATCGTCCATTAGCACTGGATAATCAACTCCTAAAGTTGCAATGTCAGCACTAATTGAATCTCGATCAGTTTGGATCCCAGGGTTCATTAAAAAGAAAATGACGCCTTGCGCTGCAAATTTTGCTTCTAGGTCTTGGAAAGTGGCAAGAGCGCCAGCATCAGTCGCTCCCCTAGCATGGGGCAAAATTACTATCGCTTTTTGATCGCTATACCAGGCCATATGGTGTTGAGTGCCTTGGTTGTCGATCAGTGCGAAATCGCCCACTCTCTCGCCAGCGAAAACAACAGCGGTAAATGCAGAAATAAGTGCGATTACAAGGAAATATGGAGATTTTTTCACGAATCGATCCTCTTAGAATGTTTAGAGTTTCTTAAAGTAAATGATTATTTGTTACCGATAATTTTAACCAATTTGTAGCCGATTGCAGCCATTTTTCCTACTTTTTGTTACGGAAAGAGACAAACCCGCAGAACCCCAGTAATTCCGGGTACTCTAAGTGGTTGATCGGGCGCGATTTTCATGCAAAAAAATTAAGAACTGAAGCAATAACAGTTACTATTTCTTAAAATGTCAAAATTGAGTGTAAAAATTGATTAGATTGGGGCAACCCTAGATCTTAATTAAGGTAACCATCCTTCAAAACAAGATTAAGCTCAGAGCCTCACTTACGTGCCTCGGGTATTGATAAAACGTTAAAACTAGTTGACGATTAATATAAAAATGAAGGTGTCTTTATATTGGTGTTATTGCCCAAGATCGGCTACAGTCCCGGCGATTAGAGCAAGAAATATTTCTGATGACTAGGGCTGTCCTTTTACTTAATCTCGGCACACCTGCAGAGCCTACCGCTCGCGGTTTACGCCATTTTTATAAATACTTTTTTTCAGATCCTTACGTTTTCGACTTTAATGGTTTAGGCCGTTGGGTGTTGCGCAATCTTGTTATCTTGCCATTTCGTGCGCCTCGGGTAGCTAAAGATTACGCAAGTATATGGATGAAAGAGGGTTCTCCTTTGAAAGTTTACGCTGATCGCTTGCNGCTTAGTGTTCAGCAATCTTTTGACCGGTTGGATGAAGAAGTCATCGTTGTAAATGGCATGGCCTATAGTGAGCCTTTTGTATGGGAGGTTATGGAAGAACTCGAACGACGCCAGGTAACTAACTTATTGATACTACCGATGTTTCCGCAATACTCGACAGCAACGACGGCTTCAATATTTAATCAAGTAAATATTGCTTTGAAGAAATGGAAAGAAAAACCCACAATAGCTTTTGTCGACGATTTATTTCAGGAGCCCGCCTTCATCCGTGCGTGGTCAATAGTAATCACTGAGCATTTGCATCTTGAGAAATTTGATCACATTATTTTCAGCTATCATGGGGTTCCACAGAAGACAATAAAAAAGGCGGATGAGGCAAACGTATGTGAGTTTGGCGAATGTTGTAATGGAATTAATGAGAGTAATCGTTATTGTTATCGAGCTCAATGCATACAAACTACTGAATCGATCGTGAGGGCCTTGGGTTGGGAAAGCACTGGTTACTCTGTTGCGTTTCAGTCTAGGTTTGGGCCGCTACCTTGGTTGCAGCCCTATTTAGATGCTCACCTCAAGTCGTTATTGGAACAAGGAAAAACCCGTATTGCGGTGATTACTCCCTCTTTTATCTCGGACTGTTTAGAGACTTTGTTTGAGATAGGGAAAGAATATCGTGAAGATTTCTTAGAATCCGGTGGAGAAGTCTTCGAACTAATTCCGAACCTGAACGATGACAAAGCATGGCTCAGTGCGGTGTTTGAAATTGCCAGCGCACATCTAAATACAGTCCAGTCATCTTGATTTTAATTATACTTTTGCTAACCAACTCTTATTAATCCCTGACCCTCTTTGTTTTAATATTCATTTTTGTTTTATAGATTGAGATTTATTTCAGTCTTAAATAATCAAAGTAAAAGAATGTCGGAAGAAATTAAATTGANCAATTTCCGACGGTGCGTATTTTAGTTCATTAAATGGTTGTTTTTTCAAAACGGTCTATTTGATGGTAGCTTTACTTTTTAGAGCATTTCTAGGTATTACATTATTTAAACCGAAAGCCAACATAATTTTCCGCAAGGCTGCGTGATGCAGCGTTGGAATGACATAAATATTCAAATTCTGCTAATTGCAATTTCTCCTGGAAGGGACTGCTATGCGGAAACTTATGGAGCAGAGATGTCATGTACCAGGAGAAATGCTCGCCTCTCCAAACGTGTCGCAAACAATTTTTGGCATAGTTGTTAAGTAATTCTTCTGATTTTGATTGGTACCAGGCGGTAAATGCTGCGCTTAAGTAGCTAACGTCGGATATGGCGAGGTTCATACCTTTGGCGCCGGTGGGTGGCACTATGTGTGCTGCATCACCTGCCAAGAATAGTTGACCATAACGCATTGTTTCGCAAACGTAGCTGCGCATTGGAGTAATTCCTTTCTCTAATATTGCACCTTCAATTAATTCCCAATCTGGAACAATTTCAAGCCGGTCATGTAAGGCCTGCCATATCCGGTCATCAGACCAGTTAGTGATCGATTCATTAAGGTTGCACTGGATATAGTTCCGCGTTATCGAAGGAGAGCGCATGCTATGCAAAGCAAAACCGTTGGGACTATTAGCATAAATAAGTTCTTTTGCGGAAGGTGGCGCGTCGACTAAGACGCCTAGCCAGGCGAACGGATATTCTCGATTAAAGGTAGAGAGATTTTCTTCAGGAATACACTTTCTGCTAATGCCATGAAAACCATCACAGCCTGCAATAAAATCACAAGCGATTTCGTGGTCTTTGCCTTTTTGGCGGAATTTTAGTTTTACAGTGTCGCGTGTTGGGTCACAGATACTTACATCACTAACTTCAAATAGAACCTCTCCGCCGTCCTTGACGCGAGTTTTAATAAGGTCTTTTACGATTTCCTGCTGGCCATAAATTACAATGCCAGCGCCATTGGTTAGTTCGTTAAAATCTATACGATGAGATTTGTTGTTAAAGCGAATCTCGACGCCATAATGAGGTAAGCCTTTATAGCGCAAGCGTTCAGCTAGTCCAACTTTGGTTAATAGGTTTACTGTGCCGTGCTCGAGAACGCCGGCCCTCACTCTATTTTCTACATAGCTGCGACTTTGGTTCTCTAGGACTATGGAATCTATGCCTTGTCTGGCGAGCAGGTGGGAAAGCAGAAGGCCGGCCGGCCCTGCTCCAATTATTCCGATCTGAGTTTTCATACTGCTATATTTTATTTGGCTGGGAGAGCTCTAATTTATTAAAGACATTAAAGCCTGAAATATCAAAATATTGAACTACTTTTTGTGTTTACATGGCTTCCGCTTCGATGTATTAGTGGGTATCAGCAGTTGTTCACATCGTGACATTGCCTTAAACGAAACTAAAAATATTGGGGGAAATTGTGTCAGAAAGTAAGCCCGACAAAGAATTATTCGATCTTGGACTGCAAGTCAGGAGAGAAACATTAGGAGATGAATATGTTGACGCGGCCCTAGCTAAAGCCACAGAACTCGATGAAGAGTTTCAGCGCCTTATAACCGCTACGGCTTGGGGAGCTGTTTGGGGCAGGGATACCTTATCCAGACGAGACCGCAGCTTAATCACCATCACTCAGCTTGCTAGTTTAGGTCATCACGAAGAACTTGCGCTACACTTAAGGGCAACGGTAAATACTGGTTTGTCCCGCGAGGATGTAAAGGAAGTATTGATGCAGGTTGGAGTATATTCAGGAGTTCCGGCCGCAAACAGTGCTTTTAAAATAGCGAAAGAAGTTTTCGCTAACCTCGACAAGATGAAGCGGAAATAAAGCGGGATAATCGAAATGTCACATATAGACTTATCTCAACATCCTCCTTTTATTTATTCTGATTATAAATCATCAGCTACACGAGGGCCTAAGCGGGCTCCTCTAGACCTCGGTGTGCTGAGCCGTCAGGCTAATATATCAGTAATGGCAGAACTGGCTGGTAATCTTACTGACCTTTACGACATAGGTGAATTGGAACACAACATGATTTGCAACTCACGACAAGGAGGTGAGCCACTTGGCGAGCGCATTATTGTCTCGGGTCGGGTGCTGAATCAATGGGGTAAACCTGAAGTGGGTGTGTTGATTGAAGCTTGGCAAGCTAACGCAGGCGGTCGGTATGCCCATAAAGTAGATCAGCATGATGCGCCGCTTGATCCTAATTTTCTTGGTGTGGGAAGGAGTGTGACCGACCACGAGGGGCGCTATAGGTTTTATACAATCAAGCCTGGTGCATATCCCTGGAAAAATCATCCAAATGCATGGCGACCCCAGCACATTCATTTTTCCTTGGTCGGTAAAACTATTACCGATCGTCTGGTAACCCAGATGTATTTTCCGGGAGACCCGCTGCTTGATTACGACCCTATATTCAACGCCGTACCCCCGATGGCTAGAGAACGCCTAATCTCGAATTTTGATCTAAGTGTTACTGAGGCGGACTTTGCATTGGGCTATCGTTTCGATATTGTGCTTGCTGGTGCCGGTGCAACGCCAATAGATACCGAAGATATTAAATAGGGATAATTGATGAGATGAAACCAGTTCTTCCTTTAACTCCATCCCAAACCGTTGGGCCTTATTTTACGATTGGTATGAGTCGCTCCGAAAACGAGGGTCGAATGCCCACTCCGATTGGTAATGAAATTATTGGTGAAGGTGAGTCGATTAATATAATTGGCAAAGTACTGGATGGCGAAAATAATGTGGTGCCGGACGCGCTTCTGGAGATTCATCAGGCAGATTTCAGCGGGAGCTTTACTAATTCAGAATTTTTCGGTTTCGCTAGAAGTCATATGGGACAAGGACCAGAGGGAGGTTATTTATTCAAAACTATTAAGCCGGGAGTTGTAAGTGCTTCAGAAGCGCCTTATATAAGTGTCATTGTCTATATGCGGGGTCTTTTAACTCATACATATACCCGGATCTATTTTTCTGACGAAAAAATAGCGAATGCGGATGATGCTCTGTTAAGTCAAATCGAAGAGAGTCGCAGAAAAACCTTAATTGCAAAGCGCGACGATTCGGATGGCGGAGTCACTTATAAATTTTATATCAACATGCAAGGAGAGCAGGAAACTGTATTCTTTTTTTTATAGGAAGTTAATTAATGATTAGCGCTCTCGATTCGAAGATTTCTTCTTCCACTTTTTCAGATCCCGATGTTGCTGATTTATTTAGTGATGATGCAGAGGTCAGGGCTTTAATAAAAGTTGAGCAAGAATTAGCTCGAGTTCAGGAAGCGCTAGCTATTATTCCGAAAGGGTATGGTGAGCAGATCGTCTCGGTGCTTGAAACTGTAAAGATTGAGCCGGCATTGCTTGAGTCAGGCTATGCAAAAGACGGGATTTTAATTCCTGCGCTATTAACCCTATTGCGTGAACGCATAGACCAACCTGCTGCAGATTATTTACATTTTGGGGCGACCAGTCAGGATATCCTAGATACTGCGCTAATTTTCCGTACTAAAAGTGCTGTAGAGCTTATCGCTAATAACCTTGATACCCTGATTAAAGCTCTAGGCGAGCTCGCTTGTGAGCATAAAACGACACTAGTGCTTGGACGAACCCGCAATCAGAATGCTGCGCCTCTAGTATTCGGGTTAAAGGTAGTCAATTGGTTGGCTCCCCTTCAACGTCAACGCCAGCGCTTAAGAGAGCTCTTGCCTCGGTTGTTGGTTGTGCAATTTGGCGGGGCCGTTGGGACTAACGCTGCTTTGGGAATGGCGGGACCCAGGGTAAAACAAGCACTGGCTGATGCCCTAGGTTTGTTTGTAACGGATAGTTCCTGGCATAACCAGCGAGATTCAATTGTTGAATTTGGAAATTGGCTCAGTTTGACTTCTGGGCTTGTCGGTAAAATAGCCAAAGATGTCTTGCTTATGGCCCAAAGTGAAGTCGGCGAGATTACCTTTAGTGATATGGGTAAATCCTCTACCATGCCCAATAAATCCAATCCCGTCCTGGCGGAGGTGTTAATTAGTCTCGCTAATTATTGCAGGAATCAGGCCCATTTACTCACACAGTGTATAGAGGCATCACATGAGCGTGATGGTGTCAGCATGAATGTAGAGGGGCTCGCTTTTCCACAATTAGTCTGTGCTGCCGCTGCTGCTATTGTGAATGGAATTAATTGTATCAATGGAATGCGGGTAAACGAAAAAATTATGTATGAAAACTTAGAGGCAGACAATGGAATGGTTCTCGCTGAGGCTGCAGTATTTGAATTGAGCAGGACCAAGTCAAAAGCTGAGGCTTCCAGATTAGTTGCTGAAGCTTGCGCTAAGACTATTGGGAAAAATGTGCATATGGTGGATGAGCTAGAGAAGTTGACTAATGCCGACATAGATTGGGAAGCACTGAAACGACCAGAAAATTATTTGGGCTCTGCAGCTGAAATTATTAAAACAGTCCTCAGAGGAATTTAGCTTTCTTATCAAGCTTATTTGCCTCTACTTAATAAAAGTTTCCGTGTTCGTAATTAATGAGAGATCACTTTAATTAACCTGCAAACGAGAGACAATTTGATTTTTTCCTTCGAAGAGGCCTATTTTGTATTCCTATTATTGTCGTGAGTGCTGGACATTCAGCTTTGGGTGACGTTTACTTTAATTTTTAGTTTATGTTGGGAACGGGAAAATCCATGAATTCCAAGTGTGTGCTATTTTTCTGTCTGTTTTTCAGTGGTATTGCAAATGCCCACCACTCGAGAGCTGCTTTTGATCTTGAGACAAACATAGAAATAGAGGGGACCCTGGTGGAACTTGCATGGCGTAATCCCCATGCATACGTAGTAGTTGAAAGTATTGACGAAAAAGGGAATCCAGTGGTATGGACATTCGAAGGCCACTCGATCGCAGGATTGATGCGGAATGGTTGGACTCGTAGCTCATTTGAAATCGGCGAGCGGGTTGTCGTCGACGCTCGACCAAATCGAGATCCTGAACAGTCTTTCGGATTACTGAACTATGTTACCCGTGCTAGTGGTGAAACATTTTATGCCTTCAGTCAGCCACAAGAATCAGCACCTCCCCCACGACGCCCGATAGCCCCTTCGACAGATTTCTCAGGGACGTGGAGGCCGATATTGGACCTGCGACAAACCCTTATTGGCGGATTCGAACCTCCAACGGATTGGCCATATACTGAAAAAGGACTGGCTGAAGTGGCTATCTTCGATATCAATGATGATCCTGGGCTAGATTGTGAATCTTATCCAATGCCGCGTATTACTCGTTTCCCCTATAATCAACGGTGGGAAATTGTTAATGGGGATATTGTTATAACGCATGAACAAGCAACAACGGTCAGAAATTTAAATATGGCAGAAGATGCCAGTATCCCTGCCAGTCATGTACCGGATAAAAATGGTTACTCCATTGCTAGTATCGCAGTAGACGGAAGCCTTGTTGTAACAACAAAAGGCTTTGCAGAAACCAAATGGGGTGCGGAAAGGGGCGTGTCCTCAAGTAATCAAAAAGTTGTGGTAGAAACCTATCGACTAACTGATGGTGGTTACGGATTGGAGTTAACTTACACCATTACTGACCCGGAATATCTGTCGGCTTCTGTACAGCTAGGTAGAAACTTTCGCTTGGTGCAAAATTATGATTTTAACGACGAGCCTTGTGATCCCACAGCGGCTCGCCGACATTTGCAATTCGATTAATTTATTAAGCGAATTTTCGGTTAAGCCAGTTGATGATTACACGGTTAACCTCTTCTGGTTTTTCTTGCTGAGTCCAGTGGCCACTATCCATTACTGTATAGTCTTCAAAATCCGTAATGAAGTCTTCCATGCCATCGGCAGAAGAAGGTGGAAGAATAACATCGTTTTCGGCACCTATATAAAGACTTGGAACTTCGATACGTGCTTGTGCATTCGCCATCACAGTTCCTATGCGGCTAGCTGCACGGTACCAATTTAGTCCGCCCGTAAAGCCTGTAGCTTCATAGGTTTCTGTAAAGTATGCCATGACTTCTTCGGGCATGAATGGGTCGCCAGGAGGAGTTTCTCTCTGTAGCATGGCGAGCAGGTCCATTCGTCTTTCATCGGAATCTGCAGGGATTTTTGCGAATGCTTCCTTATCCCATATACCACCGCGGGAGAGAATGAAATCAAAAGTCTTGCGCACATTAGCCTCTAGAATTTCTTCAGCGTAGCCAGGCTGTTGGAAAGTCGCGAAGTAGTAGCGTGGCGACTGAATTATTAAGGAAGGCTCGCTATCTTCTACCGGAGCTAAGTTCGGAGGACGTGAAGCTGCGGTATTCAACCCAATAACACCTAGGCAACGATTCGGGTGCAACCTGGGCATAGCCCAAACGACAGCTCCTCCCCAGTCATGACCAACGAAAACAGCTTTTTCGATTCCCTTTGCATCCATTATTCCCAGTAAATCATCGCAAAAAATACCGAGGTCATATTGCATCGAATCCTCAGGCGCCTCGCTCAATCCAAAACCTCTCTGATCAGGAGCAATGGCGTGAAATCCTGCTGCAGCTACTGCATCGATTTGGCTTCGCCAACTAAAGGCTAACTCCGGCCATCCGTGGCAGAATACCACCGCAGGCCCTTCGCCTTTCTCATAGACAGCCATATTAATACCATTAGTCCGAATGAAGCTTGGTTCAGGCATCATGGGTGCAGGCTGCACATTATTGTTTTGTCCGCGAACCAAAATCGGAAGCAAAGCGCTGCCAATACCGGCAAGGGTGGAATTTTTCATAAATTCTCTACGAGTACTTTCCATTACTTCTGCACTACCTCTCTAGTATGTATGTTCTTTGTTCAAGGAGTTGTTTTCGCTCTTCACGGCGATCTTCTTGTTCGTCTAAGTTTGGCTTATTAAAGTCAGCTTTAAAAGGATAGTCCTGTTTTACTACTTGGCTCTCGCATTGATCTGCTTTTGGAATTATCCATTCACATCTCGGTGTATTTTCGGGGCCATTGTTCCAGCAGGCTAATAGTTCAGCAAAATCTTCAGACTGGGTCCCAGGCGCGTGCGGGGGCATGTAATCATTTGGATGCCAGCCGTCACCTATAAATTCCTCAACCGTTTTCATTCCGAGACGGTGACAATTGAGGCAAGAATTATCTTCAATGTGAATGGTACGCATGTCCCAGTCGCTTCCACCTAGTTGATAGTACGGGAAATTTGCTCCTGTTAGCATGGGGACTACAGTTTGCGATGGATGGCTAGGTAGCCTCGCAGCATCTATGAACGGATTATGGATAAAAGGGTCGCTTTGATGGCATTCTACACATTGTGTGTCTTGAGGCGTTGAGTAAGCTGCGTTGAATTCTTCAGGGTTGTCTGTACTCGGCAACGTCCCGAGCATACGGTTCGTTTCTTGATCAATAAAAGTCCATGGAGAGTTATCACCGCTCTCGAAAAAAGCTGTCGCTCCTGTAATCGTATTGTAGCCAATTAATTGCACCGAGTTGGGCATATTAAAGTTTTCTGTATCTCTTCCATCATGACGACAGAAGCTAACCCAGATAACGTGTGGTAAAGACTTACCAGTTGCAGTTTTGCCTTGATAGCGCTGGAGACTCGATCCGGACATACAATCCCCTATCTGTAAGCTGGGGTTATCGCAATTGTGCAATCCAGGATTCCCCAGTGTCCTCACTCCATCAATATAGATCGGTATTTCAACACCAGCACCGCAGTCAACAGTAGGAATTATTCCTAGATCGGGTTCGATCATTTTGGCATATTCTATTGGTGATGATTTTGTTCCATAACTATTGTTATCTGGCATGCACGATTGCCATTGTGAATTAATTGATGATTGTTCTTTACTAAGATCTTGACCTTTTAGGTAAAATGTTTTGGTTAAACCGTAAAGGACGGCCGCAGTCGTTGCGATTATTAGAATTATGCGCTGTAAATAAATGTTCATCTAATCTTCGTTACTTTTTATGGTAAAGCTAAGGCCATGAGTTGTTCAGTTTCGCCTCCGGCCCCTCCGCCCAAAGCAAGCACAATATATTGTTTGCCTTTTACCATAAAAGTAATTGGGGCTGAATGGAAACGGGCTGGTAGTTGCATCCACCAGAGTTCTTTACCTGAGTCTTTGTCATAAACTCCGAGTCGATTGGTTTCGAACCCTTGACCAATAAAGAGTAATGTTTTAGTTAACAAAGGTCCGCCTAGTTTTTCAAAATTTCCCATCGGTGGTAATTCCAGCCCCTGCAAATCGGCATGGTCGCGGGGGCCTTCCCCCACAGGAACATGCCAGAGTTTCTCACCCTTGTTCATATCGAATGCGACTAATTGAGAATAAGGAGGTTTGAATAAAGGTAGGCCTCGAGGACCGCTTAAATCTCGTACTCGCGGACGGATCATTAAATCTGAATCACTAGCTTCAGGTGGGCTGATATTGACTGTAGAGAAATGAGCCCAGGAGGGAACAAACAAGCGTTGGGTATCAGGATCAAAAGCAGCTCCCCACCAATTGGCACCGCCACTCCAACCTGGCCTAATAATATTGTCTCCTGGTGCTGGTGGTGTATACAGGGGTCCACTGCTGTATTGCTCAAAAATTTCCAATGCTTCTGCTCTTAATTCAGGCGTAAAATCAATTAAGTCATCGACCGTTGCTCCATTGGTTAAAAATAAAGGCGGCTTGGTAGGAAATGGCTGAGTTGGCGAAGTGACTTCGCCCAACACCTGCGACTTGGGTACTGGACGCTCGGCTATTGGCCATACAGGTTCACCGGTGATTCGATCAAAAACAAAGGTGAAGCCTTGTTTTGTGATTTGTGCCACTGCTTTTATTTCTTGGTCTTCGACTGTGATATCTATTAAATTGGGAGCGGCGGGTGGATCATAATCCCACACTGAATGATGTACCATTTGATAATGCCAGGCCCGTTTGCCGGTTTCTGAATTCAGCGCGACTAGTGAGTTTGAAAAAAGATTGTCACCGATGCGATGGCCCCCGTAATAATCTGGTACCGTTGTTCCAACCGGTAAGTAAACTAGCCCCAGTTCTTCGTCAGCACTCATCATCGTCCATACATTAGCTCCACCCGTAAACTCCCACGCGTCATCGGGCCAGGTATCCGCGCCGTACTCCCCAGGTTGTGGAATGGTATGGAATATCCATTGCATCTCACCAGTGCGCACATTAAAGCCGCGCACGTGGCCTGGTGGCGCTTCTCTAAAATCTGTACCTTCCGTCATTGCGGAGCCCACGATGACGACATCGCCGACTACTAAGGGAGGAGAACTCACAGCATAAAGGGCGGGGTCGATAGTACGACCAAGACCGCGCTTTAAATCAACACGTCCTCCCCGACCGAATTCAGGGTCTGGCCGACCTGTTGTGGGGTCTATAGACAATAAGTAGGTACGACCGCCGGCATACAAAAGCCGCTCCTGATCGCCGTCAGTCCAGTAGGCGAGACCGCGTGTCATGAAGCCATGAACAGCAGGTCGACCATCCGCATATAGAACAGGGTCAAAACTCCAAAGTGTTTCTCCGCTCTCTGGGTCTATGGCTGCTATCTGACCGAGGGAAGTAGTGGTATAAAGCACACCGTCAACCGCTAAGGGTGTTACCTCATAGGCGTAACTGCGGAACGAACCCCTTTCGCGTATCATGGCATTACTTTCGCGAATCGCTTGGTCAACAGAGTTCCAAATCCNCGCGACTTCTAGGCGTTGGACGTTATCAGCGTTGATCTGGCTTAAAGAAGAATACTTGCTATGGCCGCTATCACCGCCGTAGTTTAGCCAATCACTGCTGCCGCTGCCTTGTTGTGCTATAGCTGTAATTGGAAGAGAACAGCTAAGAGTCAAAATGCCGTTAATTAGAATGTGACAAGATTTCATGTGATCCCTAGTGGTTAGCTGACTTTACTTGATTCTACCTCGCTATGGCAGAATTCATACTACTACGATTATAAAATGATTGGGTATAATGAAGATTAATGAATGGATTAGGTGCGAGTTGAGATGACTGAATTAGTGGGGACAAAAAACAAACAGATAAGGATTTGGGTCGGAGGTGGTTTGCTCAGTATCGCGCTTCTGGTTACAAGCGGCTTTATCATTTTCTCCAATATTNGCCCCTGCGTTACCCTGCCAGGTGGTTATCTGTTCGGTGAAGCAGTGCAGGAGCCTGTTACGGATTGGAATAATACGTCTGCCAATCAGGAAAACTTATGCCAGTTACAAATCTGGGCCGGCTTGCGCCCTCATTCTATTAATTTAAACTGTATGGCAACGCCAGAAGGGGAATTATTTCTTAGTTGTTCTGTCTGTGACAGAAAATATTGGGCTGCCAGAGTGGAAGCAGACGAGGAAGCTGTGCTTCGCCTCGGTGAGCTGATTTATCCTGTATATGTAAATCGAGAAACAGACCCTTCAATAATGGATCGCGCTTTTAGAGCAAGGGTGCAAAAACTGCAGTACACCGATATTGAAACCATGGTTACACCAAGGCCTCCACTTGGTCAGGAAAGGTTCGACCATTGGTGGACTTTTCGTGTTACCTCCCGGACTTAGTTATCACGAGAAAAATCTTAACTCTCTCTAATGGTTTTGGTAATTATCGCATTAGCATGGCACGTTTTTCGATCGGAATTCTGTTTAATTAAAAATCTTGGTGTTCAATTTTTTTGTTGTTGCTGGGGTTTAATTTCTCTTCTCTTCTCTAATCTCTCTTTTGCTCAGGATGATGATGAGCTTGAAGAAATAGTTGTAATTTCGACTCGTACCCTCCGTAGCTTTGAGAATCAACCTACTCGTGTGGAGGTTTTAGGTGGAGAGGAGATTAATGAAAAGGCTAATATGAAACCGGGCGACATTCGTATGCTACTCAATGAAAGCACAGGCATCTATGTCCAGCAAACTTCAGCCACGAGTTTTAATTCAAGTATTAGAATTCAAGGACTTGACGGTAAGTATACACAGCTCCTACAAGACGGGATGCCGCTATATGGAGGTTATTCTGGGGGGCTCAGTCTTTTGCAGATCGCGCCGTTGGATATCCAGCAAGTCGAAGTGCTTAAGGGTTCCAATTCTACTCTGTATGGTGCGGGCGCGATTGCGGGTTTGGTTAATTTAGTAACCAGACGACCAGGGTTAGAACCTGAAAATTCTTTATTATTGAATGCAACATCCGCTGATGGAATTGATGCCAGCGGNTTTTTTTCTACAGGATCAGGTGATCTTGGTGCGACGCTTTTCTCTTCCTATAATACGAGTGAAGCGTACGATCCTGCTGGTAATGGTTTTAGTGCAATTCCAGAGTTTGAGCGTTGGACCTTTAAGCCTAGGTTATTTTTTGAGAGGGAAAACAGTGAGACCATTCTAGGTATGAGCCTGGTATCGGAAGATCGGCTAGGCGGAAGCATGAGCTATATAAAAGGCAGCAGAGTCTTTCCTAATTATTATGAAGATAGTGTCACTACTCGACTATCTACCCAGATAGAGCATGTGAGGCAATTAGGCTCTGGTAATGAACTGGTGCTACGAAATAGCATTAGTAAGTTCGAACGACAACTGGAGATTCCGGGATCTGAATTTGGTGGTACACAAATGTCCAGTTTTAGTGAAGTTCATGTCGTAGGAGCGAGCGATACCATGGACTGGGTCCTAGGGGTAAATCTTTGGACTGAAGACTTTGAGCAAAAAAATCCTTTGCCGGGGTTCAAACAGGATTTTAACAGCCACACGTTAGGAGCTTTTGGGCAGACTACACTGTCACTTGCAGATAGCTGGTTGCTGGAAGGTGGTTTACGTGTTGATCTTAATTCGAAATATGGCAGCTTTGTCTTGCCCCGATTGTCTCTGCTTTATAATTTTGATGAAGAAACAACTTTTCGAATCGGAGGTGGCTTTGGATATAAAGAACCCAGCTTATTTACGGAAGAATCTGAATCACTTCAGTTTTTGAATATTCTTCCTTTAAATGAGAAACTCCTGGAAGCCGAACAATCAGCGGGCATTAATGCGGATGTTAATCGCGTTTTTGAATTTGGCGATGGCATTTCTTTAAATCTTAATGCCCTGGTTTTCTACACGCGAGTCGATGATCCTTTGCAATTAGTTATTCATGGTGAGGGCCATTATGTATTCGGTCAGCTGCAGGATTACTTAGACACTAAAGGAACTGAGGTTAACCTAGCTTGGGCGTGGGGTGACTTTAAGTTGTTTATGGGTTACACCCATACCGATGTTGAGGAACATGGTCCTTTGGGAGTTAGTGAAAGTACTTTAATCCCGGAAGATCGCGTGAATACAGTCTTTGTTTATGAGCGCGAAGGTGATTTTCGTATTGGTCTCGAAGCCTACTATTTTGGACATCAGACCTTGAACGACGGAAATCGAGGTAGAGACTACTGGATTTTTGGGTTAATGATGGAGAAAGTCTTTACTGACGGCTATGCACTGTTTTTGAATTTTGAGAATTTTACTGATACTCGCCAGACCCGCTATGAACAAATTTATTCAGGCACTCTGACTAATCCAATGTTTAAAGACATTTATGCGCCGTTGGATGGTTTTGTGATTAATGGTGGGATAAAACTACGTTTATAAACGTTGTTGTAGGGCGGGCATTCTACCTTGTGTTTTTCAGGTCAAGCGGGACTCTAGTACCGTATCCGGTAATGCCCGAGAGCCGGCTAAAGAAGTTATAGGTCACTGCGGAGATTTTTTCAATAACTTCACCGCCATTGCCGCCATAGTTGGACATAACTGTTAAAACGTAAGGCCGATCCGGGACATCAACGATGCCCCAAACTGTGCTTACTCCGGTTATTCCTCCGGGCTTGAATGCGATAGGGACTTCTCTTGGTATCGGATTGCGGATTGCTCCGTCCTTGTAAAGTTCAAGGATTGATCGAACCCGATCACAACCTTGCTGGCTCATTGGGAGATCACAGCTTTCAATTTTTTCCATAATTAGTGCGGCTTCTTGGGGCGTAGAGAGGTTCTCATTGCCGCTTAAGGATTGTTCTGGTCGAATCATCTTACGTTGTAGTAAAGTTTTACTGGCGCCAAGGGAAGCAGATAGTTTATTAACTGCTTCCATGCCGAGTTGCTCAATCAGAACATTAGTTGCTGTATTGTCTGAATGCAGGATCATATAGATAGCATAGTCTTCTAGCGAAAGCGCAGAACCGCCATGGGTCAATACTTGCAATACTCCACTGCCAGCCGTGCGGACTTCGTCAGTCATTTCCACTCGTCTACCGAGAAGTTCGGGGTCGGATTCTGCTCTTCTGAATAGCTCTAGCAAGATCGGTATTTTGATAGCGCTGGCTTGTGGAAATACTAATTTATCTCTATAAGCCCAGCGGTACCCGCTGGATAAATCTATTACATGTACGCCAGCAACACCCTCATAGTCGTCGATAATTGCTTCCAGATCGGATTGCATTTTGTCTCGAATAATTTGTATATGTTGATCCTGAGTTTTTGCCATGTTGGAAAGGCTTAACAATAGAGTAAATTTAAAAAGGAAGAATAATCTGTTCATCATGGCTTCTAGTTATTAAATATATCCAATGGAAGTAAAGCGGTTACACCTACATTTGGGGAATCTACCAGTTGACTGATTCTTAGGTCCACCGCCACGCTTGTTATTACGTAAGCTTGGTTGCGCGTGTATCCATAGGTAGAAACAATATAATCGATTATGCCGTCAATGGCGTTTCTTGCAGCTAGGTTAATGTCGTTAGATAAGTTGCTTAAGCCAGCAACCACGTCGGAATTTAAATATTGCATATCTGGCGGTACCTCGCCTGGATCTTTAATTGGTATTCCTGTTACCGCGTAAAATCTCCGTGAAGGAATATCTAATAAGTCAGATGAGCCTTCGTAGTGAGGTCCGCGGGACAGGTCAGGACCATCCTTAATAACTTCTGTAGTGATCCAGACATTCGCGGACATTTCTATAGCGGTTCCGGATACTTCTCCATCTCCTTGTGCATAGTGCAAATCTCCTATTGCTAAGCCGCAACCTTCCACGAAGCAGGGTAAGTAAATTGAGACCCCTGCCTGTAAATAGCGAATATCCATGTTTCCGCCATGTTCTCTCGGTGGAATGGTGCGCAAGCACTCATTTGGTGCCAAGCCATCAGGGCCGCAAAGTTCAGCCGGAGACGCACCTTCGGGAGAAGGAAGCGACACTTGCCCGCCGGCATCTGCTAATTCTTGCTCTCTTTCCAGCATAAGACGCAATTGATTTGGTCCTGGCATAGTCGATATAACTCCAGGAAAGCTGGAATTAGGAATACGCACACCGGGTATGTCGTCGCTTTCTGCATAATCACGGTTAAGTCGCCAGATTGTTAAGAACTGACCTTCAACTAGATCTGGAACAAACCCGCCGCCGCCGTAGGTGTAAGCATACTTGCCAGGATCAATATTGAGCAGAGTTATTTTCAACACATCACCGGCTGTGGCGCCTTCGATATAGACGGGTCCTGCCATCGGATGCACAGCACCAAAATTATTGCTGGAGGTTTCTGGTTCCGTGGTTTGTGTTGCAACGGTACCCAGCCAATCGCCACTATCGCGCGTCCGAAACAAGATGGTCTGCCCTGGTTGTGCGCGGGCTGCCATTGCTATATCAGGGTGTAAACGATTAATACACCCCGGATCTTCAAGGCAGGAGTTGCCAGTTCCCCCTACAATAATGACATTGTTATCGGCGGCAATAACGCCACTGCCCAAAATAAAGTAAATAATCGTTATATAAATCTTTTTCATTTAAATGGCTCCAAATTGCTCTAGCCTCCCAGTAAACGTCCTGGGATTTCTAAGCCCTGCTCTTGATAATAGCGTATTGCTCCTTTGTGCAAAGGTACTGGGACACCGCGCAATGCATTTTCTAGCTTCATCGATTTTGTAGCGTTGTGTATTTCTTGTAATACCGCGAGATTTTCCCAGAGTAATTTTGTGAGGTTATAGACGATTTGTTCTGGGACATCGTCTCTAGTAACCAATACATTTGCACTTGCAGCAGTTCTTACTGGTTCGTCTTGTGTTGGATAGGTGCCTGGAGCCAGTTCATAGAAATCCCAAATGGGATATTCCCAATTGATAGCATTCAACTCTGATTGGTTAATGTTTAGTATGGTTAAATCGTCACCAAGTAAAGCATGTGCGCGGGTTAGCGCAGCCATTGGTGGGCCACCTGGTGCATTTAATCCGACGATATTTCCATCCTGCAGAGCGTCGGCAGACGGGCCATAGCCAAGATATGCCACTGTAAGGTCTTGTTGGTAGTCAATTCCCAAAGCATCGAATATGTAAAAGCCTGTAATCTCGGCGCCAGAGTTTCGCATTCCTATGGAAATGCGTTCGCCTTCGAGCCGCGAATAGTCGCTAAATGTACCCTCCTTAACTAATTCCGTGCGCAGCAGGAGGTGTTCTACATTTGGCCAAAGTGCTGTGACTCCCCTAATATGGTCTTGCGGATTTTGAATAGGTCCCTCGCCGGCATAACCCCAGGCTGCAAAGATAGAGAGCATAGTGCTAAATTGCGCTTGGTTGTCACGCAATAACTTAATGTTTTCCAGAGATCCAGCAGAACTAATTGCCGTCAATGAAAAGTCCATTTCATCTGCTGCTGATACTAAGGTTGCAAGGGCTACACCAACGGGATAATAAGTAGCGCTGGTTGTTCCGGTGGTCAGCACATAGGTCTGTCTTTCGCCAGCCTGCTCTGTGCAGGTAGCTAGCAATAGAAAAAATAATTGGGCAGAAATTCGAGTCACGTCTTTTTTTACCTAACGGTTGGATTTCATAGAAATCATTAATCTTTGGGGTAATCGGGACGGATAATGTTGTGTTTTAACAATACGTACTATTAAAGTACTGAGAAAAACTATTTCCAGCGCCGTATGTCTAAAACCAACAGACAAATTTTATACTCGTTCTCCAAAATGTCGTGCTATCAATGCGCAGACGNAAGAGCAGGAGAGTCAAAGCATAGATTTATTTTTGACTCTCAACAACTTAAGTACTTAATCAACCAACGCGCCGTACACTAGGGAATGTAACTCCCCTCGTAATGCCCCAGTTCCGCTCACACCCATATGCTGAGTCATGGCCACTACCACGATATTTTCAGTTGGATCTATCCAGAAATTNGTTGCTGCAGCTCCCGCCCAATAAAAATTGCCTTTGGTAGTTGTGTAACTTACTCCAGCTGGGATTTCTATAGTGGCAAAACCAAGACCAAAACCCAAGGCTGGACTAAAAGTTTCATGTTGTTGCGCGGTCAAATGATTCTGCGCCATATATTCAACAGTTTTGCGACCTATAATGCGTTTACCGTCTATTTCTCCACCATTGAGCATAGCCTGAGCGAATCGCCAATAGTCTGCAGCGGTGGAAACAAGGCCGATACTGCCCCCTTTGTAATCATGATCAACGGTATAGTTGTTAACAGACCAGTTTTCAACTAGGACACCGCCGAATGGGCTGCCGTTTTCCTCATTAATGGCTACTAGCTCGCCATCCTTTATCCAATGAATTGGCGATAAACGGTGGGCGTTATCAGAGGTCACAACGTAGCCCGTATTACCCATCCCCAACGGTTCAAACATGCGTTCCGCTAGGTATTCGTCAGCTTCTATGCCAGAAATTATTTCGACTAAGCGCAGCGCTACATCGGGGCCGACGCTGTAACGATAGGCGGAGCCGGGTTGATTCATCAAAGGCACCGTTGATAGGGCTGTCATCATTTCTTCCAGTGAGGTTTCTGGGCGAAAGATACCAGTCCCAACGAATAGTTCATCGTGTTCGCTTCTGCCTAGTCCATGAGAGAAACCGGCGGTGTGTCGAAGAACATCTTGCACTGTTGGCTCTCTTTCCATAGCCACGGTTTCATCGAGAGGACCATTAGGTTCCCTAAGAACACGAAGGTCAGCAAATTCAGGAATAAATTTTGAAAGGGGATCATTTAATTGAAATAAGCCATCTTGATACAGCATCATCAGTGCAGTCGATGCAATAGGTTTTGTCATGGAATAAATGCGAAATAGCGTATCGACCTCCATTGGAATGCGTTGTTCGGCATCCTGGTACCCAATGGCGCTTAAGTGGGCGATCTTTCCTTCCCGGGCGACTAGGGTAACAATGCCAGCAATTTCCCCTCGGTCAACTCGGCCTTGGAAATAGCTTTCTATTTTATTTAACTGTTCAGGTGAAAATCCGACTTCTTCTGGGTCAACAAAACGTAAGCCNGTCTGNGCTNAAGTNANTGATGCCCAGAAANTCGCGATTATAAANAANATACCTTTTGATAATTCCTTATTCATTGTTGCNACCTCTAAATTTTTTTCGCTNTAGTAATTNATTAATAAGCCAGTGAATACGCTTCACGACGAGGATCTGCTGCCGTTGTTATTACGTTTGTATTAGGATCATGATGTATCATTTGTGCTCCACCGAAAGTTGCTGTCCATCCATCGATTAAATCCAGATCGTGCCCCAATGCGTTAAGTCCGGCCAAAACTTCTGCGTTAACTCGGTTTTCGATCGCGACGTTAGTTCCACCGGAAGAGCGGAAACGCGGTGCTTCAATTGCCTGTTGTGGGGTCATATCGAATAGCAGCATATTATGTACGATCTGTAATAAAGATTGAGTTTGGCTATCTCCTCCCGGTGTGCCAAGTGCAAATGCAAAATCACCGTTTGGATACAAAGCCATCATAGGTGATAAGGTGTGATAAGGTCGCTTGCCCGGAGCTACTTCATTTGGGTGTCNCGTTTCGAGTGAAAATAAAGCGCCACGGTTATGTAAAAGAATCCCTGTTTCCGATTCTAAAAGGCCGGAACCAAAGCCAGCAAAATTACTCTGGATCCAGCTGACGGCATTCCCCCATTGATCGATAGCGGCGATATAGACTGTGTCGCCGGAGTCTTCACGATTCTTTTTTTCTTCGGGGAAGATCTCGTCACCGAAGCCCGGTTTCACATTTATGGCTGCGTTAGCAGGATCGATTAGATTAGCGCGTTCTCGCAAATACACTGGATCTAATAAGGCGTCCACGGGCACGTCAACTACATCCATGTCCGCTATCCAGCGATTACGATCGGCAAAGGCTAATTTCTTTAATTCAATGAGGGNGTGAAGGTACTGTGCACTGTTATGTCCCAGGGTCCCCANTGGATGAAATTTTGCCATTTCCATTANTGCTAGTTGAGTTACGCCCTGCGTGTTNGGGGGCATAACAATCATNGTATGGTTTAGATAGTTTCCTCGCACAGGTTCAACCCAGGTCGATGTATGATTAGCAAAATCTTCTTCTCTTAAATGGCCATCTAATTCAGTTATGTAAGCCGCAAGTTTTTTCCCTATCGCCCCCCGGTAGAATCCTTCTTTGCCTTCATTGGCTACAGTTTCTAAAGAATTAGCCAATTCTTTATTGATTAACAAACTGCCAACTGGAGGAGCAGACCCNGTTGGCAAATAAAGATCACGACCGTCTTGGTTTAAATTATCGCCTTGCTCCTCAAAATCCATTGCGAGCCGGGTAGATATCGGAAATCCNACACGAGCATATTGAATCGCTGGTTCTAAAAGATAAGCAAAATCCATAGAGCCAAAGCGCTCGTGGGCATCAAGCCAACCAGCCACTGCACNTGGGACGCTTACGGATAATGCTCCGCTACCAGGTATGCGCTCCACTCCGGCCTTGGCAAAGAATTCAGGAGTAGCCATTGAACCGGCCCTTCCGCTTGCGTTAAGGGCTGTGATTTCCTTTGTTTCTCCTTCATAAAATATAGCAAATGCATCTCCGCCAATTCCATTCATNTGGGGTCTCACCACTGAAAGTACNCCAGCCATAGCGATAATTGCGTCGGTGGCGTTTCCACCTTCTTGAAGGATGCGCATTCCAGCTTGGGTGGCAAGAGGATGACCAGCAGATACTGCCGCGGTTAACCCTCGCACATCTGGCCGATTCTGTGGTGCGTAATGGGTTGTGTTATAGATGGTCCTTTCAAGAGTTTCGTCTAAGGCACTTAAGTTGGCGTCTGGCGGTTGATTTCCGCACGAAAGCAATAATAAGGCGATCAAGGTAACAAAGATTTTGATTTTCATTATTCTTCTCCTNTAGACATTGTAACCAAAATGTTTTGATATCTCTGGGAAAAATTTGACCTTCTGACGCAAGTTTTGTTTATTTGAACAATAACTTCGTCGTATAGGAGTAAATTATGCCGCGTTTCCCACTAAATATCTTATGCCTTCTGGGCTTGGTTAATCTCTCATCGTGTGCGGACCCCCTCAGCAACCAACCGGGTATAGTACGTTCGGGGTTTGTATTTAATGAAGGGCTATTCCCAAGTGTTCATGCTTCCACATTATTGGAAACTGAAACTGGGTTGCTTGTGGCCTGGTTTGGGGGCACCGCTGAAGGTAACGATGATGTCGGAATTTGGTTGGCACGACAGGACGCGGATACTTGGATGCAGCCCGTTGAGGTCGCCACGGGATTGCTAGATGATGGTACCCGTTTTCCTACATGGAATCCTGTGCTTTTTGCCGATGAAAATGGCGAAATTACTCTGTTTTATAAAGTAGGGCCTAGCCCTCGAGAATGGTGGGGTTTGTTTATCAAGTCTGGCGATAATGGACGGACCTGGGGCGCGCCTGAAAGGTTACCTGATGGTGTGTTGGGGCCAATCAAAAACAAACCAGTTCGGACTTCTAGTGGGACATTAATAAATTCGAGTAGCTCAGAAACGAACACCCAGCCTAGTATTTGGCGAATACACTTTGAACGATCAACCAACGGTGGTGTCACTTGGGAGATAATTCGACCGACACCAGTTTCAAGCGGCGCAGAAATCCACGCTATCCAACCCAGTGTGTTAGTCCATACTGGTGGTCGCCTCCAAGCTGTCGGCAGATCACGTTCTGACTATGTGTTTCAGACCTGGTCCGACGACGACGGTTTGAACTGGAGTCCCGTGGAACTGACTTCATTGCCCAATCCAAACTCTGGAACTGATGCGCTTACCCTAAACGATGGACGTCATTTGATTGTTTACAACCATACTTCAGATGGTCGCTCGCCATTGAACATTGCGATCTCAGAAGATGGTGAAAACTGGCAAGCGGTTTTAGAGCTCGAAAATGCAAGAGGGGAATATTCATACCCCGCAGTGATACAAACTTNTGATGGGTTGGTGCATGTTTCTTANACCTGGCGTCGAGAANTTATCAAACACGTCGTGATCGATCCTCGTGAAATTACATTAATGCCTATATCTATATGGGAGTGATTATGCAGATAATTAGCAACACGACAATTTGAACAGAAAATGCTCGGCGTCCTTTTACGATGGCCGGTTGCTGTTTTCCTATAGTGTATTGTTAATTGAACCCACCTCTAAAAATAGTTCTTACCCTATTATAGCCTTCGGGCATCGGCAGAACATTATTTCTCTCAGCATAATTTTCATAGTCGGCTAGCATTTGAGCAAACAGCTCTGGCATGTCATGAGTGAGATCGTTGGTTTCCCCTGGGTCCGTCTTTATATTATATAAGTGCCAGTTAGTTTCATTCTGACTTACCCTATTTATTACTANTTTATAATCACCTTTAAACAGAGCGCTGTTGCCTCCTAGCTCATAACCGATGGGTTCATCTGAATTGTGTATTTGCTGTGCGTCATTCGCCAGAAAGTTTGAAAAATCAGTTCCTATAATTTCTTCAATNCTTTTCTGATTCCAGGTCCCTCCATGATCATCTGCTCCTATTAACCCCAGTATTGTCGGAGTAAGGTCTGTCACAAATACGAACTCATCAGTAAATTCATTTTGTCGCGCAATTCCTGGGCCGGCCATAACAAGTGGTACTCTAAGCCCGCCTTCATTAGCATGAAATTTATAATAGGTCAGCGGTGATGCTGCTATAGTTGCATTACTTGGGCCAATGGCGTTAAATGAACTGCGTTCACCTAAAGTGTTATAGTCTGCGTTATAACCCACAAGATTAAACCAGTCATCCAGTATAGAACTCCCTTCCGGATTGATTAAACCAGATCCCTCTGCTCCGTTATCTGAAGTGAATATAAAGATGGTATTTTCGTATTCATCGATACTTTCTAGGTAATCTATCAATCGGCCAATATGCGTGTCCATTGCATCAACCATGCCCGCATAAACTTCCATGCGTCGAGCATGATGCCTTTGTTGTTCTTCTGTTAACTTTCCCCAATCAAGAGTACCAGGAGTAACAGTTATATTGGAGTCCTCCGGAACCACGCCGGCCTCGATAGCAGCGGCCCTTCTTCTTTCGCGCATAACTGCCCAGCCTTCATCATAAACACCGGCATACTTGTCTGAGAATTCACGAGGGGCTTGCACTGGCATGTGTACAGCTTGAAAAGGAACGTAGGCGAAGAAAGGCTTTTCATCGTTTTCGTTTGAAGCAATAAATTCAATTGTTTTGTCGATGAAGTATTTCGAAGAATAGAAGTCATCAGGCAGGTTGTGAGGTTCACCGTCTGCATACCAATTTGCTTTCTCGTAAATCGGCAAATAAGCACGTTGTTCCCAATTGTCAGCGCCAGTATCTGCCATTGCTATTGTCCGATCAAATCCTCTCGATGAGGGCAGTAGTTCAGGGGTATGGCCTAAATGCCATTTGCCGGTCATATAAGTATGGTAGCCTTCAGCTTGTAACAGACTAGCCAATGTAACAACTCTGTTGTTTAAAACTCCTTGGTAGTGTTCATAGATCGTTAGCTCCGATGGAAGTGCCTCTGGAATATTCGGAACGCCATTCCTATGGCTATCGACACCTGTTAACAACATGGCTCTTGCAGGAGCGCAACTACCTGCAGTGTGGTAATTCGTGAAAGAGAGACCTTCTCTAGCGAGTTTTGCAATGTTGGGGGTATGAATTTCACTTCCGAATGGCGATATATCGGTAAATCCTAAATCATCGGCAAGCATTAGGATGATATTTGGTTGCTTACCATCATTCTTAGCTCTTTGTTGAGCGAGAACTGAACTTGTTATTGTTGAGGTCAGCGTGTATAACAAAATGGCACCCCATAGTAGCCTCGATTTCATATTAATTTCCTTAGTAACCTAGTGAGCAGCTGAACATCTAGTCGATATTTTTCCTATTTTTATCATATCGTATTTGTAATTGTTTTATTTTCTTTTTGAAATTTGTTTACGGTAGAACACATTAGGGTTAAGGTTTGTGTTCAAGAGCCCCTATTTTAAGAGTGCTGGAGGAGAGAAAAATGAATAAGAAAACTGCAGTAATAATATTAGCGGCGCTATTTACAGTGCCTCCGCTTACAATTATGGCGCAGCAGGATGATGAGCCACCTGAAATGGGCTTTTTCGTGACAAGTGTGGGAATTGGAGATGGGGCTAATCTTGGTGGATTAGCTGGAGCTGACGCGCATTGCAATGCTCTGGCCACCGCTGCCGGTTCAAGTCGTACCTGGGCAGCCTATTTAAGCACCCAAGGCTCGAGCGCGGTTAATGCGCGCGACAGAATTGGCGACGGTCCCTGGGCTAATGCTAACGGCTTAATTATGGCTACAAGTGTCGAAAATCTGCACTACGATAACTCTAATCTAAACTGGACTACTTCATTGGATGAAAACGGCAATCAGTTTGCGTCGCGCATAGAAACCCCAGAGTTTTCAGAGCACGATATACTCACCGGGTCGCAAATTGACGGCACGGCTTACCCGACAGGGCAAGATCAAACTTGCGATAATTGGACGAGTAATAGCGAGGGCAGTGCTAGAGTGGGTCACGCTGATCGTTGGTCTTTTTTGACGCCGGGTTCGCCTTGGAACTCATCTCATGGCACGCCAGGTTGTTCGCAGGAAGAGCTGGTAAGTGTCGGCGGTGCCGGATTACTTTATTGCTTTGCTACGGACTGATTAAGACGCAATAACGTTGCTGAAGTACTATCTACTCCAGCAACGTTCCTTAGCTACCTTCATAAATTGGCGAATACTGTTTAGGTATATGCTTTTTAATAAGCTAGTCTCTCTGTTTCGATTTTTTATTTGCTTTTTGCTATTGCAAGTATCGGGTTTGCCGTATGCGGCTGGGGCGGAAAAAAGTAATATTACTGCACGTATTCATTTCAATACTCAGACTGCCAATTTTCAGCGTGCCCGTGAATTTTATCATCTGTTAGGCTACACGCAGGGAGTAAGTGATTTCCCAAAGACTAATACACACGCTATGGCGCGTTCTTTAGGAATGTATGACTTGTGCACTTATCAAATCGAAGCCATTGAGTTGATGTCTATTCCAAATTCACTCGGGCCCACATCTATTGATCTGATTCAGTTCAATAAACCTTTCAATGGCGAGCCGCCCTATCCTGATCTGAACCATTTAGGTCTGGCTTATGCTGCGCTCGGAACCTCTTCCTTCGAGGCTGACTACAATTACCTGCAAGGTCAAGGCGTAGATTTTTTATCTGAACCTTTTGGTGATAAAGGTAAACGCTTCGCGTTTATGCAAGACCCGGATGGGGTTTACTTGAAACTTTTGGAGAACTCGAATCCTTCTAATTCTGGCAATGGGGCATTGACTGGCATAAATTCTATGCCCTATATCGGTATAAATGTGAGTGATTTCAGTGAGTCGTTAAAGTTTTATCGAAGCCTTGGTTACACAAATATTAAAATGTTGCCAGAACGGAGCTCATTGGGAGAAGCAGCGGCTTTCGGGCTTGATCGGCCTTTTACAATCCGCGGTGCTGATATAAGCCTAGCTAATGGGGATGGTCATACTTTGCGATTGGTTCAGTGGCTTGAACCATTTAATTCTGAGCCACCATACCCGCCACCGATTAATCACATAGGTATACATCGAATTGCGTTAGCGGTGCTGAATTTAGATTCAGCTGTTACTTCACTGTCTGTCCAGGGTGTAGAATTTTTGTCAGAAATAGCGCCTTGCTGCTCCGGTACGGGGCTAGATGAAATGGGCATCATCAATGCCATTGATCCTGATGGCATATTTGTGGAATTGGTTGGGCCTATAACACAAAAAGCGCCGCAATCAGCTCCTGCTGCCTGTGGTGATGATATCCTTGGTGGTACCACAACGCTCAATATCGGATCAATACTCTAAAGACAGCTTAGTGCAGCGGGCTGAACGTTGTTGGGTTAAGAAATTGAACTTCAACTCCGATGACAATAGGGCCATCTTCTAAAGATTTATTCCACATCTGCGTCCAGACCGGATCGGCAGAAAAATTTGTCCAGGATTCTTCTGCTGAATTTCGATCATCATGAGCAACCATATACACTAAAGTGTTTTGAGAAAGATCTTCGTGATCTGGTACCCAGTAGCCAATGCTTGTCATGCCGTGTTTATGAAACAAATCTATTTCACCACCGTCAAATCGATTCAATAAAGGGGATAGTCGGCCCGGTGCAGTCGTATACGTTCGTAGTTCATAAATTTTCTGCTCTTGAGCGGAAATAGCTTGGCGATGTTGAAAAGTCATGCCAGCTAGAAATGCTATGCAAACCGTCAACAAACCTATAAGTCTTCTAATCATTTCACTAAAACCCCGATTCTGATTGATTAATTAATTTGATTCTTGTTCTAATTTTCGTGCGCCGGCAAGAATGCCGCTTAGCCCATAGTTACCCTCGTGGCAGGCATACTCATAGATTGGCTCCGCTGAGGAAGTGAAACTCATTTCACCTCGCCAGGGTTCGGTATAGTAAATTGGGTCGGTGATTTCAAACTCATACAAAATTTGGTCGTCGGAAAATCGAGTGAAACGTTCTACTATGCTTGCTTGATTAGATAATGCGGCAACATAATGGCGTTCGCGATGAAGCGGATGGAGGCCTTTGGTTTTAACAACAAAAGTGTCACTCTCCCAATGACCGATAGAGTCACCAAACCAAGGAGTAATTTTAGCCCTTCTGTATTCTTCTGTTACGGGAATAATGCGCACATCATGCGACATCTCTATATGGATCACTATGTATTTTTCAGTTTGAATAATCTGATAGAGATTGTTATACCTGACATTAGTTATAGGAGGCCCGCCTGTGCTACCCATGCCAATAAGACAGCGTTCCCCCAATGCTCTGCTTTCCGGCCCATCCGTCCCCATAGTTACTTGATCTGAGAGCACGCCAGAATATTTCGCCCGGTTTTCTCTTCTCAATTTTAGGCCTTCTTCGGAATAGGGAATTAATCCATTTACAGGATAAGTGACCATGGACGTTCGAAACCCCCCTTTCACCCATGCGAAGCTAGAACCTGGAGCGACCCAAAAAGCGTTGTAGCCGCGCCCGCTAGCTAAATCGGCTCCATCTGGCAACTGTTTCCAGACCTGATTATCATCAGTAGCCTGTCGGACTACTTGAGGATGATCTAGTGTTAGCTGAGGAACCTGATCAGGAGGAAACACCAGACCGTATTGTGCATAGCTGGGATCACGTTCCATCTTCGTAAGAGAAGCGTTGCTCCAGTATCCTTGTAAATCTGGTTTTGCAGTATAGGTTCTTGGTGGCTCGTATTGGGCGACTGCTGGAGATATCGAGATTGCATAAGATATTACTAATACCGTTAATAAACATTTATTCATGGATAGTTTAACTCCTGCGAAGATATTGAATCAGCTATTGACGATTTCCAAATAGCCAATTCCGTTTCTCTGGATAATTAACTTAGCGCAATAGCGATAATCGATGTCCTTAGTCGATATTTATTTCTTCAGAATTGGATGGCAATGCTATAACCATGCCATCTTCGGTTAATATTATTCCGTTTGGAATTTCGCGGGTAAAAGCAGCAATACCCATGGCGTTTCGTGGTGCTGGTACTAAGTGGTACAGGGCAAGTTGACCGATATCCGCTTCTGTCACTAGTCGCTGCAAGTCGGCAGTGGTTGCATGATAGTCCTGAATATCGTGGAGCACTGTTGCACGCCGAGAATTACCAAAACTCCGCGCTGCGTTTTCTGCACCCTGCACTAGTTGCAATGCCATAGCATCATGGAGAACGAGGTCTACTCCATCAGATATTTCGATTATCTTATCCGTAACAAGACTATCCCCACTTATGACCACTGAACGTTCACCGTAATCAATGCGATAACCAAAGGCCGGTTCTACAGGGGGGTGGGATACCTCGAAGGCGGTAATACGGAGCCCATTGTCGTCGAGGATTACTCCTTCTTCAATTGTGTGAGAGTGAAGAATTCCTAATTCTGGGTCTAGTAATTCTTGGCCGTGGTGTGCTACGCGGTATTTACGGTCGAGCTCGTAGGTCATGTTAAGACCTTCGGTTATTCGTTCAACACCTTCAGGGCCAATGATTTGCAATGGCATAGGTCTACCTGCTACCCAGGAACTGAGATTAAAATCACCAATATCGGAAATATGGTCTGAATGGAAATGGGTGAGCAAGATGGCTCGCAGTTTGCCTGTAGGAATACCTGAGAGGGTCGCTGTCGCGGAAGAACCTGAGCCAGCATCGATAATATAGAGATGCTCTGGCGTTTCAACTGCCACGCATGCTTGTGCTCGCCCCGGAGCAACGAGGGGTGAGGAGGTACCGCAGAGGGTTACCTTTAAACCATCAAAACTCGCGGTAGAGATTGCAGAATTTTGCGCGTCAGCACCCGCTGAAAATAAGGAAACTCCTATAGTAGATAGTATAAAAAAAATTATTTTCATGACCAACACAACTCCTCTGGATTATTCTTTTACCGCTTTATCTGCTCTGTTTGAGGCAGTTTACAAATTCGATCCATTGTTGTGACACCACGACCGGGGTATTCCCATTTTAGTTGCCCGTGTTCTAGATATCGAGTCACTACTGGCACTATCCCTAGGGCTTTGAACTCCAGACGTCCATCTAGCCATTCTGTTGTGGCGCTAGTGCGAATACAAAAATTCAAAGGCCCCCAAACCACGGGCCGCACATCATTCGATGCCCCTTCTAGCTTACCGTCAGTTGTTGCATCATGCACTAGCCCAGAGGAAGTTATTACGAGACGGTTGCCACATTGTTCGATCCTTTCAAAGTGCCCCGCAAGCCCATCTGACCTTGATTCTAACCAGAGGCCACGCATATCAGTAGCGCTACGTGGCAGTGGCTCTGAGCAACCCTCTAGGATCGGCTTAGGAAATACCTTATAGCCGCAATTGGGAGTATGACCTTGCGGAAAATCATTAGCCATGAGACCTGATCCATCAAGAAAAGGTAGTTCACAGTAATTAACAGGATTAGCACTGCCTTGGTAGATATGGTCAGGTGTCAGACTTATTGGTCGGGGATAGAACAGCAAGACCAGCATAAATAAAACTGGGGAGCCGCACAATAATCCTATTATTACTAATAACAAACGTTTCAATCTAAATTTCACTGAGTTCTAGCAATCGAGTTTTTACATCATAGAAAACTAGGCTTTAACTTTTGAAAACACAAGATTTATTTGACCTTCAAGAATATTTGTAAGACTGTTACTGATATATTTCAGAAAAAATGTAAGCGCATTGAATCTAGAACTCAATGGGGCGTAAAGTAAATAGAATCTTCGAGGCCTTAGTTCCTATGCAAAAAACGATAATTCTTCTTATCCTCGTTTTTATGATTCCCCTCTATATTGTTTCTGCTCAAGCAGCGGACTCTTCAGCAGTCAGCGTTAATCGTATTTTGGATAAGCCAATAATCACCCCTGAGCTAGATCCGCGGATGGGCGGAAATATCCAGGGCCCCTCGCTAATTAAAGTGCCTGATTGGATAGAGAACTCTTTAGGTCAGTACTATTTATATTTTGCAGATCATAGAGGTGAGTACATTCGCATGGCCTATGCGGATAAGGTTACGGGGCCCTGGTCTATATATTCACCCGGAACTCTAAAACTGGAACAGTCTCACTTTCCCATGACTTGTCCCCCATGTTCACTAGCGCCAGGGCAGACTGCTGCCCTTTATCCCCACATTGCTTCTCCGGACGTACATGTGCGTGAAGATCTTCAGCAAATAGTCATGTATTACCATGGAAGGGGCGAAGGAAGGCAGTTCACACGCGCGGCCATATCACAGGACGGAATTAATTTCGAAGGAAAAGAAGAGGATTTAGGTCGTGCCTACTTTCGTGTGATCAAACATGAGGATTACTTTTATGCGATGAGTATGCCAGGCTACCTATATCGTTCTCGAGATGGCCTCACGAATTTTGAAGAGGGACCTAAGTTTTTTACAGCCGACATGCGACATTCTGCTTTACTAATTCTAGATAGTAGCCTTTACGTATTTTTCACGAATAGGCGAGATGCTCCGGAAAGGATTTTTCTCTCTACTATTGACCTACAGAGTGATTGGATGAATTGGGCCGCTAGCGAGCCCAAAGAAATCCTTCGCCCGGAGACCGAGTGGGAGGGAGCGAATCTTCCAATATTGCCTTCCCGTGGAGGGCACATTGATGAGAGAGTAAATCAGCTTAGAGATCCAGCTATTTATCAGGAAGATGATAAAACTTATTTACTGTACTCAGTTGCAGGGGAAAGTGGTATTGCTGTTGTCGAACTCGGAATTCAAACAAATTAGAGTCTGATATGCTTTTTTCTCTGTTAAATACCGGTCTTGAAAATAAGCTAGTCTAATTTAGTTTCTCCTGGGAACTTTAAACGAACAAACAAGGTGAAAATAAAAATGAATAAGCCGTTTAAATCATTATCAGTGTTCTTTGTCTCCGGCTGCCTAGCGATTATCGCTAACCATTCTATTGCGCAGGGTTCTTTCGCAGGTGTTGAACTCAGTATCGAACATGTACAGGGGAATGTATATATGGTGCAACGGCCTGGAGGAGGTGGAAATATCGGCGTTATGGCTGGGCCGGATGGAGTGCTTTTGGTTGACGCTTTGTTTGCGCCGCTCGCTGATCGACTCGTCGCAGCGGTTAAAGCAGTGACTGATAGCGAAATTCGTTTCCTTATTAATACGCACATTCATGTCGATCATGTAGGCGGAAATGAAAACCTAGCAGAGCTCGGTGTGTTGATTTTTGCACATGACAATACACGGCTTAAATTCCTAGAAGAGACCAGTCATTTTCCGCGACAAGGTGGCAGTTTTCTGCCACAGCAGCCAGCGGCAGCTCGCCCTGTAATTACCTATGATAATGAGATCGGCTTTCATTTGAATGGAGAAGAAGTGCGTGCATTTTTGGCACCGCCTTCTCACACTGATGGCGATACTTTTGTTTATTTTTCTGAGTCTGATGTGCTTCATCTTGGTGACGTGTTTAGAACCACTAGTTATCCGATTATCGATAAATTTAATGGCGGCACATTAAGAGGGACCATCGCGGCGCTAGATCTGGCAATTTCAATGGCAGGTCCCGATACAAAGATAATTCCAGGCCATGGATTGGAAATTGTAGGGCGCGAAGAAATGCAGGAGTTTCTGGATATGATTCTCGATATTCGTGATCAGGTTTCAACAAGTCCGACTTCGATACCTAGCGCAGCGCTGGCCATCACTCGCCGTTCGCGGTCGGTCGCGGCAAAAGGGTCCGTGCGCGCTGCGCGTGCGGAGCGGCCTCCCGAGGGGCGAGCACTCGGCGCTGGCGCTCCTGGCGGGTGGCATCAAGAAGGACGCCGGCATGGGGCAAGTCGAGTCTGCGGAGCTGCGTGGCCGCTTCGTGCAG